>JBARCK010000049.1:0-76514 GCA_049794015.1 Sulfitobacter sp. | reverse complement strand
GTGCTAGGACCTTCGATCAGATGTTCGATGCACTGGCCGAAGTGTGCGACCTGTTCTCACCGCAAGAATGCTGGAACTACTTTTGCGAGGCTGGCTATGGATCAGGTTAAAGGCGCGAAGCTTTAAGGCCAAAAAGAATAAAGAGTTAAGCGAGTTCCCCGCTGTCGATCTGTTCTTGTTCAATGCTTTCAAACAGCGCTTTGAAGTTACCTTCGCCAAAGCCGTCGTCGCCTTTGCGTTCAATAAATTCAAAAAAGATCGGGCCAATTACCGTCTTTGAGAAGATCTGCAACAGGATGCGGGTTTCGCCGCCATCTACCACACCTTCCCCATCGATCAGAATGCCGTGTTTCTGCATGCGATCTAACGGTTCTGCATGGCCTTTTACGCGCTCATGGCTGAGCTTGTAATACGTCGCTGGGGGCCCGGGCATGAACTTGACGCCCATTTCTGCAATCTGATCGGTTGCGCCATAGATATCGCGCGCGCCCACCGCGATGTGTTGGATGCCCTCGCCTTTATATTTTTTCAGGTAGGCAACAATTTGACCCTTTTCGTCGCGATCCTCATTGATCGGAATGCGGATGCGGCCACAGGGCGAGGTCAACGCACGGCTGGTCAGGCCAGTGAATTTACCTTGAATATCAAAGAACCGGATTTCGCGAAAGTTGAACAGGTCGCCATAAAATTTGAACCAAACGTCCATGTTGCCTTTGAAGACATTATGCGTGAGGTGATCGAGGTAGTAGAAACCGACGCCTGTGGGCTTTGATTGCGCAATCCAATCGTATTCCCAGTTGTACGGCGAGGTGTCGTAATATTGATCAACAAAATACAGCAGTGATCCCCCGATTCCCATGATTGCAGGCACATCGAGGACTTTACCGGACCCGGTATATTCTTTGGCACCATTCGCAATCGCATGTGCCAAAGCCTTTTGCGCATCCACGACGCGCCAGCCCATTGAGGGCGCACAGGGTCCGTGCTGTGCGACAAAGCGCGCACCAAAGCTGTTGGGGTCCGCGTTTAGCACATAGGTAATGTCGCCCTGCTGCCAAAGCTCGATCTGTTTGGTCTTGTGGGTGGCGACATGGGTATAGCCCATCCGCGTGAACAGATCGCGCAATTCCTGCGGTGTTTCGCTGGCGAACTCAACAAATTCAAATCCATCTGTGCCCGCCGGATTATCAGGCGTGATCGTGGATTTTGCGGCGTCATGTGGAAAAGGACCCATTGGGCTCTCCTGTTCAGGCAAGGATTTACGATGTTTCGCCAAAAATATGGTCAAAACGCTGCATATTTTGCGCAATTCTACATGCAGCTCTGGCCAACCGCGCGCGTTCACCGCATCATAAGGCAAAACCACGCGAGATTTACGCAAATGCTGGATGATACTGATACTCGATTGCTGGCGGCACTCCAAAAGGACGCTCATTTGACCGCTCAAGAACTGAGCGAACAATTGCATATGTCTGCCTCTCAGGCGGGTCGACGTCGCCAGCGGCTTGAGGCAGAGGGCATTATCCAAGGCTATACTGCACGCCTTGATCCGATAAAGCTGGGCCTTAACGTCCAAGGCTTTGTCCAAGTACACCTTGGCACCCATGGCCCCGAACATTCCGCCAGTTTTGCGCGGCTTCTTGCCACAAGACCCGAGATCGTCAGCGCGTGGACAATGACGGGGGATGCAGATTACCTTTTGCGGGTCTATTGTGATGATCTGCCCAGCCTGAACCGTTTGATTCACGAGGTTTTGTTGCGACACCCCGCAGTGTCGCGTGTACACAGCCAAATTGTGATGGATCAGTTAAAGCGCGACGGACCGCTGCCGACCTAACGTATAAATATTAATTAGCGATTTCCCCGAAAGGACCGACATGGAAGGTTTCCTGTTCCAAGCGTCAATTTACCTCGCTGCTGCTGTGATTGCAGTGCCCATTGCCGCGCGATTGGGGCTAGGATCCGTGCTGGGATATCTTGCCGCTGGTATCTTAATTGGGCCGGTCTTTCATCTGGTAGGCTCTGAAACCAAGGACTTGCAGCACTTTGCCGAATTTGGCGTGGTGATGATGCTGTTCCTGATTGGTTTGGAACTCGAACCCCGTGCCCTTTGGGACATGCGGCATCGCCTGTTGGGCCTTGGTGGTATGCAGGTGGTTTTGTCCACTGCGGCGTTGATGGGCATTGCAATGGCCTATGGTCAGCCGTGGGGTGTCGCGCTGGCAATTGGTTTGACACTGTCGCTGTCATCCACGGCGATTGTGCTACAGACCCTTTCTGAGAAGGGGTTGATGCAGACAGGCGGCGGCAGGTCGGTGTTTTCCGTCCTTTTAACGCAGGATATTGCGGTCATCCCGATTCTTGCATTTCTGCCGCTATTGGCGGTGACCCTGCCCACTGGCATGTTGCCCGATGGGTCCATTTCGCTGGACCCTGACAAAGTTGATGAAGCACACAAGGCAGCAGATGCAGGGCACGGCCCTGCCCTGAGCCTAGTCGAAGGTTTGCCAGCATGGGGTGTGACACTGGTCACCATCGCAGCCATCGCGTCGATCATCATTGTTGGTGTGTTCTTTACGCGGCCGGTTTTCCGCTTTATCCACTCTGCCAATCTGCGCGAGATGTATACCGCGCTTGCCCTCCTCATTGTCGTTGGCATTTCGTTTCTGATGATGTTGGTGGGGCTGTCCCCTGCCCTTGGCGCATTCCTTGCGGGTGTGGTTCTGGCCAGTTCCGAATTTCGCCATGAACTTGAGACCGACTTGGAGCCATTCAAGGGCCTCCTGTTAGGGCTGTTCTTTATTACGGTTGGTGCGGGCATTAACTTTGAACTTCTGTTTGGCGATACAATTGTCATTGTCGGGATGGCCATTCTGGTGATTGTCGTCAAAGGCTTGATCTTGTTCGGCCTTGGCCGTGCGTTCAAATTAAAGGGCCGCGATCAATGGCTGTTTTCATTAGGCTTGGCGCAGGCAGGTGAGTTTGGCTTTGTGCTGGTCAGCTTTTCGGTTGCCACTGGGGTCATGCCGAACCCGATTGCGGAAACCTTGTTGTTGGTGATCGCGCTGTCGATGTTGATCACGCCGCTGCTGTTCATTCTCTATGATGTGATCAGCAAACGGTTGGAAGACAGCGGCACAATTGTCCCTGATGAGATCGACGAAGAAGGACCAGTAATCATTGCAGGCATTGGTCGTTTTGGTCAAATCGTCAATCGGCTGGTTCAGGCCAGTGGGTTCCAGACGGTTGTGTTGGATCATAATCCCGAAGCCATTGCCGTGATGCGACGCTTTGGGTTCAAGGCATTCTTGGGTGATCCAACCCGTCCCGACATTCTGCGCAAAGCTGGGATCAAAGATGCACGGGTGCTGGTCGTCGCACTCGATGATCAAAAAGCAGCAATAAAACTGATCAAATATGCACGCAAGCATCGCCCAGATTTGCATATCGTGACCCGCGCCCATGACCGCACAGACGTGTATCGCCAGCATCAGGCAGGGGCAAATGACATTGTCCGAGAAATGTTCGACAGTTCGTTGCGGGCGGGTCGGTATGTCTTGGAAAACATGGGACTATCAGAATATGAGGCCGCAGAGGCGCAGCGGATGTTCTACAGCCATGACCGCGATTCAGTGCGCGAATTGGCTGATCTGTGGCGTCCAGATGTGGCAACAGCTGACAACAAAGCCTATATAGCACGCGCCAAAGAGCTTCAGAATGAACTTGAAACCGCGTTCCTGAACCGGGGCGAGGAAGACGTTAAGAAACAGGCCTAAGCGTGGTGAGCGGATGATGATGCGCCCACCCTACCTTTGGGGCATCGCGTAAGGTGGGCGCAGCGCCCACCCGTGGTCTTGCTTAGGCGTCGCTGACACCGGCTTGGGCAAAGGTTGCCATGCCTGCGTGACAGGCCAGTGCCGACTTTAAAATACCAATCGCCAGCGCCCCGCCTGATGCCTCACCTAGGCGCAGACCCAGATGCAGCAAGGGATCTTTGCCCAACGCCTTGAGCAATTCCGCATGACCACCCTCGCCGCTTTGGTGTCCTGCGACGGTGTGATCCAACGCGCCTTCTTGGGTCTTGGCCAAACACAGCGCTGCCGCGCAACAGATGAACCCGTCAAGGATCACAGGGATGCGCAGGCTGCGCGCACGCGCCATAGCGCCGATCATCCCAGCCAGTTCACGCCCCCCCAAGCAGCGCAACATGTCCAACCCATCCCCCGCATCTTCATGCAAGGCAACAGCTTCGGCCACAACTTGGGTTTTCAGGGCCAAACCCGCGTCATCAACGCCCGTGCCACGCCCAGTCCAGTCTGCCGCATCGCCGCCCAACAGCGCACAGGCCAAAGCCGCCGCAGAGGTGGTATTGGCAATCCCCATTTCCCCAACAACAAGCAGGTCTGCTTTGGTGTCAACCGCGTTCCACCCAGCGTTTAGCGCAGCAACCAAATCCTCATCCGACATCGCCGGGCCTGCCGTGAAATCTTGGGTAGGGGTATCAAGGTCAAGCGGCACAACATTCAATGTCGCTCCATTTGCACGGGCAATCTGGTTGATCGCCGCGCCGCCGTGTTCAAAGTTCATCACCATCTGTGCCGTGACTTCAGCCGGAAACGCCGACACACCGCGCGCAGCGACACCGTGGTTGCCTGCAAAGACAATTACCTGCGGTGTTGTGATCTCGGCGCGATCACCGCCACGCCACCCCCGATACCACAACGCAAGGTCCTCAAGTCGCCCCAAGGCACCGGGGGGTTTGGTCAATTGCCCGTTGTGATAACCCGCAGCATCGTAAGCGGTGGCATCTATGCCCTCATGTGCGGCCAAAATCGCACGAAATTCGGAAAGATGGCTAAAGGCTTGCGTCATGTGATGCTCATACTTGCGGATTTTGATTTGGTCCTGTCTAGCCTTAGCAAAGGATCTGAGAAAGGTCTGAAAGGGCAAATTAATGAACGTAACCGACATCGATAAAATCCGCGCCACATTTCAACCGCGCGATATCGTGACCGCCTTTATGTTATTGACCCGGTTGCCCCTGCCCACTGCCCCGTTTGTACCCCACGCAGGCAGGTCATTGGCGCAGGCCGCATGGGCCTATCCATTGGTGGGTCTGGGTGTTGGATTAATCGCCGTTCTTGTGGCGTGGATCTTGCAATCCCTTGGTGTCGTCAGCCCAATCACCGCGTTGTTTGTGGTCTTGGCATCCGTTGTTGTTAGCGGTGCGATGCATGAGGACGGCCTGGCGGATTGCGCTGATGGCTTCTGGGGCGGCTTCGACATGGCGAAACGGTTGGCCATCATGAAAGACAGTCAGATTGGCACCTACGGCGTGATCGCCATGGTGGTGTCACTGCTGCTGCGTTGGTATGTGATCACGCAAATGATCGAAAAAGGCGTGTTACTGGGCGCTGTTTTGACGGCGGCGGTGATGTCGCGTGGCGCGATGGTTTGGGTGATGCACCGCCTGCCCCATGCCCGTCGCGAAGGATTGGCGCAAAGCACAGGTAAACCGGGTCGCGCTGCAACCTATGCAGCCCTTGGGCTCGCCGCGCTGGCCGCCCTCTTTGCGCCAGAGGTCTCGACGCTTTGGTTGATTGTGATTGCTGTTCTGGCGACGTTAGGCGTGCAAACCGTGGCGCGCCGCAAAATTGGCGGACAAACCGGTGATGTCTTGGGGGCCACACAGCAGATCGTCGAAGTCGCAATCCTGATTGCCTTTGATACCATGGTGTACGACTGGCACCCCGACTAAAACGTAAAACGCCGCACCCATAGGCGCGGCGTTTTGACAATCTTGCAAGGGCGTTTACGCAGCGGCGACGCGGCTTTCCAGCACATCACCCACTTGCTTGGCTGCGGCCAATTCATCACCACCGCCCACGGCAGCAACTTCACGTGTTAAACGCTCAAGTGCTGCTTCATACAATTGACGCTCTGAATAGCTTTGCTCGCGCTGATCATCGGTGCGGTGCAAATCGCGCACAACTTCGGCAATGGCGATCAGATCACCAGAGTTGATCTTTTGCTCGTATTCCTGCGCGCGACGCGACCACATGGCGCGTTTGACTTTGGCTTTGCCTTTCAGCGTCTTCATCGCGTGGTTGATCACATCTGGTGACGACAAAGCACGCATGCCAATTTCGACCGCCTTATGGGTCGGAACCCGCAATGTCATTTTGTCTTTCTCAAACGCAATCACGAACAGCTCCAGCTTGATGCCAGCGACTTCTTGTTCCTCAACAGATACGACTTGGCCGACGCCGTGCGCGGGGTAGACGACAAATTCGTTAGGACGGAAATCAAGCTTTTTCGACTTAGACATATAGTGCTCCTAAAGCGCGGGCATGGCCGCTGTTAAACTGGTGCTGCTTCAAACGACAAAAACACATGCGAGTGAGGGCCAAAGTGGCCCGCATCCGGGTGTGTTTCTCTTTGGGTTATAATCTCAACCGTTGGTGTCTGGTTGATGTACCTTCACGTCCGTCTATTTCAGCGTTGTCTTATCATAACACAGAATCGACCCATCTGAAAGCGGCCCTTACGTCAACGCCCTCAAACTCAGGTAATTTCATGACTTTAGCCGCAAAACTTGATGTGTTTGATCAGCGACCGACGCGAATCAGCTTGGCTTAGCCACCTTCACCCGGTGCCTCAGAGAACAATTCCATCTTGCCCTCTTTGCCATCCATTTCTTCGGCATTGGGCAATTGATCTTTCTTGGTGATGATCACGGGCCAAAGTTCGGAATATTTGCGGTTAAATTCGACCCATTTTTCCATGTCCGCATCCGTGTCCGGACGGATCGCATCCGCAGGACACTCGGGTTCGCAGACACCACAGTCGATGCACTCATCCGGGTGAATAACCAACATGTTCTCGCCCTCATAGAAACAGTCCACCGGGCACACTTCGACGCAGTCGGTGTATTTGCAGGCGATACAGGCGTCATTCACGATATAGGTCATGCGGTCATCTTTGTCTTGTTTGTCTCGTGACTAGCTAGTTCAGAGGGCAGGATCATTCAAGGTGGCGGGCCTTAGAAAGATCAAGCTTGCGCCGATCCCGCTTGGTTGGACGGCCTCTTCCCTCGAATGCGGGATTTTCAGGCGGCTTGTCCTCTGATTTGGGCTTTGGCGGGGACAAATCGGTATAAAGCGCCTGCGCTTCGGGGGCTGGACCACGCCGTATGCCCACCGCATCGATCTGGATCACGCGAATATGATCACCGATGGCAAAGGTCAGCACATCCCCGGGCGTGATTGTGCTGGCGCGTTTTGTGGTGGTTTCAGAATTGATCCGAATGTCCCCGGCCTGCACGCGTGCGGCGGCCAAGGACCGTGTTTTGAAAAACCGCGCGTGCCACAACCATTTGTCGACGCGTAGTTTTTCGTTCTTTTCCGCCAATTATTTGTTGTCCTTCAACCCCATCAGCGCGGCTGCAAATGGGTTATCTGGATCAATTGGCTTTTCGCGGCGCGGCGGTTTGGCGCTATAGCTTTGTGCCTTGTTGCCCTTGTCACCACGCGGCGCACCTTTGCGGCCCTTGCCTTGGGGTTTTCCGCCACCTTTGCCTGCGCCTTGCGAGCGATCCCCGCCACCGCGACGCTGATTTTGGTTCTGATTGGCACGTGGCGCGCGGCCCCATGTGAAGGTGTAAAACACCTCCATTTCAGCGACAGCAACGTCCGCGTCTAGTGCAACGCCTTGCGGCGTTTCCCCATCAGCCACGGCCGGGATCGCATCTTCAGCAATCCCATCTGCTTGCGCAGGTACATCTGGCGTCGGCGTTTCGGTGATTGCCCCTTCAGGTGCCTCAGCGGCAACATCCATCACGGGCGTGTCTTCGGCTACGTCTTTTGCAGCTTCTGGCATAACTTCGGTGACGGCCTTTACCTTGGCGCGTTCACCTTTTTCAGCCTTATAGCCAAGGCCACCCATCAGTTCTGAAAACTGCTCAAGCGTCATGCCCGTAATCGACAACATGTCTGGTTTGGCCTCAAACCCGCCACGCGAATCTTCACCGCGCAGCATGTCGGCCAAGCGTTCCAGCATATCGATGCGGATCGCGCGGCTGCCTGCATTTCGATAGCCCGACATCGTATCGGCACCCCCGGGCGCACCGGCCTCAACCGGGATGGTGACCAAACCGGGGGGCGGTGATTCTGGAAATTCTGATAGACCTCTGGTCAGCGACCACAGTACCAAACGCAGACGCGTCGGCGCGGGCTTCAAAAGCAATGGCATAAAGATCGTGAACTGACCAAAGCGCACGCCATGTTTGCGCAATGCACCACGGGCATCTTGATCCAATGCTTTGACATCGTCGGCAACGCTGGCACGTGTCAGTAGGCCAAAATTCTCAACCAGTTGGAACGCGAAACCGCGTGCCAGACCGTTCAAGGTCTCGTCTTTGCTCAAGGCAATCAGCGGCTCAAACAGGGCCGCAACCTTGCGATCAATGAAGTGCTGCAAGCGGCGTTTCACTTTTTGCGCCACCTCGGGTCCAGCCACATCATCAACAAATACTTCGACAGAAGGTTTCAGCCCATCAGAACCCGCAACCAGTTTCCCCACCGCAGAGGCACCCCACATCAATCCACCCTGTTCGGTGAAATCAATTTCGGTGTCAGGCGCGTTGTAAAAACGATCTGCGCGCAGATGGAATTGCGGCGCAAGCGCCTGCATGGCCGCAGACTTGATCGCCTTTTCCTCGGCCCCGCCTGCCCCCTTGTCGGCGCGAAAACGGAAACCGTCCAGCTTGCCTACAAATTCGCCTTCAACAGTTACTTCACCAGTCTCGTTTACTTCGGCCACCATGGCTTCCTTCTGTCCTAGCCGGCGCAAAAGCACGGATGTGCGCCGATCTACAAATTTTTCAGTCAAACGCGCGTGCAAGGCGTCTGATAAGCGGTCTTCTACTTCACGTGTGGCCTCGCGCCAATGGCTTTCGTCATTCAACCAGCCTTTGCGTTGCGCCACATAGGTCCATGTGCGGATAAACGCCAATCGTTTCGATAATGCGTCAATGTCGCCATCCGTGCGATCAATGCGCTTGATATGCAGCGCCAGCCAGTTTTCCGATATTGTACCCAATTGATGTAGGTCAGTGAAAATAGTCTCAAGGATACTGGCATGTTCCGCGTGGCTGATGCCGCGGAAATCGGGGATGCGGCACACATCCCACAAGAGTTTGATCGACGGACCATCACTGGCGCGGGCATAGATTTCGTCAACTTGTGCTAGGGTTTTAAGCGCCTTAAGGTCGTCGGCCTCTCGGGCGCGCACCAGACGTTCATGATCTGGCGGCTGTTCAAGCGTTTGGATAAGGCGATTCACCGACCCAAACTGTAGCGCGTGATTGCGCCAGATGATCTTGTCTTGCGGAGTAAAGCTGTGATCCATGATCGCCTTGGCGACTTGATCATCCAACGGCCGCGCGTCGCCTGTGACGCCAAAGGTGCCCGATTTGAACCCGCGCCCGGCCCGGCCAGCAATCTGCGCCAATTCATTTGGGGCCAAAGGTCGCATGCGGCGGCCATCGAATTTACTCAGCGCCGAAAACGCCACGTGATCGACATCTAGGTTCAACCCCATGCCAATGGCGTCTGTTGCGACCAGATAATCAACATCACCGTTTTGATACATTTCCACCTGCGCATTGCGGGTGCGTGGGGAAAGCGCGCCCATGACAACCGCAGCCCCACCCTTTTGACGGCGCAGCAATTCCGCAATCGCATAGACGTTTTCAACCGAGAACCCGACGATAGCTGAACGCGGTTTCATCCGGCTGGTTTTGCGCTGGCCCGTATAGGTCAGTTCCGACATCCGCTCACGGCGTACAAATTGCGCCTGTGGGATCAGGGCCGCAATGGTGCCACGCATGGTGTCAGAGCCCAGGAACAGCGTTTCGTGCAACCCACGCGCGCGCAGCAAACGATCCGTAAAGACATGTCCGCGCTCAGGATCAGCGCACAATTGCACTTCATCCACCGCGACACAATCAGCGCCCATACCCTCTGGCATCGCCTCAACGGTACAAACCCAATATTGCGTGCGTGGCGGTACGATACGTTCTTCGCCGGTGACCAAGGCCACCACAGATGGCCCACGAATGGCAACAATCCGGTCATAGACCTCGCGCGCAAGCAGACGCAGCGGAAGGCCAATAATGCCCGTGCGATGCCCCAGCATCCGCTCAATTGCATAGGTGGTTTTACCGGTATTGGTCGGGCCTAAAACGGCCACAACCCGCGCATCATTCGACACTTCACTATCCTTGAGAATTACAGCTCGCGGCCAATGCCGTCGCGTTTCAGGGAAGAGAGCGCCGTCTTGGCGTTTTCATGGTTTGGATGGATGGCCAGAACCTTGCGATAAAGTTCCGCCGCGCGGCGCAGATCACCAAATTCCTGCACCATCACCGCAAATCCAAATATTGCGTTAAAATTGTTTGGATTTAACGCCAGTGTGGTTTCCAGATCATCAATCGCGGGGCCATATAGGTTGGCCCGGAAATAGGCCTGTGCGCGCATGTGATAGCCTTCGGCAAAGTCAGGCGCGTGATCTGTCAGGGCTGTGAAATGATCAATCGCCAAACGCGCATCCCCTGCATCCAAGGCGTCGCGACCCCGCTTGAGCAGCAGATCCATCGCCGCAGAACCAGAGCGCGACCACGTTGTTTCTACTTCGCGTGCAACGCGAGGTGCCTCAATGGCTGATGCACTGCGCAAACGCTCTAACAATTCCGGTGACACTTCATCCGCAAGAGCCACGTTAATGTTAGCGCCCAAAGCAATGCCAGACAGCAACAAAGCTGATCCAATTGCCGCTACGTGACGTTTGAGGTTGACGGGTTTGATGCGCATAACAATGGTGAATGTAACAGGCTGCCGCCGCATTTCCAGACGTAGTTGCAGCCATTTTGCCAAAAAGGGCTAAAGATGAGCGATATAGTTAACGAAGCGGTTGTTGTGTTGAACGAAAAACTGGCCGGAACAGACATTGGCGGCACGGCCAAATTTGACATCGAAGGCGAAGGCGCTGTGATGATGGACGGCGATGGCGCGCGCGCAGGCGACGAAGAGGCTGACGTGACACTAAGCGCGGACGCCGAGACCTTCCAATCCATTATTGAAGGTGACACCAATCCAACATCTGCCTTTATGACAGGCAAGCTCAAGGTTGACGGTGACATGGGGCTGGCAATGAAATTGGCATCTGCCTTGTCGTAATGACCCTGTCGCCTGCTCCCTTTTTCACGGATGTGCATCCCGGCCCTGCGGGCGGGATGGCCCATTGGGTTGAGACATCTGATGGCAAAAAGATCAGGGTTGGTCACTGGCCTGTAAACGGTGCCAAGGGGACAGTGCTGCTGTTCCCCGGACGCACCGAATACATTGAAAAATACGGGCAAACGGCGTCCGATCTGGCCGCGCGCGGGCTTGGCACAATTGCGATTGATTGGCGCGGCCAAGGTTTGGCAGACCGCATGCTGGATGATCCACGCACGGGCCATGTCGACGCCTTTCCCGACTATCAAAAAGACGTCGCAGCCCTTTTGCGCGCCGCACGTGCACTTAGCCTGCCACGTCCGTTCTTTTTACTGGCCCATTCGATGGGCGGGTGTATCGGATTGCGTGCGGTGATTGAGGGGCTGCCCGTACAGGCCGCGGCCTTTACCGCGCCGATGTGGGGCATCCGCATTGCCCCACATCTGTGGCATCTGGCACATGTGCTGGCCCATACGATGCCACATTTTGGCAAGGGGCATTTACTGCCCCCGGGCACGAAACCAGAGCCTTATGTTCTATCTGAACCTTTTGAAGACAACATGTTAACCACTGATCCGGTCATGTTTCACATGATGCGTGATCAGATCACAGCACATCCTGAATTGGCCCTTGGTGGGCCCAGTTTCGTATGGCTGCGTGAGGCACTGACCGAAACCGCCCATTTGGCAGGCCGCGCAGCGCCCAGCTTGCCCTGTGTCTCATGGGTTGGCAGCAATGAGCGTGTGGTTGATGCCGCGCGCATCCATGAACGTATGGAAGCGTGGAATGGCGGACGCATTGAAATGGTGAACGGTGCTGAACACGAAGTCCTAATGGAAAGCGAAGCAACCCGGCTGCCCGTCATGGATGCTATTCAAAAGTTGTTTTTGGGCACAGTCACGGCCTAAAACCTCGCGATTTTGCGGCTCAACGTATTCTAAAAGGTTGGGCAAATCCAAACACCCACCTACATTGGCTGTCATGTCACGCACGCCCGTACTCACATTCACCGACAAAGGCATCTATTGCCCCGCAGGTGATTTTTACATCGACCCGTGGCACCCCGTTGCGCGTGCCTTGATCACCCATGGCCATGCGGATCATGCCCGATCTGGTATGCAATCCTATTTGGCGACCCATCTGGCCTTACCCGTGATGCGGCACCGCTTGGGTGACATCAACGGCGAAGGTGTAAATTATGGTGAGGTCCGCACCATCGGCGGTGCGCGTGTCTCATTTCGCCCTGCGGGGCATGTGCCCGGATCAGCGCAAATCAGGGTCGAAGTTGCAGGCGAAGTCTGGGTTGCATCGGGGGATTATAAGGTAATCGATGATGGGTTATCTGACCCTTTCGAACCAGTGAAATGTCATCATTTCATCACGGAAAGCACCTTTGGCTTGCCGGTGTTCCGCTGGCCTGACCAAGATACTGTCGCGCGTGATCTAAATGCGTGGTGGCGCAACTGCGTTGACGCAGGCAAAACCGCGTTTCTGGGGGCGTATTCCTTGGGCAAGGCCCAGCGATTGATGTCGATGCTGGACCCTAATATCGGACCAATCCTGACACATACTGCTGTGGAAAACACAAATGTGGTTTTACGCAATCAAGGCATAGCTTTAACCGATACTGTTCATGTCACACCTGAGCTTGATCCCAAACAACACCCCGGTGCATTGGTTCTCTCACCACCCTCTGCGCAAGGCTCTGCTTGGGCGCGCCGTTTTGGGCCACAAGAAAGTGCTTTTGCCTCTGGCTGGATGGCCTTGCGTGGGATCAGACGCAGGCGTGCCGGGGACCGTGGTTTTGTCATATCAGATCACGCTGATTGGGCTGGATTGCTTTGGGCGGTCAAAGAGACTGAGGCAGAAAATATATATGTGACACATGGTTACACTGATATCCTCACGCGGTACTTGAATGAAAATGGCTGGGCCGCGCAAGTTGTGCCAACCCAATTTGACAGCGACGCATCAGACAGTGGGGATGACGGATGAAACGGTTTGCCGCGCTGTTCAACGCCATCGATCAAAGCACCAAGACCACCGTGAAAGTAACTGCTTTGGCTGCGTATTTTAGCGAAGCGGATGATACCGATCGGATGTGGACTATCGCGCTGTTTTCAGGCCGCCGCCCCAAACGCGCTGTGACCACCGCAAAGCTACGCGAATGGGCCGCCGAAGCATCCGGTATCCCCCTGTGGCTGTTTGAGGAAAGCTATTCCATTGTTGGGGATCTGGCTGAAACCATCTCTTTGGTCCTGCCCACAAATGCATCTGTGGATAATCAAACACTGGCCCACTGGATCAACGCCTTACGCGGGCTTGCTGATGTGGATGAAACAGCACGCAAGGCGTTTGTCCTCGACGCATGGCAGCGCCTTGGCGGGGCAGAACGGTTCTTGTTCAACAAGCTGATCACGGGCGGCTTTCGCGTTGGTGTCAGTCAAAAACTCATGACCCGCGCATTGGCGCGCGCGACCGACAAACCAGAAGCCGAACTTGCCCACCGCCTCATGGGCAATTGGCACCCCGATGATGTGTCATGGCATGAACTGATCGAAGCGAAGGATGCGACTGCGGATGCCTCTCGCCCCTATCCGTTCTACCTTGCCTATGGGCTTGAGGACACGCCAGATGCCTTGGGTGATCCAGATGATTGGCGCGCTGAATGGAAATGGGATGGCATACGCGGGCAGTTGATTGTGCGGGATGGCAGCTATTTCGTATGGTCGCGCGGCGAAGAGTTGATGACGGATCGTTTTCCCGAACTCGCCCGTGCGATTGATCATCTGCCCCCCGGCACTGTGCTGGATGGTGAACTCTTGGTCTGGCACCCACAAGAACCCTATCCGGCGTCTTTCAATGCGCTTCAAGCGCGCATTGGCCGCAAAAAAGTACCCAAAAAACTGCTCGCTGAGGCACCCGTGGTGTTTCACGCCTATGACCTGCTGGAATGGCAAGGCGTTGATATCCGGGATAAACCCTTTGCAGAACGTCGCGCTGTGCTTGAGGCCGCCTGTACGAATTTGCCTAGCGACGCGCCCGTAAAGCTATCCCCACAGCATAGCTTTACCCAGTGGTCAGACCTTAGCGCGCTGCGCAGCAACGCGCGCGATGCACATGCCGAAGGGTTGATGATCAAACGTGCTGAAAGTCCCTATTTGGCAGGTCGCAAAAAGGGCGATTGGTGGAAATGGAAACTGGATCCGCTGACCATTGATGCGGTGATGATCTATGCGCAGTCTGGATCAGGGCGGCGCGCGAACCTGTTTACGGATTTCACCTTTGCGGTTTGGAATGGCAACGATCTGGTGCCGTTCACAAAAGCCTATTCGGGCCTGACAGATGCAGAGTTTCGCCAGATCACGGCTTGGGTGCGCAAAAACACCCTTGAACGCTTTGGCCCGGTGCGCAAAGTCACCCCGCATCACGTCTTTGAAATCGCCTTTGAGGGCATCCAAGCCAGCCCACGCCACAAGTCCGGCATCGCACTCAGGTTTCCGCGGATGTCGCGCTGGCGCCAAGATAAACCACTGCAAGAAGCCAATACATTGGACGATCTGAACGAAATGCTGCGCATCTATGGGTGAGCGGCGCTTGTCCCTGCCCGCCTCGGCGCATAGATAAGTTAAAACGCAATTTGAGGTCTTACATGTTCCAGCTTCCCTTCCCCGTTCGTGATGCAAATGCCGGTGGCGGCGACAAATCCCTAGGCAACCTGCCCGAATGGGATCTCAGCGATCTATACGCGGGCGAGGATGCGCCAGAACTCAAGCGCGATCTGGATTGGCTGGAACAGGCTTGCGCCAGCTTTGCCACTGATTTTGAAGGAAATTTGGCGGGTCTGGACGCCGCCGGGCTGCTGGACTGTGTGTTGCGCAACGAAAAGATCAACCAGGTTGCCGGGCGCATTATGTCGTTCGCAGGCTTGCGGTATTATCAACTGACCACCGATGCAGGTCGCGCAAAATTCATGTCCGACATGCAGGAAAGTATCACCAATTTCACCACACCTTTGGTGTTTTTCACGCTCGAACTCAACCGCCTTGAGGATGATCATCTGGACGGTTTGTTTGCAGGCAATGCCGATCTTGCCCGTTACAAACCGATTTTTGATCGTATTCGCGCGATGAAGCCTTACCAATTGTCAGACGAGTTGGAAAAATTTCTGCATGATCTGGGCGTGGTTGGCGACGCATGGGAACGGATGTTTGACGAAACCATCGCCGGGCTGCAATTTGATGTGAACGGCGAAACCTTAAACATCGAAGGCACGCTGAACCTGTTGACCGATCCTGATCGTGCCAACCGCGAGGCTGCCGCGCGTGAACTGGCCGAGGTGTTTGGCGAGAACGTCAAAACCTTTGCACGGGTCCACAACACCCAAGCCAAGGAAAAAGAGATCATTGACCGCTGGCGTGGCATGGAAACCGCGCAGATGGGCCGCCACCTCAGCAATCAGGTCGAACCCGAGGTGGTCGAGGCGCTGCGTGAGGCGGTTGTCAAAGCCTATCCAAACCTAAGCCACCGTTATTACGAGCTAAAGCGTAAATGGCTAGGGCTTGACGTCATGCAGGTCTGGGACCGTAACGCGCCCTTGCCCATGGAAGATCCGCGCGTGGTCGATTGGGAGCGCGCCGAGAAAACTGTCATGGATGCCTATAGCGCCTTTGATCCGCGCATGGGCGAATTGGCCGAACCGTTTTTCCGCAAAGGCTGGATTGATGCGGCGGTGAAACCGGGCAAGGCACCGGGGGCCTTTGCGCACCCAACCGTCACCGACGTGCATCCTTATGTGATGCTCAACTATCTGGGAAAACCCCGCGATGTCATGACCTTGGCACATGAATTGGGTCACGGCGTACATCAGGTATTGGCCGCTGGTCAGGGTGAGATGTTGTCATCCACCCCGCTGACCTTGGCCGAAACCGCATCGGTGTTCGGTGAAATGTTGACCTTCCGCAAGATGCTGGACGGGGCCAAGACAAAGGCAGAGCGCAAAGTGATGCTGGCGGGCAAGGTTGAAGATATGATCAACACCGTTGTACGCCAAATCGCGTTCTATGACTTTGAATGTAAACTGCATGCTGCACGCCGGAACGGTGAATTGACGCCCGATGATATCAACGCCTTGTGGATGTCAGTACAGGCGGAATCGCTGGGGCCAGCCTTTGAATTCATGGACGGATACGAAACCTTCTGGGCCTATATTCCGCATTTCGTACATTCCCCCTTCTACGTCTATGCCTATGCCTTTGGGGACGGCCTGGTGAACGCGCTTTACGCGGTATACGCCGAGGGCGAAGAAGGGTTTGAAGACAAATATTTCGACATGCTCAAGGCGGGTGGATCAAAGCACCACAAGGAATTGCTGGCCCCGTTTGGGCTGGACGCTTCCGATCCCGCGTTCTGGGACAAAGGATTGAGCATGATTTCAGGGTTCATTGATGAGTTGGAGATGATGGAAGAATGATGAAAACAATAGCAATAATGGCCGTCATAGCCATGGCCGGAACGCAGGCCACGGCACAATCATTGGTGGGCAAATGGGATTGCGACACCCGCAACGGCCCTGGTACGGCTGTACGCACCTTGATGGATTACCGCGAGAACGGCCAATTCTATCATCATGCCAATGTCGCCTCTGGTGACAGAAGGGGACGGGTTGATGCGGCCATCGTCATGCGCGGATCATGGTCTTTGCAAGGGAACCGGGTTGTCGAAAAGATCAGGACTGCGCGAATGCGGTCGATCTCGGCAAATGGAAAAGATATTTCCAAAACTCCCTTGGGCCGCCTCATCGCCAAGACCCTGCCGCGTCAATTAGGGGTTGGTAAACGTGCAAGCGTGACACGTATCAAATTCCTGTCCCAGAACAAATACCGGATCAATGGCAAGAAGGTCACGGGCATCTGCACCAAACGCTAAGGTTTTGAACATGATTTCAGAGTTACTGATAGTTTGGAGGTAATGGAATAGTTATGAACAAAATCTCCAAACGGTACTCAGAAGGAGAATTCTCGGTTGAACGCAAAGATGTCCAGAGTGCTTTTGATGAATATGACAAATCAGGGTTGCCCGAAGGCTATGGTAAACCCACGCGCTATTGGGTGCTCAACCCTCTCAACGGACGGCTTTACCCTCAAAAAGCTATATATGGAATGTCCAAAGGCCAATCGAATGCATTCAGTGCAACAAATACACGTAAGGGCTTAGAAGCAGCTGGTTTTGAAATCATTGATGTAGAGGCGGTTGTAAAAAGCCATGCTGTAGAGGTTAAGCAATTCCAAAGAAGTGTGTTTCTTCAGTCAAGTGATAGCCGTAAAGCACGTTTGGAACGCCTCAAATTGGAAGACCCTATTCCGCAGAAAACTTATGTTCGCACTCTCAAGTTTATCAGAAACGTTGATGTGGTCACGGAACGCCTCTTTCTTGCTGAGGGCCAGTGTGAAGGCTGCAAAGAACCAGCACCCTTTAAAAGAAAATCAGATGGAACTGCTTATCTTGAAGTTCATCACATTGAACCTCTCTCAGAGGGCGGCCTCGACACTGTAGAAAATACGCTGGCTCTTTGCCCCAACTGCCATCGCAAGGCCCATGTCGGATAGTCATCACTTCAACTGACTATCCTTACTCCCCCGTCGATTGACCCCACCGCGCGCCTGAAACTTTCCATCCCGCTCCCGCACACACTCAATACACAGCTTCACGCCCGGCAACGCATCGCGTCGCGCTTGGGGGATTGGTTCGTCGCATTCTGCACAATGGCTCAGGCTCTCGCCCACGGGTGCTTTGCGTGCCTTCATCCGTGCCAATTCATCCGAAATCGATGCTTCGATCTGTTCAGATACAGCACCGTCTTTTGCCCAACCACCTGCCATTGCGTGCTCCTATTCCGTCTTATGCGCGGCCCATGTCATGTCGATCATGTCTTGGGTGCCTCTGCTGAATTCCAAGGGACAGGCATAGGGCGCACCTGTGCGTACTGCTGTGCTAAACGCCTCAACTTGCAGGACATATTGGTTCACTCCGGGAAATCGCTCAATCGTCAGCGCGTGATCTTGAGTTTCCAAATGCAATTCTGCCTGATCATGGACCCCTGCATTAAATGGACACGTCATGTGCAACACGCCCTTTTCACCGTGAAAAACCAGTTCTTGGCGTTTGAACATCCGAATAGAGACCATGGCGGAATAGGTGAATTCAGGAAAATTCGCTGACATTTGCACAAAAGTATCAACACCGTGTTCAACGTCGATATGCGCATGAGACACGGCGGTGGGTTCCTGCCCCGTGACAAAGCGCGCGCCACCAAAGACATAGACACCAATGTCGGCCAGTCCGCCACCGCCCGCTGCCGCCTGATTTCGGATGTTATCCATGTCATCGTTGAAAAACGAAAATGCCGCCGTGACGTGGCGCAGCCGTCCGATCATGCCGGATTGTACAATCTCACGGGCGCGGATGAATTGCGGATGATGCACAATCATATAGGCTTCGGCTGCTAGTAAACCAGAGGTATCACGTGCCGCAATCAGTTGATCAAAATCATCTGCCTGCATGGTCATCGGCTTTTCACACAGCACATGTTTGCCCGCCGCCAATGCCTTGAGCGACCAATCGACATGCATATGATTGGGCAGCGGAATATAGACCGCATCAATGTTCGGATCAGCAAGGACCGCGTCATAGACGTTATGCACCTTGATATCCGGCGCAAAATCCGTGAACCCAGCCGCTTTGGCCGGGGTACTGGTGCCGACAGCCGCCAATCGCGCGCCCCGTGCCGCATGGATCGCGGGCCCCATATGCTGGCGTGCAAAATTTGCCGCCCCCAGAATACCCCAATTCACTGGTTCCATGCTGATACCTCTCTTTCCCTGCTTAGTTTATGGACATTGCGCGCCGGGTAAAGTGGATATGGCCCATGAAAAAGCCCCGCACGCCAGATGGGGTGTGGGGCTTTGTGGTTGTATAATTGCAATCGGGATCAGGCGTCCGCCATCAACCCCTTTTCACTTGCCAGCTCGCGCATCCGTGCTTGGAGCTTTTCGAACGCCCGCACTTCGATCTGACGGATACGTTCGCGACTGACGTCATATTGGCCTGACAGGTCTTCCAGCGTGATGGTCTCATCTGACAAGCGCCGTTGCGTCAGAATGTCTTTTTCACGCTCATTCAGTACCTCCAACGCCTCGGCCAACATCTCGCGGCGGGTTTCCAACTCGTTTTGCGCCTCATAGTCGCCCGCCTGATCAGCGTCGTCATCCTCAAGCCAATCTTGCCATTGCATGGTGCCTTCACCTTCGGATCCAACCGTGGCGTTCAGTGATGCATCCCCACCCGACATCCGGCGGTTCATGGAAATCACTTCTTCCTCGGTTACGCCCAATTGCGTAGCGATGGTTGTCACGTTTTCTGGACGCAGATCGCCCTCTTCCAACGCGCCGATCTTATTCTTGGCCTTGCGCAGGTTGAAAAACAATTTCTTTTGCCCGGACGTGGTGCCCATTTTTACCAAAGACCATGAACGCAAGATGAACTCTTGGATCGATGCCCTGATCCACCACATGGCGTAGGTCGACAGACGGAACCCTTTTTCAGGATCAAAGCGTTTGACCGCCTGCATGAGCCCTACGTTTGCCTCTGAAATCACCTCAGCTTGCGGCAGACCATAGCCGCGATAGCCCATGGCGATTTTCGCAGCCAAACGCAGATGCGATGTCACCATACGGTGTGCGGCTTCAGTGTCTTCTTTTTCAGCCCAAGCTTTGGCAAGCATGTATTCTTCTTCGGGTTCCAACAGCGGAAATTTGCGAATTTCCTGCATATAGCGGTTCAAACCACCTTCCGGTGTTGGCGCTGGTAGATTTGCGTAATTTCCCATGTCTTGTCCCTTTCCCCAATTTAGGGGCCTATGTTTATAGGCTTAACATCAATATGGTTCGCAGTTGCATTGGTTTCAAGTGCTGAACCGAACGGTTTAGTTAATAATCGTACAATCTTTGTTAATAAGAAGTAACTGCGCCGTGCTGTCACGCGGATGTGTTTTTTCTACCAGATTTCATCACGCCCCCGGATCACACCGCCAAGCGCACCGCATCCAACAGATCCATCATATCTTGCGGCAACGGTGCCTCAAATCGGACGTTTTCACCTGTAACCGGGTGGTCAAAGCCCAAAACAGCCGCGTGCAAGGCTTGTCGTGGAAACGCTTTTACCGCCTCTGCGGCAATCTCTGGCAACGCCGCTTTTGGCAGCTTGCGTTTGCCGCCATAGGTCGCATCCCCGACCAAACCATGCCCCGCATGCGCCATGTGCACCCTAATCTGATGGGTGCGGCCCGTTTCAAGCCAACATTCCATCAATGCCAAGATTGGCGGCGTGCCAAAGCGTTCAACCGTACGCGCACGCGTGACGGCATGGCGTCCACCGTTAAACAGCACCGCTTGGCGTTGCCGATCCGTCTTGTGGCGCGCCAATTGCGTGGTCAATTTCAAAATATTACCCGGCTCAAACGATGCCCCCTTGATCCCGCGCAAACGTGGATCATTGGCATCTGGCACCCCATAAACAATGGCCTGATAGTATCGCTCAACAGTGTGCTTCTCAAACTGTTTGGCCAATCCATGGTGCGCGGCATCCGATTTCGCCACAACCAACAATCCGCTGGTATCTTTATCAATCCGGTGCACGATACCGGGGCGCTTCATCCCCCCGACCCCAGACAGGTCATCCCCACAATGGGCCAACAATGCATTCACCAACGTGCCCGAAGGCGATCCCGGTGCCGGATGCACCACCATGCCCGTGGGCTTGTTAATCACCACCAGATCATCATCCTCAAAGACAATCTCAAGCGGGATGTCTTCGGGCAGGATATGGCTTTCTTCGGCTTCTTCGATATCGATATCGACCTGATCCCCCAGCGCCACACGCGCACGCGGGTCGCGCACCACCTGCCCGGCGATCATCACCGCACCATTTTCGATCAAACGCCCCAAACGGGTCCGCGACAGGTTCGCATCCTCTGGCACATCTCGCGCCAGCGCCTTATCAAGACGGGGCGGCGGCGCGTCCGCAATGGTGAATGTGATACGGCGGTGCGACATGGATGATCCTATAGACCCGATTGAACCGGCAAACCTGCGGTTCCTGCGGCGATTGGTGACGGTATTAACCGCCGTGATGATTGGCGGCGTTTTAGTGGTGATTATCCTGCTTGTCACGCGCTTGTCTGGGGATGGCCCCGCCCTGCCCGATACAATCACACTGCCGGATGGGAAAACCGCCGCGACCTTTACCCAAGGCGATGACTGGTACGCTATCGTCACAACAGACAATCACATCCTAATCTACGACCGCCTCACCGGAAAAATCCGCCAAACCATCCAGATCGACTAGCCCCGCATTTCTTTTTGGCCGTAAATATCCCGGAGAGTGTGAGAGGCTGGCCTCTCACGGACGCCCGCCGCAGGCGAAAGCGTTTGAAGAGTAAAGGAAGGGTGGTACCGCCTCCCCGGCTTGAACGGGGGACCCCTGGTTCCACAAACCAGTGCTCTAACCAACTGAGCTAAGGCGGCATTGCTAGGGGATTTAGCGGCCATACAATCAGATTGCAAGACCCTAAGACTTTCAAAAACACCCCTGATTTTCCCTATACCAGGCTGACCGTCCAAGTTTGCTCAACATTTTCTTTGCCAAAGGACACCACCGGCTTTGTTTCTCCCAAAACCCAGCCTGATCTCGCATAAAGTGCCCCCGCCGCAGCATGAGATTCGTGGGTCCACAACTGCATGCGTTGATAGCCGCAGTCCTTGGCAAACCCCATGCAGGTTGCCAACATCCGCTTGCCCAATCCCCGTCCCCGCGCGCCGGGCGTGAGCAAGAACAACCGCAACTTCGCGGTTTGCGCATCTAGACGCACACAAAAGATACTGCCCAGCCGTTCTGCGCCCTGCCAAGCGATCCACCCCGCCTCACAATCCGCGTCATACTCGCGCAAAAAAGCATCGATGATTTGCGTCACCAAGACGCCAAAACTCGCATCAAACCCCTCTTCTTGCGCATAATGCTGTTCATGTTGCGCAATTAACCAATCGCGGTCCGCCACGGTAAACCTGCGTATCTCTATCGTTTCCAAATCCATAACCGCATCATGGGCCCAGACGGGCTGGCGTTTCAACCTTGCTTTTCGATAGGTGCCGCGTTAGCGGTAGCGCCCATCAACGGAGAGAAAACCATGGGCATTAACACCGAACGCGATATTGAGGCGAACCTGCAAATTGGTCCGACTGATGCAGGCATGGTACGGTTGTTCATCGAAGGCAACGGTGTGGAAATCCCAATGGATTTCACCCCGGATGAAGCTGTTGAGATCGCAGAAGAGATCATGGCAGCCGCCCACCGTGCAGGTGGCGGCAAACGCTAATACGGCCTAACCCCAATCGGGCATCAATCCCGGGTCGCGCAGGCTATGCAACCGTCGCGCCGCATGTACCGCAAATTTTTGCACCATCACTTTGCGCCGCGCTGGAGCCAGCTTGGTTTCAGGTCCCATGCGGATAATCTCAGCGCTGTAGGCGTCCCCGATGATCATGCCAGTGTCTTCGGGCAGTAAGTCGGTTGGAAAATCCTCGTCCACAGCCCAGAAAAACCTATCCGCCCATTCCAAATACCCCTGCCATTTACTGTCAGATGTAAAATCGACGCGCGATGATTTACATTCCACCACCCAGATTTCGCCCTTTGGCCCCAATGCCATGACATCCACCCGCAGACCTCGCGTGGGCACCAATTCTTCGACACAGACAAAACCATGACTGACCAAGTGTCGTGCGACGCCGCGCGCAA
Organism: Sulfitobacter sp.; assembly: GCA_049794015.1. Taxonomy (GTDB): domain Bacteria; phylum Pseudomonadota; class Alphaproteobacteria; order Rhodobacterales; family Rhodobacteraceae; genus Sulfitobacter. The sequence goes on along the minus strand of JBARCK010000049.1, from coordinate 53,385 downwards.
GCAGCTGTCCGGGTTGCAGATCAGAGGAAGGGGTTTGAAGCGCATTTTGGATCATGCACAAATATACGAACATTTCATGAACATTGGCAATCCTTTTGGCAAGTCATTGGTATTTGCGCGCCCCTCCCCTATCTTACCCTTTGGTGAGACAGGGGAATTTCAATGACGGATCGCAAACCAATGACGCAATCTGAGGCCCGCGGCGTGCGCTATGCCCGCGAACTTGAAGGGCATTTGACCTGGCTTGATACCTTTTCTGGTACCGCGCTGGGGGTGCTGGCCGTTGCGTCGGGCATCTACACCTATCTTGGCGTTTCCTCATTACTGGATGACACAGGTGCAATGTCTGCCTTTGCTGCAATTGCCTATTCGGTCGCTGTGTCTGTTGGGATTTTTGTGTTCTGGTCCTATATGTTACGCCTGTTTCCTGCCGTGCGCACCACGCGCGCCCGAATTGGTCTGCTCGGCGCGATGGGGCTTGGATCGCTTGCCATTGTTGCGATGTCTTCATGGCTGAACGCCGCCGCCCTTGCCGGGTCTGCCGCCGTGGAACAACACCTCGCCAACACCGTGCAAGAATATCAAGGATCGCTTGAGCGCGCCCATGAAATTGCGCTGTCCGCCCAAGGGTTGGAACGTGACGTGGCCCGTGTGCGGCAAAGCTTTGAAGACCTCAGCGAACAAGAAGCCACCGGTAATCTGTCAGGTCTGGCTGGGCGCGGCGCAGTTTTCCGCGTGTTGCGCCAAAAATCTGCGGAACTGAGCGGGCTAGAGGCACAAATTGCCACGCAAACCCCGCTGGTCAATGCTGCCTTTGTTGAAGGCAACCAAATCCTTAGCCGGATGCGCGCTTTGACAGTTGAGCCCGGCCCGGTTGATGCAAGATCGGTTGAGTTTTCCGAACAGGCCGTACGCTTGGCAGGTTTGATCACGCAGTTGCGCCAATTGTCCGTGGCCTCACTGGTGGAGCGCGCAGCGCAAGACCTGTCCGCGTCCGTTGTCCTGCCCGAACTTGATGGCAACAGCGCTGAAAACCGCACCGCACAGGGCGCGACAATCACCTCTGTGCTTGAAGTGTTGGCCCAACGCGCCACGACGCTGGAACGTGCGGCGCAATCAGTTCTGAACATGCCACCGCCCACCGAAACCACCTACACACCAATTTCTAGCGCCGATGCCGTGATCCTATATGCCCGCAACTTTGTGCCGTCTTGGGCGGGGGCCATTGCCATTGATCTGTTGCCTGCTGTGCTGGTGTTCATCCTCGCAATCACCCAGACCGCGATCAGATCAGGACGTGAAGGGGCGGCGGTTGAGGACACAATGACATTGGCCGAACTACGCGCTGCCCTATCCGCTGTGCGTGATGTTGAAGAAGCGATGCACGCAGGCGCGCCAGCCGCACCACCTGAAAAGCATGCAGACACCCCCGCGCAAATCACCCCAATCAAATCCTCATGAGTGACGCCACCCAAGACACCACACCAAAAGCCCGCAACCCGGTGGGGCGTGTCCTGATGGGCGTGTTGATCCTTCAACTTTTGCTCGCGGCCTTGCTGTTCTGGGGTGACCTGCGTGACGGGTTAAGCCTGCCGGGGTTTGGGCCCAGTGCACCGTCGTTGACCGAACCAATCAGACCGGGGGATCAAACCCGCCGCTACCGCCAAGACCGCGCGCCTGCCCCCGGCCAACCGATGCCAAGCACACCGCTGCCGGATCGTCTAACGCTGACTGTGGTTGAGGCGGGTGCCAGCGTGTTGCTTGAGGGCGCGATCACGGCGGGTGATTCAACACGCATCAGCAAACAAATTGATGAACTTTCGCCCGCCCCGACCAGTGTATTTTTGAACTCCCCCGGTGGGTCGGTGCGTGACGCGTTGGAATTGGGCCGTCATCTGCGCGCGGCCGACCTAAACACCGCCCTGCGCGATGGTGACATCTGTTATTCCGCCTGCCCCTATCTTTTGGCCGCAGGTATAAAGCGCGACATTCCCGAAACCGCGTCCGTGGGTGTGCATCAACATTACTTTGGCGAAAGTACCCTTTTACCCGCCTTTATCGCCGTCGAAGACATCCAGCGCGGACAAGGCGAGGTGATGGCTTATCTTGATGATATGGGGATTGACCCGCTGGTCATGCGTCATGCGCTGGTCACCCCACCAAACGAGATTTACGTGCTGCTGCCCGAAGAACTTAAAGCCTACAATTTCATACAAAGCGAAGAGTAAGGTTTGCCAGCTTAGGGCTGCCGTAAGATTGCGGGTTGACATGATACCTTTTGGTATCTAATTAATGAGATACCAAAAGGTATCACATGAAAGGCAACCAATGCGACATCTCATCCTTGCGCTGTGCATCGCAGCGCCCCCCGCCCTTGCGGCGGACCCACTTATCACACTCACACCGCCAACGGCCCTTGATTGGGCAACGACACCCGAAGGGGTGGCTTTTGCACCGCTCTCAGGTGACCGCTGGAGCGAGGCATACTTTGCCATGGTGCGCCTACCCGCAGGCACCATCAGCCCAGTCCATACCAAATCCGCATCGATGTTTGGCATCGTTGTTGAGGGTGAAATGACCCATGCCGCCCCCGGTGTAGACGCAACACCCATTGGTCCGGGCAGCTATTTTGAGGTTCCCGCAAAGATGGCCCATGTGTCAGCCTGCGTGTCAGACACCGATTGCGTTACGATGCTGTATCAGGACGGGGCGTTTGATTTTGTCCCTGTGACACAATGACCCTGCCCGCCCAACCCACGTTTCGCGCCCTCGCGGACCCAACCCGACGCGATATTCTTAAAATGCTGGCGACCCAAGACATGACCATCGCAGATGTGTCTGGGCATTTCGACATGACCCGCGCGGCGGTGAAAAAGCACCTCACTGTGCTCAGCGATGGCGGATTGATCACTGTCGAGGCCCGTGGCCGTGAACGCATCAACAGCATCAACCCACAAGGGTTCGCACCCGTCCTCACGTGGTTCGAATACTTCGACAGCTTCTGGGACGATCGTTTGGACGCTTTGAAAACTGCCATTGAAAAGGACAAAACATGACCGACACCACAATTCGCAAAAGCATCTACTTGCAAGCCAGCCGTGAGGCGGTTTGGGAATACCTGACCCAACCTGACAAACTGGCCATCTGGTTTCATGCGCCAAAAACACCGCTGATCGAGGGCGCGGCGCTTGAGCTTTATGGCGCAGAAAGTGGTGATAAAATTTGCTGGGGTACGGTCAACGTGGCCCGTGCGCCGGAATATCTGGAATATTCGTTCACAATCAAACCGATGGGAGGGGCAGAAAGCACCGTGCGCTGGACCTTGGACGCGGTTGAGGGCGGCACCCGCCTGTCGCTTGAACATGTCGGCCTGCCAGTTGGCGTTGACGCCTTTGGTCTGACCCTTGCGTTGGACAAAGGGTGGGACGATCACATCGCCCGGATGCGCGCTGACGTGATCGAAAAAGCAAACTAACCCTTGCCGGATGCCCGTCACGCACCTATTTGAAGGGGGTGACGGGTTCTGCCCTGTTTGTATTATGTTACATTCCAGTGGCCTTAAGCAAATCCTAGGGAGCTGGCTCTGTCTGAGCCCTGGTTCATTTATCTGGCGCCCACCTGTACATACAGGTCCCCGGGAATACAGAACAGGACGGCAGGTGCGGTCCCGTCACACCATAGTTTGAAATATTAGCGCTTTGTGGCTTCGGCGTAGGCCACCACGGGTACACCTGCCCGCTTGCCGCCGCCGTCACCTTTGTCTTCGGGTTCAGTCATCAACAATACCGCAACGGCAGTTTGTGCGCCTGCAAAGACAATACCATTCAATACCCAGAACACTGTCAGTGCCATAAAGCCGATGTCAGATGTGCTGATCAAATGCCACAGGTTCGCAACGTTGAAATACATCAATAAGCCCGTGAAAACGCCGGATATGGCGAACCCGATCAGGCAATGGCGGATGTAAAAGCGGAAAATAGTTGGCATGTGACCCCCTCCTATCCGTCTAACATAGACAGGCATGGGCTAGAATTCAAATTGGATGAATCATTTTTGCCCAACATCGCGCGCCATTTGGCCGAGGAACGCGCGCAGAAAATTCGGCTTTTAGCACTAACGTATTCCTCGATCACAACAGTTGGTGTGTGCCAGCGTCAGCAAACTTTGCACGCAAGAGATCCAAAGCGTCCAGCAAACACCCCTACCCCTTCTTAGACGCCCCACCACCAGTCTTCGACGGCACCGGACCCACCCGTACGCGGTAATCCGCATCTCGCACATAGGTGTCAGGCCGCGTGATCACCGCACGTACGTTGCCGCCGCGTAGGCGTGTGCCCATGCGTGCAGGAAGGGTGAATGTTCTTATCAAAAAATCACTATCCAGATCAGGCGCGTCCTCACCCGTTGTGATTTGGTGCCAGCCTTTTTCCGCCTCTTCATCAAAGGGATCATCGCCCAGCACTTCAACCGTGCAGCGCAGTAAATCAGGCGCTTGCACAATTTTCTCATCCGGGCCGGGGTATTGCTGAAATTGCATTTGCAATTCTGTTCCGGGGTCATAATTCACCGGATCGCGGTAGGTTTTCTTGTCTGCTCCACCGGGCAGCGTGGTACGTCCGACGTTAATTGCCATCAATTCAGCCCCTAAAACAATATGTCCAAATGCCTTGTAATAGGGCAATGGTGGCTGATTATGGCTGTTGTTTCAAGGTTAAGGTCGGTGGGCTGCAATATCTGCCCAATTGAGCAAAAGTCACTTACAGCTTTAAAACGCTTCGGGACGCGCCTCGCGGGCCATGTGGTCCAGCACTGCGTTCACAAAGCTTGGTTCTTTGCCCTCGGGGAAAAATGCCCGCGCCACGTCGACATATTCTGAAATCACCACCTTTGGGGGTGTGCCCGTATCACGAAACTCTGCACCCGCCGCGCGAAACAAGGCCCGCAAGGTTGGATCTATGCGCGCGATGGGCCATTTGGCCACCAATGCACGGTCGGTCATTTGGTCAATCGGCGCTTGATAATTCACAGCGACTTCTAAAACTTGCGCGAACAGATTGACGTCACCGTCCTGCATTTCAGCGCCTTCATACACAGCACCAAAGCGATGTTCGAGGAATTCGTTCCGCACCCATTCAGCGGTCAGCGACGAATGTTCCATCTGGAACAGCGCCTGAACTGCATAAAGCCGTGAGGCCGATTTCATTTTGCGTTTCTGGTTGCCGGAAAGTCCAGCCTGCGAGGTCGTCATGCGATGTTTGATCCGTCCGAATTGCCAGCCATCAGCGTGTCTTGCCCCATTGGCTTGAACCCGATGCCCTTGCTTGTGTCCGCCCACTTACGAGCGAGGGCAATCAGATGCAAGGCCGCGGCGGCCGCACCGCCACCTTTATTCTGGCCCTCGGGGTCTGCACGCACGTCAGCTTGGCTTCGATTTTCTACCGTCAGGATACCATTGCCGATGCACAGCCCTTGCAGGCCCAGCAGTTGCAAGGCGCGACTGCTGTCGTTGCAAACCGTTTCGTAATGTGTGGTTTCGCCGCGAATGACGCAGCCCAAGGCGACATAGCCGTCAAAGTTGCTGCGCCTGTCCGAGATGCCAATCGCTGTGGGGATTTCCAATGCACCCGGCATTTCCACCACGTCCCATGCCGCGCCTGCCGCGTCCAGTTCGGCCTTTGCGCCCTTTAGCAAGCCATTTGCGATGTCCGAATAATAGGGCGACACCACGATCAAGACCTTGACTGGCTTGTCAAAATTGGGTCGTGGCAAAACGGTATGTTCTTCGTGCGCTGCCATTTAGATTACTCCGTCGTGATCGGGCGCGTGCCCACAATTTCCAGCTTATACGCATCCAGCCCCAAATAGCGCGTCTGAGGATTGTCGGTCAGCAGGGTCAGTTTGTTCAGCCCCATCGACGACATGATCTGTGCGCCAAGGCCAGTGCGTTTGACCGTGCGCGGACCGTCTTCTTCGTCATCGTCGAGTTGCAGTTTCGGCAAAAGGTCACGAAACAACACAACCGCGCCGCGCCCCTCGTCTGCGATGATCTGCATCGCGCGGGGCAATTCGTCGGCGGAACTGGGACCAAGGCCCAAAATATCCTGAAGCGCGTTTAATGCGTGGGTGCGCACCAGCACCGGTTCCGGCGTGGACAGATCACCTTTGGTCAAGACAACATGATCACGTCCAGTGAGCTGATCGTTAAAAATCCGCATCAGCCACTCACCGCCGTATGCAGAGGTGACAGGCCGGCTTTCGGTTTCCACCAGCAGATTGTCGTGCTTGTGGCGATAGGCAATAAGATCGCTGATCGTGCCAATCTTGAGGCCGTGTTTCTGACCAATTTCGATCAGATCAGGCAGCCGCGCCATGGTGCCGTCTTCCTTCATGATTTCACAGATCACGCCAGCGGGTGTTAGCCCCGCCAGACGGCTGATATCAACCGCCGCTTCTGTGTGGCCCGCACGCACCAGCACACCGCCATCACGTGCGCGCAGTGGGAAAACGTGGCCCGGTGTGGCAATATCTGCGGCACCCGCTTGTTCGGTGATCGCAACCGCAACCGTTAACGCGCGATCTGCCGCAGAGATGCCCGTGCTGACGCCTTCACGCGCTTCAATGCTAACGGTAAACGCTGTTTCGTTGCGTGAGGAATTATTCACAGCCATCATCGGCAGGCCCAAATGATCGATCCTGTCAGACGTCATGGGCAAGCAGATCAGCCCACGCCCATGCATCGCCATAAAGTTGATCGCATCCGCATCGGCAAATTCTGCCGGGATCACCAAATCGCCCTCGTTTTCGCGATCCTCATGATCAACCAAAATAAACATCCGACCCGCACGCGCGTCTGCAATGATGTCCTCAATCGGAGATATCGCGCCTGACAGGCCCTCTTCGACTGGTCCCGGTGTCTCAAAATTCATGGCAGATTCCCGTTTTTAGCATAGAAGTGGCATATCTTAGCCGACACAGCTTGGAAAGAGGTGCGGCGCGCGTTTTGGCTGGCAAAACCAGTGATGATATACAAGACACGTTGAGCAAAGTTCGATCTGATGTGCCGTCCTTTAAGGGTGGATCACCCTCGCATGCTTGACATGCTCAAGCATAATTTGTCTGCTTATAGGTATTAAAATAGATTTGCCGAACGTTAGGTCACGAACTCATGTTAATCAAAAAGCTTCTTCTGATCGTATGCACCGCCTTGTGTGTAAGCACTGCAAAAGCTCAAACCGTTGAGAACTATGACCCGGGTTATTTACCGTTCAAAGCGAAGGCCACCAACATTGCCAAATGCGGCGTTCAGGTAAAGCTGGATCGCAGCTGGTCATCATCCACATCGCAAAAAAAGAACGCGAACGGGATACGAATTTACAATTTCAAATACACTCTTAGCACGGCATTTTGGAAACGCGACGGGCGGCCCTTCAATGCGTTCACGGTGAATCCACGGCCAATATTTGCGGTATCGTGCAATCGAACCAGCACAAAGCCGGATGACAAATTTGGGCTAGAATGGATTGCAAACAATATTCGTGACAGCGCCGCTAAGAACCGCAAGCAAAAGGTCGGCAAATTACAGTCCCACACCGCCCCCGGTCTGGGAAAGGTCTATTACTTCTTGATTGAAGAGCCGGGAAAGGTATCACTCAATGATACATTGCGCCTATATGGATTGAGTGGAGACAAGCTTTTCGACATTTTTCTGACTGTACCACGCACCCCCGGTCGAAAATTCCGAAAGAACATCAAGCCTGGTACAACTGTCAGTGTCCCAGATTTTGCAACTGGAAAGGTCTATCAGGCACGGTTCACAACACCCGGCAGGTTGGCCCGTGATGGCGCGTATATCGGCGTACGCAGTAAAAAGCAGAACTATGCAATTTTTAATACGGTGATCAAATCTGTGCGTAGTCGGTAGTGCGTTAAGGGCCTGCATAAATGACGCTCTTGGGATTGGAAGGACACTGTTCGCGTTACGAATTGTTAATGACCGAACAGAAAACGTCTGTTATTTAGTATTTCAACACAATTTTGGATTTCAGGATACATTTGATGCATCACTTTAACAGCCGCTTATTGTCTATTTGTCTGGCTCTTGGTTTTGCCCTGACGGCCCTTCCAGCCAAGGCTGATGGTCTGATGTTTTCATACTATACAACGCTTAGTCCTCAAGACACGTACAATTCGCGGGGCGTACCGCTTAACGATGTCTGCGCGATTGTGCAGCAGGACCGTGCAAATGTGCATAAATTTGGCAATCCCGACGGGGAGCAGCCTGATCCTTTTTTCACCACAGCACAGCGTCGCGCTATGATTACGGGTAAATGCATTTACGATCGCAGCTATCACACCGTAGCTCGCATTCGCAGCCAATACATAGGCTTCGTGTTGATCCGTGTCTTTGGCAATGGGCAGTCTGTCACCCGTGTTCAAATCTCTGAGGCCGCTGGATAGCAATCCACCCGCGCTTCAAGACATCTCAGCCAACCGCGCCACATATCTAGCCAGCGTATCAATCTCTAAGTTGATCTGATCGCCAACCGCCACATCCCCCCACGTCGTCACGTCTTTGGTGTGGGGGATGAAGTTGATGCCGAAATCACAGCCGTCGACTTCGTTCACAGTTAATGACGTGCCATTCAGCGCGACCGATCCCTTGAGCGCAACAAAGCGTGCTAAATCCTTGGGTGCGCGCAAGGTGACGCGGGTGCTGTCACCTTCATCGGTCATGGCGATCACCTCGGCCACGCCGTCGACATGGCCCGACACGATATGCCCGCCCAATTCATCGCCAACTTTCAATGCCCGTTCAAGGTTCACACGTTTGCCAACACGCCAGCCAGCACCGATGTTGGTTTTCTCAAGCGTTTCTGCGCTGATCTGGACGTCATACCAATCATCCCCCATCGCCACGACGGTCAGGCAAACGCCGTCACTGGCGATGGATGCGCCAATGTCGATGGTTGCGACGTTATACTTGGTTTGAATGCGCGCGCGCAGGTCACCCGCTTGTTCCAACCCGACAACGGTGCCAACATCCGTAATAATCCCCGTGAACATGGGCACCTCCTTGGATAATGTTCATCTTGACGTAACCCCGCACTGCCACACTGGCAAGAGGGGCTTGCGTCACAATTATGCCCCGATTTTGTGGTGCAACAGGGCAAGTCGCATAGCTATCAATGATCAAAAGGACCAAAATGACCGCCATTGCCCCAGACAAACGGGTCTTTCTGTTTTTGCAGGGTCCGCATGGACCCTTCTTTAACCGATTGGGTAAAATGCTCCGCTTTGCTGGGGCAACGGTGTGGCGTGTTGGGTTTAATGCGGGGGATCGCGCATTTTGGTTCCATCCGCGCAGCTATATTCCCTTTCGCGGCAAACCTGCGGATTGGCCAGAGACCTTTAACGGGTTGCTGAATGACAAAGGTGTCACCGACATCGTCCTGTACGGCGATACGCGTCCGATCCACGCCCAAGCCGTGGCCGAAGCCAAAGCGCGTGGCATCACCGTGCATGTGTTCGAAGAAGGCTATATGCGGCCCTATTGGGTGACCTATGAACGTGACGGATCGAACGGCAATTCACGCCTGATGGACATGACAATTCCGCAGATGCAAACGGCGCTGGCCAATTCGGATATGGAAGCCCCCCTGCCCCCCGGCCATTGGGGCGACATGCGCCAGCATATCTTTTACGGGGCGCTGTATCATTGGTTCGTGATGTTTCGAAACGGCGATTATCGCAATTTCCGCCCACATCGCAGCCTAAGTGTGACCAAAGAATTCCAGCTTTATGTCAAACGGTTGTTGTTGATGCCCGTGCTGGCAGCAGATCGCCTGATCTCAACCCTGCGCATTCGCATGGGCGGCTTTCCCTATCATCTGGCCTTGCTGCAACTGGAACATGACAGTTCGTTTCAAATGCACTCCCCGTTTGAAACGATGTCAGACTTTTTAGAACTGGTGATCGACGGTTTCGCCAAAGGTGCGCCGCAACATCACCATCTGGTGGTCAAGGCGCATCCATTGGAAGATGGCCGCGTGCCTGTGCGACGCGACATCAAACGTTTGGCGAAAAAGTTAGGCGTGGCGGACCGTGTACATTATGTACGGGGCGGTAAACTGGCGCAGCTTTTGAATGATGCACGCACTGCCGTCACGGTGAATTCAACCGCAGGCCAGCAGGTGCTCTGGCGCGGAATTCCGCTGAAAGTGTTTGGGCGCGCGGTCTATGCGCAGCCGGAATTTGTGTCTGACCAACCCTTGCCTGATTTTTTCGCTGGTGCCAGCCGCCCGGACAACCGTGCGTATAAGGACTATCGCCGCTATCTGCTTGAAACATCACAGATTCCCGGTGGATTTTATGCCGCGCGCGGACGCCGTCAATTGCTGCGTCAAGTGGTTGATATGATGCTCGCGCCCGAGGATCCCTATGATGCGCTGGAAATGGGGACCGCGGCCCCACGGCAACAGTTGCGCCTTGTCACCTGACCTAAGCCCATATTTACAGTCGCTTTTATAGATTTTCTGCGCTACGTTGCCTGTAATTACGTCGAAACAATCGACGAATTTTGAGGCAGAGTTGAATAGGTCGAGGAGACCGGGCAGTGAAATCCGTACCTTTTCGGTGGGCGCGTCCCATCGCAGTTCTTGCGGCGTTGGCCGTTATCTCGTCTTGTGGATTGCCACAGGTCGGTCCCAATAAACGCCAGATTTTCGCGGGCTCCGTACAGAATCAAGGCGACGCCTTTGTCGTTTCGGTGAATGACCGCGTCACCCGTGCCACGGCTGTGACACCCGCACTTGGGTTTTCAAATTCCTTTAAGAACGCATCGCAACTGGGGTCAGACACCATTCGCCCCGGCGATGTATTAGGCATCACCGTCTATGAAAATGTCGATGATCCGCTTTTGGGTGTCGAAGGTGCCCCCGCGACCTTGCTTGAAGAAGTGCAGGTTGATGGCGCAGGGTTCATTTTTATTCCTTACGCAGGCCGGATCAAGGCGGCAGGCAATTCACCTGACTCCATCCGCCGTATCATCACCAACAAATTGGGCGAACAAACACCTGATCCACAGGTCGAAGTTCGCCGCGCTGCGGGCGACGGATCAACCGTTTCACTGATCGGATCAATTGGCGCACAAGGCGTCTATGCAATTGAACGCCCCACACGGACGCTTGCGACAATGATGGCGCGGGCTGGCGGTGTCACGATTGCACCCGAGATTGCCCAAATCACCGTGATCCGTGGCAAGCAACGTGGTAAAATCTGGTTCCAAGACCTGTATGACCATCCAGAACTCGACATCGCCCTGCGCGGTGGTGATCGTATCTTGGTAGAAGAAGACACCCGGTCCTTCACAGCGCTTGGCGCAACAGGTGGACAGGCGCAGGTGCCATTTGAATCGCAAAACCTATCGGCCCTTGAAGGCATCGCACAGGTTGGTGGCCTAAACGCTGGCACCGCCGACCCCACAGGCGTCTTTGTGTTCCGCAACGAACCCCAAGAAGTCGCAGAGCAAGTATTGGGCCGCAGCGACCTGCAAGGCGCACAGCGTATGGTCTATGTGTTGGACCTCACACAACCCAACGGCATGTTTATGGCGCGTGATTTTGTGATCCGTGATGGCGACACGCTGTATGTGACCGAAGCGCCATTTACACAGTGGAGCAAGGTTATCTCAGCGATCACCGGTACTGCCGGATCAGCCGCCAGTCTGACGTCACTGTCAGGCGATTGATCTGAGCATGGCTTTAGGGCCTGAAATATACGACACACCCGCCGCCGGACCTGAAAGGGACCGGCGGCTTTTTGTGTATAACGGTGGTTTTCTAACGCAACGGCGGGTCCGGCGTATCCTGCAATTGTCGGGATATTCCCTGCATCTGGGTCTGCCGCGCGCCGATGATGCGGTTGTGGTTTGGGGCAATTCCCCCACCGCACATCGCGGTCTTGCTGTTGCGGCCAAACGTGATGTCCCTGTTGTGCGGGTCGAGGATGCCTTGCTGCGTTCTATCCATCCCGGTCGCGCAGGGCAGCCCCCACTTGGCCTGATGATTGACCATCGCGGTGCGCATTTTGATCCGGCACAGCCTTCTGACCTTGAAACCTTGCTGGCCACACATCCACTGGATGACACGGCTTTGTTAAACCGTGCCCGTGGGGCAATCGCACGTCTGCAAGAGGCACATCTCACAAAATACACTGGATTTGACCCGCGGAGGCCCGCCCCTGCCCCCGGATATGTGTTGGTCATTGATCAAACCATGGGCGATGCATCTGTGACAGCCTGTGGCGCAGATCGATCCCGGTTTTTGGAAATGCTGGTGTTTGCCCAAGAAGAACACCCCGGCGCGCAGGTCATCATCAAAGCGCATCCTGAAACCACGCAGGGATACCGTGCAGGATATTTTGGGCCAGAGGATGAAAACGAGCGCATCACCCTGATGACGGATCAGATCAGCCCGTGGACCTTGTTTGAAGGGGCTGTTGGGGTCTATACGGTTTCGTCCCAAATGGGGTTCGAGGCGATTTATGCCGGACACAAACCGCGTGTGTTTGGACAGCCGTTTTATGCGGGATGGGGTCTGACTTATGATGAATTTCCAGTACCACGCCGCCAGCGTGTTCTGACCCGCGCGCAATTATTTTCAGCTGCGATGATGCTTTATCCAAAATGGTATGATCCCTACCGCGATACGCTATGCGATCTGGAAACTGCTATCGAAGGGCTGGCTGCGCAAACCCGTGCGTGGCGTGAGGATCATCGTGGGTGGGTGGCGTCTGGCATGCGGCTGTGGAAACGCAAACCGTTACAGCAGTTTTTTGGTGCCTCAAAACCAATTGTATTTGAAGATGATCCAGCCAAAGCGCGCAACACGGATCGCCCTTGGATGGTTTGGGCTGGAAAAGCGCAGATCGGTCACGAGGACGCGTTGCGGGTTGAGGACGGATTTTTACGATCACGCGGTCTGGGCGCAGAACTGGTCCCGCCTTTGTCGTTGGTTTGTGATGATCTGGGTATTTATTATGATCCCTCACGCCCCAGCCGTTTGGAAAAGTGGATAGAGGCACGCGCAAAACTGCGCCCTGATCAACAGCTGCGTGCGGCAAAATTGATCAAGTCGCTGACCGATAGCGCATTGAGCAAATACAACCTGAAAGGTGCGCTGCCCGACCTTGACGGATTGCCCAAGGGCAAACGTATTTTGGTTCCCGGACAAGTCGAAGATGATGCATCAATCCTGAAGGGCACTGATGTGGTGAGCCGAAATATGGCCTTGCTTGAAGCGACACGGCAGGCGAACCCACAAGCCGTTATCCTTTATAAGCCGCATCCAGACGTAGAGGCCGGTCTGCGCAGGGGCGCAATTGATGCTCTGGGCATCGCGGATGTTGTTCTAGACCACAGTGACCCAATACCAATGCTGGACGCCGTTGATGAAGTCTGGACCATGACGTCACTGTTGGGGTTTGAAGCGCTGTTGCGCGGTGTACCTGTCGTTACGTTTGGTGCGCCGTTCTATGCGGGTTGGGGATTGAGCGATGATCGTGGTGACGTGCCGCCACGCCGCCGTGCGGATGTATCGATTGAGGGTCTCGTTCATGCCGCGTTGATTGATTATCCGCGTTATTTCGACCCAAAGACCGCGCTGGCCTGCCCTGTCGAAGTGGTGGTTGAAAGGTTGGCGACGGGTGATGTGCCCCATCCCGGTGCTGCAAACCGGGTGCTGTCAAAAGTGCAAGGTCTGCTGGCAAGCCAGAGCCATCTGTGGCGTGGGCGGTGAGTGCGGAATTGAGTTTATTTGGCTAGATGAAATGGACTAGGGCCGTGCCCAGACGTGCAGAATGTCCGGCCCAACAGCTTGAGTTGTTTGCAATTTAAAGCGCGGCGCATTGGCAAGGCGGGCCAGACCCATCGCGCCAATCCCGGATGTTCCCTCGGCACCGATAACCATACCGGCGGTAAAGCCGACAAGGCTATCGACCATATCAGCCAAAAGCAGCGAGGCCGCCAGCGCCCCGCCCCCTTCGCAGAAGACGCGGGTTAGACCATGCGTGCCAAGTTGTGTCATGATATCTGATGGATCAAGTTGCCCTGCCCGGACGCCGCAGTGCAACAACGTTGCGCCAAGATCGCGCCATGTATGGATCAGCGCCGGATCAGCGTCTGCCCCGTGGCATAGGATCAGCGGAGTTTCGGCGGCTGTGCGGGCCAGTTTACCCATCAATGGCAGATCAAGGCGACGCGAAACAACGATGCGGGCGGGTTGATGTTCAACACCCAGATCTCGCACATTCAAGCTCGGATCATCTTTGCGGGCTGTGCCGCCACCAACCATCACCGCGTCATGGCGGCTGCGCATGGTGTGAACAACGCGGCGCGCGGGCGCGTCGGTGATCCACTGGCTTTCGCCCGTGCCCGTTGCGATCCGGCCATCAAAAGACTGGGCTAACTTCAGGGTCAGCATTGGGCGGCCCTGTTCTACGCGGGTAAGAAACCCCACGTGATCAGCCCGCGCCTGGGCCTCGCAAATACCTGTGCTTACCGAAATACCAGCAGCGCGCAGCATGTCCAGCCCGCGGCCATCGACACGGTCATCGCTGTCTTGGGTGGCCACAACAACGCGCGACACACCTGCATCTATCAATGCCTGCGCACAGGGCGGTGTCTGTCCATGATGAGCACAGGGTTCAAGCGTGACGTAGGCTGTCGCGCCCTTGGCTGCCAAACCTGCCTGAGCGAGCGCCTCTGCCTCTGCGTGGGGTCGCCCGCCCGGTTGTGTCCAGCCGCGCCCGACAATGCGATCTGCGTTTACGATGACACAGCCCACAGCGGGGTTCGGCCAGACGCGCCCCTGCCCGCGCCGGCCCAAAGACAGGGCCAGCGCCATATAGCGCGCGTCAGATGCCGGGTTTTGCGTCACTCTTCAGGCGTGGTATCGGGACGCAATTCTTGAACAAATTTGTCAAAATCGTCCGCCGCCTGAAAGTTTTTATACACAGAGGCAAAACGCACATAGGCCACGGTGTCGATCCGCGCCAAGGCTTCCATCACGATCTCACCGATCTGTTTGGACCCGATATCGGTCTCGCCCATGCTTTCCAGACGCCGGACAATCCCGCTGATCATCTGATCAATACGTTCTGGATCAATTGGGCGTTTTTGCATGGAAATGCGGATTGAGCGTTCCAGCTTATCACGGTCAAAGTCTTCGCGTTTACCGCTGGTTTTGATCACGACCAGATCGCGCAGTTGCACGCGTTCATAGGTTGTAAAACGGCCGCCACAGGCCGGGCAAAAGCGGCGACGCCGGATAGATACGTGATCTTCCGCCGGACGGCTGTCTTTTACTTGGGTGTCAATATTTCCGCAAAACGGGCAGCGCATGGCCGTCCCCCCTTATATAATTCTGCCTCACTTGTGGGGCGTTTCGCCCACTTGGCGAGACTTATAGGGCAATCGCAAGGTTTTGGGTAGTGGCGAAATTCATCTCTACATCTGGGGGCTGAGTTTCTTCGCGCTTTGCGTGGCTCTGCGCAAATATCGCCCACACCTTGCAAAATGAGAGCGCTAACGTGCAGGACGGGCCGTAAAAGCGCCCGATATGGCTTGGATCAAAGTAAAATTAACAGGTGAATATGATGGCCACCTTGTTGGTTAAGGACGATTGATAATCGTCACGCGAAATGCGCCGCCACGACCCGTGTATGTGGCGCATCACGATGTTCAAACAGGTAAATACCCTGCCATGCACCCAGACGCATCTGTCCATTTTGAACAGGAATACTTAACGTCACAGGCATCATCGCAGCCTTGATGTGGGCGGGCATATCGTCTGGCCCTTCCATGGTGTGGCGCAAATATTGCATCTTTGGATCGGTCGTGGGTGGTACAAGCCGCGCAAAAAATGCGCGCAGATCATGTTGAACGTCCGGGTCCGCGTTTTCCTGAATAAGCAATGAGGCCGACGTGTGGCGCACCATGAGGGTCAGCAAACCATCGCCAGACCCTGCGATCCACTTGGCGACCTGCCAGGTGAATTCGGTTAGCCCCTGCCCGTTTGTTGCAATTTTGAATGTCGTTTGCATGCGTCTACAGTGACCTGACCTGTGTCGCGATGCAACGCGTCACGCCATCACCGAAACGGCAAGATTTCCCAGTAATCGCTGCAAAACGAATAGGCATGCCCCACCGGCAAATTATATCCCACCTTTGTTAGGCTTATAGAATATCCACGGCTTGGCTCAACGCCAAGGCGCGCTGGATCTGTGGTAAAGACCACCCCTTTGCGCCCTGCTGTGCTGATCGACGGGCCGCGGCCAGATTTGATGTATAAGCGTTTGCCGCCAGTTGAATGCATACGTGACTTTGCAAAATCAGCAGCCGCACACCACATGCCGCGCGGACCTTCGCCGTTATCTTCGATGACTTCGAAATCACTCCCGTTCAGCGGAACAACAATCAGATGGCTTTCAGCACGAAACGCCTGCGCATTGGCTGTTATTGGCAGACTGGCACAAAGGGCGGCAAGGATCAGGGGACGCATGTCGGGAACTCTCCGTTAACAATTACATGTAAGATAGGCCTTTACGTGCACACGTCAAAATCACAGCTGCGGCACCAAGCGACCTTGATAACGGATCAGTAACGCGCCACCAGGCAGATGCGCCCCGATATCAAAGCAAAAAGCGCCGCCATCGTCCTGCCATTCACGCGAGAAACTGCGGGGTAGCAAAATGCTTGGTAATGGCACGCCAAACAACCAAAGCCGGGCGACATCAACATGCAATTGCCCTGCATTTTGAGATAACTGAAGCGCGCAGGTGAGTGCGCCCAATCGTTCAACGATCTGCTGGCGTGCGTGATCGTACATCAAGGTGGATTGTGTGATATGGCCGTCAAAGTCACGCGCCCAACATTCGCCCTGTGCGGTTTGCGTCACGCGGATCGCAAACGGCATGCTGCGCCCTGCTGGCGGGAAACCACCTAATTTTATGCCCATACGTGCCAAGGGGTTTGTGCCATGTTCAACGCTGGCAGTCCCAATAAAGTGACGTGGTGAGGCACCTGCGTGAAAATCCTGCAAAGCGGGCGGGAGGGTCGAAAATGATGCGCCCAAACTTTGGGCAAAGACAGACATCAAAAACCATCTTCAACAAAGCGTGCACGTAGGTCAGGATCAGGGATCATACAGCGATCAAAGCGCCCAAAAAGCCGGTATCGGTTGCGCGCGATCACGGTATAGAGCGGCATTTTTAGAAAACGCGGCAGGTATCGCACAATCAAAAAGATACGCCACGGCCAGCCAAGCTGTGACATCGCGATAGCAAAAGCATCAAGGTGGCCATGAATAATGCCGTCAGAAATAACCAAATTTGTTTCAAATGCTTCGGTTGGTAATTTGAGCGCGGTATATAGGTCTTGGCCCAGCCGAGATTGCGCCGTGGCAAATTGAAATTTCTGGCCGTGGTCATGACGCAGCATGAAGTGAAAAAAGCCAGAGCATAAAACGCATTCACCATCGAATACGATGAGATGATGCTGCCCAATTCTTTTGCGAATTGGCGCGGGCAGATTTTCAACGAGGTCAATCATGCCAAAGGTAATCGTGGATCTCTAAAAAAATCGGCCCGCGTTCTTTCGAAGAAGACGGGCCGGACATCTTTTACTGATCCAAGAATGACCGCAGTTTGCGGCTCCGGCTTGGATGCTTCAACTTACGCAACGCTTTCGCCTCAATCTGGCGAATGCGTTCGCGGGTTACGCTGAACTGCTGGCCGACTTCTTCGAGCGTGTGATCGGTGTTCATACCAATCCCAAAACGCATCCGCAGCACACGTTCTTCACGTGGCGTGAGTGACGCCAACACCCGCGTTGTGGTTTCCTTGAGGTTTTCCTGAATGGCACTGTCGAGCGGCAGCACAGCATTCTTGTCCTCGATGAAATCACCCAACTGGCTGTCTTCTTCGTCGCCAATCGGTGTTTCCAATGAAATCGGTTCCTTGGCGATTTTCATCACCTTGCGGACTTTTTCCAGCGGCATTTGCAGCTTGGCTGCCAATTCCTCTGGTGTTGGTTCACGGCCAATTTCGTGCAACATCTGGCGACCCGTACGGACCAGCTTGTTGATGGTTTCGATCATATGCACAGGAATACGGATGGTGCGGGCCTGATCGGCGATGGACCGCGTGATCGCCTGACGGATCCACCATGTCGCGTATGTCGAGAATTTATAGCCACGGCGATATTCGAACTTATCGACCGCTTTCATCAGGCCGATGTTACCTTCCTGAATAAGATCAAGGAATTGAAGACCGCGGTTCGTGTACTTTTTCGCAATCGAAATAACCAAACGCAGGTTCGCTTCGACCATTTCTTTCTTGGCCTGACGGGCTTCTTTTTCGCCCTTCTGAACCTGCTGCACGATGCGGCGGAATTCAGAAATATCAAGACCAACGTATTGACCAACTTGCGCCATGTCGGCGCGCAATTCTTCGACCTTGTCGGATGAGCGTTCAATGAACATCTGCCAACCGCGACCGGTCTTTTCCGCCATCCGCTCCATCCAGTTTGGATCAAGCTCATAGCCACGATAATCGTCCACAAACTCTTTGCGGTTAATCCGGGCTTGGTCGGCCAGTTTCACCATGGCGCTGTCGATCTGCATGATGCGGCGGTTGATGCCGTAAAGCTGGTCAATCAGGGCTTCGATACGGTTGTTGTGCAGGTGCAATTCGTTGACCAGCAACACAATCTCGGCGCGCAGTTTTTGATAGGTGGCTTCGTTTTTGGTTGAGAATGAGCCATCTTCGTTCAGGGTTGCCGAAATTCGGCTGTCCTGCATTTCGCTGAGCTTGATGTAATCATCAGCAATGATGTCCAGCGCTTCGAGAACCTGCGGCTTCAGCGCGGCTTCCATTGCGGCCAGTGACATGTTTGCCTGTTCGTCTTCGTCATCGTCATCGTCGTCAGTGCTGATCGGATTGCCATCTGCATCCACTTCAGCCTTGTCTTCCCCCTGCTTTGTCTCAGCACTAACAGCACCGGGAACCACAACAGGTGTGGTTTCTTCTTCGCCCATGGTGTTGCCGAATGTCGCCTCAAGGTCGATCACATCGCGCAGCAGAATGTCCTCTGACAACAATTCGTCGCGCCAGATGGTGATTGCTTGGAATGTGAGCGGGCTTTCACACAGCCCGGCGATCATCGTGTTGCGGCCTGCCTCAATGCGCTTGGCAATTGCGATTTCGCCTTCACGGCTTAGCAATTCGACAGAACCCATTTCGCGCAGATACATGCGCACCGGGTCGTCCGTGCGGTCCAGCTTTTCGGCCGTTCCCGCAGACAGCGTGATGTCGCGCGCGGAATCCGTGGTGGCGACTTCAGTGCCGCCCTTGGCTTCTTCTTCTTCGGCGTCTTCGTCTTCAATGATGTTGATGCCCATTTCAGACAGCATCGACATCACGTCTTCGATTTGCTCGGACCCGACCTGATCGGGGGGTAATACGTTATTCAGCTGACCGTAGGTGATATAGCCTTTTTCACGGGCTTCACCGATCATCTTTTTGACCGCGGCTTGGCTCATATCAAGCGAATGGCCGCTGTCGTTCTCATCTCGCTTGCCATCGTCGTTGGTGTCTTTGGCGGCCATGTTTTGCTCCTCCAGCGGGTCAGCGCGAATCACCTAGCAGTGATTCGTTTTGCGAATCATGCGGGGTTTTGGGTGATTCTTAAACCCGATACCCTGCTTTTTCCTAAAGTTCCTGCGAAAAGATCACGTGATACCTATCCGCGGCGCTTTGGTTTCTCATATTTAATGCCGTCCAGCAGGGCATCCAGTGCGCTGCGCTCTTCTCTTTTGATGCGCGCACCATTGTCCCCAACGTCATATTCGGCCTTATCTTCTTGTCCCGTGCGCGTGGCATGATCCGCCGCGCGGGCCGCCTCACTTAACCGCCATGTCACCCCTTCATCGGCCACGCCACTCAAATCTTCTGCTGCCTCAGCAATCTCGGCATTCAATCCACGCACAGATTCCAACTTGGCCAGCTCTTCGGTGACCGTCATTGTCGCCATTTCGGCGTCACCGGGGTTTCGAATACAGGGCGTTATCGCTACGTGGCGCTGCGACATGAGGTTTTCAAGGGCACCCTCCCCCAGGGCGTTGAAAATATGTTCCCCCAGCTCCGCAGCTCCGCGATGGCCATAGCGCAACAACAAATCGCGCAAGGTGGCATGTGTGCGGTCGCGACAGGTCATGCTTTCCAAACCGCCTTCAAAGTCTTCGATAATTTGCGGGCAATTTGCAAAGGCTGCCAAAATCACCGCCTCACGCAGATGCTCGGCAGTGTGCCCATCCGTTGCCGCCCCCAAGGCTGAGGCTTTGGTACTGGCCATCGGGGGTTGCGGCGCGGCTTGCCATTTGCCGGTGTTTTGGCCACGTCCAGCGGGGCGCTTGGCGGCTTGTGGGCGAAACAATTGCCAACGCAAATCCTTAATCTCTTGGCCGTAATGGCTGCGGATCGATGGGTCTTTGATCAGCATAATCTTTTCACGCAAGGATTTATCAAGTGCTGCTTTGCGCTCGGGGCTGTCAAATACCTTTCCGTCGGTTTCACGTTGCCACAGCAGACGTACCATCGGCATCGCAGCGTCCAACAGCTTTTGCAGCGCCCCAGCCCCTTGTGATTTCAGCAAATCATCAGGGTCTTGGCCTTCTGGCATCACCGCAAAGCGCAAACTCTGCCCTGCCTCCAACAGCGGCAAGGCCAGATCAATCAAGCGCATCGCAGCGCGTTGCCCCGCAGCATCCCCATCTAACGTGATGATCGGCTCTGGTGACACACGCCACAACATGTGCAATTGGTTTTCCGTGATCGCAGTGCCAAGCGGCGCAACTGCCGCCTCAAACCCTGCGCCTTGCAAGGCAATCACATCCATATAGCCCTCGGCCACGATCAAGGGCTGTCCCTTGCCCGCCGCCACCCGCGCCTCTTTAACGTTATAAAGACTTCGGCCTTTGTCGAACAATTCTGTCTCAGGCGAATTGAGATATTTCGCATTGTCATTCGGGTCCATCGCACGACCGCCAAAGGCAATCGCCCGCCCCCGCGCATCGCGGATCGGAAACATGATACGCCCACGAAAGGTGTCATAGGGCTTGCCGCCCTTGGTCGACGGTTTCGCCAGCCCAGCGCCAAGGATCAATTCATCTGAAACACCTTTGGCCTTCAGCGCATCCCACAATCCTTGCCATGCATCCGGTGCAAAACCTATTTCCCAGCGCTCTAACGCAGCCTCACTCAGCCCTCGACGTTCAAGATAGGCCCGCGCATCTGCCGCCACACCTGTGCGCAATTGCAGACGGAAATACTGCACCGCCTGTTCCATCACCTGCGCCAATTCTGTGCGCTTGTCGGCCTTTTGTTGTGCGCGTGGGTCTTGCTTTGGCACCGTCATCCCGGCTTCACGTGCCAAAATTTCGACGGCTTCCATGAAGCTTACATTCTCGGTCTCACGCACAAAGGAAATCGCATCCCCCTTGGCGTGACAACCAAAGCAATAGTAAAACCCCTTGCGGTCATCGACATGAAAACTGGCTGATTTTTCTTGGTGAAACGGACATGGTGCCCACATGTCACCCTTGCCCTGATTGGACTTGCGTTGATCCCACATGACCTTGCGCCCCACCACCTGAGACAGGCTGGCGCGGGTGCGTAGTTCGTCCAAAAATCCGGGTGGCAGGCTCATAGGTCTTTATATTGGGTGCCACAGATCAGAGTCCAGTGGTGCCCCCTATTTCATCTAGCCAAATAAACTCTGGGGGTTTGGGGGCTAGCCCCCAATAGATCTTGTGTTTGGGGGCTAGCCCCCAATAGATCGTGTGTTTGGGGGCTAGACCTCAATGGGTCACGTGGTTGGGGCTAGCCTACAGTTGATTAGATGTTAGGGATGCCCCCTGCCGCCCATGATCTCACTGTGCCAAACACAACTCATTCCACGCCGCAGCCAAATCCTGCTTTTTCACATCACGCATCTTCATCTCATAGACCCAAGGAGTGACCAGCGGGATTGCGGTGTTATAGCTTTCCGGCCAGGTCGCAAGCGCCGCCACATGTTCGGGTACTTGGCGTTCCTTCACCCGATCAATCCGGGCTTTTTGCACAGCACCAACAACCGCAGCTTGATGCCCGCAGTCTGTGGCCTTCTTTGAGGCGGCAAGGCTTGGGCCCGAGGGTATCAACAGCGCGCCGGCCAGTGCCAGCACAATTGGTTTCATCATCATAAGATCGCTCCACTCAAATCTACACAACAGGGATTCGGGCCCCTAAGCGCCAGATTACCCGCGCGACGCGACCGCTGCCATAGCCTGTTTAAGATCGTGAACAAGTGTGACCGCCATGGATCGGAAGACCAGTATTTGAAACCGATCAGTGCCGACACGGGTGATCGACGCCGACATGTGCAGAACCTGCGTGCGCACCGTATGGCCACGCTTGAAAACTCTGCTGCGCAGATCCACCGGCACCAACCGCGCTAGGACATCCACTGCGCCAGCGCCGCTTAACTCAACGCAGGCCCACCCATCAGACACCTCAACAACCGCCCCGTGCTTGTTCAAGGCCTGATCTGGTGCTGGGCCCATCAACAAAGCCTCACGACGCCCAAACCAAATGCAACGCGCACCATCTTTGCCCGTGGTGCGGTTTGGTTTTGGAAATGCCATCCCATGCGCCGTTTCCAATGCGCCCGAAAGCACCGCTTCATCACCCAACGGCGACAGGGATGTCATATGCCCTGGATCAACTTCATCCAATGTGACCGCGCCCATCGTCAAAGGCAGCAGGCCGTCACAGGCTGATATGGCTTTTAACTCACCCACGTACACGTCCTCCTGTCTGATCGATAAAGACGGGGGAACAAATTTCGACATCTGTTTCCAACCCGCGCAGATGATCCACCATATGCATCACCTCGCCGTGGCGTTCTGGCCCACGCTGAACAAAGCCCAATCCAATATAGCTGCCCACATCAGGCGAAAACGCCACCGATGTGATGTAGCCTTGGTCATTGGCGCTCACATGTTGTGCGTCTTTGTCAAAAATATGCGCCCCAGCACTAAGTTGTTTGACCGCCCCCACAGGTTTCAAGCCCACCAACTGCGCGCGGTCCGTGTCCATCAACCCCTCACGCTCTGCCATGGTTTTACCAATGCAGTCTTTCTTGGGCGACACCATACGCCCCATACCCACATCAAACGCCGTTGTGCGTCCGTGGATTTCGGCATGGGTAATATGACCTTTTTCTATACGCAGCACATTGAGTGCCTCCATGCCGTAGGCCCCGCCGCCCATGTCTTCGGCGCGTTTCACCAATGCATCAAACAGGCTGGCCCCATAGCGCGCAGGCACTGCGACCTCATAGGCGTGTTCGCCCGAGAATGAGATGCGGAACAACCGCCCGGCGACGCCCATCACCGACGCCTCACCACAGGCCATAAATGGCCAGCTGTCGTTGTCGATGGGCGTATCCAGCATGCCGTTCAACAATTCGCGTGACTTTGGTCCCGCCACCGCAAACTGCGCCCATTGTTCAGTTACAGATGTAAACGCCACCTGCCATTCGGGGTGCAAACATTGCGTCACAAACTCCAGATGGCGCATCACATTGCCCGCCGCCGCGGTTGTGGTGGTCATCACGTAATGGGTGTGACCCATCCGCGCGCAGGTGCCATCATCCATCACATGGCCATCTTCACGCAGCATCAATCCATAGCGCACGCGCCCAACCTTTAGCGTGCTGAACATGTTGGTATAGACAAAATCAAGCAGTGCCGCCGCGTCCGGCCCTTGAATGTCGATCTTGCCCAAGGTGGATACATCACAAACACCCACTGAACCGCGCACAAAGCCAACCTCGCGATCACAGGACTGTCGCCACGTGGTTTCACCCGAACGCGGGAAATAGCTGGGCCGATACCACAGACCCGCCTCAATCATCGGCGCGCCCGCTGTGACACTGGCCTTATGGCTGGTGGTCAGACGCTCGGGCGCAAACCCCTTGCCTTGTGCCCCCGCCCCCATCGCCGCAATCGCGATCGGTGCATAAGGTGGCCTGAATGTGGTTGTCCCGGTTTCCGGAATCGCGCGACCCGTTGCATCCGCTAAAATCGCCAACGCGCCAACGTTTGAGTTCTTGCCCTGATCCGTCGCCATCCCTTGGGTGGTGTAGCGCTTCATATGCTCAACGGATTTGAAATTCTCAACCGCCGCCTGTTTGATGTCCTTGACTGACACATCATTCTGGAAATCAAGCCACGCCCGCCCTTTGCCCGCAACCGCCCAAAGCGGTGACAGATTGTAAGGTGCGTCCTCGGCCTGTGGCAGTTCTACATCCACTGCCTTTTTGCCCAGCGCAGACAGGGCCACTTTTGCAGCCTCAACACCCGCACCCAAACAGCCATGGGTCGAAAACACGCCGTTGCACGCCCCCGCAACTGTCATGTTCGGCACCGACCCATCGGTTGGCACAAACGCTTGAATATCTGGCCGCCACGTGGGCCGCCCGTTCATATGACAGGTCAGATGCACCGTCGGGTTCCAGCCACCTGACATGGCCAAACAATCGGTTTGGATCGCCTGTTCACCACTGGCTGTACGAATGGTGATGCTTTCCAATTCCTTGCGTCCGCCAGAGTTGCAGACCTGCGCGCCCTTATAGACCGGGAAATCCGCCCCTTCGACCACCGCATCATGGCGGCTGTCGATCAGGGCGGCGACGTTGATACCCGCCGCATACATATCCCGCGCGGTTTGGTGCGCATCATCGTTATTGCCAAACACCGTTACATGCTTGCCCGGACTCACGCCCCAGCGGTTCAGATAAGACCGCACGGCCCCGGCCATCATGATCCCCGGGCGGTCATTATTTTGAAATGCTATGGGCCGTTCCAAAGCTCCCGCCGCCAAGATCGAATGTTTGGTCGCAATCCGCCAGAATGTTTCAAGCGGCGCATCCCCGCGCCGGCCATTATGTTGGTTCACCCGTTCCAACGCGCCATAAGTGCCGCCGTCATAGGCACCCGTGACGGTGGTGCGTGTCATCAGCCTGACATTGTCCATGCCGGCGAGTTCAGCAACCATATCTGCGGCCCAGACATGTGCCGGTTTGCCGTCAACATCGCTGGTTTCGCCGTTCAACCGTCCGCCCATCAACGCGTCTTCGTCGGCCAAGATCACATCTGCCCCGGCACGCGCCGCGCTCAGCGCAGCCATCAAGCCCGTTGGCCCCGCGCCAATCACCAGCAGATCACAAAACGCATATGCCTTTTCATAGGTGTCCGGGTTATGATCCCCGCTTAACCCGCCAAGCCCTGCTGCGTTGCGGATGATCGGCTCATAGACCGCCTCCCAGAATTTCTTGGGCCACATGAAGGTCTTGTAATAAAATCCAGCACCCAAAAACGGGGCGGCCAAATCGTTCACGGCCATCACATCAAAATCAAGCGACGGCCAGGCGTTCTGACTGCGCGTGACCAGACCGCCATAGACCTCTTGCGTGGTCGCGCGCACATTCGGTTCGCGCTGCGCACCAGTGCCCGTGGTGATCAATGCATTGGGTTCCTCACTGCCCGCCGTCAATACACCGCGCGGACGGTGATATTTAAACGACCGCCCCATCAGGCGCACTTCGTTGGCCAACAAAGCTGACGCAACCGTATCGCCCTGAAAGCCGCTAAATGTGTTTCCATCAAATGTGAACGACACCGGCTTGCTGCGGTCAATCAGCCCCTTACCTGCAACCCTCATGCTGACACCTTGCCCATCTGGGCCTTCTTGACGTCCGACGCCAGTTCCACCTTGAAAATCTCATGGGTTGTGGTGTTGCGCGTCACAACAAGCCATGCGCCACAGCCGCCCTCGTGATGCCAAAGGTCACGCCGCTCGCCCACTGGGTTTTCGCGTAAGTGCACGTAGTTTTCCCATACCTCATCCCCCGCATCAGGGTCTGGGCGGTCCAGCGCGATCGCTTCACCCTGATAATAAAATTCCCGACGATCCCGGGGCCCACAGATCGGACAATCAATTCTCATCGCGCTTCTCCGACGGGACGTATGCACCCCGTTTCATTGTTCTCAAAATATGCACATCTGCCATCAGCCATGATCACCATCGCCCAGCACAGGCCGCGTTTGGCTGTCGCTCTAACTTGTAGCTCACGGATTGCCCCGGCACTTCGGCCAGATCGACCTCACCGCCGCAATCATCGCCCGTATTCATGATGAAGTAGTCCAAACTGACCAACAAAGACGTCGCATCCAAACGGTCAATCCGCAGCGTGCCCCCGTCACATTCAACCGAACAGGTCCATCCTGTCTTGCTGTTGCCCTGATCAGTACAGCGCGCAATCTGACCATAAGTATTGCCGCCCTGCCCGGTCCCACGTGCATGTCCTTGATCAGCAATCTCTGCCTCAACATCAATCCAAGGGACTGTATCCCCACCAAAATCACCAAAGGACATCGAAATGCTGCGCACAACTTGGCTGGGATTTTTGGCCAAATGCGCATCGCTATAGGTGCGCTCAAAACAGCCTGCTGGTTCGTCAGCCATCACAGGCAATGCGATCATCGCCAAAACGCTAGTGAAGATTATGTTGCGCACCGGTCCCCTCCTCATCCATTAATCCACGTCCCGTGCGAAAACGATCCAATCGGAACTTTGCCGCAGGGGCGTGGTGGTTCCCTGTCGCCATCAGATGCGCAAAGCTGAAGCCCGATCCCGGCACCGCCTTGAACCCGCCGTAACACCAGCCGCAATCAATAAACAAACCATCCGTGTCGGTCTTGTCGATGATTGGGCTACCATCTGGCGTCATGTCCATAATTCCGCCCCAGGATCGCAACACCTTGGATTTGCCGATCATCGGCATCAGGGTCATGCCCGCCTCCATCACATGTTCCATCATCGGCATGTTGCCGCGCTGGGCATAGGATGCGTAAAAATCCAAATCACCACCAAAGACGAGGCCACCTTTGTCGGATTGACTGATATAGAAATGCCCCATGCCAAAGCTGACCACATGGTCGATCACGGGCTTCAGACCCTCACTCACAAACGCCTGCAAGACGTGGCTTTCGATGGGCAAGCGCATGCCGGCCATTGCGGCCACCTGCCCCGACCGCCCCGCAACAACGATGCCTACCTTCTTAGCCTTGATCGCACCGCGCGTGGTCTGCACGCCCGTGACCTTGCCGTTTTCAATATCGATGCCGGTCACTTCACATTGTTGGATCAAATCCACACCGCGTTGATCAGCGCCGCGCGCGTACCCCCAAGCCACCGCATCATGGCGCGCAGTGCCGCCGCGTTGATGCAGCAAACCACCATAAATCGGAAAGCGCGTATTTTCGAAATCAAGATAGGGCAGCAAGCGACGCACCCCAGCCACATCCAGCAGTTCCGCATCATCACCTTGATTGATCATTGCATTGCCGCGCCGCGCAAAGGCATCGCGTTGACCATCAGAGTGGAACAGATTGATGATGCCGCGCTGCGAGAACATCGTGTTGTAATTCAGGTCTTGCTCCATGCCCTCCCAAAGTTTCAGCGAATGGGAATAAAACTCGGAGTTGCCCGGCAGGAAATAGTTGGCCCGCACAATGGTCGTGTTGCGCCCGACGTTCCCACCACCCAGATAGCCCTTTTCGAGCACGGCAATATTGGTCATCCCATGTTCTTTGGCGAGGTAATAGGCGGTGCTTAAGCCATGCCCACCACCGCCAATGATGATCGCGTCATATTCGGCTTTGGGTTCGGGATCACGCCAATGCGGTTCCCAGCCTTTGTTGCCTGTCAACCCTTCGCGCAGAACCCGTAAACCTGAAAACCGCATGATCATCCCTTTGTGTACAGAGTTAGGACACTCAACCAACTCCTGCGACAAGTAGCAATATCCGCAATGTGATTTTCAGCCCTGAGCGGCGCAGACTAGCACATAGGCGACCGTTGATGATGGATTTACTGGCTTGAACGCGCAATCGCCCGCCAATACGCCCTGCATCTTTATGACGACGGCACCGTTCCGCGATCTTTGCTGAAACTTCAAAGGCAATGCCCGACCGAACCTAAGTTCCTTTGACCGTTTTAGTCAGCATCTGCATGGCAGCGATGTAAGGGCCCGGGCCATGGCTGATCCGCGCGACACCACAATTTACCAGCGCAGCAATTTCTAATGTCTCGTCCAATCGTAAAATGTTGACGGGCAATGGCTGTTCGGCGCAAAACCGCGCGATCAATTCGACATCAACAAGTCCGGGCACGAATATCCCACTGGCACCTGCATCCGCATAGGCATTGGCACGTTCTATTGCTTGGGCCATCAAATCAGCATGCGGTGCTGGATCGTCTTGGAAAAATACATCTGTGCGCGCGTTAACAAAAAGCGCGACGCCCGCTGCCTCTGCGGCACTGCGCATGGCTGCAATGCGCGCTGTTTGGTCAGACAGTGTGTGCAACCCTGAGCCACGAACGATCCGATCTTCAAAGTTGATTCCGATGATTCCGGTATCAATCAAGGCACGCAGGTTTTCGGCCACGTCTTTTGGGGCTATGCCATATCCCCCTTCAAAATCGACGCTCACGGGCAGTTTCACCGCGTTCACAATCTGACGTGCGGTGCGCAAAACATCAGCCAAAGGCAATTCTTGTCCATCACCATACCCTTGCGCCTCCGCCACGGCCCAAGACCCGGTTGCAATCGCCTTTGCACCGCCCTCTGCCACGGCTTTGGCTGATCCCGCGTCCCAGACATTGTGCAACACC
This sequence comes from Sulfitobacter sp., assembly GCA_049794015.1. Lineage (GTDB taxonomy): Bacteria > Pseudomonadota > Alphaproteobacteria > Rhodobacterales > Rhodobacteraceae > Sulfitobacter. The sequence continues at coordinate 24,552 of JBARCK010000049.1, read as the reverse complement.
AATGGTGTGCCTTTGACATGTAGCGCGCCAAAGTCCTGTGCTTTTTCTTGTTGATCGCTCATCTCAAATTCCTTTTGTTCTGCGCGGCAAACCCGCGCTCCAATTCTATCAATGCTTGCTTGCGCCACAATCCGCCGCCATATCCGGTTAGGGCACCATCCGCCCCCAAAACCCGGTGGCAGGGGATTACAATTGCAATCGGATTGGCCCCGTTGGCGCGCGCCACAGCACGTGTGGCATTTGGTTTGCCCATCGCGCGGGCCACATCGGAATAACTCCGGGTCTCGCCTGCTGGAATTTGGCGCAATGCCTGCCAGACCTCTTTGGTGAACGGCGCGCCAAGCGGGGCCAGCGGTGTTTCGAAATGATCGTTCCGCAAAGCCAGAAACGCATCCATCTCAGCCTCAATACGATCAATCGGGGCAAAGCGACCAAACCCCAGGCTGCCTTTGGCATATTCATAAAGCCGCGTAAGTTCGGCTGGCAGGGCTTTGCGTTCAACAAATTCCAACAGATGCAGCGCGCTGGCATCGCTGACGGCAACCATCACGCCCAGTTTGGTGTCAATCCAATCCGCGCGCAGCAGCGCATCCTTGGCAAAGCGTGCGGGCGGCAGACCCAACCAACGGGCAAAGGCGCTGCGAAAGGCCGCCGGACTGTCGTAGCCCGCCTCTAACTGCGCATCAATCACGCGGGCACCTGCGGGCAACATTTCGGCCCCGGTGCGCAATCGCGACAGACGCGCCATTTCCAGAAAGGTCATGCCAAAGTGACGTTTGAATGCACGCCGTACTGTCGACGGATCCAAGCCCATCCCGATGATATCGTCTTCGCGCCAGCGTCGTGCGGGGGCATCCGCCAGCGCGGTCAGCAAACGTGCAATCGCGGGATCAGATTGCGCTGCCGGGGTCATGGGGTGGCATCGTTTACACGCGCGGTAACCCGCATCAATGCAACTGCCAATTTGATCAAAGAACTGGCAATTCTCACGTTTGGGTTTACGCGCGGGACAGGTCAAACGGCAAAATACACCGGTTGAGGTCACGCCAACATAAGCACGCCCATCAAAAGCCGTATCGCGCGCCAAAAGCGCGGCATAAAGCGTATCATCATCTGGCAGGTCAAACATCATGCGACCACCTTAGAAAGGTAACGCAGCACTGTCCGCCCAAGATCGGGCGTCTATTCAAGATTTCGCAAAATCAGTGAATAAAATCGCACAGATACCCATCATGCGCCCATCCCTGAACCGGCAAATGCTTAAGCGGTTGGCTATACCCATCTTTGGTAACCGTGCGTTGTGCATCCACCACACGTATCCATCGTCCCCTGCGCTGCGAGATATCAACCGTGACAACGGCAAGCCGATTTAACGCGCGCGCTTTGGGAAAAGACGCATCTGGCCCCGTCCGAATGGTCAAAAAACCATCAGGGCCATTCACATTACAGACCATAGCATGCTGAATGAAATACGATTGATTATAGGGCCAGCTTTCGCGTGCAAGCCCGGTCAGGGCCACTTCGCCGTAATCGGCCTGTTCTGCGACGACGGGTGCCGCAAGGGACAGGCACAGGGCGGCCAGAACCGCCCTGCTTGATTTTAGAAATGCCATCACAGACCTTTAGCGCGATAACTGGCCGCGACTTTGTCAATCGACACCAGATAGGCGGCGGTGCGCAGGTCATCCACGTCATCACGCCCATGCCACACATCGGCCATCGACTGATACGCCGTCGACATCGTGTCATCGAGACCAGAGCGCACAAGCTCCAACTCGCCCGCACCGCGCAGATATTTATCTTTGAAGTTCGGACTTAACTGCCAGCCAATACCGCTATCCGCGCTCAGACGTTCCAATTCATCCACAACCAACTGGTGGCGCGCTTCTTCTTGGCGGCGTTGCATACGACCAAAGCGGATGTGGCTGAGGTTTTTGACCCACTCAAAGTAAGACACTGTCACACCGCCCGCGTTGGCATACATGTCAGGGATGATCACCGTGCCTTTGTTGCGCAGAATTTCATCAGCGCCCGCAGTGACCGGGCCGTTCGCTGCCTCAATAATCAGCGGCGCTTTGACACGTTCGGCATTGCTCATGTTGATCACACCTTCAAGCGCGGCTGGGATCAAGATATCACATTCCGCTTCCAACAGCTTTGCACCGTCGGTCTCAAAGTGGCTGTCGGGATACCCTGTGATGGTTCCGTGCTTGGCGATCCACTTATAAACCGCCTCAACATCCAGCCCCGCTTCATCGTGAAGTGCGCCGTCACGTTCAATGATTGCTGTGATCAGACACCCGTCTTCTTCGCTGAGGAACTTGGCCGCGTGATACCCCACATTCCCCAAGCCCTGCACGACGACGCGCTTGTCTTTCAACTTGCCCGTCATCCCGGCCTTTTTCATGCCTTGTGCATCGCGGAAAAACGCGTGCAGCGCGTATTGCACACCGCGCCCCGTGGCTTCCGTGCGGCCCTGAATACCACCGGCATTAATCGGTTTGCCAGTCACACAGGCGTTGCCGTTCAATTCGGTTGTGTTCATCCGCTTATATTGATCTGCGATCCACGCCATCTCGCGCTCTCCTGTTCCCATGTCAGGGGCAGGCACGTTTTGGGCTGGGTGGATAAGATCACGTTTGATCAACTCATAGGCAAACCGGCGAGTGATCAGTTCTAATTCAGGTTCAGTGTATTCTCGTGGATCGATACACAACCCGCCTTTTGAACCACCAAAAGGCGCCTCAACCAATGAACATTTATACGTCATCAGCGCTGCAAGCGCTTCAACTTCATCCTGATTGACGCCCAGTGAATAGCGAATACCGCCTTTGACGGGTTCCATATGTTCAGAGTGCACAGAACGATAGCCTGTGAACGTCTGGATCTTGCCACGCAGGCGCACACCAAAGCGCACAGTATAGGTCGCGTTACAAACCCTAATCTTTTCCTCCAACCCCGGCGGTAGGTCCATCAGCGCCACCGCGCGGTTGAACATAATATCTACGCTTTCACGAAAGCTCGGTTCGTTGGTCGGGCTCATCAGTCTCTCCTAATTCTATCTCAGGGCGTGACGCGTCCTGCGACTCACCCCAAATCGAGTCATCAGTGCGCCCACCCTAGTGGGCAATCATCCGACCTGCGACTTTATTAATCATGAACGCCAAATTATCGCTCAGTTTGAAAACTTTTATGCAAAAGCGCCGGATCGTGTCCACAGTGGAAACAACGCATCTATTAACAGTCTATTAATGCCAACAAACAAGCTAAAATACGCTATTTTGCCCTGTATTTGCCCTATTTCAGCCACCTTTGAGGGCGACAAGATCATCAAGGTTTAGTCTGACGAAAGGGCTATTGGCCCCTTTGGGCCTTAGCATGAAAGGTTAACAACGATGAAATATGATTTGAGCAAGATCCGCGGTCGACGCGGTTTGAAATCTGGCACTGCCCTCCCGGCGATTCGCCGTTTTGCGAAAGAAGAAGACGGGACAATGGTCATATTTGCCTGCTTCATGATCTTGATCATGATCGCGGTTGGCGGCGTTGGTGTGGACCTCATGCGCAACGAAATGGAACGGACCCGGTTACAGGCGGTTGCGGATCGTGCGGTACTGGCAGCGGCTGACCTTGATCAACCGCTGGAACCCGAGGCCGTTGTGCGCGACTACTTTGAAAAGTCCGGTATGGGCGACTATGTCTCAAACGTTTATGTGACCGAAGGGTTGAACTATCGCACCGTTAAGGTCGATGCGACAACAACCATGAAAACCCAATTTATGGGGTCAATGGGTGTTGAGACTTTGACAGTTCCGGCGACGTCCACAGCCGAAGAAAAAGTCAACAAAGTCGAAATTTCGATGGTGTTGGACATTTCCGGCTCGATGGGCTGGAACAACAAAATGCAAAACCTGCGCAACGCTGCAAAAGTGTTCGTAGACACCGTGCTGAAGGAAGAGAACGAAGACCTAATCTCGGTCTCTGTGGTCCCTTACTCTGCACATGTGAACGCGGGTAAAGACATTTTTGACCAGATGGATGTATCTCCTGGGCCGTACTTCAACGAGACCCACGATTATTCGCATTGTATCGAGTTTGACGATGCTGATTTTAACGATACCCTCATTGGCAACCAGCAGTATCTGCAAGCGCAGCACTTCCAACGGTATAACGCAGGCAGATATGTCATCACGTCACCTGTTTGCCCGAAATATGACTACGAGGCCATCCAGGCTTTCAGTCAGGACAAAATCGCGCTGAAGGGCCAGATTGATCAGCTTACACCACGTTCGAATACCTCTATCTTTTTGGGTATGAAATGGGGCGTTGCGTTGCTTGATCCATCCTTCAACGCCATTAACAGTGGGTTGGTAGGCCAAGGTCTGGTTGATCCAGTGTTCGGCAACCGTCCTGCCTCGTATTCAGATAATGAAACCCTCAAAACTGTTATCTTGATGACCGATGGTCAGAACGTTGCAACAGACCGCATCGACAATCGGTATTACAACTCATCCAGCGAACGCGCGCATTGGGCCCGCTATAACTTTGGCTGGTGGATGGATAACCGCGTAAGCTGGCGCTACCATGACAACTGGTACTATCAGAAGTACTCTGCGAGCCAAGGCGACAACCTGCTCCACAACATCTGTGAAGCTGCCAAAGATCAAAAGATCATCGTATGGTCCATTGGCTTTGAAGTTACCGATCACGGCGCTGCGGTTATGAACGACTGTGCCTCTTCACCCAGCCACTTCTTCCGGGTGGAAGGCATTGAGATCAGTGAAGCCTTTGAAGCGATCGCACGTCAGATCAATCAGCTGAGGTTGACCCAATGATTAGTCGTCTTAAAAAGACGCTGCGCCGTTTTCGAAAGGAAGAAGACGGGGCGGCAATCCTGATGGAATTTGTAGTCTTTGTTCCACTGATCTTTAGCCTCTTTCTAATGTCAGTCGAAATGGGCATCTACTCGATGCGTCACATGTTTCTGGATCGTGGGTTGGACATCACTGTGCGGTTTGTGCGCTTGAACACAAACACCAATATTACGCACAGCCAGCTCAAGGATATGATCTGCGACAATGCTGGTTTTCTGGAGGATTGCGACAATACCCTACGTCTGGAAATGGCCCCTCTTGACCCGCGCCAGTTTGCGCAGTTCGATCAGGTCGCTGACTGCGTGGACCTCAGCCAGCCGGTTCGGGACCCACGTGGATTTGATCCGGGACGTGAACACCAATTGATGATCTTGCGGGCCTGCTATCGGTTCAAGCCGGTCTTCCCAACCACGGGTCTGGGCTATGCCTTTTCCAAAGATGGATCTGGGCGCGCCAAGATGGTTTCAACCGCAGCCTTTGTACAGGAGCCAAACTAATGTTGATGTTCCAAATCAAATCAACGCTCAAGTCTGCGCTCCGGTGCGACTTTCTGCGCCGCGAAGATGGGTCGGTTGCCGTCGAAGCGATGGTTGTTATGCCGCTGCTGTTCTGGACCTATCTGTCGATGTTCTCGATCTTTGATGCGTTCCGTATGTACAGCATTAACCAAAAGGCCGCCTATACAATTGGTGACGCGATATCGCGTGAAACCGTGCCGATTGATGGGGCCTATCTGGAAGGCGTGCAGGATCTGTTTGAATATCTGTCCCGTTCTGAGGGCAAATCGTCAATCCGTGTATCTTCGATCTATTACAACGCGGCACAGGATAAGTACTTTAGCGATTGGTCACAAAAGCGCGGCTCTGTTTCTACCCTGAGCAGCGCAGATGTGAAGAATTGGCATGACAAACTGCCGATCCTGCCGGACAATGAACGCCTTGTTCTGGTTGAAACTTGGGCAGATTATGATCCGCCGTTCAACACCGGGTTAGAGGAACGCGAAATTCGCAACTTTGTGTTCACCCGTCCACGTTATGCACCACGAGTCTGCTGGGTCACCTGTAACTGATCCAAGCTGAATGAACGAACTGACGCGACCTGCGGGCTTAACTCTGCTGGTCGCGTTGTGCCATGAGGGCCGATAGAATTTCAGACATGAATTTGGTTTGATGTCCCGGCGTCATACCACCGATGCCAATACGACGCCCCATACGCCACCACAGACCGGGACGCCAAAGGCGGGTGTTCGACGTCTTGGTTTTCAACAAAAAGCCATTTGACGGCTTAAACGCAAACGCCCCACGATCCATGCTGACGATATCTGCAACCAGCGCAATCACGGTACCATCCGCATCGCGCAACTCCGTTTCGGTTAATTCGACCCGGCTGGCTGTGGCCCGGCGCATCGCATCCGCACCCCATAGTGACACACCACCCACCACAATCAGGAACACCTGCCAGCCCAGATCAGGCGGGCGTGCAAAGGCGATATACAGCAGCAAAATGCCCAGCATTCCCAGTGACGCAAGGCCCAAGAACCGTCTGCCGTTTGAGGCCTGAACAACTGCCAATACCTCTTGAGTTTCTTTTGCTGTCATTGCGCGGCTCCTTTGGGCTGCGCGTGCCTACCCCGGCGCGCGCGTCCGTGCAACCGGGCTACTCGTCTTTGGGCTTGTTACCCCGGCGTTTGCGGGGGCCGCGTTTCAGTACTTTCTCCAATTCGTCCGCATAAGCGGCGCGTTCAGGGGCATCCATTTGCGCGATCTCATCCAACCAAGCGGCTTGCGCGGCGGATTGCACACCAAGTATCGCGTCCCGCTGTGCACTCAAGACATTTTTCGCGGCTGTCGGATCAAAGCTGTCAGCGCGCAGCACACTTAACATCTGCTGATAAAGCGCACGGCGTTCTTCACGCGAAAGCGGCTTTGCCTGCCCGTCACCTCGGCGCAAACCAAGATGCAGCTCCCGACGTGTTTCGCGCGGCAGTGCTTGCACGTAAGGCGTGGCATAATTGCGCATGCCCGGCCCCTCACCGCGCCACGGCGCACCAGGCCCCCCGGCATTGCGATAAGCCGCACCTGCAAAGAGGCCGACAAACACAAGGTTTACCCCCAATGAAAGGGCCAAAGCCCAGCGCATAATGCGTTTGCGACGTGGTGGTTTGGAAACATCCATCCCTCTATCCTTCATCAATATCCCAGCCAAAGCCGGTCAAATCCGTTGTTGTGTCCAGCGTCAAATCATACTCTGCGCTGTAATCTTGCCCCAAGACCTGCCCTGCCAAATCAGGCAGGTTTTCAGGTGGCGACACGCCCAGCCAAAACCCAAAGACAGATGCCGTCACCAAGCCACCAAGGCCGGGGGCACCACCAATGGCACGCAGCCAATCCTGCCAGCTTTTACGTGCTGGTGTGGGTTGCATGTTCTCAGCGTCGGCAACGACACGCGCCATCAACCCATCCGGAATCTGCGGCGGGGTCGCACGAGCCTGTGCAAACAGGTTTTCGAGTTCAATATCAACCATATCGCTATTCGATTTTGTCATCCTGTGTACCCCAATGCGTCCCGTTGTCCTGCCAATGCTGCCGTCAGCGCGCGTTTGCCGCGTGCTGTCAGGCTTTCGACCGCTTCCACACCGACATCAAGAATGGCGGCAATCTCTGGATTGGCCAAGCCATCGATGTGGCGCAGCACAACCGCTTGTCGTTGCCGATCTGGCAAGGTGTTCAAGGCCAATTGCAGCGCATCCAGCCGCGCGGCCTGTTGTAATCTTTCTTCTGCCGACATGGCAGGATCCGTTGGTTCGGCCACCGCATCCAGTGGCACCGAGACCCGTTTGCGCAGACGATCTGTGCATAGGTTTGCCACAACACGGTAGAGCCAGGTTGTCACCTTGGCCTCACCACTGCGCCACTCCGGCGCAATCCGCCAAAGGCGCAACAACGCCTCTTGGGCTACATCCTCGGCCTCGGCACTGTCACTCAGCACCCGCATCGCGTGGCCGAACATGCGCGGTGTCAAGCGCGCCGCCAACAGTCGCGCAGCCGCAGGATCACCTGCTGCATAGCTCTGCAACAATTCCGCGTCTTCATCCGAAGCGATGTTGGCTTGAATATCATCCATCACAATTCTGGCTAGAGAACCCGGGCGCGCAACACAAGCGCGCCCGGAACCTACTTTATTCTGAGTCAGATTTGCCGTGGCGACGTTTGCCATGATGGCGCGCCTTAGCAAATTCTTCTTCGCTCAACGTACCATTGCCGTCTGCATCCAGTTTTTCAAACATTTTGGCAGGATCACGAGCACCCGTCATTTCTGCCATGGACAGCTTGCCGTCTTTATCAGCATCCATCCGCTCCATCATCCGGCCACTGCGTTTGCCGTGACGCCCCTCAGATGCAGCTTCCAATTCGGTCGCATCCAGCGTTCCGTTGCCGTCCTTGTCAAAACGCTTGAGCATCTGTTCGGCGCGTTTGCCACCCCGCTCAGAACGCGCGGCCTGCATTTCGTCAGCACTTAGAAAGCCATCGCTGTCTGCGTCTGCTTTGGCAAAGCGCGCTTGGGCGTGGGCCTGCATTTCGGCTTGGGTGATTTCACCATCTTTATCGGCGTCAATCGCTGTGAATTGTTCAGCATGACCACCAGATTTGGCGAATGCCGCCCCGCCACCAACAGCAAGCAACGCTGCCAAAGCCCCAATCTTAAGATGTGCACGATGTGTCATATTCATACTCCTCGGTTTTATTATCAACGACCTTTTGGCCGCTTCGTACTGGTTCAAACGGGGGGCGCATGAACTTCCGTCGCAAAAATGTGCATCTTTTTTCAACACGCTTTGCGACATCGCGCCGCAACGGGGGGCTATGCCCTTTTATTCCGGGTGATTCATCGTCATTTTACACAGTGAACCAAGGATGCAGATCATGCCCCAGAACCTGAGCCAGACCGACGTAACGACAGTTGCACATGCTGAACGCCCCCGCTGGCCATCGATTTTGCGAGGGTGGCGTGGCAAATGCCCGAACTGCGGGTCCGGTCCCTTGCTCAAAAGTTATCTCAAGGTGAATGACGATTGCACTGTTTGCGGTCAGGAATTTCACCATCACCGGGCAGATGATGGCCCTGCATATATAACCATTTTGGTTGTCGGACACCTAATGGCCCCCTTGCTGCACATCGTCTTTGTGACGTGGCGCCCCGAACCGTTAACCTTGTTCACAATATTTGCGGTTGGATGTGTCGGCCTCTCGCTCTACCTTCTGCCCAGACTAAAGGGGGCTTTGATCGGCTTTCAATGGGCCAAGGAAATGGGCGGTTTTGCCCGGACCACCTGACCCGGCCCGGCAGTCGTTCATCGCCGGGGAGATCGTGACATGACCATCGACAAGACCCAAATCCGCAATGCGGCAACGGTGATTGTGCTGCGTGATCGCCATAGCGCGCCGCGCATCTTAATGGGACAGCGCGGCGCCAAAGCGGTTTTCATGCCCAATAAGTTTGTGTTCCCCGGAGGGGCCGTTGATGCGGGGGATGCGGATATACCGCTTGCCTCCCCCTTACCCGCAATGTGTGCAGCGCGCCTTGCCGAAGACGCGGACCCAACATTGGCACATGCCATCGCCATCGCGGGCATTCGCGAATTATGGGAAGAAACCGGCCTGATCCTTGGTCAACAAGGCACTTGGACCGGGTCGGTTCCAGATGATTGGCAGAGTTTTGCCGCCACAGGCCACCTGCCCCACGCAGCACCGCTGCAATTTGTATTCCGCGCCATCACGCCGCCCGGTCGGCCCCGCCGCTTTGATGCGCGGTTCCTTTTGGTGGACGCCGATTATGTCGCCAGTGATCTCGATAATTTTGATGCCGCCTGTGATGAGCTGTCGCACCTGCAATGGGTGTCGCTGTCAGAGGCGCGGCAGTTTGATATGCCCTTCATCACCGAAGTGGTCTTGGCCGAAGTTGAGGCGCGCGCCCGCGATGTGAACCAGCCTGCCTCTGTTCCATTCTTTAAGAACAACGACGAAGAAAGCCTGTTTTTGCGGCTGCGCGGGCACCCGATCTCAGAGTGATCGTTTTCTTTCAAAGAAAACGGTCGGAATTTTTGAAAAATTCCGTTTTCGCTAAATAACCAGCACCAGCATCAAGATTGATGCAATCAATACTGCCATCCCAGCCCATTCCCGGCCGGTGATCTTTTCATGGAAAAACAAAGTTGATGCGGCAACGCTGAGGATTAACTCAACCTGACCCAGTGCTTTGACATAGGCTGCGTTTTGCACCGTGAAGGCGATGAACCAACACAGTGACCCGCCCATTGAGGTCAAGCCAATCCAAACGGCGACACGCCGCGCTGACCAAACCGCGCGCATCTGCCCCGGTTCGCGCAACCGCAACCACACCACCATGATCAAGGTCTGCATACACACCACCGCCGCCAATGTGACTGTGGCGCGCAAAATCGGGTCATCTTCTAGCAGGGTCAGGCTGGCCCCCCGGTAGGTCACCGCAGATATCGAGAACAAGAAACCCGATGCAATCCCCAGCGTTGCAGCCCGTTTGTTGATATTGCCCATGTGCCAGCCCTGCGCGTCCTCACCGCCCGACAGCAGCAAAAGCCCCACAATACCAAGGCCAATTGCGGCAAAGCCAAGCATGCTGACGCCCTCGCCCAGCACCACCCAACCCATGAGAACGGTTTGGATCACTTCTGTCTTTTTAAATGTAATTCCCACCGCAAAGTTACGCTGTTTGAACAGCAAAACCACGCAAACTGTCGCTGCGATCTGTGCTGCCGCACCAAAAACGCCGTAAATCCAGAATGGCAGCGGAAGGGCGGGCAAAGGTTTCCCGGACATCCAAAGATAGACACCCAGCAGGGCAAGGATAAACGGGAGCGAGTAAAAGAAACGCGAAAAGGTTGCCCCCCCTGCGGACAGCGTGACAGCAGACAGTTGCTTTTGCAGCATGAACCGTACCGTTTGAAACACAGCGGCGGCGATTGTAACGATGATCCAGAGGTCGGGGATCCAAAGATCAGGAAATGGGATGTTCATCCCTTCCCTTAACGCTAATCAGCGCGCGGCTGCCAGAGCGGATGTGCAACCGGGTCTTTGGTTCGCACCAAAAATTGGCGAAAAACCTGACCGTAAGATCGATAGACGTAACCGTGATTACGTCGCAAATATCGGTCTTTGTGCGTACGGTATAGTGCGGGCAGCCGATACCACGACACATTTGGATGCATGTGGTGCACGACATGAAGGTTATTGTTCAAAAACAGCAGCGCCAGCAGCCCCCTGTCCTCAACCACCACGCTGCGCCCTGACGCCCGGACATGGGCTTGATGTTCCAAAAATGTACGGATTTTCAAAATTGAAAGGGCTGCGTAACAGGCGGCAAGATAGATCCAGAGCGACAAAGGTGAAAGCGTCACCAGCCACAAAACCAGCACCACGCCGGGGACATGCAGCAGCCAATCCAACGCAATTCTGCGATCCCCCGATACGCACTTAGCTATGTCGCTTTTCACAAAGCAGAACGTTCCGATCATCGGCCCCAAAACCATACGCCCCAGTAGGGTGTTGTTCGCAGCCAAGAGCATTTTCATCCCTTGCGGCAATTTCGCCCAGACCTGCGGATCAAGGTAATTGGTTTCTGGATCATCATAGGGATCGGTCAGGTTTTCATCTTGGTGATGCGCAAGATGCAGATATTTGAAGCGCAAATACGGCACAAACAATCCCGGTTGGATCATCCCCAATACCGTTGACGCGCGTTCTGATCGGAACGGATGGCCATGCAATATTTCGTGGCTGAGTGACGAGTGAAGCGTCAGCGTTAAGGTGAGAATGGCAAAGCTGACAGCGCCCCACCCTGTTGGCAACATCAAAGCAAACACCCAAAACACAATGCATCCTGCAAATAAGCCCAGCGTCGGCCATCCCCATCCTGCCAACACATTTTTGATCCGTTGCAGTTGGCTCTGCCGGGTCGGATCAATCAGATGCGGGTGTGGTGCGTTGTGCATATGGCGCCTTGCTTGTTGGGTAACGGCTTTGTGATAAGCTGCCTCAAAGCGTCCAGCCATTCTGATAATGATTAACAAAGCCAACAAACTGTGATTTATATCACCACATGATATTAAAAGACGAGAAGCTTAATCGCGCTCAACAATTTCGCAGCCGCCTGTCGCAGGCGATGGCGCGTTCGAACTCCAACCAAAGCGCCTTGGCCCGCGCCATTGGCACAGATCGCTCAACCCTGTCACAAACCCTAAACGATGATGGCACCCGCTTGCCCAGCGCCCATGTGATCGGGGCCTGCGCGGGCGTGCTTGGCGTTTCAAGCGATTGGTTGCTGGGTCTGTCTGATCGACCTGAATCTGCGGCTGATCTGGTGTCCAACAGCTTTGAAGTGTCCCAAGCACCACGCACCCATGTGGATGAACAAATATTTGAGTGGCACCGCGAGGCGCAGGGCTACAAAATTCGCCACGTCCCGGCGACCTTGCCTGATATGATCAAAACTGACGCGATGTTGGAATGGGAATACGGGCCGCACTTGGGGCGCACCGCGCAACAGGCGATTAACGCGTCGCGTGATCGGCTGGATTGGATGCGCAAATCGCGTTCTGAATACGAAATCGCGATGCCCCTTTATGAGATAGAAAGTTTCATCAGAGGGTCTGGATATTATCGCGGCTTGCCCGCAACGATCCGGCTTGCCCAAGCGGATCAGCTTATTGATTTAACGAAACAATTATATCCCCGCTTGCGCCTGTATCAATTTGATGCGCGCCGTCTATATTCGGCACCTGTCACCATCTTTGGCCCGCTGTTGGCCGTGTTTTATACGGGAGGCCATTATATGGCATTTCGGGATCGCCAGCGGATCGAGACCTTTACAGATGATTTTGACGTATTGATCCGCGAGGCCCAGCACACTGCACGTGATTTTCCTGATTTCCTGACGGATATGCGGGCGTTGATCCGCTAAAGCTTGGGATCAGGGTTTTCCGTGTGCCCATCAACCGCAATCACCTGCCCCGATACCAGCCGCGCGGCATCAGAGCCAAGGAACACCGCCATGTTTGCGATGTCATCCGCCTGCACAAACGATCGCATCGACGTACCCGCTGCGTAGCCATTGTAAACCTCATCGCGCGTCATGCCCTTGGCCGCTGCTTCGCGGGTCAACACACCTTCCATGCGTGGCCCTTCTACTGCGCCGGGGCAAATTGCATTGGCCCGGATACCAAAGGGGCCCAGTTCCATCGCGAGGGTTTTCATCAGCCCGATCATCCCCCATTTCGCCGCCGCATAAGGCGCGCGGTTGGGATAGCCATAGATGCCTGCGGTGGACGAAGTGATGATGATTGCGCCTTGGCCCGCCGCCTTCATCAATGGCGCTGCATATTTGGCCGCCAAAAAAGCCCCTTCAAGGTTTACACTGACGCAATCCCGCCACTCCTCAAGTGCGACATCTTCGACCAAGGCGGTTGGCCCGGCGATGCCCGCATTGGCGCAGAGCACATCCAACCCATCAAGGTTTGAAAAGACACGCTGCATGTCATCTTCGTCTGCTGCATCGGCACGTATCTTGCGCCAATGTTGCGGGCAGCCTTTGAGGGCATCGGCGTTTACATCCGTCACACAGACCTCAAAACCTGCGCGATCAAACCCCTCGCCCATGGCGCGCCCGATCCCGGATGCGCCAGCTGTGATTAAAACGCGTTTCAACGCGATGCGCCAATCGCTCGGCCCAACCCGTCAGGCTTGGGCAATGCGGCATGACCTGTGGCAAAGCGCACCAACGCAGCTTCGATTGCCGGGCTTGGTGACGACGGCTTGCGGGTTTCAAGCGACACATGCAGCAAGAAATGTTCGCCTGTTGCCAGCAGTCGTTCCCCGTCACGCATTTCGTGAAACAGGTGCATCTTTTTACCAGCCCCTTCAATCACTTGCGTGGTGATGGTGATTACCGTGCCTGCATGCACCTCATCCAAGTGCCGGATGTGAGTTTCTGCGGTAAAATAACTGCCCCCGCTGGAAATATAAGCCGCGTCACAGCCAATAATTTCCATGAACCGATCCGTCGCATCCGCAAAAGCATGCAAATACCGCGCCTCAGTCATGTGCCCATTATAGTCTGTCCAATCCAGTGGCACGGTGCGGTGTGCCGTCAACACGGGTTTATCCGTCGCGATATCATCGGCCAGCGCACCCATAGCTGTGCCAGCGCGCATCAGTTTTTCCTGCGCGTTCAGCAGTGCGCCCGCACCCCAATCTTGGGTCTTTAGTCCTCGCATCATCGTCACAAGGTTGTTGTCGCGGATACGTTCCAATGCGCGGATCGAATGATGACCCGATTGTTGATCAGACTGACCCGCGATCAAATCGACCAAGTCGTCGGTGAATTCGGGCACGTCCATCAGTTTGGTCCATGGCCATGACAGGCACGGGCCAAACTGCGCCATAAAGTGTTTCATGCCTGCCTCGCCCCCCGCCACGCGGTAGGTTTCAAACAGGCCCATCTGCGCCCAGCGGATGCCGAAACCATAGCGGATTGCGTTATCGATTTCTTCGGTGGTGGCAATGCCGTCTTTGACCAACCACAGCGCCTCACGCCACACCGCCTCAAGGAAACGATCCGCCACATGCGCGTCGATCTCTTTTTTCAGATGCAGCGCGTACATGCCGAGTGACGCAAGTATCTCTTTGGCGCGGTCAATCAGCGGCCCATCAAACCCTTCGGCCGGGACCAATTCCACCAGCGGCAACAGGTACACTGGGTTAAACGGATGCGCCACCATGATCTGATCAGGGCGCGCCATACCTTCCTGCAATTGGCTGGGCTTGAAACCCGATGTGGAGGACCCGATCACCGCGTCAGGGTCACAGGCCTGCTGAATTGCACCAAAGGTTTTGTGCTTGATATCAAGGCGTTCCGGTACGCTTTCTTGGATCCAGCTTGCGCCTTCAACCGCTTCTTGGATAGAGCCATGAAAGCTGATCTGTCCCTCACTTGGCAAGGCCACATCTGTCAAACCCGGCAATGAACGACGCGCATTGCTCATGACTTCTGCGATCTTACGCTCGGCCTCGGGATCAGGGTCAAACACCCGCACGTTCCACCCATTCAATGCAAAACGTGCGGCCCACCCGCCGCCGATGACGCCGCCGCCAATGATCGCTGCTGTATTGCTCATTTAACTACCCTTAGTTTACTCACGTCATAGCCGTTAAAATCCAAGATTTCGCGCGCTGCTTTGATCCGGTCCGCGCCACCTGTGCGACTGCGGTCTACGATATATCCGAATTGACCATTCGGCGTGCCGATCACTGCCGTGCGGAACCCTTCGTCCACCCACAAAATCCAATAATCCTTGTCATCCCAATCGAGCCTAAAACGGCCCTGTCCCGTGATGGTTCCCAAAGTCGCATTTTGCTCAGCATCTTGGCCAAGTGATGCCTGCCCCGTCGTTTCGACCCAAGTGAATGTCCCACCAGATTCCAGAATCACATCAAAATTGTTCAACCTTTGCTCCGTTGGAAAATACTCTCGCACCGTCCACGCCCCCGCAAAACGACCAAGCGCAAACCGCGAGGTGGCCCCAATCAACGCGCTGGTGTCGCGATAGCCGTTTCCAGGTTTTGAGGCCGGCGCACTGCACGCAGCCATCCCCAAAGCAAGTACAGCAAATATCCAAGCGCGCATCACGCCTTGGGCGCCCGTTTTACCAACCCCAATTTTTCGCGCACCTCAGCAGGGCCAATCACCCGCGCGCCCATGTTTTCGATGATGGTGCCCGCGCGTTCAACCAACTGCCAATTTTGTGCCAATTGCCCTTTGCCCAGCCACAAATTGTCCTCAAGGCCAACGCGCACATTGCCACCTGCAAGCACAGAAGCGGCCACATAAGCCATCTGATTGCGCCCCAATCCGAAGGCGCTGAATGTCCAATCATCCGGCACATTGTTGACCATCGCCATGAAGGTGTTGAGGTCATCCGGCGCGCCCCATGGCACGCCCATGCAGAGTTGAACCAAGGCAGGACTATCAAGCACACCATCCTTAACCAGTTGTTTTGCATACCAAAGATGGCCCGTATCAAAGGCCTCAATCTCAGGCTTTACGCCCAGCGCCGTCATCATACTGCCCATCGCGCTCAACATACCGGGCGTGTTGGTCATCACATAGTCAGCTTCGGCAAAGTTCATTGTGCCGCAATCCAGTGTGCAAATCTCGGGCAGGCATTCCGCGATATGCTGCACCCGTTCAGATGCGCCAATCATATCTGTCCCCGCAATCGGCGGCATCGGTTTTTCAGTTGGGCCAAAGATAATGTCACCGCCCATGCCAGCGGTCAGGTTCAACACCACATCAGTTTCAGAGTCCCGGACACGATCCGTCAATTCGCGGTACAGTGCCAGATCACGGCTTGGCGCGCCAGTTTTTGGATCACGCACATGGCAATGCACAATTGCCGCCCCTGCTTTGGCCGCTGCGATGGCGCTGTCCGCAATTTGCGCCGGGCTGCGCGGCACATGCGGGCTGCGATCTTGGGTGCCGCCTGATCCTGTGACGGCGCAGGTGATAAAGACCTCATTGTTCATGTTAAGCGGCATTGGCGCGTTCCTTTGTCTTTGAGCGTTGCTTGCGTTTATCCATACCTTGGCGCAGGTTCGCAGTCATCACTTTGCACAAAGCGAATCCAACTTGAGTAAATCCGCAAAAATCAAAACGACGCAAGTGACGCTTTTGGTTTTGGATGGGTCTAATACATTGTCTTTTGCTGCCGCAGTTGACCCGTTGCGCGCCGCCAACAGGCAATCGGGCAGGCCACTGTATGAATGGCACTTTGCCACCCCGCGCGAGGACGCCGTGACCCTGACCAGTGGCGTCAAAATCCCTGCGGCACCGATCCACAAACTCACCCAAACAGACCTGTTGCTGATTGTTGCGGGCTTTGATCTTGAGGCGCAATCAACACCTGCCCTCAGCGCCAGCATTCGCCGCCTTGCCAGTGCCGGTACACCTGTCGCAGGCATTGATGGCGGGCCTTGGGTCATGGCACGGGCGGGTATTTTGGACGGCCATGAGGCAACCTGTCATTGGGAAGATATGCAGGCGTTTGCGCAGAATTTCCCGCTGGTGCATCTGGTCAACACCCGGTTTCAGATCAGTGAGGGCAGATTAACCAGCGCGGGGGCAGCCCCGGCACTTGAGATGATGTTGCACCTGATCCGCGAAGGCCATGGTGGTCGCCTTGCGGCCAAGATCGCAGCGACTTTTATTTACGATCTGGCCACACCACCAGCACGCCCGCAAAGTCGCCAGACAGCATTGCGCCATAATGCACTGACTGCACGCACCCACGCGATGATGGAGGCCGCGTTGGACGCGCCATTGCCCATCAACGCACTGGCAAAACGGCTGGGCATCAGCCCGCGGGCCTTACAAACGCAGTTCAAATCCCGTTTGGGGGTGACGCCGCAAGCGCATTACCTGTCATTGCGTTTGGTCGAGGCCGAGCGGTTGGTTACGCAAACCACCCTGCCCCTACAGGACGTTGCCTTGGCGACCGGGTTTGGGTCACAAGCCAGCTTTGCACGGGCATTTCGCGCAGCATTTGGAAAGTCAGCGACAATGGCGCGCCGCTGATTTTTATCGCAGATCTATATGCTTAATACGGCATTGGATGCGCCCTGTTCACAGCGTCCAAATCTGCCAGAACATCCTCACTTAACGTGACATCAACCGCGCCCAATGCCTGATCCAGCTGCGCCAGTGACGTTGCACCAAAGATCACAGACCCCATAAAGGGACGTCCACAACACCACGCCAAGGCCATATGCACCGGATCAAGCCCATGCTTTTTTGCGACCTTGAGATACAGATCAACAGCCTCAAAAGCGCGTGTAGTTTTACGCCCACCCATTTCAGGACTTAGCGACATACGAGACCCTTCGGGAATGGCACCACCTTGATATTTTCCGGTCAACAGCCCCGCCGCAAGCGGTGAAAAGGCAAACATATCAATATCTTCGTTCACACATGCTTCTGCCACATCTGTATCCGCCATCCGACACATCAGTGAATATTCGTTCTGCACCGCAATCGGGCGTGGGCCACCAACACGCGCCGCAGCCGCCGACCATTGGGTCATGCCCCAGGCGCTTTCGTTGCTCAGGCCAAAGGCGCGGATCGTGCCGCGTTCGACTTCGCGCTGCAAGGCACCCAATGCGTCTTCCATGTGCGCAATGGTTTCAGCACGGTTTTGACGAGACGGATCATACGTCCAGTTTTGGCGGAACATATAGCTGCCACGGTTGGGCCAATGGAACTGATAGAGGTCGATGTAATCCGTCTTGAGACGTTGCAATGACCCTTCAATCGTTTGCTTGATTGTATGTGATGTAATCTCGGCACCATCGCGCACATAAGCAATTCCTTTGCCAGAGTGTTTTGTCGCCAAAACCATATCTGAACGGCGTCCGCTTTGTTCAAACCACTCCCCAATCACTTCTTCCGTGCGGCCTTGAGTCTCGGCACTCAGCGGGTTAACCGGGTACATTTCTGCGGTATCGACAAAATTGATGCCCGCATCCAGCGCGCGATCAATCTGGGCATGACCTTCGGCAAACGAATTCTGCGTGCCCCATGTCATAGAGCCAAGGCACAGCTCGGACACTTTGATACCGCTTTTTCCAAGGTCGTTCATTTTCATCGCATCGTCCCTTATATTTTTGCCCAACTTAGGCTGCATCGACGGCACCGCAAGACGATACCGGACTGGCGACATCATATTTATCTAAATGAACGAGCCACTCAGGCAAAAACGACTGCGCTGCGTCGTTTACGCTGTTGGGAATCCTTCGCAATCCAGTTTAGGTAGCCATATGCGTTTGCTCATTTCCTTTGCCGCCCTGTTTTTATCGGTTGTCTTACTACAGCTGTCGTCTGGCGGTGTTGGCCCATTGGATGTGCTGTCGGGGCTGCAACTTGGATTTTCACGACAAGAAATCGGGATGTTGGGCTCTGCCCATTTCGTTGGGTTTTTTATCGGCTGTTGGTGGTCGCCACGCCTGATGGGCAGCATTGGCCACAGCCGCGCCTTTGCGGCTTTTACGGCCACGGGTGCCATCGGATTGATGGCCCACATGATGATCTTGGACCCCTATGCATGGGCGTTGATGCGGGTTGCATCGGGCCTGTGTGTCGCTGGATGTTACACCATCATCGAAGCATGGTTGCAGGCCAAAGTGAACAATGAAACGCGCGGGCGCGCCATGGGGGTTTACCGCGTTGTCGACATGAGCGGATCCCTTGCTGCGCAGATGATTATCGGGATTCTCGCGCCTGCATCTTACGTGTCTTACAATTTGCTCGCAATTGGATGCTGCGCTGCCCTGTTGCCCCTGACCTTATCAACAGCAAAACAACCTGAAACACCCGCATCGCCACGATTGCGCCCACGTTTGGCATTTGACAGATCACCTTTGGCCGCCGCCGGGGTCGTTGTAGCGGCTGTGTCGAGCGCGTCGTTCCGCATGGTCGGCCCCATCTATGGCCAAGAAGTTGGCCTGACAGCAGGTCAAATCGCGTGGTTCTTATCTGCCTTTGTCCTTGGCGGTGCGGTGGCGCAGTTTCCTGTTGGCTGGTTGGCCGATAAATATGACCGCCGCTGGGTGTTGATCTGGTTGTCAGTTGCTGCGATTTTCAGCGCTATCATCACAGTTGCCGCTGCGGGGACCGGGACAATAGGCATCATGCTTTGCGCAGGGCTATTTGGGCTGACCACCTTCCCAATTTATTCTGTCGCGGCGGCCCATGCCCATGATTTCGCCAGCAACGAAGAACGCGTTGAACTCTCTGCTGCGTTGATGTTCTTCTTTGCAACCGGGGCTATTTTTGCGCCCTACATGGCGTCCGTTTTGATCGAAAACTATGGAGCCGGTGCATTATTCTTCATGATTTCCGCCAGCCATGCAGTTCTGGTTGTGTTTGGCCTGATACGGATGCGCAAACGCGCAGCGCCCAAAGAACGCACGCAATTTGTCAGCACACCGCGCACCTCATTTATTGTCGGGCGTCTGTTTAGGCGTAACCGAAATGGCAATAATCGCGCCGATTGATTTGGCACCACAGTCAGGCTGGCGCGTCGCAACACTGCCTGCTAAAGCATGTCAAACACTGACCAAAGGCTCGCCCTCGTGACCAGACATCTCATCACCTCTGCAATTCCCTATATCAATGGGATCAAACACCTGGGCAATCTGGTGGGCAGCCAACTGCCTGCTGACCTTTATGCAAGGTATCTGCGTGCGCGGGGGCACGAGGTATTGTTTCTGTGTGCAACTGATGAACATGGCACGCCTGCAGAATTGGCAGCAGCAAAAGCCGGTAAACCTATTGAGGAATATTGCGCAGAAATGCACGCTGTTCAGGCCGAAATTGCAGCAGGTTTTGGCATGTCGTTTGACCATTTTGGACGTTCTTCCAGCCCGCAAAACCGCGCCTTAACGCAGCATTTTGCCGGTGCCCTTGCAGATCAAGGTCTGATCGAAGAAGTCGTCGAACAGCAGGTTTATTCCAATGCAGATGGTCGGTTTTTGCCTGATCGCTATATTGAAGGCACTTGCCCGAATTGCGGGTTTGACAGCGCGCGCGGTGATCAATGTGACAATTGCACCAAGCAACTTGACCCCGTTGACCTGATTGATGCCCGCAGCACAATTTCAGGGTCCACTGACCTTGAAATGCGCGAAACCAAACATTTGTTTTTACGGCAAAGCCAGTTGAAAGATCGCCTTGACGGGTGGATCAATGAAAAAACCGATTGGCCGATTTTGACAACGTCAATTGCGCGTAAATGGCTACATGACGGCGATGGCCTACAAGATCGTGGCATCACGCGCGATCTGGATTGGGGCGTGCCAGTAAAACGGGGCACCGAAGATTGGCCCGGCATGGAAGGCAAGGTTTTCTATGTCTGGTTTGACGCCCCGATCGAATATATCGCCTGCGCGCAGGAATGGGTTGATGCGGGTAAAGGTGACGATTGGGCGCGATGGTGGCGGACCGATCAAGGCGGCGATGATGTGCGTTACACCCAGTTTATGGGCAAGGACAATGTGCCATTCCACACCTTAAGCTTTCCGGCGACGATTATGGGCTCGGATGAACCGTGGAAGTTGGTCGATTACATCAAGTCGTTCAATTATCTGACCTATGATGGTGGGCAGTTCTCTACTTCGCGTGGACGCGGCGTCTTCATGGATCAGGCGCTCGAAATTTTACCGGCAGACTATTGGCGCTGGTGGTTACTAAGCCATGCTCCCGAGACATCCGACGCAGAATTTACCTGGGAGAACTTTCAGACATCTGTGAACAAAGACTTGGCAGATGTGTTAGGTAACTTCATCAGCCGGATCACAAAATTCTGTCGCTCCAAATTTGGCGAAGCGGTACCAGCGGCTGGCGAATATGGCCCGGCTGAACATGCCCTTATCGCAGATTTGACCGCGCGCGTGGCGCAATACCAAATTCACATGGATGCAATGGAAATGCGCAAATCCGCTCAGGAATTGCGCGCGATTTGGGCGGCTGGCAATGAATACCTGCAATCAGAGGCACCTTGGTCAACCTTCAAAACAGATCCCGACAAAGCGGCGGCGCAGGTTAGATTGGCACTAAATCTGATACCATTTTACGCCGTGCTAAGCGCGCCTTTCATACCAACAGCAGCAGCTTCGATGCTGTCAGCGATGCACATCAAAGCACCGGATTGGCCTGACGATGTTCCCGCTGCTTTGGATGTCCTGCCAGCGGGTCATGGCTTTGAGGTGCCTGAAGTGTTGTTTGCGAAAATTAGCGATGAGGATTGTGAAGCTTGGGCAGAGCGTTTCGCAGGGACGCGGGACTAACAGATTTAAGTGTAAATTGCGGCGCGCATGATCGGCTGTTTTAAGTCAGGTGCCGCATTTAACCCTCAAAATTCTTCCCAACCATCGCTTTCTGGTTCTTGAGATAGATCATAAGCTAGGTTGCCTTGGTGACGTGGGACAACGGACACCGCAGACTGTGGTGGCGCGGGCCGAAACTCTGAAACCTCTGATCCTCCATGTGCGTCGGCTTTGTTCAGGCGGAACCGGGACACAGCATTCGCCAGCGCATCCGCCTCAGCGGTAAGAGCATGACTTGCTGCGGTGGTTTCTTCAAACATCGCAGCGTTTTGTTGCGTCACATGATCCAGTTCAGTGACCGCCGAATTAATCTCAGCGAGTCCACTGGATTGCTCCCGTGCAGAGGTCGCGATGTTTGCGACCCGGTTCGAAATCTCTGACACTGATGTCACGATTGAGGCAAGTGCGGCACCAGTTTTATCAACCAGATCAACCCCTTGACGCACCTGATCACCACTAGAAGAAATCAGAGCGTTAATTTCACGTGCGGCGTCTGACGATCGCTGCGCCAAGGCACGTACTTCTGTGGCCACAACCGCAAATCCACGTCCAGCTTCACCCGCACGGGCAGCTTCAACGCCTGCGTTCAAAGCCAACAAATTTGTCTGGAATGCAATGTCATCAATGACGCTGGTAATCTTGGAAATCTCTTGTGATGAAGTCTTGATGCCATCCATTGCCTCAACCGCTTGTCGGGCAACGATACCGCCCTGTTCTGCATTCTTTTGTGCATTTTCAGACATCTTGCTCGCATCATCAGCCCCTTGCGCTGCTGATTTCACCGACACAGTCAGTTCATCCAATGCCGCGGCTGTTTCTTCCAATGTCGCGGCTTGCTTTTCCGTACGACGCGACAGGTCATCCGCGGCCGATGTAATTTCCGTCGTTTCGTTACGAATAGAATCCGCATTGTGGATCACAGCTGAAATCGCATCGCGCAATGCTTCGACAGTTGCGTTGAAATCTGAACGCAACTTTTCATAGGCGGGTGGGACGTCTTCTGCGATGTTCGCTTGCAAATCGCCATCCGCGAGATTGTTCAATGCAACGCCAAGCAAATCAACAACATTACCTTGTTCTTGGGCAACCTGCGCGCGCTCTGCTTCCGCTTGTCGCACGGACTGATCTTGGGCAGTGACATCTGTGGCAAGGAAAATCATACGCTCCACGCGCCCTTCTGCGCCAGTAAGTACGGCAAAGCTGCCCTCAAGGACGAAAGACTTGTCCGCATAGGAACTATATGCAGAGAACCGCCCTTGCTTGATATTCTGCGCCAATACTTCTTCATGGAAAACATGACCCTTTGGATCATTCTCAAGATTGCCTGCAAACATTTTGGCCAATGTACAAACGGCAGTGTCTTCTTTTTTACCGTCAATCAGAGTGAGGAAATTCGTATTGGCATCACAGACTTTACCATGTTCATCAAATTCAATGCTAATTTGATTGGCATTGAGCGCATCAATCAAAGCTGCGTTGCGTTGCGCGTCTGTTCGATCATTCCACTCAATCACACAGCCGATCAGGTTTCCCATGGGGTCGATGGCGGTGTTCATCTTGACTTGAACAACCCGGTGCCCCAGGCGGATCACCACTGATGTGTTCTCTTGTTGCGACTGGCCTGTCCCGTTGTATGCTCGCAATGACACAATGGCATCTTGCAGCGCGGTCATCATTGTTAGGTCTGCACCGACGAGCTTTGAAGGATCAACACCTGGCCAGTTGTTATTCAAATCAGGCATCAAGACGGCCATCAGTCTTTCACATGCCGGATTTGCAAAAATAACCTTAAAACCTTCATCAACCATCATCAATTGGGCAGATGATCCAATGAAGGCTGCACTTTTAAACGCATTTTCGCGTGAGGTGTCCTTTGCCGCCTCCAAAGATTTACGAAAGTTCTCTAGTCGCCCAGCCATTTTGCCAATTTCATCTTGGCGGGCAGTATGCGGCACCGTGACGTCATAGTTTCCTTCGGCAACGTCTTTCATCGCGTTTTCCAATTGCGTCAACGGCCGCGACATGTGGCTGAATAGAAAATATCCAGCCGCGCCAAGGGCTGCGAGTAAAACACCTACGCCAATTAGAAGGGTAACCAATAGATCTTGTGCCATTTCAGCGGCACTAAATTCATCGGTCCATGAGGTCACCACCGCCCCAACAACGGCGTTTTCACCCCCAAAATTAACAGGAATTGCAACGGCTGTTCCTGCCGCATTGTGCGCATTCTGTTGGGTTTCCAACGCCGTGTTGACCAATTTCTGAGCCGCCAGTTGATCGAAATTTGTTCCTTGCGTGGTGAACATGGGCGTGCCTTGTCGGTCGACAACCATTGCGCCAACCGCATCTCGCCCGGCTTCTTTCATCACGCCACCGACGATTTGATCCAGCGCATCGGCATTGCCAAACTTGATGGATCCGCCAAGCTGCATGGCAAGCAAACTTGTGACTTCTTGTGCACGATTTTGCAGGTCTTGCATCGCCTTTTGCATCACCTGATTATGATTAACGATCTCAATCGCGGCGATAACAACCAAGACACACATAGCAACAATCGCTGTGCATTTGAAAAACAAACTGTGCATCGGATTGGCACGTCGTTTTTTGGTGATCTCTGGCGACATCATGTATTTCCCTGGCACTGTATTCACCCGTTATGGGCCGTCGGGGGGAATTTAGGCGCAGATGTCTTACAACCGCCTTAACGGGGC
>JBARCK010000048.1:0-69109 GCA_049794015.1 Sulfitobacter sp. | reverse complement strand
CACGAAACCGCGTGCGCAGCTCTGACGATAGTGCTGATGACATGAAACATCCTCCCAATAGGGATGAATCACAAATCAAACCCGATGGGAATCCCGCGATTCAGGTTTCAAGCTCGCCGCTTTAATGCAACTCTTCAATCGCTTGAGTTACAGCCACGGCGATCTCTTTGTGGGCAATCGGCCCCATGATTTCAGCTGCTGCCATAGCTTCCATTTGACTAAAGATCATGCCTTCTGTTCCCGCCTCAATCGCTTGTGGTGACGCAACAACTTCGACAACCTTTGTGACATGTGCTGCCATTTCATCCATCATCTCTCTGGTAATAAACAAAGGGTCAGCGCCCAACGCCGATTTATCGTTATCACCTCCCTTTGGTGGCAGATGATCTGCGCACCAGAGTAATATCTTTTTGCCTTGAATTTGACCTAGCATCAGCCGCATGCGTGCCAGCCACGCTTGTTGCAACTCACCGCGCACCGCCGCAAATCGCTCTGGTGATACAAGTAAAAGCCGGCTCAGCATGTGTTTGTTGAAATGAAAATCGGCAAAATCCACCTCTCGGTAAATCGTACTTAACAATGTTGACGCCGACACAAACCGATCATTACGGCGCGGATGTACCGCATAGAAACGATTGGTCATATTTTGCGCACCCAGCACTTGAATGATCGTAACGTCACCTTTGGCGGCAGCGTTTACCACAAAAGAATCATGCGCAAAGGCATCAATGCCAGCATTTGGAAGCCCAAAGTTCACACAAGTCCGCCCCACACTTTCTTCTACAAGTGCCGGAAATGGTGATTTTATGAACTTTCCATAGGTTTCAGTGCCCCCAATAAAAGACAGGTACGGCCTGTCTAGATCACGCCTTGGCCCCCGAAAAAGCAACTTTGACGTGCCATACCGACACGGCAAATAATCTAGGGCCCCCGGCCCCAATGCATCATAGGTCATTACACCCACCTTTTTTAACTCACCCAAAATCATATTGCTGCGCCATGTCCTGCGATTCCCTTAATGCGCGATTTTGCAACAACTTTTCACCAAACCCAGCCCTTGCGGCCCTGACCATCGACGCCGTATTATGCATATGCAGCAACAAAGGACGTGGCCATGAACATCGAGACAGTAGGGATCGTAGGTGCAGGGCAGATGGGCAACGGCATTGCCCATGTGATGGCCTTGGCCGGATATGACGTTTTGCTGAATGATGTCAGCGCTGAATCGCTTGAAAAGGCGATGGAAATCATGGCCGGCAATATGGACCGTCAGGTGAGCCGTGAAAAAATTACAAGCGCTGATCGTGACGCTGCCATGGCACGTATCAGAACCACACAAACGCTGTCTGAACTGGGTCAATGCGACCTCATCATCGAATCCGCAACCGAACGTGAAACTGTCAAACAAGCCATTTTTGAGGACCTGCTGCCGCACCTCAAACCTGATACGATTCTAACGTCAAATACATCTTCGATCTCGATCACAAGGCTGGCAAGCCGCACAGACCGGCCCGAAAAGTTCATGGGTTTTCACTTCATGAACCCGGTGCCAGTGATGCAATTGGTTGAATTGATCCGCGGCATTGCCACAGATGAACCTACCTTTACAGCCTGCAAAGGTGTTGTGGATCGCTTGAACAAAACCGCCGCCTCATCCGAAGATTTCCCCGCCTTTATCGTTAACCGTATCCTTATGCCGATGATCAACGAGGCCGTTTATACGCTGTATGAAGGGGTCGGGAACGTGAAATCCATCGACGATTCGATGAAACTGGGGGCGAACCATCCGATGGGCCCACTGGAACTGGCGGATTTTATTGGATTGGATACCTGTCTTGCGATCATGAACGTGTTGCATGACGGGTTAGCAGATACCAAATATCGCCCCTGCCCCCTGCTGACTAAATATGTTGAAGCGGGATGGTTGGGGCGCAAAACCCAGCGCGGTTTTTACGACTATCGCGGCGACACCCCGGTCCCAACGCGTTAACCTCTTTCGCTGAGCTTAATCCTTAAGCGCCAAGGTATGCGCCCTTAGCCATGCCATGAAACCGCGTGGATCATCGGCATGTTTATCGATCTCTTCCTGCGCAATTGGGTGACCAACAATGGGGCCCTGTGGCTTGTTACAGCTGTGCACAATCTCATGTAGCAACAGACCCTGCCGCAACATCGGGCTAAGTTTGTTGGCAATTTGATAAGCGCGGCTGTTTTGCCCCGGAAACTTCATCGGCACCACAGTTGCACCGGAACGGCGGATCATTTTTGCGGTAAAAACGTTCCATTCTTCTTCAACCGCAGGGCCGAACCAGGTTTCAGATGTGGCAACAACGCCTGACGGGAACAGGGCAACAACACCGCCTGCCTTCAAATGCGCCATCGCCTTGGCACGCATTTCAACGCCTTTGCGCTGCGCATCCGGGTCATGTGGAAATGGCACAGGGATCATGTAGCTGCCTGCGACTTCATCGATTGATGTCAACAATGAGCGTGTCAAAATACGATAATCAGGGCGTACACGCCCGATGAGATCCGCAAAAATCATCCCATCCACCATCCCATGTGGATGGTTGGCGACAACAACAACAGGCCCTTCTTTGGGGATTCGGTCCAACTGCGACTGTGGCGTCGTCAAGTTGATCCCCATGGTATCCAAGGCTGCCCGCCAAAACGGCTGCCCCGTGGGTGCACCACGCTTTTCGAATTCTCGGATCAGGCGCAGGATGGTCAGTTTGCCAGTAAAAAACTCCATCACACTAATGATCCGCGACTTTACCGGATCATCAAAGGTAGAGGCATAGGACAGGCTACTGCGATCGTACTTGTTAAAGGACACGGTATCATCGCCAGACGCGGTACCCGGGTTTTCGTTGCCGTTGTCTATGTCGTTTGCCAAGAGAATTCACCTCAGTCAGTCCGCTTTTCGACTTAATAGCCTTCGCCAAATTTGTCCGCGACCAATGCGGTCAGCGCCTCTGCCAATGCTGCGGCGTCTGGACCAGAGGTTTGAACGTCAATAGTGCTTCCGCGCGAGGCTGCCAACATCAAAAGCCCCATAATACTGTCGCCTGATGCTGACATGCCATCCTTGCTGACTTCTGCGCGCGCATCAAATGCTTCTACAACTTCAACCAATTTGGCAGAAGCGCGGGCATGCAAGCCTTTTTCGTTCACAATCTTTAAAGATACTTCAGTCATCCGATATTTGGCCTTTTAACCTGCACTGACATTCTGGCTGTCGATGTATTTCTTGCCAGCTTCAAGGGCGGCCCGCACGGCGTCTGGTACCTCCATTTGCCGGGACTTGGCCAGCTTTATCAACATCGGAAGGTTTGCACCATAAATGATACGTCGATTGTCGGGGCGACAGGCCAATAGGCTTAGGTTCGACGGTGAGCCGCCAAAAAGGTCTGTTACAACAACAACGCCAGCGCCTTGATCAACTTCATTGGCGGCTTCGCAAATTTCGTCTTCCTTAGCTTTACGGTCGTGATCCGCATGAATGGCAATCGCGCGCACGCCAAATTGTGACCCAACAACATGTTCAATGGCGGCAAGATATTCTTGCGCCAAACCGCCATGTGCTACGATCACAATACCAATCACGTTTTAAACCTCTGGAGGATGCTGGCGGTCCAGCTCACGATGTCTAATTGACACCTGCCAGCCCTGATCTGCAAGGCTCAATGCGTGATGTTCTGCCAAAGTGACGGAACGATGTTGTCCCCCGGTACAGCCAAACGCGATAGAAATGTGTGATTTCCCTTCATCGCGATACGCAGGCAGTAACAATGCACTCAGCTCAAGGACCTTAGTGGCAAAGGCGTCATAGCGCGGATCGTTCGCAACATAGGCCGCCACTTGCGAACTGGTACCGTTCAATCCACGCAGACTGCTATCCCAATACGGATTGCGCAAAAAACGGCAATCATGGACCATGTCAACGCTGCGGGGTAGCCCGCGTTTATAAGAAAACGATTGCACAGAAACCGTCAGGTGATGTTTGCCAGAAGGGGCAAACCAATGCTCCACCTCAGCGCGCAATTCATGGATATTCAAGTTTGTCGTGTCGATTAACACGTCTGCCCGCGCCCGGATCGGGTGCAGCAAATCCTGTTCGCGGCGGATGCCCTCGGCAGGCCGATCAACTGGTGCCAAGGGATGGCGGCGGCGGGTTTCAGAAAACCTGCGCAACAGAACGTCCGTCGAACAATCCATGTACAGCAGTTCAACCAACAACCCTGTGCGGGTCGACAATTGCCCCAGTAAATCAAGCACGCCGTTCGTCGAAAAATCACGGTTGCGCGCATCAATGCCCAACGCCACCGAGCGTTCTTGTCCCGGGCCATCCAACAAGGCTGGCAACAAACGCAGTGGCAGATTGTCTATGGCTTCAAACCCTGCATCTTCAAGCACATTAAGCGCAGATGACCTACCCGCGCCAGACGGTCCTGTGACCAGCACAAAGCGCCGCTGTTCTGGCGCAGCTAAAGTAGAGTCATGTTGTTCCATTTGTGTCATGGTGATCTATCTAGGCTGCCTTGCATGGAAATCCAAATGGCCGCTGAAAAGTGTGTGTTATTGGCATTGTGCAAACAAGGTAAAGTCACGCCAAGCAACGCATGTTGGTGCGACTTTGGCAGGCGCTGTTCCTCTTGCTGTTCCAAATCAACCACCAATGCAACCGGTGTTGGCCCGACATCATTCGTACGTAGCAACCCAACGCCCCGCGCCTCAATACGCCCGCGGATCGCGCTTGGCACGCTTGCGATCAAAATATCTTGCTGTCTCACAATTTGCGTCCGGTCATCCGCAATCAACCCTGCCCCCATAGCCATCAATTGCAACGCAAGGGACGACTTCCCAGCGCCGGACGGGCCGATGATTAACACGGCCTTACCCGCGATCTCAACCGTAGTGGCGTGAATGATCTCAATGTCAGACATCAACTAGATGCACAAAGGCGCACAAATTAGGTCGGCAGGCCAACAACAAACCGGGCACCCAGAGGTTCGGATGTGATGTCCGCATCGGTTGGACGAATATTCTCGGCCCATATGACACCACCATGCGCCTCAACAATCTGTTTCGAAATCGCAAGGCCAAGGCCAGAGTTATTGCCAAAATGCTCGTCCGGTCTTTGCGAATAAAAGCGTTTGAAAATCTTGGATAACGCCTGTTCCGGGATACCCGGCCCTGTATCTTCAACCACGATCAAAACACGGTTCTCACGTTTGCGCGCCCAGACGCGAATGGCATCACCGTCTTCACAGAACGAAATTGCATTCGTAATGAGATTGACAAATACCTGCGCCAGTCGCGCCTCAAGCCCATGTATGTTAACCGGATTGGACGGCAGATCAGTGATAAAGTCGATGCCCTTGCTCTTGGCATCTTCACCCAAATATTGGCCCAAGTTACTCAACATTGGCAGAAGATCAAAGGCTTCTTCTTCCTCTTTGACCAGCTCAGAATCAAGGCGAGAGGCATTTGAAATATCGCTCACCAGACGATCCAACCGCCGCACATCATGATCAATCACATCCAGCAGTTTTTCGCGTTGATCCTCACGTTTGATCATCCGCAATGTACCTACCGCAGATCGCAAAGAAGCCAGTGGATTTTTGATCTCATGCGCCACGTCGGCGGCAAATTGTTCGTTGCCATCAATCCGGTTGTACAAAGCCGAAACCATACCGCGCAGGGCACCGGATAATCGGCCAATCTCGTCCGGGCGTGCGGTCAAATCTGGGATACGAATACGGCCGGGATTCATCTTGCGCGCGTCTTTGTCGCGACCAAGTTCGGCG
Organism: Sulfitobacter sp.; assembly: GCA_049794015.1. Lineage (GTDB taxonomy): Bacteria > Pseudomonadota > Alphaproteobacteria > Rhodobacterales > Rhodobacteraceae > Sulfitobacter. Next base: position 63,299 of record JBARCK010000048.1, on the reverse strand, counting down.
GCAGCAGCCAGATCGGCCAATGGGTTCGCAATCGTAGAGGCCAAAACAAGGCTCAGACCAATAGAAACTAACGTTGCAATCACAAACATCTGCAAAACGCGTTCGCGCTCACCGCGCACAAATTTGTCTATTTCACCCGCCGCAGATGCAATCGCCACTGCACCAACAGCCTGACTGCCCTGCATGATAGGCGTCATCACCGTAAACAGCGTCCCGCCTTCGGCATCCAACTTGTTCTCGATTTGTGTTCCGTTCGCTAAGCTGCCGGCGACTTGAGCTTTCAATTGGTCCTCAATCGGAAGCGGCGCAACGGCGTCATCTGCATTGCCAAACGGACTTGAAACAACGTTCCACAGCCAACTTAACCCGTCTGTCAGTAACGTGTGCCCGCCAGCATCTGGGACCCCCGCCGTGTCTTTTAGCGCAAGTCGCCCTTCTGACTTGGACACCAATGTTTCAGCGGGGTCAAATACGTAGACTTCGATCCCGCTGCGCAGATCAAGGCCCGCCAGCGTGGTTTCGACATCAACACCGTCGCCTGTCGCAAGGTTAACTGGTGCGCCAATCGGCAGTTGTGCTTCGATCACATCCGCAATCAATTCAGCCTCAGAAACAAGCGAAGCTGCGCGTTGAACAGCCAAGGAATCCCTTGAGGAATTCAGGTACAGGATACCTGCAACCAGCACGTTTAACGCAATCAGGTTAAAGGTGATGATTTTGCGCGTCAAAGGCGACGCACGCAAAGAAAACAGGCCACGGCGTTCCCGCCGCACCCGCATTTCATTGGGCACATCAGCGTCCGGCGCGACCCAATCGTCGCCCAGAACAACATCACCGTCCCGCGTGGTAGGGGCCAGATCGCGCACAAAGTTCCTTTCCACAATCGCCATCAGCGCTGCTTACTCTTCGTTATATCTGTAACCGATACCGTAGAGTGTCTCAATTGCTGAGAATTCATCGTCCGCCGTGCGCATTTTTTTGCGCAAACGTTTGATGTGGCTGTCGATGGTACGGTCGTCCACGTAAACCTGATCGTCGTAAGCCACGTCCATCAACTGATCGCGCGATTTCACAAAACCGGGACGTTGAGCCAATGCCTGCAACAACAAGAATTCAGTAACGGTCAAGGACACATCGTTGCCCTTCCATGATACCGCGTGGCGTAATGGATCCATGCGCAACTCACCGCGTTCCATCACCTTGGTTTCTTCGGTGTCACCAACTTCATCCGTTTCCACGGCATCCTGACGACGCAGCAATGCGCGAATACGCTCAACCAGCAAACGCTGGCTGAATGGTTTTTTGACGTAGTCATCTGCCCCCATCCGCAGACCCAAAACTTCGTCAATTTCGTCGTCTTTGGAGGTCAGAAAGATCACTGGCATCGCTGTTTTCTGGCGCAACCGCTGCAACAGGTCCATGCCATCCATGCGCGGCATCTTGATGTCCAGTACGGCCATATCGGGCAGTCGCTTGTTAAAAGCGTCCAGTGCTGCTTGGCCGTCATTATATGTTTCTACTTCGAAACCTTCAGCTTCGAGAGTCATTGAGACTGACGTCAGGATATTCCTGTCGTCGTCCACCAATGCAATTTTAGACATTGCCTGTTTCCTTGTTACTGCTCAATTATCGTTTTTTGATTTTTGGTCATTGATCACCATTTTTGACCATCGAATCAATCTCTAAGTGCGAATCATGTGTAGCTATGGCCCTATTTCCGCCACAATTTGGTTAGGAATGGCTAAATTGCCGCACTTTCGCGTCACCCGTGAAGCTAAGATTTTATGCAATGCCCAGCACAGGCGAGGTTGAATGGGCAAAGATTGCAATGATGGCGCTAACTGCGTCAAAGCCACCTGTTCATATCTTTAACCCTCGTGTTATGACCCGCTTTATGGCCTTTCGGCCAAGGACGGAGCCGTCCGATTAAGCAGGATTTGCGCCCTAACTTGCGCACTACAGGAGACTTCATATGACATTTGGCCGGGTAAACCCGCAGTTTCGCCTAGAAGATCAACAGATCAATGGGCTAGGAAATGTCTATTATAACCTCATGGAACCCGCGTTGGTCGAAACCGCGCTTAAGCGTGGCGAGGGTACTTTGGGTAACGGTGGTGCGTTTTTGGTGACCACTGGCAAGTTCACGGGCCGTTCACCAAAAGACAAACATGTCGTGCTGACCGACAGCGTTGCTGATACCATCTGGTGGGAGAATAACGCGAAAATGTCACCCGAAGGGTTCGACGCCCTCTATGAAGATATGATCGCGCACATGCAGGGCGGCGATTACTTCGTACAAGACCTCGTCGGCGGTGCGGATCCCAAACATGCGATAAACGTGCGCATGGTTACCGAACTTGCATGGCATGGCCTTTTCATTCGCACCATGCTGCGCCGCCCAGACCGCGATGCACTCGATGAATTCATCGCGGATTTTACCGTGATCAACTGCCCCAGCTTTCAAGCCGACCCAGCAAAACACAACTGCCGGTCAGAGACCGTCATCGCGATGAACTTTGATCGCAAGCTTATCCTGATCGGCGGCACGGAATACGCAGGCGAGAATAAGAAATCCGTCTTTTCCCTGCTTAACTATCTGCTGCCTGAAAAAGGCATCATGCCGATGCACTGTTCTGCCAACCACGCCACCGGCAACCCGGTTGATACAGCCGTGTTCTTTGGTCTTTCAGGTACGGGCAAAACGACATTGTCCGCCGATCCTGGCCGCACATTGATCGGTGATGATGAACACGGCTGGTCTGACAATGGTACCTTCAACTTTGAAGGCGGATGCTATGCCAAGACCATCAACCTAAGCCGTGAAGCTGAGCCAGAGATTTATGCCACAACTGAAAAGTTTGGCACTGTGATCGAGAACATGGTCTATGACGAAGAAACCAAGGTGTTGGATTTCGAAGACGATAGCCTGACCGCCAACATGCGCTGCGCCTATCCGTTACACTATATTTCAAATGCGTCGAAAAAAGCGGTCGGTGGGCACCCCAAGAATATCATCATGCTGACCTGTGATGCCTTTGGTGTTTTGCCTCCGATTGCGCGACTGACGCCTGCACAGGCAATGTATCACTTCTTGTCTGGGTTCACGTCTAAAGTTGCGGGCACAGAACGGGGTGTGACCGAACCGGAACCCACCTTTTCTACCTGCTTTGGTGCGCCGTTCATGCCGCGTCGTCCAGAAATATATGGCAACCTGTTGCGTGAAAAGATCGCCCAGCACGGCGCGACCTGTTGGCTGGTCAACACCGGCTGGACGGGTGGTGCATATGGCACAGGCAGTCGGATGCCGATCAAAGCAACGCGCGCATTGCTGACGGCCGCCCTAGAAGGGGCGATGGCAAACGTTGAATATCGCAAAGACAAAAACTTTGGCTTTGATGTGCCTGTCTCGGTAGATGGCGTCGCAGACATCTTACTTGATCCACGCCGGACTTGGGATGACGCCGAGGCCTATGACCGCCAAGCGGCCAAACTGGTGACAATGTTCGCTGACAACTTTGGACAATACCTGCCCTTTATCGATGAAGACGTAAAAGACGCTGCAATCGGCTAAGGTCTCCAGCTCGTATAAATAGAAAGAGCCGCAGTTTTCTGCGGCTCTTTTACATTCCTCAAGCTGCGAGTGTTTCTATTTCCGCACTTGGCAAGTCCAATTGGAAACGTATGTCTTCGTCGCTCATATAAACCATCACGGCTTCCATTGCCTCTGGCTCGTTGTGTAAATACCAGCGCAGGGCAAGCGGTTCTGCATGCATAAACCCCATGCGCAGGCAAAAACCTTTGTAGGCGACGGGGCGCACCATAAAGCCAATGACATAATCGGCGCTAAATTTCTTCATTGCTGCAAGCAATGCAAAGCGCCCTAGAATACCGGAAATACCAGTCCCTCTGAATTGCCCCGGCTCACCACCGATCCAAGTTTCGCCCGAATAGACCACGCGTCCTTTGATCTTTTTTGCGCCCGGACCCGGCTTATAACGGGACCGTTCATAGTCAATATCCATTTCTGAAGGCGCAAATCCGTGAAAGTTCTTGCGGAAATACTCTGACAGGACGCCGTTGCCCGTTGGGAGCAATCTCAACGCCTGCGTGTGCATGATTCGACCTTGATCGTCGTGCCCAACCACCCATGCAGAGTTGCTTCTGTTCATATCATGCACGTCAGGATTGAACGGATCGCCTATCCTGTGGTCTGGCCTGGCTTCAGCCAGATACTCTAAATACTGATCGAAATCGTGTCCGACAGTTAGATGAATTCCAAGTTTATCAAGGACATCCTGACTTGAAGCTTCAAATCTGTCCTCTGCACCCATTCCATAAATTGCCATTGGCCCCTCCTGCAGTTGCATTCAAGGCTAATCATAACGCATTTTAGTTATTCTGCCGCAATATTCGCGCGGAGGTCGTGTTTATTCGCTCTACATGAGCATGTCCTCGGGCATTTGGCGGACCATTTCTTGGCTCACGCTCTTAATTTCAACATCATAAGTCCGTCTGACAGTCGAAATCATTGCAAAGCTGTCGTCCGGAAAACGGGCCCCCAATAGTAACCTTTCGAATGAAATTGGGAGCATTTCGGCCTCAGTCCCTTTGGGTAAGACCGTATAAATGTGGTCCAAACGGACCGACTGATTCGTTTCCACTTCGCCATAAGACGCATTGGCCAAATGACCAAAATTCCCGCCACCCGGCATTTCCGCGATTGCCCGTCCAATACTGGATCTTGAAACAGTCCAGCCGAACCACGAAACAAAAGAACTTTCTTCGCCCACTTCTGTGAACAACCACTCATCACCAGCGCGCCGGAATACCGTACAATGGGGGCGAATAGATTCCATTGCGGGATGTTCCAAATGCCCGCCCGCCGTGACCCATGCTTTCATAACATTGGGAAGCAAAGGCGATGATGACCCAAAAAGTTTCCCAATTGGTTGTTGCTGCTGGAAATGAAACCACCCATCCGCTTGCTCACGGCGCAAGTACTGCAAACCGTTTATCATTTGCGATTGCCCGGTCAGCCAACCATCAGCGCGGGCGAGTAAATCAAGGGTTTCGGGCAAAATTGAACGCCCCAATTCAGTCAGTGCATACTGTCGTTCCGACACCGCAAAAAGCGGACCACCCTTTAACTCTTCTAGTTGCGCCACGTGCCGACGCACCGTCTGCCTCGTACTGCCCAAGTCGCGGACAGCATGGCTCAGATTGAGTGTCGCCGCCAATCGCGTGAACGACCGCAACATTTCAAAAAGCAAAGGATAACTGCGCGCATCAGTATCCGAGAGAGGCAGGCTTCCGTCCACGAGAGCACCTTTATTAATGGATGGTTAATGTATCATACACTGTAGGTACATTTATCACCCATTATGGCACCACGCGTCAACCCATTGATGATCTATCTATGGTTGAAAGATTATAAAAGTTACTCAATTGCTTGCAGGGGGACATTTTTTGCAAAGTGACGACAGTTAAACCAGAGGTTCCTAATTATATGTCCCATCCAGTAGACGTTCACGTTGGTCGCAAATTGAAGCAGGTGCGCACATTGCGCCGTCTTTCACAGACAGATGTCGCCCGCAAATTGAACTTATCTTTTCAACAAATTCAGAAATACGAAATCGGATCAAACCGCGTCGCGGCGAGCCGCCTATTTGAGCTGTCCCAAATTTTAGATGTACCACCGTCCTACTTTTTCGAGGACCTGCATGACAATGCAAACACCCCCCCAAAGAAAGATCCCGGCATGGCAATTGTTACCGCCCTTGCTGCGATCAAAGACGAAGCCGTAAAATCGCGCATTGTGACATATATCGAAGACGTGTCAGGCATGACCGTAGCCCGCCAAGGCTAAACTTCAGAATACGGCGCGCCTTACAAGGTTGGCTCCTGCCAACAAAAGCACGATAAGTGTGGCGCGCCGAAACAGCTTTTGATCAATGCGATCCATGACTTTGCCACCAATCCACATTCCAACAAGGCCAGGCAAAATCAACGCTGCTGAAAAGGGCCATGTTTCTGCCCTCAGCACCCCAGATCCGATATGCGCCCCGGCAAGTGCAACCGACCCAAGCCCATAGATCACGCCCTGAATACGCATCTGATCATATTTCTGCGTATTTAATGCCGTGAGGTATGTCACCGTTGGTGGGCCCCATACGCCTGACATTCCCGCCATAATACCAGCAAACCCACCTGCAAAAGCTTCTAGTTTTACGGTCTTTTTCTCAATACGGAACTGATAGCCAGTTAGTTGTAAAACGACAAAAACCACAACCGGCACACCAATGATCAGGCTCAGCACATCGTCGGATGCAATGCGCACCAATTGCGCAGCAATCACCAAGGTCAGCCCGCCAGCAATTAAAAACACCTTAAATAGCCTTATCGACTGCCACGCCGCCGCTGGACCCTGACGCAGCGATTGCATCACATTACTCACAAGTGTCGGTAGAATCAGCCCAGCCAACGCGACCTCGGGCGCGATAAAGAACGTCAGCCCCGATATCAAAACCAAAGGCATGGCAAATCCGACCACCCCTTTCACGAATCCCCCGCACAACGCGATGAACAGCGCCAGAAAAAGCTGGTTGGTTGTTAAAAACGGGAAAAGTGACTCCATACCCCTACATAGCAGCTAGAAAAATGGGCGCATCGAAAACCCGTCGCGTAATTTTAGAACAAAATGCCGCAGTGAAACGTATCTTTGTTGTGCTGCACCTGCAAAGTAGATATCCACCACCCCAAGCCAAAAGGATGATAAAATGCCACATGACGGTCAGGATATGACAATGCAAACCCCTATTGTTCTGGAAAATCTACTCGCCTTGACCGCAGCGGCCCTGCCGCCGGTCGAAGACGTTTTAGAAAAAGCCACCACATCGGTTCGTACTTTGGTCACCGCAGAGGGTCGTGTGTCAGCCGGATTGATCGAAGCCAATCAAACAGCAGCACACGGGCTTGCCTGGCTTGCCACCTATGCACAGGCTTTGCGCCAAATGCAGGGATGGGCCGAGCGGCTCAAGGCCGATGGTCGCTTTGGCGAGGTCGAACAACTGCTGCATCAGATCGGTTTTGGTGAATACCTTTGGCAGATTTATGGCGGCATCCAGATGAACCAAGGCGAGGTCGTGCGCCTTCAGGACATGGGGTTAAGCCAACAGGATCAAGGCGCATTGATGAACCCTGCGGTCATGACCCTGACCCAATCTGGCAATACGCAGGCCGCCCGCACGCGTTTGGTCGAATTGATGCAAGAACATTCTGCCAACGTCACCGTCGGTGCCAGCGGTCTGGATGAAGAATTGGAAATGATTCGCGAGCAGTTCCGCCGCTATGCAGTGGAAAAGGTCGAACCCCACGCGCACGATTGGCACCTCAAGGATGAATTGATCCCGATTGAGGTGATCAATGAACTGGCTGAAATGGGCGTCTTTGGCCTGACCATCCCAGAAGAACACGGCGGCCTTGGCCTGTCCAAAGCGTCGATGGTTGTGGTCAGTGAAGAACTTAGCCGTGGGTATATCGGTGTGGGATCCCTCGCCACCCGTTCGGAAATCGCTGCTGAATTGATCCTATGTGGCGGCACAGATGCGCAAAAGGCACAATGGTTGCCAGGTTTGGCCAGTGGTGAAATCCTGCCCACGGCGGTCTTTACGGAACCGAATACAGGTTCTGATCTGGGTGCCTTGCACACCCGCGCGGTAAAAGACGGTGACGATTACAAAGTCACAGGTAACAAGACGTGGATCACCCATGCCGCCCGCACCCATGTTATGACTTTGCTTGCACGCACCGACCCGGACACGACAAACCACAAAGGTTTGTCGATGTTTTTGGCCGAAAAAACACCCGGCGATGATGCCAACCCCTTCCCTACGCCCGGCATGACCGGCGGTGAGATCGAAGTGCTCGGCTATCGCGGCATGAAAGAATACGAACTGGCCTTTGATGGCTTTGCTGTCAAAGGCGAAAACCTGCTGGGCGGTGAAGAAGGCAAAGGTTTCAAGCAATTGATGGAAACCTTTGAATCCGCGCGCATTCAAACGGCCGCACGCGCGGTTGGTGTCGGGCAATCTGCGCTCGATATCTCGATGCAATATGCACAAGATCGTAAACAATTTGGCAAAGCCTTGATCGACTTCCCTCGTGTGTCGGGCAAACTGGCGATGATGGCCGTTGAATTAATGATCGCCCGTCAATTGACCTATTTCAGCGCATGGGAAAAAGACCACGGGCGCCGCTGCGACCTTGAGGCTGGCATGGCCAAGCTACTCGGCGCTCGGGTTGCATGGGCTGCTGCCGACAACGGATTGCAAATTCACGGCGGCAACGGCTTTGCATTGGAATATAAAATCAGCCGTGTGTTGTGTGACGCCCGCATCCTCAACATCTTTGAAGGTGCCGCAGAAATTCAGGCACAAGTCATCGCACGGCGCTTGTTGGGATAAACCACTGCCCTTGCCTCATAACGAGCAAGGGCATATCCAACATGCTATGAACAAAACGCGCCTTTCCCCAAACCATTGGCTGACCGCCGGATTTGACGCACTTCAGCACCTTGGCCCCCAAGCTTTGGCAGCTGAACCCTTAGCGCGACGTCTGGGCACGACCAAAGGGTCATTCTATTGGCACTTCAAAGATGTGCCGGCTTTTCACGCAGCCCTTTTAAATCAGTGGCGTCAGAATACTCTTGTGCGCTTGGCCAACCTCACAGATCAATCCGAAAGTAGTGCCCAAAGTCTGCGTGAGTTTGGCAAGGATTTGTTGAATGACCCCTCCGAAGCAAGCATGAGAAACTGGGCGGTTTCCAACGCTGATGTCGCGACAATGCTGCAAGAAATCGACAGGTTGCGACTTAACTATATCGCGGCCCTCTTACGCCAAGTGGGTTTTGGGAATGCCAATTTCGCCCATGCTTTGCTGGCCGCATTGCTGGGCCTACCACAGGTTTTACCGGATCAGCCCGACCAAAGGGCGGCTGCATTCGATACACTGCTTGATACCGTTCTGGCTCTGTCATGATTAAACGCAGCGTCTTATGCGCCTGATTTTGTTGATCGCAGCACTTTCGCTCACCGCAGCTTGTAAGAAAGACGAAACCGTGCGCGCCTATGGCGGTGCCGGCAAGGATTGGCACTTGAGTGAATTGAACGAAAACCCTTTCACAGCCAAGGCAACACTGACCTTCCCAGAAGCAGGTCGGATCGCAGGCAACGCGCCATGCAACAGCTACAATGCAACAATGACCGTTCCCTATCCGTGGTTCGAGGTTGGCCCAATCGCGGCAACGAAACGGGCTTGCCCCGATTTGGCTGCTGAGGCGGCATTCTTTGCAGCACTCGATACGGCCACATTGTCCGAGGTGCAGGGTAACTTTCTCATTCTGTCCAACACGGATGGATTGAGCATGGTCTTTACCGCTGCCGACTAAACGCCTCAACAAAGCGTGCGCGGGCCTCTGGCAATGGTTTGCCGCCCAAATCCTGTGCCAAATGTGACTTGAGAAAATAACCGGTGGTCACAAACCCCTGTGCAACCTCTGCATCACTCTGTTCGCCCTCTCCACGCAGAACTGGCGGCAAGGGCAACAACCGATCCGCCCATTCCCCTGCGCCTTGCGCCGAAACTGCGCGACCTGATTTGGGTGAAACATAACACAAGCCCTCTGTCGCACCTGTGACTGCACAGGCCGACAGATCAAGCGCATACCCCATGTCTTCCAACAGCTCCATTTCCCACTGCAAATAGGCCAAGGGCCAAACATCTGTCTGCCCCAACAAATCCAACAAGATCTGCGTGCGCTCATAAAGCGCCAGATGCGCCTCACGTTCAGGTAGGCAAAATGACAGCAGCGCCGTGACCGTGTTTAACCCGGCCAGCGCCAAACGGTCCCCCATGGCCACCGCCGCGCGGCTGCGCACAGGTTCCACACTAAAACTACCGATATGATCCTCAAGCCGTGCACGCCAAACAACGTCCAACTGCGCCCCCGGCTGCAAAATTGGCGCAATCTTGCGGCTGGTTCCGCCACGCACCACACCTGCGTGACGCCCTTGGGATGGTGTAAACATCTCAATGATCGATGACGTTTCGCCATGTTTGCGCGCGCTCAGCAATATCCCCTGGTCGCGCCACTCCATCAGCTTAGCCCGTCCTCATCCAACAAATGCCGCCCTGCACGATCCTCAACTTCGATCACCCATAGATCTGGATCAAATCCACGTTGACGCGCAATTGACTCATCAACGTCAGCCTCAACTCCGCTGGTCAGCTCAACCCAACGCCGATCCCCGGTCATCAGATCAAAAGACCGCTGAAACAACACAGCCTGACCATCCAATGTGTTCAGCTTGACCAAAACCGCACCACCTGTGTCATCGCCATGCGAAACCACAAACGCAGGAATATCCTGAAACCGAAGGCGTGCCAAATAAGCATCTACCCAAAAGCGCGCAGTCAGACGGGGCATACTGCCCCCCATTTCATTGCTCTAAAAATACGCTCTTGTGTTCCAGCACTTGCCACACACTCAAGAATTTCCATCTTTGAAATCCAGCCCCATTTCGGAATAACGCTCGGATTCTTCCAGCCAATTCGGCCGCACCTTTACCTGCAAAAACAAATGCACCCGGCGCCCTAAAAATTCTTCCAATTCTTCGCGCGCAGCTTTGCTTACACCTTTGATGGTTTCGCCCTTATTGCCCAGCACGATGCCTTTGTGTCCATCACGGATCACATAGATAAGCTGATCAATCCGCGCCGTGCCGTCGTCACGCTCTTCCCAGTTTTCGGTCTCAACCGTCAACTGATAGGGCAATTCCTGATGCAGTCGCAGCGTCAACTTTTCGCGGGTCATTTCCGCAGCGATCATCCGCATTGGCAAATCAGCGATTTGATCTTCGGGATAAAGCCATGGTCCTTCGGGCACTTCATTCGCCAGCCACTTGCGCAACGCATCCACACCATGGCCGCGTTCAGCGGAAATCATAAATGTCTCTGCAAAGGCAAAGCGTTCATTCAACTTCTGGCTTAACCCCAGCAAAACGGGTGCCTCAACACGGTCGATTTTGTTAATCGCCAACGCAACTTTGCGTCCCTTTTCAATATTCGCCAAGCCTTCGAGAATGCGCTCAACGCCTTCGCTCACACCGCGATGGGCTTCGACCAGCAACACCACTACGTCCGCATCCGCAGCACCACCCCAAGCGGCGGCAACCATAGCGCGGTCCAAACGTCGACGCGGTTGAAACAGGCCCGGAGTATCAACAAACACGATCTGCGCCGCGCCTTCCATCGCCACACCCCGGATACGCGCCCGGGTGGTTTGGACCTTATGGGTGACGATGCTGACCTTTGCACCAACCATGCGATTAAGAAGGGTTGATTTGCCAGCATTGGGTTCACCAATCAGCGCAACAAATCCGGCCCGCGTGTTCACAGAAGCTTCTGTGGTCATGTGTCATTCTCCAACTGTGCCAGCAACGTCGTCGCGGCAGCCTGTTCTGCATTTCGTTTTGAATTCGCGGTCGCGGCGGCCTCTTGGCCATTTTCAAGCTGTGCCGCTATCGTAAAGACCGGTGCGTGATCTGGTCCACTGCGGCCCGTCTGTACGTATTTTGGTGGATTGAGCCCACGCGCCTGCGCCCATTCCTGAAGCGCGGTCTTAGCGTCGCGCGCATCTTCTTTGACGGAGCTTACCCGCTTGCCCCAAAGCCGAAGCACCATATCGCGGGCCGCATCAAATCCTCCATCAAGATACACAGCTGCAATCACCGCTTCAATCGCATCACCCAACAAGGCTTGCTTGCGCCGACCACCTGAAATCATCTCTGATCGACCCAACTTGAGGACCTGCCCCAGATCAATCTCACGCGCGACATCTGCGCAGGTTTCTTTGCGCACCAGGGCATTAAACCGTGGGGCCAACTGGCCTTCTGCCGCACCAGGGTCCAACGCCAACAGCGCCTCGGCCATGACCAGCCCCAAAACGCGGTCGCCCAGAAATTCAAGTCGCTGATTATCATCACGATTGGCTGATGACATGGACGCGTGCGTTACGGCGCGGTTCAGCAATTCAGGCGTGGCAAAGCTATGCCCGATACGCCCTTCAAAGGCTTTGAGATCGCCGCTTATCTTCATTTCACCGCTTTAAAGAACCGGTCACTGCGCCATGTCCAGAAATACAGCATTGAACGACCTGCTGAGCTAAACATGATCCGATCCGCGCGCCCAATCAGATTTTCATAAGGCACAAACCCAACGCCACCCGCCTGCTGTGCCAAACGGCTGTCAGCAGAATTGTCGCGGTTGTCGCCCATAAAAAAGAAATGCCCCTCGGGTACCGAATAGATACCAGTACGATCCGATTGTTGATCGCTGATGTTCAAAACCGCATATTCAACGCCATTTGGCAGCGTTTCAATCTGACGAGACTTTTCACATAGACCACCTGCCCCGACCGGGCCGTTTTCACAGCGAGGCCGCAATCCCTGCGGTCCTTGTGGAGCCATAATTTCTTCGAACTGACCAGCATCCTGCAATCCCACAGGTTCGCCGTTGATATGCAGTACGCCTGCTTTGACCTGCACCGTATCGCCGGACAAACCAATCAAACGTTTGATATAATCATGCCCCGATACCGGATGGCGGAATACAACCACATCACCGCGCTCAGGCTCACCGCCGAACAGACGGGTGTTGTCGCCGTCAAAAACGCCACAGATATCTTCGGCATCTACATTAAGGCCAACCGCCGGAATTTTCAGTGTCGGGCATGATGCATAAGAATAGCCATAGACCATCTTATTCACGAACAGGAAATCACCAATCAGCAGTGTCTCTTTCATCGACCCTGACGGAATCCAAAATGGCTGAAAGAACAAGGTGCGGAAAGCGCCAGCAATAAGCAAAGCCCAAACAATTGTCTTGATCGTTTCGACAATCGCGTTGCCGGTCTTTTCTTTAGCGGCCATGCGGCGCTCCATCTGGTTCAGGTTTGGCGTAATTCAGGTTTAGGGGTACATGCGGGCGGGCGGCGGTACTGTCAAGCGTGGGGCATCCATGTGCGACATCCACCCGCCTATTATACGTCCTGTATTGGGCGGGCTTCAATCATCACAAATGCTTGTGCCCAAGGATGATCATCCGTCAATGTGACATGAATAAACGCCTCATGACCCGGCGGCGTCATCGTTACCAGCCGTTCAGCAGCCCATCCCGTGACATGCATGATGGGCTGTCCGCTACGCAGGTTGCTCACCGCCATGTCGCGCCACGAAATACCCATGCGCAACCCGGTGCCCAGCGCCTTTGAACAAGCCTCTTTCGCGGCCCATCGCTTTGCATAGGTTCCGGCCACATCACGGCGGCGTTCGGACTTACGTTGTTCAACTTCTGTAAATACGCGGTTGCGAAACCGATCGCCAAAGCGGTCAAGCGTCCGTTGGATACGTTCAATATTCGCCAGATCAGTGCCAATGCCTAAAATCATTGATCAATCATATTCCTGTAGATCAAAGACAGTGATCTTGCCGCCACCGCCACAAAGGGCAACCAACCGCGCGCCCAATTTTTTGTGTTCAGGATGATCAGCATAGACCTGCAAGGCCGCAGTATCATCAAAGTCAATCGTGAACCCAAAGGGGAAACCAGATGATTTGCCCTCAACATCAATGTTTGCGCCTGCAAGAAAATTACCGCAGCCCGACAAATGCTCGGTAAGATCACCAAGCCCCTGCATGATGTTGCCAAGTTCGGCTGCATCGTGGTCGTCAGGCAGACCAAGCATCACACAATGTCGTATCATTTTTCTGCACCGTCCATTTTGACAGACCCTATCATCATCGAATTTTAACGGCTTTCATACGGCCCAGATCAATCCGCCAGCGCGTTGGCATCGTCGGGCAACATCGTGCATCATTTGGACCCGGCATAGATGTTGTGACATCAACACCCCCTTGAAAATATGCTGCGTCACGGGGGCTTTGACCATACATGCCATCCACTTCACCAGCAAAAGACCACCCATTGGCTTGGCGCACAAAAACACCTGTCGCAATGCCAGTGTTTCCCGCTGATCCGGGGATGTATTCGTAAACCACCCCAATCGCGGTCGTCGCAACCGCCGGGTCCGGTGCATTGGGCAACCAAAAGGATGCCTCTGCTGTACCAGACTCTGTGAGGCTTTGGAAAAGTAAGCGGTCTAAGTTGCCCCAGTCCTGCGCTAGTGCAGCAGGTGACAAAAGCGATAGTCCAAATGCAAACAGCCAGTGTTTCAACTCAGTTCCTCCACAACGCCGCGATTTATAAATCTATTCCGCCCTGCGCTTGGCCTCGGCCTTAGCCGCAGCCTTGCGTTTCAATGCTTCAAATTTAGCTTTGATCATACCTTTGCGGCGCTTTTGATAGGCCCGCAGCAATGGCACCATCAGGTAATACGCCACCGATGCGCACAAGATGCCGGGCAAAATGCCGCCAATCAGATAGGGATAAAACACTTCACGCACAAAAACTGTGATCCCTGCCCAATCCATTTCAGCGTCTGTAAAAATGGCCATGAAATTGAACCAAAGATCACTGCCCGCATCGGCAAATTTTCCGCCAAAGGATCGATGCACGCTTTCGTCCATATGGGTGCCCAAAATCCAATGACCGGTTTTAAGCGAGGCAAGCCCAATGGGCACATAAGTCAGTGGGTTCCCAAAGAACGTTGCCATCAAGGCGGCCAATAGATTGCCCTGCATTGTCCGCGACACCGCTGCGGCAACGATGAAATGCAATCCGTAGAAGGGTGTGAACGTCGTGAAAACACCAGCCCAAATACCGCGGGCAATGCGTTCGGGGCTGTCTGGCAGGCGCCGCATCCGATGTTTTATGTAATGAAACGCACGTGTCCATCCGCCGCGCGGCCACAGAAACTCTGCCATCGCGCGCAATGCTGGTTTTGGATCGCGGCGTTTGAAAATCAACTATCACTGTCCAGTTTGGTGTTACATCTGCCCGATTGGGCGTTTGATCGGTTTAGTCGCCCTTGTCGTCCGGTGCCTTAGCATTCTTGTCGCGATGTCGCTTAATTTCCGCAACCTCGCCTTCTGCCTCAAGCGTTAGCATAAGCGAATGCAGATGCGCCACATCGCGCAGGTCAACATCAATCAACAACCGGTAAAAATCTGGTTTGCGTTCCACAAATTCCAGATCAGAGATATTGGCCGACGCCTCTCCAATCAAGGTGCAGATACGTCCTAATACGCCTGCCCCGTTCCCAATCGTCAAATCAATGATTGCGCCATAAACGGCAGCATGGCTGCCATCGTGCCAACGCAGGTCAAGCCAACGCTCAGGTTGGTCTTCGTATTTCGACATACGTTCGCAATCGATCGCATGAACGACAACTCCACGACCGCGAAAGGTGATCCCGACAATCCGTTCGCCGGGCAGCGGATTACAGCACGGTGCACGTTCAAAAGACTGGCCCGGCTCTAGCCCCACAACCGCGCGATGCGCATCAATGTGATCACCTTTACTTGGCGCAAGGTCGGGATAAACCGCTTGGACCACTTCGCGACCAGTTAGTTCTGAACTGCCCAACCGTGCGAGGACCTCATTAGAATCTTTGAGGCGCATGTTTTTCGCAGCCGTGATCAGCACCTTTTTGGTGGCGTCCTTGCCGACATGCGCAAATGCGGACCGCGCCAGTTCTTGCCCGAGTTTGACAAAGCGCTCTCGATCAACTTCGCGCAGCGATCTGCGTATGGCGGTCTTGGCCTTGCCCGTGGTGGCAATATCCAGCCATGTGACCTGCGGTGTCTGACCTTGAGCAGTGATAATTTCAATCGACTGACCATTTTTGGCCCGTGTCCACAACGGCACGCGCATCCCATCAACTTTCGCCCCAACACAGGCATTCCCGATACGGGTATGAATGGCATAGGCAAAATCAATCGGCGTCGCACCGCGCGGCAGCTTCACCACATCGCCCTTGGGCGTAAAGCAAAACACTTGGTCAGCGTACATTTCCAGTTTGACGGCCTCAAGAAAATCCTCGTGATCATCCTCGGCGTCAAATTGTTCAGTTAGCTGCGCAATCCATTTCGCGGGGTCCACCGCAAACGGGTTCTTTGAGCGCACCCCATCGCGGTACGACCAATGCGCAGCGACCCCAGTTTCAGCAACATCATGCATCTGCCGGGTTCTGATCTGCACCTCAACACGTTTGCCATCGCGCCCTGAAACCGTCGTATGAATGGACCGATATCCGTTGGTCTTGGGCTGGCTGATATAATCCTTGAACCGTCCCGGCACCGCACGCCAACGGCGATGGATCGCACCAAGAGCACGATAACAATCCTCTTCACTGCCCGTGATGATCCTGAAACCATAGATATCGGACAAACGGCTAAAGGATTGCTCTTTCTCCTCCATCTTACGCCAGATCGAATAGGGTTTCTTGGCGCGCCCCAGAACTTCGGCCTCAATGTCAGCTTTGTCTAGCTCCAGCCGCATGTCGCCGGTGATGCGCTGCACCACGTCACCGGTTTCGCGTTGCAGTGTAATGAAGCGGCGAATGATGCTGGCACGACCTTCGGCGTTCAGCACTTTAAATGAGAGATCTTCCAATTCCTCACGCATCCACTGCATACCCATGCGCCCAGCAAGGGGGGCAAAGATATCCATGGTTTCGCGAGATTTCTGTTGTTGCTTGTCCACGCGCATCGATTTGATGGTGCGCATATTGTGCAGACGGTCAGCGAGTTTTACCAAAATGACCCGCAGGTCCTTGGACATCGCCATAAACAGCTTGCGAAAATTCTCGGCCTGTTTGGTTTCGGTGGAATTGAGCTGAAGATTGGTCAGTTTGGTGACACCATCAACCAGTTCTGCGACTTCATTGCCAAAAAGCGTTTCAACTTCGGCGTAGGTTGCGGGGGTATCTTCGATGGTGTCATGCAACAGCGCAGTGATGATCGTTGCATCATCCAACTGTTGTTCCGTCAGGATCGCCGCGACGGCAACAGGATGGGTAAAATACGCCTCGCCTGAATGGCGGAACTGACCCTCGTGCATCCGCGCCCCGTATTCATACGCAGCACGAATTAGTTTTGCATTGGATTTTGGGTTATAGCTGTGAACCAGCGCAATCAGGTCATCGGCAGTAATCTCGGCGGTGTTCATGCCATCTGCCTCTTGGCCCTTACATCCCTAAACGTAAGGGCGCGGGGATTAACCTTGGCCCTGTGCCGCCATCAGCTGACGCAGCAACATTTCTTCGGACATGCTGTCTTCTTCTGGCTTGTCCTGCTCTGCACCCATCAAAAGCGCCATTGCGTCTTCTTCGGGTTCATCAACTTCGATCTGGTTTTGGTTCGATGCGATCAAACGCTCGCGCAGATCATCTGCACCCTGGGTTTCATCCGCGATCTCGCGCAGCGACACAACAGGATTTTTGTCGTTGTCACGATCCACAGTCACAGCAGACCCCGCAGAGATTTCACGCGCACGATGCGCGGCCAACATGACCAGATCAAACCGGTTGGGTACTTTGTCTACACAATCTTCTACGGTGACGCGGGCCATGGAACGCTCCAATATCTCAAACAGCTGTCAGAAGTGGGGTATTTAGGGGGCTTTGACCGGATTTACAAGCAGCTATTCCACCTGTCTGACGGTCAATTTGTCTGCCGCTGGTAGCGCACCCAACAGGTGTTTGACGCTTTTGCCAAGGACTGGATGCACCCAATCAGGTGCGACATCAGCCAAAGGCACCAATACGAATGCGCGGTCCTGTACGCGCGGATGCGGCAGGATCAGTTCATCAGGTGTGCTGCCAATCTGTGCTTCAATCGGCAGTTCACGCCACGTTTGGTGGGTTTGGGGGTCAGGCAACACAACATCGTCATAGGCAATCATATCCAGATCAAGCGTGCGTTGCCCCCAGCGCTGCACCCTTTCACGGCCCATATCCGCTTCAATCTTGTGCAAAATTTCTAACGCGTGCCCCGGTGTCCAAGGCACAGCTATTTTTGCGGCTGCATTCACATAATCAGGCCCAGCGCCCGCAGGAAACGCCGGCGTGTGATAGAATCGACTGACTGCGCGAATCACTGCGCCATGCGTTTCTAGCAAATTAAGCGCGATTTTGAGCGTTTGTGCGGGTGATCCCGCAGCTGACGTTAGGTTACTACCTAGGGCTAAGAGTATGATGTGGTTGGATGTGAGCGGTTCCTCGCCCTTTTCCCCGTGACGCTGGCCTTGCAGCATGGTCAAAAATCCTTACCTATGCGCCCAATGAAGCGCGGGGCACATTTTATTAGTTTGTGTTTAGTTCGTTAACCCTCAAAGACGTTAGATCAAACACGATTGTTTGGCGACGACCCTGCCGAAAGGACAAAAAATGTTTTATAAAGATGAGCGTTTGGCGCTGTTCATCGACGGCTCCAACCTCTACGCCGCAGCCAAGAACCTTGGCTTCGACATCGACTACAAACTTTTGAAGTCAGAGTTCATGCGGCGCGGCAAATTGCTGCGGGCGTTTTACTATACAGCTCTGTTGGAAAATGACGAATATTCACCGATCCGCCCCTTGGTTGACTGGTTGAATTACAATGGTTTTTCCATGGTCACAAAACCGGCCAAAGAATACACAGACAGCATGGGCCGCCGTAAGGTTAAGGGCAACATGGACATCGAATTGGCTGTGGACGCGATGGAATTGGCACCACGCGTTGATCATATCGTGATCTTCTCTGGTGATGGTGATTTCCGTCCCTTGGTCGAAAGTCTGCAACGCCAAGGCGTGCGTGTGTCTGTTGTATCGACCATCCGCAGCCAGCCACCGATGATTTCGGATGAACTAAGACGGCAAGCGGATAACTTTATTGAGTTAGAAGATTTGCGGGACGTGATCGGTCGCCCACCACGCGAACCAATGCCCGATGACGCGTCATAATCTGCACGATCGGTGAAAAACAAATAAACACGCCAAGGTCCGTGAACCTTGGCGTGTTTTCATTTAAAATCTGTTTTCAGGCCAATATTGTCACAGCGAAACGCTGTGTCACCCGAAAATTATTGTTGCATTTTAACCATTTCAGGGCGATCCCCTTAAAAAGGGGGTATCCAAAATGCTGATCAAACATGCCGCCGAACTTGAGAAAAAAGATGACGTCGACGCGCTTTGGCAAGGGGTCGTTGATACACTTGCGTGTGCCGGGTTCGATCACGCCATCTATTTGACGGTCAACGCCGATTTTGAACATCCCTTTTTGCGTTGCACCGTTGAGGGGCTCTACAATCTAACACCACCGCCAGAAGACCCTTTTTTGCGATATGCCTGTTCCAGCTATGGGATCGTCCAGATCGGTAGCGAATTTGTGGACAGCCATCCTTATATCACTGATGCCGAACGCGCTTTTGTGGAACGTGCCGGGGCGCGCGGTTTTCGATCAGGGTTTGGTATTCCAATGCGGTTGCAAGGCTCACAGCGGTTTGGGGGTTTCATTGTCGGCACCGGCCTGGACCGTGCCACCTTTAGCGCCCGCATATCGCCTCGTGCCGAAGAAATGCGGCTGTTCTGCCTGATCATTCACCGTCGCATCGAAGAACTCACAGGCCCCGTACCGACAGAACCGCAACAAGACTTTCGAGCCCCGCTCATGGCACCCGTCCTGCCGCCGCTGTTTGATACTCTTAGCCCGCGCGAACGGGAAATTATTTACCTGTTGGCGCAGGGGCGCAGTCGCAAGGAAACCGCCGAAATTTGCGGTATATCGGTCCACACCGTTTCGGATTATGCAAAGTCCAGTTTCCGCAAACTCAACATCCATAACCGGGCCCAAGCCGCAGCCCTGATTTATGATGCCGGTCATACTCTGGACGAATGAGGTGCAAAGCCTTACCTCAAGTGTAAACCGCCGGAGAGTTCTGATGACCAAACCACCCCTGACTTTGTATCTTGCCGCCCCCCGCGGGTTTTGCGCAGGCGTGGACCGCGCCATTAAAATCGTAGAAATGGCGCTGCAAAAATGGGGTGCCCCCGTCTATGTGCGCCACGAGATTGTGCACAATAAATTTGTCGTCGATGGGCTGCGGGATCAGGGGGCTATCTTTGTCGAAGAACTGTCAGAATGTCCCGATGATCGCCCCGTGATTTTTTCGGCTCATGGTGTGCCAAAATCCGTTCCAAACGCGGCGCAAGCACGCAACATGGTCTACGTTGATGCCACCTGCCCACTGGTCAGCAAGGTCCACATTGAAGCCCAACGCCATGCCGATGCAGGTCTGCAAATGATCATGATAGGCCACGCGGGCCACCCCGAAACGGTTGGCACGATGGGGCAACTGCCGATCGGCGAAGTCCTCTTGGTCGAGACACCCCAAGACGTGGCAACCGTGCAGGTACGTAACCCAAAACGTCTGGCCTATGTAACGCAAACCACCCTTAGCGTTGATGACACCGCTGACATCGTGGCCGCATTGCAAAACCGGTTCCCCGCGATCATCGGCCCACACAAAGAAGATATCTGTTACGCCACAACCAACCGCCAAGAAGCGGTCAAGGCGATGGCCCCAAAATGTGACGCAATGCTGGTTGTTGGCGCACCAAACTCATCAAATTCCCGCCGTTTGGTCGAAGTCGGCGCCCGCGCCGGATGCACCTATGCACAACTGGTCCAACGCGCCACCGACATCGACTGGCGCAGCTTGGACGGCATCACCAGCATGGGCATCACCGCTGGGGCATCCGCCCCCGAGGTTCTGATCAACGAGGTCATCGATGCCTTCAAAGAGCGGTTTGACGTGACCACTGAACTTGTTGAAACCGCACAGGAAAACGTCGAATTCAAAGTACCGCGTGTGCTGCGAGAATTGGTGTGAACCGCCCGCCAAACTCTGCGCTGTTTCTGGGATTAGCGGGACTTTTACCATTTATCGCGGGCGCATTGCTTTGTCTGGGCATTTTTAATGCCACGATGGGCGACGTGAACGATGGTGGTTATCCATTGATTATCCAAAGGGATGGCACGTTACTCTTGGTCCGCTATGGCGGCATCATACTGCCCTTCATGTCCGGCGTCTTATGGGGGTTTGCCACCAAAGCCACAGACTCAAAGGCAACCGCCGCGTACACATTATCGGTGTTGCCCGCTTTGTGGTGGTTCTTTTCGCCCGGCACGAACGCCCAAAGCGCCCTGATCAATCTGATGATCGGTTACGCAGGCTTGCTGCTTCTTGATTATGCATTCCAGCGTTGGAAATTAGCACCCAATTGGTGGATGTCATTGCGTGTACCTTTGACGGGTATTGTCCTCATCTGTTTGGCAATAGGAGTATGGTCATGAGCGATCCTGAAACCCTCAAGGTCTACGCTGAAAAGGCGCAGTATTATTCAGACCTGATGACGGATTCTGCGGCCAAGGACCCCTTGTTCATCCGCTTCTTGGCCGCCCTTCCCAAAGCCGGGCATGTCCTTGACCTTGGCTGCGGGCCGGGACATTTTGCCCATTGCATGGCACAAGCTGGGTTGCGGGTCACAGCAAGTGATGCGGTTGCTGAAATGGTCGACCTCATCCCCAAACATCCATCCATAACACCCATACATGCGAGTTTTGACGACATAACAGGCCAAGATCTCTATGATGGTATCTGGGCAAACTTTAGCCTGCTCCATGCCCCACGCGCCGACATGCCACGCCATTTGGATGCCCTTAAGACCGCCATCAAACCCGGTGGGCTTTTCCACATCGCCCTCAAAACCGGTGACAGCACCGAACGCGATGGGCTGGGCCGCCAGTACACCTACTTTACCCAAAGTGAATTGACCGAACTTCTGACGGAGGCGGGCTTTGCGGTTGACAGTTGTGCGACGGGCCGCGAAATGGGCCTTGCAGGCACAGAAGACGAATGGATTGCGCTACACGCTCATGGCTAAACTTTATGCATATACAGACGGCGCATGTTCCGGCAATCCCGGCCCTGGTGGCTGGGGTGCTTTGATGCAGGCGCGTGATGGCGACACTGTGGTAAAAGAACGTGAATTAAAGGGCGGTGAGCCCGACACAACCAACAACCGTATGGAGTTATTGGCCGCGATCAACGCACTTGAGGCGCTGGATCGTAAAACCGAAATCACCATCGTCACTGACAGTAATTATGTGAAAAATGGCATCACCGGATGGATATTCGGCTGGAAGAAAAATGGCTGGAAAAACGCCGCCAAAAAGCCTGTGAAAAATGTTGAGTTGTGGCAACGCCTTGATGCCGCCAACGCGCAACATTCTGTCACATGGGAATGGGTCAAAGGCCACGCAGGGCACCCAGAAAACGAACGCGCCGATGCGCTTGCCCGCGCGGGCATGGCACCTTTCAAAAAATGACCCTGATCAGCCTACTAGATTATGCATCGGTGCTGATCTTTGCGATCACAGGTGCCTTGGTCGCCAGCCGCGCCCAACTTGATCTGGTCGGCTTTGCTTTCATCGCCTGCCTGACAGCCCTTGGCGGCGGTACAATCCGTGATCTGCTGCTGGACCGCAATCCAATCTTCTGGATCGCAAACCCTACCTATCTGGCAGTTGCCGCCGGGGCCGCATTGATTGTGTTCTTTACTGCCCACTTGCTGGAAAGCCGTCTGCGCACCTTGATCTGGCTTGATAGCCTGGCTTTGGCCGTGGCCGTCGCGGCGGGCGCAGGCGTGGCGCTCTCTCTGGGACAATCAGCGATCATTGTCATTTTGATGGGCATGATCACGGGCTGTATGGGAGGACTGATGCGGGATGTCGTTGTTGGTGACGTCCCCCTCGTCCTGAAACAAGGCGAATTATATGTGACGGCGGCCTTTGTCGGCGCGGCATCTGCGGCCCTTGTGCGCCACTATGAATATGACACGCTCTTAGCACTGCTTGCCTGCGCCATTGCAACATGGATTCTGCGCGCGGGGTCATTGTTTTTCGGCTGGCATCTACCCGTCTACAAAAGCACACCGCCGAAAACCTAAGCACCGCACCTTTCCATTCACCCTTTCTTAAATACCGCCTTCACTTGCGCCAATGAAACGGCACAATGATCAGCGCACCAACAGAAGACGCAATGGCATTCAAACCGGGGCTTGAAAATCCAAACCCAAACATGATCCGCACAAAATAGAACAAGAACGCCCCACCAATGCAGATGATGATGGATTGCAAAATACCGTTATGCGTCCACCCGGTTTTTTCGGACAAATACCCAACAATCCCGGCAATCACGACCGTCCCGAACATGGTCAGAAACATCTGCTATTCTCCTGTCAGGCGCGTGCCCGGCGCGATCTGCGCCCCGCGTTGGAAATCATCCACACTTTGCGCAGCCTTACCCGCCCGTTGCAAGCGGGTCAGGTGCACAGCACCTTCACCACAGGCCACGCGCATCCCAATGTCCAAGACTTCACCGACCGCCCCGGAACCGTCTGCCAAACGCGACCCCAGCACCTTCACCCGCGTTCCTGCATGGTCAAACCATGCGCCGGGAAAAGGGGACAAGCCACGGATCAAACGGTCAACCTCAATGGCTGGCTTTGACCAATCGATACGCGCCTCTGCTTTGTCGATTTTGGACGCGTAGGTCACGCCTTCTTGCGATTGCGGCTTTGGCGTCAAATCATCAAAGGTTGCAAGTGCGCTCACAAGTGCAGCAGCTCCAATTGTACTAAGCCGATCATGCAATTCTGCGGTTGTCTCAGTATCGCCAATAGGTGTGGCCTCGCGCAACAATACCGGTCCCGTGTCCAATCCCGCTTCCATCTGCATAATACATACACCTGTCTCAGCATCCCCCGCCATAATCGCGCGGTGAATGGGTGCCGCCCCACGCCACCGTGGCAACAAACTGGCATGAATATTCAAACATCCCCGCACCGGTGCATCCAAAATAGCCTGGGGCAGGATCAAACCATAGGCAACAACCACGGCGATATCCGCCTCAAGTGCAGCAAATGCAGCTTGCTCTTCCGCCGACTTTAATGAGGTAGGGTGACGCACGGGCAAACCCAATATTTCGGCGCGTATTTGGACCGGGCTGGGACGGTCTTTCTTACCGCGCCCTGCCGGACGTGGCGGTTGGCAGTAAACACTGACAACCTCATGACCCGCCGTGACAAGCGCATCCAAGACAGAGACCGAAAAATCGGGCGTTCCTATGAAAATCACACGCATCATACTGTTCCTTAATCGGGGTAGATGATGCACCCACCCTACGTAAGGTGGAGGCGTGCTCCACCTTACTTCTTAGATTTACGCGCCCGCCGGATCAGCATATCGCGTTTCATCTTACTTAGATTGTCAAAATACATCCGCCCGGCCAAATGGTCGATCTGGTGCTGCACCGACGTCGCCTCTAGACCAACAAAATCACGCTCCACCGTCGCGCCATGCTCATCCATGTACCGCACCCGTACGCCACGCGGGCGGCTGATCTTGGCCGAAACCCCGGGCAAATTTGGACTGGCTTCTTCGTGCACATTCATAATAGCCGAGGCATCAATCACCTCTGGGTTCGCCAAACGGATACGTCGATTGCGCCCCTCAGATGCGTCCACAACAGCCAGTTGCAACATCACGCCAATCTGCGGTGCCCCCATGCCAACACCTGGCATGGCATCCATTGTGTCGATCATATCGTCCCAGACGGCACGCTCTGTATCGGTGACTTCCAGCACAGCTTCGGCTTTGGTTTTCAAACGCTTATCTGGCCAAGGGATACAACGACGCACACTCATAGCGCATTGTACTCTGCAACCATGGCAGCGCGATCGTCGGGTGATAGATGATCAAAGGTCACGATTCCGTCCAGATGATCCAATTCATGCTGCACACACGCGGCGGCAAACCCTTCGAAGCTTTGCACATAGCGTCCACCATTTAGCCCGGTCCAAACCATCTGCACGTGCGATGGGCGATTGATGTCTGCGCTGACACCGGGAATGCTCAGGCACCCTTCAGTGTTGGTCGCACGTTCTTCGCTCACTTCTTGCAGCATCGGATTAAGGCACACAATCGGGTCCGGCTTGCCCTCTTTCCACCCTGCATCCATCACAAATATCCGCTGCATTGCCCCAACTTGGGGGCCAGCCAAACCGCGCCCCGGCGCTGCATACATCGTTTCAAGCATATCAGCGGCCAGTGCCTCAACCTCTGGTGTCACGGCGTCAATCACCGCGCAGGTTTCCGCCAAACGCGGATCCGGCCACAACAAAATCGGCAGCACACTCATCCGCGTGCCAATTCGCGTTTCAGCTTTGCCATTTTGCGGGTGATCATCTGACGGCGCAGAGGTTTGAGGTAGTCGATGAACAATTTGCCATCTAAATGATCAATTTCGTGCTGCACGCATGTCGCCCAAAGCCCGGTGAACGTATCTGTCTGTTCCGCGCCGTCCCGATCCATCCAACGTACATCAACCACGGCAGGGCGTGTCACATCGGCAAATTGATCCGGGATCGACAGGCAGCCTTCCTCATAGGTGTTCAAATCATCTGAGGATGCGATCACTTCGGGGTTGAACATGATTAGCGGGCTCGGCTCTTCGCCCTCTTCCTTCACACAATCCAGCACAATCAGCCGATCAAGCACACCAATCTGTGGCGCTGCCAAACCAACGCCGGGGGCCTCATACATTGTGGTCAGCATGTCATCAGCCAAGCGGCGCAAATCATCCGTCAGATCGCTGACAGGGGCGCAGGCTTTTTTCAGCCGAGGGTCGGGGTGCAAAATAATGTTCCGTTTCATCAGGCTGATTTAGGCGATGCCCGCCTACCTTGCAACCGGGGGCTTGCAGGTCCTGCGTTTGTGAGTAGCTTAGCGCGCAAGTTTAAAGGAGACTCACATGAGTTTTGACGAAATCATCGACCGCCGTGGCACCGACGCAAGCAAATGGGACCTTATGGAAGCATTTTCTGGGGTATCTGCAAATGACGGCATCGCGATGTGGGTCGCTGACATGGATTTCCGCGCACCTGAATTTTTGCAAGATGCCGTGCGCGGGCTGCTTGAAAAAGCCAACTATGGCTATTTCAGCGGCATCGAAAAGTATCAGGAAGCCGTGAAATGGTGGATGCAGAACCGTCATGGCTGGTCTGTCGAAGCCGATTGGATGTTTGTGACCTATGGGCTGGGCAACGGCATTGCCATGTCATTGCATACATTCACAGCGCCGGGTGACGGGGTCGTTACTTTTACACCTGTCTATCACGAATTTGCCGCCAAGATCGCCAAGACGGGACGCAAAAACACGCAACTACCGCTGATGATGCAATCGGACGGCACCTATGCGATGGATTTCGATGCCTATGACGCACTCATGACAGGCAAAGAAAAGATTGTGCTGATCAGTTCGCCGCATAATCCTGCTGGTCGGATCTGGTCACATGATGAACTTACCGCTTTGGCAGATTTTTGCATTCGCCACGATCTATTGCTTGTTTCAGACGAAATTCATCACGATCTTATTCTGCCCGGGCATACATATGTGCCGACACATGTCGCAGTGCCACAAATCACCGACAGATTGATCACAATGACCTCTGGGTCAAAGACGTTTAATATTGCCGGGGCACGCACCGGATGTGTGATGATCCCCGATCCCGATTTGCGCGCACGTTTTGCTGCGTTTTACCGGAGCCTTGATATCAGCCCCAACTTGCTGGGCATCAGCCTTTCCCGTGCCGCTTATTCGCCGCAAGGTGCCGTATGGGTCGATGGATTGGTGGAATACCTCGCAGGCAATGCCGAATTGTTTAATACCCGGATGAACGCCATTCCCGGCCTGCAAGCCATGCCCATGCAATCCACCTATCTGGCATGGGTGGATTTTGCCAATACAGGCATGACGCAATCTGCGATCCTTGAGCGTATTCACGGTGATGCACGAATCGCTCCAACGGTGGGGAGTGAGCTGGGCAAAGGTGGTGAAAGCTTTATGCGCTTCAACATTGCAACACCTCGGGCAAAGCTTGAAGAAGCCTGCGACCGCTTGGCAAAAGCCTTCAAGGATTTGCAGTAAATCTTAGACCTATTTAGTCCCAAGCCAGAGCGCCCTCTCATCGGGCGCTCTGTTTGGTTTTGACGTCTTAATTACGGCCTGCCATCACACCGCCATCAACAGGCAGGATTATTCCGGTGATCCACGATGCCTCATCAGATGCCAGAAACAACAATGCGTTTACAACGTCCGCAGGCTTGCCATTGCGGCCCAGTGGATGGATCCCTGCAAACTGCGGCAAAGACGCGGTGATTTCATCGTCTGTCATAAATGTCGAATAAACTGGCGTTTCGACAACGGCAGGGGCAACCGTATTGATGCGAATGTTATTATCCGCCAATTCAATCGCAAGGTTTTTGGTCAATTGATGCACACCCGCTTTTGCCGCTGAATATGCTGCGGATGGTGTTGCACCAATCGCCTGTGACGCCCACATTGACCCGGTCTGCACAATCGCGCCGCCCCCACGCTTTATCATGGCTTTGGCGGCGGCTTGCGCTGCAAAGAATTTGCCTTTGAGGATGATATCTACGAACCTGTCATACTCTGCCTCTGTCGCCTCAAGGAATGGCTTGGGTGCAAAAACCCCGGCATTATTGACCAGAATATCGAGTCCTCCAAATGTGGCCTCTGCTGTTTCAACCAGTTTCTGTGCCGTTTCCGGTGACGCAATGTCACCCGCAAAAATGGCAACCGCTTCACCTGTCGGATCAATCTCTTTGGCTGCGGCTTTCAGCTTTTCCGCATCACGTCCGTTAATCACAACCTTGGCCCCTTCGGCAACAAGACGCCTCGCGGCCTCTAGCCCGATACCTGAACCACCACCTGTGACGACCGCTACTTTATCTGCAAAACGCATTTCAATTTCCAATCTATCTAGTACTAGGTAGATTACCTAGCCGCCGCTTGCTAACAAGTTGAAATGGGTCCGTCAACTGTGTATCTAGTAGTAGATATACAGCAGGATTGATGATGACCTCGAAAGAAGCACTCAGCGAAAAAGCGACCGAGATCCTAGAGTCGGCGCAATCTTTGATGCAGGATAAGGGCTATAATGGCTTTAGCTTTCGCGACGTCGCCGCACAGGTTGGCATCAAAAGCGCCAGCATCCATTACCACTTTCCGACCAAAGGCGATTTGGCCAAAGCCGCAGTGCGCAGCTACCGCGATGCATTTTCAACGCTGCTCGCGGATATTTCTGCGCTAGAAACAACACCTCGTTCCAAGCTGCGCAAATACGGCGATATTTTTGTTGATACCCTGACAGTCAAACACAACGCTTGCCTGTGTGGCATC
Source organism: Sulfitobacter sp. (assembly GCA_049794015.1). GTDB lineage: Bacteria > Pseudomonadota > Alphaproteobacteria > Rhodobacterales > Rhodobacteraceae > Sulfitobacter. Next base: position 34,979 of record JBARCK010000048.1, on the reverse strand, counting down.
CTCGCCAGCGAAGCAGAGAGCCTGCCAGATGACGTCAGACACCAGGTTGATGGCTTTTTTGACGATCAGCGCGTGTGGCTGTCAAATATCATTGAGACAGGGATCAAGGACGGGACATTTCGCAGCACCATTGCCACACAGCAGTTTGCAATCTCGTTTCTTGCCGCACTTGAGGGCGCAATGATCATCGCGCGCAGCACCCAAAAAACCGAGGTGTTAGAGCAAACCATCAATCAGATGATCGACCTCATCAAAATTTCAAAGGGTTAAAGGCTTTAACGCCCGTCAGCGATCAATCCTACAGGCGCATCAGCAGACTTTTCAAAATCCAACGCCGCCGAATAGACAACAGGCGTCGCGCGCTTGAATTCATACTGCATTTCGCCAGCATCTTCCTCACCAGCGACGATCAGACATTGGAACAAATGATTGGCCCCATCATAGAGGTCGACCAAGCCACGCAGCTGCGGTGTATCCTCTGCCACAACAGCAAATCCAGTTTTCCACATCCGCAGGACACGGTAAATTTCGCCGTCCACATCTATCCTCAAACGTGATGCTTTGCGCAGTCCAGCAAGCCGTGCCGCATCTAATCCCGCTTGGATCTCTTTCGAAAAAACCGCTTCCATATTTCCCCCTGAGTTAAACATAAGCTGCCCTAAACCATGATAAAATCAAGTTAATTTTTCATGACAGTTTTTGATGTGCATCCATGCACGCTTGCTGCGCCTTGGCGGCAATAGGCACAACGTCGCAACTGCCCTAGATATTCCCCAATTTACGCGAAGGGGAACAAGATGGGGCTTTTGGTTGACGGCGAATGGCAAGACAAATGGTATGATACCAAGTCTTCTGATGGTAAATTTGAACGGGCGGCCGCCAAATTCCGCAACTGGATCACTGCCGATGGCAGCGCAGGCCCCTCTGGAACGGATCGCTTCAAAGCAGAATCAGGTCGCTACCACCTCTATGTCAGCCTTGCCTGTCCTTGGGCACATCGCACCTTGATCTTTCGCCAGATCAAAGGATTAACACCACACATCAATGTTTCTGTGGTGCATCCAGATATGCTGGGCGACGGATGGACCTTTGAAACAGACGAAAAAGGCGCGACTGGCGATCATTTGTTTGGCCTGCCATTTGCCCGCGACATCTATCTCAAGGCTGATCCAAAGTTTTCTGGCCGCGTCACTGTTCCAATTCTATGGGACAAGAAGCAGGGCACAATCGTGTCTAACGAAAGCGCTGAAATCATCCGAATGTTCAATTCTGCGTTTGATGGCATCACCGGAAATACCGATGATTATTGGCCAAGCGAGATGAGAGCAGACATCGAACCTGTGAATGATCGCATTTATGAGACCCTCAACAATGGCGTCTACCGATGTGGTTTTGCCACGTCCCAAAAGGCATATGATTCCGCTGTGCACCCGTTATTCGACACCTTGGAATGGCTCGAAGGTATCTTATCCACAAACCGCTATTTGATGGGCGACAGGCTGACCGAGGCCGATTGGCGCTTGTTCACGACATTGGTGCGTTTTGATCCGGTGTATCACCAGCATTTTAAATGCAACCATGCTCGTATCATCGACTACCCCAATCTGTGGGCCTATACGCGTGAATTGTTCCAAATGCCGGGCGTGGCCGAAACCGTCAACTTTGACCATATCGTGCGCCATTATCACTATAGCCACGAGACAATTAACCCACATCGGATCATTCCTGTTAACCCTCTGCTCAACTTTAATGCCCCGCATGGGCGCGGTTAGATCACGGACCTAACGCCGCTCATTCCCGTAGTGCTCAACCATCGCTGCCAGATCGTCTGGCGGCGTTGCGGTTGGGACGAAAGCGCGTGCATTGGCAGAATGGGCAAAGATTGAACCATCCGAAAAGAACGACGTGTTAGTCACAAAAATGACCCGCGCGTCCGGCTGTCGGTAGTTCGCATAATCAGACACAGCAAGCGCCGACCCATCATCCAGAACCAGATCAAGAATGATGATATCTACGTCATTTTCCGCTAAAAAGTCATTTGCCGCATTTTGACTGCCAACCCGCGCAACTCTCATGCCTTGGCGTTCAAGATGGCGTTGCCAAAGCTGGCCCAACTCCGGCTGACTTTGTACAATAAGAACGTTCAAACAAGACGACACAAATACAGTTTCCCAAAAGGAATAATAACCCAAAGCCAGAGGTCGACGTTATAGGTTAACAAAAAGTTAACCTAACAGTAAGAATCTTAACCTCTAGTAACACTCTTGAACATACAGCGAATATCCGCTCTTTGCGATGCACAGTTTGGCCATTAAGTAAGCGATGAATGACACGCGGAGAACCACAGATTGAATACTAAAACGCGCGACCATGGCGGCGGTTTGGATGCAGCAGCAGCCGTCTTCGGTGGCATGCGCGCTGAATGGTTGGATTTGTCTACCGGCATTAATCCTATTGCCTATCCAATCCCCCCAATCACCGCAGACGCTTGGACGGCATTACCTGATCGCGCCGCACACCATGCATTGGAAGATGCCGCACGTGTATTTTGGAAAGTTCCAAAGCAGGCCGCGATTATGGCAGTACCAGGTGCGTCATCTGCGATCGCACAAATTCCACGTCTGGCGGATGTTAAAACCGTTTCCATCCCCGGGCCGACCTACAATGAACACGCCGCCAGCTTTGTCGCGCTGGGGTGGCGCGTAACCCAAACATCAGGCACCGCAAACGCATCTGTACATGTGAATCCGAACAATCCGGATGGCCGCATATGGCAGACATCTGATCCACACGGAGACCTACGCATCATCGACGAGAGCTTTTGCGACGTCACCCCGGGTGATACGCTCATTGCTCAAGCCACCACCCCCGGCACTTTGGTCCTGAAAAGTTTTGGAAAATTCTGGGGCTTGGCGGGACTGCGCCTTGGCTTTGTGATTGGCGATCCTGAATTGATTGAGCGTCTGCGTGCTATGATTGGGCCATGGGCGGTCGCGGGGCCGGCCCTCACAATTGGCACAGCTGCATTACGAGATCAGGCATGGGCCGATGCCACCCGTTTGCGCTTGCAACAGGACGCAGATCGTTTGGATCACTTGCTTACCTCAAAGGGCGCAAATCTGGTTGGCGGAACAACGCTATTTCGTCTTTACGACGTGCCAAACGCGGTAGAATGGCAAGAAGCCTTAGCCCAACACCACATATGGTCCCGAATATTCCCCTATAGCCAAAGTTGGCTACGTCTTGGCCTCCCCGGCCCCGATGGCTGGGCGCGCCTAGAACAGGCATTGGCATGAACACTGCCGTCTTGCTGAGCCTCGCCATGATATTGGATGCGGCAATTGGTGAACCAGAATGGCTCTGGAAACGATTGCCGCATCCAGCCGTGTTGATGGGCCGTGCGATTGGATGGCTTGATCAACGCCTTAATAACGGTACGTCCCGCAAAGCCAAAGGCATACTTACCCTTGTGGTCGTGATGATCGGCGCGGGTGCCCTTGGCCATCTCCTTAGCTTTTTTGGCCCTGTCATTGAGGTTTTGTTAGCTGCAATCCTGTTGGCGCAGCGTTCCCTTGTCAGCCACGTGCGTGCGGTTTCTGACGGGTTGCGCCTTTCGCTGCCTTCGGGTCGCAAGGCCGTCGCGATGATTGTCAGCCGGGATACCGCACAGATGGATACTTCCCAAGCGGCGCGGTCCGCCATCGAAAGCGCCGCAGAAAACCTAAGCGATGGGGTCATTGCCCCGGCGTTCTGGTTTTTAGTCGCTGGCCTGCCGGGGATATTGATCTACAAAATTGTAAATACCGCTGACAGCATGATCGGCTACCGCACCCCGCGTCACGCCGACTTTGGCTGGGCCTCAGCGCGCATGGATGATCTGTTGAATCTGATCCCGGCACGTCTGACTGCCGCGCTGATCGCGCTGCCCGGTGGTGTGCTTGGCCAATGGCAATCCATTCGCACCGATGCCGCGAAACACAAATCCCCCAACGCCGGTTGGCCCGAGGCCGCAATGTCGCGTGCCATAAATGTAGCGCTAGCCGGGCCGCGCAGTTATGATGGCAAAATGCAGCAATTTGCATGGGTCAATGGAACGGGCGCGCGCACCATCGGACCTGTCGCAATTGATGCTGCCATCACCCGGCTGTGGCACGCATGGGCGGTGATGTTGGGTATATGCCTGACCCTTGGCCTGTTGTTGACTTAAAGGACTATCATGCGTTCAATTCTCTTTGCTGCTGCACTGTTCACCGTTCCTTTTGCGGCCTTGGCCGACACCCCCTGCGGCGGGCCGTTTCCCGCATTTATTGACGGCCTCAAGGCTGAAGCCGCAACCGCAGGCATTTCATCCAAATCCGCTGATGCCTTCTTTGCGAATGTCAGACTGGACCCGGCAGTTATCCGCGCCGACCAAAAGCAGGGTGTCTTCCAAATTCCCTTTGTTGAGTTTTCACGGCGCCTCATCTCAAATGACCGTATCAACCGGGGCCGCGCAAATGCCCAGAAATACGATGCGGTATTTGATAAAATCGAAGCCACCTATGGCGTTGATCGTGGCGTTCTCTTGGCGTTTTGGGCCTTTGAAACCGACTACGGCACGTTTCAGGGTGATTTCAACACCGCCAACGCGCTGGTGACCCTCGCGCACAATTGTCGTCGCCCTGAATTGTTCCGTCCTCAAGTGATCGCCGCGATGGAGCTGTTCGCGCGTGGTGAATTTAACCCCGCAACGACGACAGGGGCATGGGCAGGTGAGATTGGCATGGTTCAAATGCTGCCGCGCGATATCCTTGAAAATGGTGTGGATGGTGACGGTGATGGCAAAGTGTCCCTGAAAACCTCTGCGGCTGACGCCCTTACATCTGGCGGCAAAATGCTACAAAGCCTTGGTTGGCGCGCAGGTGAACCTTGGTTGGCTGAGGTCGACCTTCCAAATGATTTTGATTGGTCACAAACCGGCTTGGAAACCTCAAAGTCGATCGCAGAATGGTCGGCCCTTGGCGTCACACCACGCAATGACCCCTTAAATGATGGTTTGCAAGGATCCGTCCTAATCCCCCAGGGCCGCAATGGCCCGGCCTTTATCGCATACCCCAATTTTCGCGTCTATTTTGATTGGAACCAAAGCTTTACTTACGTGATGACCGCCGCGTATTTCGCCACCCGCCTGCAAGGCGCAAAGGTGTTTGACGCAGGCAACCCCGATACCGGGTTGGACGGCGATCAAATGAAAGCGCTGCAAACCCAACTACAAAGCATGGGCCACGACGTCGGCAAAATCGATGGTATTTTGGGGTCTGGCACCCGCGCTGCGGTGCGCGCCGAACAGTCGCGTTTAGGCATGCCAGTGGATGGCTGGCCGACGCCGCAGCTGCTTTCTAAATTGTGATCCGAGGAACACCAGATGCCCCTTAAAATATCAGCCGCACAGATGGTCGCAAATGCCCGCGCCCGGATTGAAGAAATAGAAACCAGTGACGGCATCGCCATGACCACTGACCCCGCAGTGCAAATCGTCGATCTGCGTGATCCTCGTGAACGCGCCCGCAACGGGTTCATTCCCGGTGCGTTTCACTGTCCGCGCGGCATGTTGGAATTTTGGATCGATCCTGACAGCCCCTATTTCAAGGATGTCTTTACCCAAGACAAAAAATTCGTGTTTCATTGCGCATCAGGTTGGCGGTCGGCCATTTCTGTCGCAACATTGCAAGACATGGGGTTTGATGCAGCCCACCTAAAAGATGGTTTTAGTGGCTGGGAAAAGGCAGGTGGGCCCGTCGAAAAAGAAGCCCCAAAGTAACCTGTTACGGTCGCACAGGATAGCGCCCGCCATCTTCAGTCAACAAAACCAACCGCCCATGGCTGCGCACGAACCTGTCACAGCGGGTCCGCGCGTTTACAAAGGTGACACAGACATCACCCGTGGCCCCAATTTCGAAATGACCAAAAGCCGTCGCACCACTTTCGTAGGAATAACTGTATGCGCCGCCAACAGAATACCGTGATTGCCCACCCTCATAAAATGTCATCGTCTGCCCTGCGGTCAGGTGTGTTACCTCATCTCGCGTCAGGACTGTATCGCCCGCAAGAACGGCATAATCGCCTGCAAAGATGCAGGTAGGCAGAAATACAAAAGCTAAAATAAATCGCATAAAGCAAGGCTAGCGCGCCCCGCCCTTAAAGGCCACTGACGTTCACGCGACCAGCGTTGCGGCGGCTTTCAGATCAACTGAAACCAACTGACTGACGCCCTGCTCGGCCATCGTCACACCAAACAAACGATCCATCCGCGCCATCGTCACCGCATGGTGGGTGATAATCAAGAATCGTGTATCAGTCTGGCGGCACATCTCGTCGAGCAGATCACAAAACCGCGTGACGTTCGCATCATCCAATGGCGCGTCGACTTCGTCCAGCACACAGATCGGCGCAGGGTTGGCCAAAAATACCGCAAAGATCAACGCCATCGCTGTCAGCGTTTGTTCGCCACCCGACAGCAGGCTCAAAGTGCTCAACTTTTTCCCCGGTGGTTGGCACAAGATTTCCAAACCAGCCTCCAATGGATCCTCGGACTCGACCATCACCAGATTGGCCTCGCCGCCACCAAACAGATGCGTGAACAACAGTGAAAAGTTCGAATTTACCTGTTCAAAGGCTGTTAGCAAACGTTCACGCCCTTCTCGGTTCAAACTGGCAATCCCAGACCGCAGCGTCTTGATCGCTTCTTCTAGATCTGCCTTTTCAGCAGTCAGGTTATCGTGCTCTTCCTGCACTTCCTTGGCGTCTTCTTCGGCGCGCAAATTCACTGCACCCAGCGCATCACGCTGCCGTTTCAGCCGGTTCACATCGGCCTCTAATACATCTGCGGCGGGCATCTGATCTGGGTTCACATCCAGCGCTGTCAGCAATTGGTTCGGTGTAACCTGCTGATCCTCAGCAATCCGTTCTGCCGCAGCTGCAACAGTTTCTTTTGCAGCCTCTGCGCGTGCCTCGGATCGTGCGCGGCCTTCTCGTGCTTCTGATGCTTGCCGCTCTGCCTCGCGTTCAGCCAATGTCGCCTCGCGCAGGGTGCTCTCACCAACGGACAATTTATCCGCCGCTTCCGCGCGACGCGCTTCGGCAGTTGATATTGCATCACTCAACTCGTCGCGTTTCGCAGCAATCTCAGCCGGCGCAGCACTTGCCTCTTTCAACTCAACCTCTGATGCAACTTTGCGCTCAACCAATTCCGCGCTGCGCTTTTCAGCCGTTTCCAAACGGTGTCGCCAGCCGCTGATTTCCTTGGTCACTTCTTGGGATCGCTTAGTACGCGCCTCGCCTTCGCGGCGTAGTTCATCGTGCCCAGACCGACGTGACATCATCGTGATACGCGCTGCTTCAACCGTCATGCGTATGTCTTCAACACCTGCACGGGCCTCGCTCAAGTCACCTAAATCGGCCAGCGCACGCTCAGCTTCCAGCACGCGACCACGCGCACCCATCGCCTCATCCTCGTGGCGTTTTACAGCCAAACCAAGGCTTTCTAACCGCCCCTCAGCAAGATTGCGATCGGCCTCAACACGGCTCAGCGCGCGCCCCGCATCGGCAACCATACGATCCGCCTCGCGCCGTGCCTCGCGGGCGCGTTTGTCAGCTTCGGTTTGCTCGGCCAATGTGCGCGTCAGGGTTTCATGCGCAGACCGCGCACCCTCTGCCCGCTGACTGGCCTGCTCCAAAGATTGCTTTAGAACCTCCAGCCGGTTCAACTGCTGCAAACGCAAAGCCGCAGCCGACGGCGCATCCTCGGCCCATGCGCGGAACCCATCCCAACGCCACAAATCACCCTCGGGTGACACCAATCGCTGCCCCGGTAATAGCGACGCTTGCAAGCGTGGACCGTCATCAGGATCAACAAGCCCGATCTGGCCCATCCGCCGCGACAAAACATCCGGCACCGATACATGCTGCGTCAGGGGTGTCACGCCCGCTGGCAAGGGTTGAGGCGCTTCATACTCCGGCAAAATCGCCCAGCCAGACGGCCCATCCGCCTCAACCTGTGGGGCGCGCAAGTCGTCAGCAAGGGCCGCACCCAATGCCTTTTCAAACCCGTGTTCAACCTGCAACCGGTCAAGGATTTGCCCACCTTCTGCGGTGTCCCGTTCTACCAATTTAGCAAGGGCACCCGTTTCAGCCCGCAATGCGTTCATCTCACCTTCGGCTTCTGATCGTTCGCCGCGCGCATCAGCCTCACGAGACTGCGTTTCGGCCCGGGCTTCTTCTGCATCAATCAGCGCCGTATCCGCAGCCGCCGCAGCCGCTACAGCAACCGCTTCCGCAGTTTTCGCAGCCTCAAAATCAACGCCTGCTTTTTCCAAAGCGGCCCGGCTTTGTGCAACGGCCTCTTGTGCCTTTTGCGCCTCTGCTTCTGATTTGCTTTGGGTCTTGCGGCTGTCCTCTAACAACCGCTCGGCTGATCCATGTCGCGCGGCCAATCGCGCCACATCTTCGGTCTGTTGTGACAAATCACCTTCGCGGGCTTGCAGGATCGCCGCTGCATCACGCGCGGCCTCTGCTGCGGTCTCAAGCACATCACCATGCCCCTCACCGGCCTTGGCCAATTCGCGTGCTTCCCATTCGAGCCGCTCAATGGTTTCGCCAGCGTCCCGGTTCAACCCGCCCTCACGTTCGATATCGCGTGCCAATTGCGCGATCCGCCCGGTCAGAGTTTCAATCGTCGCCTGCGCACGGGCCTCTTGATCGGTGAGTGTATCGCGCTGCACCGCAAGACGCTGCAACACCGCCGCCGCAATCGCTTCTTCCTCGCGCAGGGCTGGTAACGCGTCCTCGCCACTTTGGCGTGCTTTCGCAGTCTGCTGCACGACGCCTTGTGCCTGCGCCGCAGCGGTGACCCGGGCACGCAATTCCTCATCCGCTTTCGCGCGCGCATCGTCCGCCTCTCGCCAACGGCGGTACAGTAATGTACCTTCAGTGCGGCGCAAATCATTACCAATCTCACGATACCGCGCTGCCTGACGCGCCTGACGGGCTAGTTGCGCCAGTTGATTGGCCAATTGTTCGATCACGTCGTCGACACGCGCCAAATTCGCCTCAGCGCCGTTCAGCTTTAGCTCTGCCTCATGACGACGTTGATATAGCCCTGAAATGCCAGCGGCTTCTTCCAATATACGGCGACGGTTCTTGGGCTTTGCGTTGATCAGTTCTGCAATCTGCCCCTGGCGGACCAATGCGGGGGAATGGGCGCCCGTTGACGCATCCGCGAACAACATCTGCACATCACGTGCGCGCACGTCTTTGCCCGCAGCCTTGTATGCGCTGCCAACATCACGGGTGATCCGGCGCACAATATCAAGTGCATCAGTGTCGTTGAAACCTGCGGGAGCCAACCGTTCCGAATTGTCGATATGCAGGGACACCTCAGCAAAATTACGCGCAGGTCGGGTCGCTGCACCGGCAAAGATCACGTCTTCCATGCCACCCCCGCGCATCGCGGTCGGTCGGTTTTCCCCCATGACCCAACGCAATGCCTCAAGCAGATTGGATTTGCCACAGCCATTTGGCCCCACAACGCCGGTCAAACCATCTGCGATGATCAGATCGGTGGGGTCCACAAAGCTTTTAAAGCCTGTCAGTCTGAGTTTGGAAAAGCGCAAATGCTTGGCCGCTCCGATGATTCCATGCGTCGGATGAAAATGAAGGGCAGCCCCCCTCAAGTCAACTGCGTCATACCACTGAAAGGGGAATATCGGCGGTTATCCACAAGATATTGCGCATTTCAGGCGGGATAGCAGTCTAGATCGACACTGGTGACGCCTACACCGCGCAATTCAGTCCCGCGCACGGGAACACAATCAAGCGGCTGTTTACTGGGGCGCGCAGGTGTCGTGCCTTTACCGCAATCCAGAACACCAGTTGCTTGTGCTTGATCACCACGCACCTCCTTGACCTTACACCCGCTAACCTGCGCCATCGCAATGCCAGCACGTTCTTTGATCGGCCCAAAGCGTGGCGCATATTGAGGGTTTACACGGATCGCCTCTGCAAGTTCGCCGCGAACGCGCACATCAAACACCGACCCATCAACGGTGACACGTGTTGCGGAAAGCCCTAGGAAATGCGGGCCTGCGGTGTTACAGGCAGCGATCAGTGAGCAAAGAAACATAAGCATTGAGATACGGATCATATCCCATACCTGACGGCATTATGGTTAACGCTTCCTTACTCTTTGGAAAATCAATTCATCTAGCCAAATAAACTCCGGGGGTTTGGGGGCTGGCCCCCATTCAAAGTCTTGTTTTGGGGGGCAAGCCTTCAATTAAGGAAAGCAATTGCCGCGCCCGGTCTCTGGTCATATAATTTGACCAATCCAAGGAAATACAATGCCATTTCAGCCCGTCACCCAAGAAAAACTCTCTCACGCTGTCGTCAGTCAGATCGAAAAGTTGATCTTGCGCGGCATACTGCGCCCCGGCGAACGACTGCCCTCTGAACGAGAGCTTGCAGAACGCTTTAGCGTTTCTCGTCCGTCGTTGCGGGACGCAATCGCACAACTTCAAACATCCGGCTTGCTGAGTTCCAAACCCGGTGCAGGCATCTATGTCGCAGACGTTTTGGGAAGTGCCTTTGCCCCTGCTTTGGTTGAACTTTTTGCCCGCCATGATGAAGCTGTGTTTGACTACCTATCGTTTCGTCGTGACATGGAAGGGCTGGCCGCAATGCGCGCGGCGCGCCTAGGGTCGGACACAGATTTGGCCGTCATCCAAGCTATCTTTGCAAAGATGGAAAAGGCCCACACGAAACGCGATGCTCAAGAAGAAGCACAACTGGATGCGCAGTTTCACATGGCAATTATTGAGGCCAGCCACAATGTCGTGATGTTGCATATGATGCGCTCAATGTATGATCTGTTGCGCAGCGGTGTGTTTTACAATCGCCAGATGATGTTCAAGCAACGCACCAGCCGAGAGGCCCTTCTGGAACAGCATCGTGCTATTAATTCAGCCTTACAGTCACGTGATCCCACCGCGGCACAGGCTGCGGTAGAGGCCCACTTAAACTATGTGGCCGCAGCCCTAACAGACCAACAAAAAGCTGCGCGGAACGAAGATGTTGCGCGCCAACGTCTGCAACATGAGACACAGGCCTAACCGCTTTACCGCAGGCATTTTGCATCATTCTTGTCCAATTTCTTGCAAGAAACTGCGCAGCATAATCCCAAAATCTGCACGTCAAATCCGATAAAACAGGCCCACCATACAAAGGGCAGTCTATGTTTATCGCACATCTCCCAACCGGGTATCTACTTGGCCACTCCCTGCGCTCCGTTTTTGACCGAAGTGCCCGGATAGCCTTGGTTGTCGGCTCAATTCTTCCTGATTTTGACCTTATGCGCTTTTACTTTTTCGACGCCCAAATGATCCACCACCACACGTATCTCAGTCACCGCCCCATAATATGGGCTGCAATGCTATTGTTAGGGCTACTGCTATCTAAAAAATGCGCCGCAGGGGCGATGTTAACCGCGTTCGGACTAGGCGGGTTATTGCATATGGCACTTGATTCAATTGCGGGTGCCATCGACTGGGGGTGGCCCTTGTTCAGCTTTGCAGCACCTTTGATTGTTGTACCCGCGACTCACGACAATTGGATACTGTCTTTTCTGCTGCATTGGACGTTCGCCATGGAATTGGTGCTTTGTACGGCTGCCTATGTTGTTTGGTCAAACGCACGAAAACAAAAAACCCCGGCCAATGACCGGGGTTCCTCAATATCTTAGATCATGCCACGACTTAGTGCAGCTTTGCATCCACTTGCGCAATTGCATCATCGATCAGCTTGTTACCATCAGCAGCAGTCATCTGCTTGGCAATCACGTCACGCGAGGCAGCAATCGCAATGATCACAGCTTGGTCACGCACTTCTTTCACGGCAGCCGCTTGAGCAGACCCAATCTGTTCTTCGGCAGCAGCCACGCGGCGCTCCAGAGATTTGGCCAGATCAGCACGTGCTTGTACAGCAGCGGCGTTCGCTTCTTCCTTTGCGGCAGAAACGATGCGGTCTGCTTGATCCTGCACTTCTTTTTGCTTGCGCTCATATGAGGCGAGCAAAGTTTGCGCTTCTTCACGCAACGTGCGGGCCTCTTCAAGCTCGGACTTGATGCCATCGGCACGTTTGTCCAGCATCCCACCGAGCAGGCCGGGAACCTTGAAATAGAAGAGCACTGCAATAAACAGGATGAACGCCAGCAGCACCACAAAGTCGGTGTTCTTCAGCGAGAAAAACACATCCCCTGCGGCAAAAGCCGGTGAAGCAATCGTTGCAGCCAGTACAGTTGAAAGGGTTAAACGCATGTTATTTGTCATGGGATTATCCTTTCATCCGTGCTGTCACAGCGGCGGTGACGGTTTTGGCGTCTGCCTTACCACCCATCGCTGCGATGATTTCTTTGGCCGTATCCTTGGCCACGACTTTCACGTTCTCTACTGCGCTTGCGCGAATTTCAGAGATCGCTTTTTCCGATTCCGCAGCCTTAACCGCAATTTCGGCGTCAGCCTTTGCAATCGCAACATCCAGATCAGCCTGAATATCTGCCTTGGCTTGGGCGACGATGTTTTGTGCCTCAGCACGCGCATCGATCAACGCCTTATCATAGGCAGCTTCGGCTTCAACGGCCTTGGCCTTAAGGTCTTCGGCTGCGGCGATGTCATTGGTGATTGTGCCCTGACGTTCGGCCAGAACCGCACCAATACGCGGCAACGCCACGCGTGACAGAATAAGATAGGTCGCAATCAGCGCAAGGATCAGCCAAAAGATCTGGTTTCCCCAAGTGGAGAAATCGAGCTGTGGCATGCCCGGTGTGCTGGCGTGTTCAGCCATGTCAACGCCAATGGCGTCGGCCAAACCGTCGCTTTGTGTTTCAGTTGCCATTTTGGCTTCTCCTTGGAAACTTGGACGTACAACCGGGCAGACACGGTTTTCGCATCTGCCCGACCGTAAGGATGTCAGTTTCGAAGGTTAAACAGCGAACATCAACAGCAGAGCAACGAGGAACGCGAAGATCCCCAAGGCTTCTGCAAAGGCGATGCCGATGAAGAGTGTTGCAGTCTGACCAGCGGCTGCTGATGGGTTGCGCAATGCGCCAGACAAGAAGTTGCCAGCTACGTTACCAACACCGATGGCTGCTGCCCCGGAACCGATTGCTGCCAGACCTGCGCCGATGTGTGCGAGTTCGCCTTCCATGTGAAATCTCCTTAAGATTGGAAGTTGAGTATTAGGACGGGTTATGTCGCCCGAATGAGTTAAGTCGTTAGTGGCCCGGGTGCAGCGCATCTTTCAGATACACGCACGTCAGGATTGTGAAAACGTAGGCCTGAATAAAGGCCACCAGAACCTCAAGCCCGTACATCGCAGTAATCGCAATAACAGATGCTGGAGAGATGATTGTGATTGCGGCAAAGCCTGCGAAAACCTTGATCACCGCATGGCCCGCCATAACGTTGCCTGCCAAACGAATGGAGTGGCTGACGGGGCGCACGAAATAGCTGATCAATTCGATGATCGCCAGAACCGGACGCAGCGCCAAAGGTGCGGAAGATACCCAGAACAACCCAAGGAACGCTGTACCGTTTTTGACAAAGCCAAGGATCGTGACTGTAAAGAATACTGCGAACGCCAGAACAACTGTCACAGCAAAGTGTGATGTGGGCGTAAAGGCGGTTGGGATCAGGCCAAGGAAGTTGGCGCAGACGATGAACATGAACAATGTCATGATATATGGAAAGAACTTGAGGCCATCTTTGCCGCAGATATCTTCGACCATCTTGTACACAAAGCCGTAGGCCAATTCAGCGACTGACTGCATCCGCGTTGGAATGACTGAACGCTTGGACGTGCCCAGAACCAGAATTGCAAACGTCGCGAGAACCGCCAAAGCCATCCAGAAAGTGGAGTTGGTGATCGTGTACCATGCCACAGCACCGTCGCCAAAGAATGGCTCGACTTTGAACTGGTCCATCGGGTGAAAGACGAGACCGCCTTCTTCTGCGCCGTGTGCCTCTGTTGCCATTCTCAGGCTCCTTCGTTCTTGCCGCCGTTTTCAGGCGTATTATTCGCGGCCTGTTCTGCCAACTGCTTTTCCTGGATTTCCTTAGCGGAGCGGAGCATCGTTTTTACCCCCGCCGCAAGGCCCAACATGACAAACAGCACCATAAAGATCGGCAATGTCCCAAACAGCACATCAAGCCCGTATCCGATGCCAAAACCGATCCCAAGACCGGCTACCAATTCAATCACCATCCGCCATGCCATATTGGCCTGAGAATAATGTTCATCCACCCGGGGTTTCGGCGCGTTGCGCTTTTTTGCGGCGTGTAATTTGGCCTCAAGCTGCTGCATTTGCTGCTGTTGGTCCGGGTCGGTCACGCCGCATTCCCCTTTGGAATTCTTGTGCCTGTGCTAATGAGGGGAACGTCCAGAGTCAACAACTAGGGTGCACGCAGTAAGTTGTTGATTGATTGAGTGTTTTCGGAAAACTGAAATCGCGCGGCTGGGCAAAACACACACCATGGAACCCTGAGAGATATTCAACCTTTTGGTTGAACATGTTTCAGTCACTGCCCCGCCATGGGGCTGCGCAGGCAATCAACCAATCCCGAAACACCCGCACCGCTTTGCGCCGCAACGCGCCGTCCGCACGGATCAAATGATAACCACCTTCGCGAAATCCGATATCAGACAGCTGTATTAAACGACCCGCAGCAACCTCGTTGGCGACCACCTCAGTTGAGACAAGCAAGACACCCTGCCCCGCAAGAGCCGCCTCGACGGCGAGCAATGAGGACATCCGCCAATCAAGCTGTGGCACTTCGTCTGGTGACACGCCACCTGCCTTTGCAAACCATGTATCCCACGTGCCGTTAGACCGGTCCCGCATCAATGGATATTTTAACAGGTCACGCGGCGTCGCGATCGGCGCGGAGATCAGGTCAGGTGATGCGAAAGGACGCAGCACTGCATCACTGATCAATTCGGACCCCGGATAGACACCGCCAGGATGCACAAACCGAATGGCGATATCCGCCTCATACCGCGCCACATCTGCCAAGTGACGCGATGCCTCAAGCCGTACTTCGACCTCGGGATGTTGTGCATAAAAATCAGCCAGACGCGGCACCAACCATTTCGTCGCAAACAGTGGCTCTGAATTGACCGTGATGGTCCCTTGTGGCGTTTCGGCTAGCCCTTCGGTTGCATATGCTATTGCGTCCAACGCTGGGGTGATCTGCGCCAGATATGCCGCGCCATCCACTGTTAAGGCCAATCCGCGCGGCAAATCACGAAACAACTGCACGCCAAGCCGGTCTTCTAATCCGCGCACATGCCGACTGATCGACGAATGGCTTACAGCCAGTTCCTGCGCCGCACCAGAAAAGCTTTGATGACGCCCTGCGGCTTCGAAGGCGCGCAGCGCGTTAAGAGGGGGAAGGGAGCGTACCATTCTATATATGTGCATTTTTTGCACATATAGCGTCAAGATATTGTCTTTGTATGCAGCGCAATAGCTGGGCATAAAAGACTAAATATACCAATCAGAAAGCCAAAGTGATGCCAATCATCATAAAAAACACGCTACAGCGTGATCAGAAGACATGTGTTAAAAAGTCATTTATTATAAAGGTATTCGAGCGCATCGTTCAGATTTGGCGCACCCGAAACCACCCTCATATCAAAGACCTGAGTGCCCGCTATGCACGCGATGCAGGGTTGTCGGACGCTGAGGTGGCGCAGCACCAACATTGCTGGCCATCAGAAACCACGCACCATCCACGTGGCTGAGGCGCTTTCCCTTGCATGGGGCACAGGATAAGACGGGGTATGACACGTGACATTGATCAAGTATTTGCCGCCCTTGCTGACCCAACCCGCCGGGCCATCCTGTCGATGTTGTTAGAAGATGACATGGCGGTCACTGACGTCGCAGAACCGTTTGAGATGTCATTGGCTGCTATCTCAAAGCACCTTGTCGTTCTGACAGCTGCGGGTCTGATCAGTCAGGAAAAACGCGGACGGGTTAAGTGGTGCAAACTAGAACCGGACGCGATGCGCAAGGCGTCTATTTGGATGCAAGGCTTTGGACAGTTTGAGCCTGTCAATCTTGATGCGTTTGAGAGGTTCTTGGCGCAAGAACTACCTAAGAGCACAACAGACGAGGCATGACATGTCACGCCCCGTCACGTTTTTTACCGTACGAAATTAACAATCGCCAAAACGATCACAACAAGTCCGACAAGATAGATAATGTTACGCATTACTTTTCCTTCTTCCAATGGTTCCCACACCCACGCATTGTGCAGCCGATTGGGGCACCAAGACAACCTCATTCTGATTTCGGCGTATCATCGCGCAACAGCAGCCACAGCGCCAACATTGTAAGGCCAACCCCGATCAACACCAAAGGTCCCGGCGCGCCATTGCCCAAAAGTATTTCCCAAACGATAACCCAACTGGGGGTCAGATACGTATAGGCCATCACCTTGGCCGAGGGCAGGTGTAGCGTGGCAAATTGGATCAAGATCACAGTGATCGAAGTGGCACAGACGGTTGTATAGAACAGCGCAATCCAAACCATCATCGGCAAATCCGCCCATTGCGTCATCCACAAATCGTGCCAGCCATAGATCAACAGCAATCCTGCCCCCGCCAACAATGTGCCAAACGTGAACATCACCGCAGATTCGCCACGGTTCAAACGACGTACCATGGGCGTGTAAATTGCATGGCTGACACACCCGATGAAATAGATCGCCTCACCGCGCCCCACATCAAACGCAAGCAGCGCAGAAACGTCCGCGCGAAAAATCACCCAAAGCGCACCAGCCCCCCCGATCGACAGCGCCATCGCCATGCGTGGTGTCATGATTTGACGCAATAATAACCATGCAAACCCAGCAGACATGATCGGCACCAGCGTAAATACCGCCGCCGCACTGACCGGGGGGGCGGTTTTTAGCCCCTCGAACATCAGCACAAAATAGAAAGCGAACAGCCCACCAAGGATCAGGTAACGCCATGGGGCTACAAATCCTGCCCGGCTGACTGTGCCCCGTGACATGGCCAAGACACCAACAATGACCGCCGCAAAACAAAACCGCAGCGTATTAAAGGCGGTCGGCGTGATGTCATTGGCGACCAGCGCGCCCAGCGAAAATGACCCCGCCACCAATGCAGAAAACGCGAGCATGGCCAAATGGCCTTGCGCACCCGGGCTCATGCAGACCCGTCGCGCATCTGTGTTTTAAGAAACTGCAACAATGCCTGAACCTTGTTGGTGCGATGCAGGTCGACATGTGTGACCAACCAAACGGATGCAGACCATTCTGGCCGGGGTGGATATATCTCAATCAGATCAGGGCTTGATGCGGCTTGTTCCTTGGTGAGGAATCCGATCCCCGCACCTGCATAAAGCGCCGCCTCAGCTGCGCGCATATCTGAGGTGCGAAAGGTCACTGCGCTTTGCGGGACGTTTTCATACAGCCACTTGTAGTAGGGCGCGCGATTGTCTTGATCGTCAGACCCGATAAAACGGTGTTTGCCGTAATCCTCTGGCCCTACAGGGGTTCCATATTCGGCCACATAACTGCGGCTGGCATAAGCACCCATCTGCAAATCTATCAACGGCTGCACAACATTATCAGGCTGATCTGGCGGCGCGCCCGCGCGAATGGCGACATGCGCCTCACCATATTCAAGGCGGAACAGCCGGGTTCCGGTCAGGTACCGCACAACCACATCTTTATGCGCCTGTTGAAAGGCCGTCAGCAAAGGCGCGACACGCGGCGCCAATGAGGAAAGCGATGTCACGACCAGATCACCGCAAACTTCGCTGCCGCGCCCTTTGATCCTGCCAACCAATTGGCTGAACTGATCATCCGTGGCCTTGGCGACCTGCAATAGGTCCTTGCCCGCCTCAGTCGCTGTGTAACCGCGCGCATGACGCTGGAACAGCTTAACACCCAAACGACCTTCAAGCGCGTCAATATGGCGGATCACCGTCGCATGGTGCACTCCAAGTACATCCGCCGCACCGCTTACCGTGCCCAAGCGCGCAACCTGATAGGCGGTCTTGATCTCATCCCAATTGTCCACGTCAAACTCCTGTGCGCAGGCGAACACATTTAACGTCATTCTGTGCGATATGTTCGTAAATGCAACTCCAAAACCGCTTTGCGTGAACGCAGCGCTTTGACAGGACAGACTAGGCCACCCTATTGTGTCGCAATGAAGGTAACCCGCAATACGCCCGACCAATTAATCGTCGAAAACAATCCCATCTGGCTGGCGGTGTTTGTGTCGTCCTTTGCACTTATCTTTATTGTCGCCGGGATTTTTACCGTACAATCCGAAACCTTTGTCGGGGTCGCATTTATTATCGGCGGCTTGGTGATCGGCAGCGTCTTTAATATTGTCTTCATTCGACGCACCCAAGTGATATTGGATCGCCCTCGAAATCTGGTTGAATTGCGGCGCAAGTCGCTGTTGGGGTTCAAACGTCGCACGTGGGAATTGGGGCATCTTGAACGCGCAGACGTTCAAACCTCCCGGTCAGATGACAGCGACACGCATCGCGCAGTTCTGGTTTTCAGTGACGGAATGGACGCAGGCATTCATCCCATCACAGTGGTCTATACCAGTGGCAGTGGCGCAGATCGTGCGGCATCCGCCATCAACAGCTGGCTGGCCGCACCGCTTGACTCAGGCCAACCAACCGCCTAAACGCCCTTTAATCTCCGGAAGCATTGCCTTCCGGTCCCTGCCGCGTGTGGGGATCGCCCTCCGTCAGCGTTTTACGCCCACGGGGGCAAAACCGTATGGTTTTGACCCCGTCTGGAAACATCTGGTGGGCAATTGTGCATTTACCGCAGGCTTCCTAGTTATAGGAAGTCCCGCAACCGACCGAAGAAAGGGCTTTGCCCCATGTTTGAGAACCTATCTGAACGCCTTTCCGGCGTCTTTGATCGCCTCACCAAACAGGGTGCCCTGTCAGAGGATGACGTCAAAACTGCCCTGCGCGAGGTGCGCGTAGCCTTGCTTGAGGCCGACGTGTCCCTCCCCGTTGCCCGCGATTTCGTCAAAGCGGTACAGGACAAAGCAACGGGTCAAGCTGTCACCAAATCAATCACGCCCGGCCAGCAGGTCGTTAAGATTGTCCATGATGCGCTTATCGACACCTTGAAAGGTGAAGGCGAACCCGGCGCGCTTAAGATCGACAACCCACCAGCACCGATTTTGATGGTTGGTTTGCAGGGCGGCGGTAAGACGACGACCACTGCTAAACTTGCCAAACGCCTCAAGGAACGTGACGGCAAGCGCGTGTTGATGGCATCACTCGATGTGAACCGACCCGCCGCGATGGAACAGCTTGCCATTCTTGGTGTGCAAATCGGCGTCGACACCCTGCCGATTGTCAAAGGCGAAGACCCCGTTGCCATCGCCAAACGCGCCAAGACCCAAGCGGCCATGGGCGGCTATGACGTCTACATGCTGGACACCGCGGGCCGCCTGTCCATCGACGAAGAGTTGATGCAACAGGTTGAGGCCGTGCGCAACGTCGCCAACCCGCGTGAAACCCTGTTGGTTGTTGATGGCCTCACGGGTCAAGACGCCGTGCACACTGCACAAAACTTTGATGAACGCATTGGTATCTCTGGCGTTGTCCTGACACGTATGGACGGTGACGGGCGCGGTGGTGCGGCCCTGTCCATGCGCGCGGTGACGGGCAAGCCAATCAAATTCGTTGGCCTCGGCGAAAAGATGGACGCGCTTGAGACATTTGAACCCGAACGCATCGCGGGTCGCATCCTTGGCATGGGCGATATTGTTGCGCTTGTCGAAAAGGCACAGGAAACCATCGAGGCCGAACAAGCCGAAAAGATGATGCGCCGCATGTCGAAGGGTCAGTTCAACATGAACGACCTGAAAATGCAGCTTGAGCAAATGATCAAGATGGGCGGCATGCAAGGCATGATGGGCATGATGCCCGGCATGGGCAAAATGGCCAAACAGGTTGAGGACGCTGGATTAGACGACAAAATCCTCAAACGTCAGATCGCCTTGATCCAATCCATGACCAAGAAAGAGCGCGCCAATCCCGCGCTGCTGCAAGCCAGCCGTAAAAAGCGCATTGCCAAAGGTGCGGGCATGGAAGTCAGCGAGTTGAACAAGCTGATGAAAATGCACCGCCAGATGTCCGACATGATGAAAAAGATGGGCAAGGGCAAAGGCGGCATGCTCAAGCAAGCGATGAAGGGCATGTTGGGCGGCAAAGGTGGCATGGACCCGGCAGCAATGGCCCAAGGTATGGACCCTAAAGCATTGGAAGCAGCGGCCAAGCAGATGGGCGGCAAACTGCCCGGCATGGGCTTGCCTCCCGGCCTGTCAGGATTTGGTAAAAAGAAATGATCACCTGCACTGTCAGATACGAGATCGACCCGGACAAATTGGCCGAGTTCGAAGTCTATGCAAAAGCATGGCTGCACCTTGTTCCAAAACTGGGTGGGGTCCATCACGGCTATCACATGCCGCATGAAGGCCCGAACGACATTGCCTATTGCCATTTCTCTTTTCCGACGCTTGCCGACTACGAGGCCTACCGCGAAAAGATGTGGGATGATCCCGACTGCCTGCGGGCATATGAATTTGCCAAAAAAACCAAATGCGTCCGTCGCTACGACCGTTCCTTCACCAAGCCTTTGTTTGATGGTGCAACTGTGGATGAGCTGGGCCTGTAATGACACCTGCACCAATCATAAAAACAGATCGCTTGATCCTACGCGCTCCGCAACCGTCGGACTTTGACGCCTATGCCGCGTTTATGGCGGACCCGCGCAGCGCAATGACCGGCGGCCCACTGGAACGCCCGGCCGCATGGCGCAGTTTTGCTTCTGAATTGGGTCACTGGATAATCCGCGACTATGGGTTAATGACCCTTGTCACGAAGGACAGCGGCGACATTGCTGGGCAAGTCGGTTTCTGGAACCCTGAAGGCTGGCCAGAGGTAGAACTGGGCTGGCGGTTGTATAATGGGTTCGAAGGCAAAGGTTTGGCTGTTGAAGCCGCAACAGCCGCTTTGGATTTCGCAGCCAATACGATGGATTGGCAACCGATGATCAGCGTGATTGCCCCCGGCAACGAACGCTCAATCCGGTTGGCAGAACGCCTTGGTGCACGGCTTGAACGCGATGATTGGCACACACCGTCTGGCAAACCGACACTGATTTATCGTCATGCTGCTGCGGATGCCCGCGTCGCTACGGGTAAAGGTGCCGCTGCATGACACCCGCACCGATCATAGAAACCGACCGCTTGATCCTGCGCGGCCCCGAAGCGTCAGACTTTGAACTGATCGCTGCATTCTATGCAGACCCCGTGCGCTCGCATGGCTTTGGCGGCGTACTGCCGCGTGATCAGGCATGGCGCTGGTTTGCCAGCACAATTGGCCACTGGCACCTGCGCGGCTATGGGTTTTGGACAATCACAGACAAGGCCGATGGCAGCGTCATGGGCATCTGCGGACTTTGGAACCCCGAAGGCTGGCCCGAGGCCGAACTGGGCTGGATTGCCTTTGAAGGTTTTGAGGGCAAAGGCATCGCGTTTGAAGCGGCCACAGCCGTGCGTAAGCATGCCTATGAGGTCATGGGTTTCACCACGATGACCAGCAACATTGTCCCCGGCAACACCCGCTCTGTTGCCTTGGCCGAACGGCTGGGCGCAGTACATGAGCGCACCTATGACAACATCAGCATGGGTGAAGAACAGCTGTTCCGCCATCCGGGACCAGAGGCGTTGTTATGAGCGCCATGACTGATCATATCCCCACTGTGGAAACAGACCGTCTGATCCTGCGCGCGCCGAAACTGGCCGACCTGCCTGCGCTTACCACTTATTTTGCGTCTGCCCGCAGCCATATGGCTGGCGGCCCAAAAAACGAGCGTGACGTCTACCGGTCTATGCTTTCAGTCATCGGGTCATGGGCCTTGCGCGGCTATGGATTTTGGCACATCGCAGATAAACAAACCGATGCGCTTTTGGGCGCAACGGGTATTCTGTTCGGCCCCGGCTGGGATGAGCCCGAATTGGGTTGGAATGTCGTGGAAGCAGCCGAAGGCAAAGGCATCGCATTTGAAGCCACCACCGCCGCACGCACGTATTCAGCACAGCACTTGGGACATGATGGCGTAATCAGCTATCTTGATGCCAAAAATACCCGCTCAATCGCCTTGGCACGCCGCCTTGGTGCAAAATTTGAACGTGACGGCATCATTTTGGACCATGACGTTCTGGTTTACCGCCATCCAAAGGAAGCCACATGACCGACACAATTACACGCGCCGCCGAAATTCTCAAAGATCACCGTACCAGCATTGATCGGCTGGATGCGATCCTTGTCTATACATTGGGCGAGCGCTTTCAACACACTCAAGCTGTGGGGAAACTCAAAGCTGAACACGACCTTCCCCCGTCCGATCCAGCCCGTGAAGCGGCCCAGATTGCACGGCTCGAAGATTTGGCGACAAGGGCAGACCTTGATCCCGAATTCGCCAAGAAGTTCCTGAACTTCATCATCGCTGAAGTCATTCAGCACCACGAAATCCATCAATCCTAATCCGGGCATCTGCCCTGTATCAAACCTAAAGGACTACACACCATGGCTATGAAAATTCGTCTTGCCCGCGGCGGCTCAAAAAAGCGCCCTTTTTATCGCATCGTTGCAGCGGACTCACGCATGCCACGTGACGGCCGTTTCATCGAAAAGCTGGGCACATATAACCCATTGCTGCCAAAAGACAGCGAAGAGCGCGTGAAAATGGACGTTGAAAAGATCCAGGAATGGATCGCAAAAGGCGCACAGCCAACAGACCGCGTTGCGCGTATGTTGGAAGCCGCTGGCGTTCGTGAAAAAACGACACGCAACAACCCAAACAAAGGCACACCGGGCAAGAAAGCCCAAGACCGTGTTGAAGAAAAAGCCGCCAAAGCAGCAGCCGCTGCCGAAGCTGCCGCCGCACCAGCGGAAGAAGCACCTGCCGCTGACGAAGCAGCCGCAGAATAATCAAAGCGCAGCCCGGCATGGAGCAATTCTCAAAAGACTTCCGTGCTGGGCTGCACGACCTTATGCGCTGGCGGCGCGATGTGCGCCACTTTGCAACCGATCCGGTGGACGAGGCATTGGTGAACCAATGCCTCGACACCTTTCATCTGGCCCCTTCTGTGGGTCTGTCAGAACCATGGCGCATCATCCGCGTCACGTCTGAAACTGCGCGCACCGCCGCGCTTGAAAATTTCAAAGCTGCCAACGCTGACGCCCTTGCGGGATATTCTGGTGAAAAGGCAGCGCTTTATGCATCACTCAAACTATCCGGCATGCAGGATGCACCTGAACAACTGGCGATCTACTGTGATGACAGCACCGAAAAGGGCCACGGATTGGGCGCAGGTACAATGCCGGAAATGCGGCGTTATTCCGTTGTGGGTGCCATCAATCTGATGTGGCTCACGGCCCGCGCAAACGGCCTTGGCCTTGGTTGGGTATCCGTGCTTGACCCGGACCGCTTGAACCGTGATCTTGAGGTGCCGACAGGGTGGTCGCTGGTTGCTTATCTATGTATGGGTTGGCCGCGCGAAAACACTCTGACGCCTGAACTCGAAACCCAAGGATGGGAAGCGCGTGCGTCCCACCTACATGTCGAAAGTCGCTGATGTTTAGCCCAATAAAACTTGTGAAACTTGCTATTGTTCTAGCCATCGGTTTTGGTGCTGGAATGTGGTACGAGCGATTTCTAATGCGCTCGGAATGCACCGCAGGTGAAGGCGACTGGAGCGGCACCATCTGCCTTAATTCGGATTTAGCACAATGACTGATATGATTTGCGTCGGAGCCATCGCAGGCTCTTACGGTGTGCGCGGCGAATTGCGCGTGAAAAGCTATTGCGCGGTGCCCGAAGACATCGAAACCTATACGCCATTATGGTCAGAGGATCGCAGCAAGAAATTCGCCCTCGCTATTTTGCGCCCAATCAAAAACGGTTTCGCAGCACGTATTGCTGAGGTTTCTACCAAAGAAGAGGCTGACGCCCTACGCGGCATCGCCCTGTTTGTTGAGCGTGAGCAAATGCCATCATTGCCTGATGATGAATTCTATCACGCGGACCTGATTGGCTTGTCGGTATATGACACTGGCGGTGTATTGCTGGGCACGGTCAAAACGGTACAAAATCACGGTGCTGATGATCTGTTGGAACTACAACTTGCCGGCACTTCTGACACGACGTTTTTGCCTTTCACGAAGGCCGCAGTGCCAACCGTCGACCTAAGTGCAGGCCGTATGATCGCAGACCCACCGCATGGGGTGTTACCGGAATCGGAACCCAAATAATGCCGCGCCGGATCATCCTGCATGCGGGTTTCCACAAGACCGGAACCAAGACGTTGCAGCGCATGCTCCGGTCCCATCGTGATTTGCTGTCTCCAACCATAACGGTTGTCCTTGTCGAAGACATGAAGCAGCTTTGCGCTGCGACGCGACAGTTGTGTAGTGCAGATGATCCTCTGGATTTCAGCCAAGTCACGCAAGAAGCAACACGTCTTGCCCAGACTTGGCTAGACTTTGAAGGTACGATCCTGATCAGCGGTGAAGACCTTGCGGGCATGATCCCGGGACGTAAGGGTGCGCCTGATTATTCCGCATCCCCACAGATACTTCGGGCAATAACAGATGCCTTTTCTGCCGTTCTGCCTGACGCTGCGTTGGGTATATTCTTCACCACGCGCGCCGCAGCACCTTGGCTCAACAGCTGTTATGCACAGCACTTGCAGTCGGTTAGAATGAAGTTGTCAGTGACAGAATATGCGCAGGCCTTCGCCAGCTCAGCCGATTTGAACGCCGCCGTGGATGCCGTTGCCCGCGCACTCCCAAATGTGGATGTGCACCGAATTGCCCTTGAAGCCTGTGCAGATCGTCGCCTTGGTACGCTTGATGCGTTGCTTGATATCGCAAAATGCCCATCGACCATCCGAAATGCCATCCAACAATCGCCGCCTTCAAACGTTTCACCGCAACCCAAAGTCCTGGCCGATCTGCTTGAAATCAACCGGTCTGACATGTGTGACGGCGATGCCGAATTTGCACGCGGATTGCAGCGAAAGGCGGCACGTTAATGCCGCGCCGCATCATCATCCACGCTGGTTTCCACAAAACCGGAACTTCCAGTATTCAGGCCACCTTGCGTGAAAACCGGGTCGCGTTAAAAAAATACGCGGCTCTGCGGTTGCGTTGGCATATGCAGGATCTACTCAGTGCCACGCGCGGCTATTCGACATGGCGCGACCCCCTGACCTTGATCAAGGCTCAGGATCGGTTTGAAACGCTGATGAATGACTTGCCGGGCATGCCGCGCCGCACGCTCATTATCTCTGCCGAGGAACTTGCGGGCCATTTGCCCGGTCGTGGGGACTTGAATGATTATTCTGCTGCGCCAATCTTGCTGTATGCGTTTTGGGAAATCATAACAAAACGCTATCCAGCGGCTGAAATTTTACTGTATCTATCTACCCGCGCACCGGACCCATGGCTGGCTTCGGCCCATTGGGAACACGTCAGAGCGTCGAACATGACGATGGATGTGGATGCCTTTCGCGAACGCTATCACGCGGCGGCAGACCTAAAGGGCATGGTGAACGAGATCGCCAGCCGCGTGCCCTGCCCTGTGCATCACGGCGCACTAGAAGACTGTCGCGACCTGCCGCTTGGTCCCGCTGGCCCACTGCTTGATCTATGCGATCTGCCATTGACCGTGCGCTCAGAACTCGTGGCACTGCCGCCTGCCAATACCCGTCTAGATGATGATGTGTTGCGCGCGATGATCAAAGCAAACAAAACCCACGAAACACCAAAGGCCCGTAACGCTGCAAAGGCCGCAATATTAGCAGAGGCGCGTGCGTCATGAAAACACCCCGGTCCCATGGCCGCCAATCCGTGCGCGCGAGCCTGCAACCACGTGAATTGATGCAAGACACGCCAGATTATTCTGACATTTGGCAGGCGCGTATTGTGACGCTGTTCCCCGATCTGTTTCCCGGTGTTTTGGGGGCCAGCCTAACGGGCAAAGCGCTCCATGATGGAAAATGGCAGTTGCACACGCATGATCTGCGCCCCCACGGCATTGGCAAACATCGCAACGTCGATGACACCCCTGCAGGGGGCGGCGCAGGCATGGTCCTGCGCGCCGATGTGGTTGGGGCGGCACTGGCTGATGCACAAAGCCACGCTCATGGTCGTTGGCCGATCCTTTATATGTCACCGCGCGGACGGCGTTTTGATCAGGCGATGGCGCGTGATCTGTCCACATGTGCTGGGGTCACCATGCTGTGTGGTCGATTTGAAGGCGTTGATGAACGGGTGATTGAACACTTTGGCATCACCGAAGTCAGCCTTGGTGATTTTGTCATGACCGGCGGTGAACTGGCTGCCCAAGCAATGATCGACGCCACCGTGCGCCTGCTGCCCGGTGTATTAGGGAACGCGGACAGCACTGTTGAAGAAAGCCATTCAAACGGGTTGCTGGAACATCCCCAATATACCCGCCCGCCGATTTGGGAAGGACGTGAGATTCCGCCCGTTCTCATGTCCGGCAATCACGGCGAAATCGCCAAATGGCGACAGCAAATGGCCGAGGATTTAACCCGCGACCGCCGCCCCGATATGTGGGCACATCGCGGCGGCGATAAGAGCGATTAACCTGCCGTTTTGTCTTTGAGATAGGCATATATCTGATCTTTGAGCGCGCTTCGCCGTTTGCGCATCTCAGTCATGTGGTCATCGCTTGTCGGTTCCACATCGGTTTCCGCGCGATGAACGGCGCGGTTCACGGTATGATAGGCATCGGTCAGATTTTCAAAATGGGCATCACTTTGACGAAGTTTCGCGATGTCAGAACCCAATTCAGGGAATTCTTCGGCAAGTTCGTGTGGCGTATGAGACATATCAGTCTCCTTTCCAATTCAGGGTTAGGGTTTGCTGCGTTCAGGGTGCAAGGATGCTGCCAGAACATGATCAGAATCATGCACTATCGCCTCTGCTTGATGGAGAATCTTGGGGTCCGGCGCTGCGGCAACATCATGATCTTTGTTCGGGTAATCCAGTTGGGACAAGAAATGTCGCATACAGGTCAGGCGCGCGCGCTTTTTGTCGTTGGATCGGATCACAGTCCAAGGCGCATCTGCCGTGTCGGTGTAGAAAAACATCGCCTCTTTGGCTTCGGTATAATCATCCCATTTATCTAGGCTGGCGCGGTCAATTGGTGACAACTTCCAACGCTTGAGAGGATCGGTTTCGCGTGAGGCAAAACGGTTCTTTTGTTCGTCTTGCGTGACCGAGAACCAATATTTGAACAGCTTGATACCGCTGCGCACCAACATGCGTTCAAATTCAGGTGTTTGGCGCATGAATTCCAGATATTCGGTTGGCGCGCAAAAGTTCATCACCCGTTCGACACCTGCACGATTATACCAAGACCGATCATACAGGACTATCTCGCCAGCAGTGGGCAAGTGTTTGATATAGCGCTGAAAAAACCACTGTCCGCGTTCCTCATCAGTGGGTTTGTTCAAGGCGACCACACGTGCAGCGCGCGGATTTAAATGTTCAGTGAACCGTTTGATCGTGCCACCTTTGCCCGCCGCATCGCGTCCTTCAAACAACAAGACAAACTTCTGATCGGTTTCCTGTACCCAATGTTGCACCTTGAGCAATTCGACCTGCAACGCGGATTTTTCTGCCTCATAGGTTTTGCGCGCCATCTTGGTTTTGTAGGGATATTCACCACTGTCAAAGCCAAGGATTGTTCGATTGTTCGCGGCCTTGGGTGCTGCGGCTTTCGTGTTACCAGTTGTCGGCATGATGTCCCCTTATTGCTTGATTGAATTTGAAATTTCGCAACAACATTAGCGCGCGGGGAATAGGTCTACCTTGACGTGGATCAACCAGCGGTCAAACTGGCCATCAGCCCTTGATCCACGCAAGTAGAGCGCCTATACGACGCCAATCCAGAATCGTTTTTGCGGCTCAGGATGTTTGTGCTATCCGCAAACAAAACAAGGAATGACGATGCTACCTCCGGCGGGCCACTGCGGTGAAGTCCCGATAGACCCCGAAGCTCTTGGATCGCACAACAATCTTCGTGGAACACCACGAGCATCATAGGAGACGCGTCAGATGAACCTGATCGCAGAGATTGAGGCGGAACAAATCGCCGAACTGGGCAAAACCATCCCAGATTTCCGTGCCGGAGACACCATCCGCGTCGGTTTTAAAGTTACCGAAGGCACCCGTACCCGTGTTCAGAATTACGAAGGCGTCTGCATCGCCCGTAACAACGGTCATGGTATTGCCGGGTCTTTCACCGTGCGCAAAATCAGCTTTGGTGAAGGCGTGGAACGTGTGTTCCCGCTGCATTCCACAAACATCGACGAAATCACCGTGGTCCGCCGCGGTCGTGTACGTCGTGCGAAACTGTATTACCTGCGTGCGCGCCGTGGTAAATCAGCACGTATTGTTGAGAATGCACACTACAAAAAGCCCAAGACTGACGCGAAAGGATAAGTACGATGAAAGCCGATACACATCCCGAATATCACACAATCAACGTCAAAATGACCGACGGCACGATTGTAGAAATGAAATCAACTTGGGGCAAAGAGGGCGATCAGCTGTCGCTTGATATCGACCCTTCCGTTCACCCCGCGTGGACCGGCGGCACCAGCCGTTTGATGGACACAGGCGGTCGTGTTTCCAAGTTCAAGAACAAGTACGCAGGTTTGGGCTTCTAAGAGCCTCTACCCTTTGCGAGAGACAAAAAGGCGCGGTTCCAACATGGGGCCGCGCCTTTTCGTTGTGGGCGGTAGCCCAGAGAATTGTCACGGATAGCTATGGGGACAAGGACAAAACCAATCTCATGGTATTGGCGCTACCAATCAAAAAGCTTTCGGAACCCTTCAACAATGCCGACCTATAATCACTGATTATTTACAGATACTTGCCGCCTAAACAGCACGTAACGCTTACGCCTGCTTAGCCAACGCTCTAGAAAATAAAATCATTCATTCCAAGCTGCGATACTTGAATCCCTAGCAGAATAATCGTGTTCCCTTCACCATCATCTATCACAGTGTTTGGGCCCAATAGGCGGGCGTGGTTTGCCATCAAATCAGCGAAGTCTTCGATTTGGGTGACAGACGACAGATCTATGACGCCATTACTACCTACACCGCCCGCTGCAAAGCGAGCGATTGTATCGTTGCCAAAGCCATCTTCAAAGATAAACGTATCGCCGCCAGATATCTGGTCGTCGCCCGCACCGCCCGTGATGGTGTCGCGGCCAAACCTACTGGTGATGACGTCATTCCCGGCCCCACCGTCAAGCACATCGTTGCCTGTATAGCCATTCAATGTGTCATTCCCGGCCCCTCCAAACAGTGTATCGTTGCCGTCCATACCTGAAAGGATGTCATTGCCACCACGGCCAAATAACATGTCGTTTCCGTTGAAACCCCACAAGACATTAGCAGCAGCATCCCCGTACAAGCTGTCATCAAAGAAGGTGCCGTAAAGACCTTCGATGGAAACATAGGTGTCGCCAGCTGCGCCACCGGTATTTAGGTGGGAAAATTGCAGGTCTGCAATGACGGCAGCACCATCCCTAGCGTCAGAGTAATCCGCAGTGTCAAAGCCAGCACCACCATGTAAGAGATTAACACCACTGCCACCAAATAGGTTGTCGTTGCCCGCGCCACCAAACAACGTATCATCACCGATCTGCCCATAAAGCGTGTCGTTGCCGTTCATACCAGCGAGGACATCGTTGCCACCACGGCCA
The DNA here is from genome assembly GCA_049794015.1 of Sulfitobacter sp. Taxonomy (GTDB): domain Bacteria; phylum Pseudomonadota; class Alphaproteobacteria; order Rhodobacterales; family Rhodobacteraceae; genus Sulfitobacter. Next base: position 5,055 of record JBARCK010000048.1, on the reverse strand, counting down.
TATAACCTGTCGTCGCCGTCGTTGCCCCACAAAACGTTTGCGATATCATCCCCATACAAGCTGTCATTGTAGCTTGATCCGTAAAGGCCTTCGATGGAAGCGTAGGTGTCCCCCGCAGCGTCACCCGTGTTTCGCTCGGGATTTAACAAATCTGCGATGACACGTTGATTAATAGCGGTATCGCTGTACTGCGCGCGGTCAAAACCACTGCCACCGATCAAGACATCAGCACCACTGCCGCCGATGAGGATATTACTGCCCGTAACGGCAGATAGGGTGTCGTTGCCTTCACCGCCAGACAGGATGTCGTTGCCTTCACCGCCAGACAGGATGTCGTTGCCTGAAGCGCCATATAAGATGTCGTTGCCCGTACTGCCGTAAAGGCTATCGTTACCAGCATCGCCATTTAGGATGTCATTGCCAGTGCCACCATACAGGATGTCGTCGTCTGCACCGCCATTTAGGATGTCGTTGCCCGCACCGCCAGATAATGTGTCATCACCAATCTGTCCTGACAATGTGTCATTGCCTTCACCACCATACAGGATGTCGTTGCCATCACCGCCAAACAGCGTGTCATCACCAGCCTGTCCAAACAGAGTGTCGTTGCCGTTCAAACCTGTCAGAAGGTCGTTGCCACCGCGACCAAACAACCGATCGTTGCCGCCAAAACCCCACAGTATGTTAGCATCATTTGTCCCGTGCAAACTGTCATCAAAGTTTGATCCGTATAGGCCTTCGATGGAAAAGTAGCTATCGCCCGCTGCGGCACCGGTGTTTAGGTGGGTAAAGTGCAAGTCTGCGATGACACCCGCAGTGGCGTCAGAATATTCCGCGCGGTCAAATCCTGTACCACCATCCAACAGGTCAGCACCACCGCCGCCAAATAATGTGTCATTGTCTGCGCCGCCATATAGGCTGTCATTACCTGTACCGCCAGATAATGTGTCATTCCCATCCTGTCCTGACAATGCGTCGCTGTCTGCGCCGCCGTATAAGCTGTCGTTGCCCGTGCCCCCATATAATGTGTCGTCGCCAACACCGCCAAATAGGATGTCGTTGCCAGTAGCGCCGTATAATGTGTCGTTGCCTGCATCACCTGATAGGCTGTCGTCGCCCGTACCACCATTCAGGATGTCGTTGTCTGCGCCGCCAAATAGTTGGTCATTTCCGCCAAGCCCAGACAGGGTGTCATTGCCAGAAAGTCCAAAAATGATTTCATCTGCTGATGTGCCGGGCAGGTTATCATTACCTGACGTTCCCATTATTTGCAGGATAAACGAAAACGGCATGTTATCTTCTCCTCAATTCGTCAAAAAGGGTAACGCATAGCGCCTTACTAAGGAAGTATGGTGATGGGTTTAGCCCTTTTCACGCTGACACTTTTGGACATAACTCCTCCGCAAAAGGCGATATTCCCGAATGACGAGTGCGACCTTGCTGTGACTGCTTAAGCCCACCCGTTCATCGTGCATTGTAGCGCAAAAGCAGTTTTGACGCAGGGTGCAGGCAAAAAACGCACCAACACAATGAGAGAAAAATATCCATTTCTTCAGGGCGCATCAAACAATCCAGCACCTTTATCTGGCGTTAACTCAATTCATCTTCTGGCCCTATTAGACTCTCATCAACGGCCCTAATTACGGCCAATGATTGCCCATATCTTTATAGCAAAAGTGGGCCACGCCAAACCATTCAAACTGCTACTAATCCTTCTGGATTTCGCACAATGCGCATCCAGATCGCCCACACCCTGACGGAGCGCCATAACATGACCAAGACCCTGACCGCCCAAGACCTTGCGGATACATTTGATGCCTTTAACCGCCATGATGTCGACGGCGTGATGACCCATTTTGCAGATGATTGCGTGTTCTACGCCGTTGGCGGCCCCGAAGTGTATGGTGCCAAAATCGAAGGCGCGACAGCCATTGCGGCCGCGTTCTCAGGCGTCTGGGCAGGTATGAAAGACGCGCATTGGGATCACCACAGCCACTTTGTTGCAGGCGACCGCGCCGTATCCGAATGGATATTCTCAGGCACCGGGGCAGACGGCATGCGCGTTGAAGCGCAAGGCGCTGATCTGTTTACGCTGCGCGATGGCAAAATCATCGTGAAACAGGCGCTGCGCAAAGCACGCCCGCCCTTCAAAGCCTAATCACAAAACACCCCGTCGCCTTCTGCCCGCAGCTTTCAAAGCGTTAAAGGATCAGGACATGCCAGACAAACATCGCCCCCGCCATTGGCCACGCGCCAGCTATGACCCAAAGTACGATCCAATCGTGGATGCAGGTCCCGGCCACAACCGCGATCACGCACCAACCTACTGGATCGGTACTGCGGGCACACCCCCGGACGATGATGGGCCTGTGTCCGGCGATATGGATGTGGATGTTGTCATCATTGGCTCTGGCTATACTGGCCTCTCAACAGCGATCCATCTGGCAAAGGATCACGGCATCAAAGCAACTGTGCTTGAGGCGAATACCGTCGCGTGGGGCTGTTCAACCCGTAATGGTGGCCAGGCGCAAATCTCATCCGGGCGGCTAAAGCGGTCGCAATGGATTCAACGTTGGGGCGTGGATACCGCCAAACGCATGCACCGCGAAGTCTGTGAAGCGTTTGAGATGTTTAATGATCTGATCTGGTCAGACGACATTGATTGTGACCCACAACCGGGCGGCCATTTCTATCTGGCGCACCGCGCCAAGGTCATGCCCGCGCTCGAAAAAGAATCCGAACTGCTGAACAGCACGTTTGGCTATAAAAGCCGGATCATGGGTCGCGACGAGGTGCACGAACATTACGTCAAAGATGAAGAAGCCCAAGGTGCCATGTGGGAACCGGACGGCACAAGTATCCACGCGGCAAAACTGGCCTTTAGCTATGCGCGTTTGGCGCGCAAACTGGGTGCAACAATCCACACAGCAAGCCCGGTTATGGGATGGAAAGTTGTGGACGGCGTGCACCACCTCACGACACCGGGCGGCACCGTTCGTGCGCGTGCCGTGGCACTGGCCACCGCTGGCTATACGCCTCCGGGCCTGAATTATCGCACCAAGCACCGTTTGATGCCGATCCTGTCAAACTCAATTGTGACGCGCCCCTTGGATGACGACGAAATTGAGGCCTGCGGTTTCAAGACCCGCTCCCCCCTAACCGATACCCGGACGCTGCGGCACTACTATCGATTTTTGCCCGACAACCGGGTGCAAATCGGCAGCCGCTCTGCCATCACTGGCAAGGATGCGGAAAACCCAAAGCACCTCGCGCTTTTGCGCAAAGGCTTGCATCGGAAATTCCCTGCGCTGACCGATATCGACCTTGATTATTCATGGTGGGGGTGGGTCGACGTCAGTCACGACATGATGCCGCGCATCTATCAACCTGACCCAGATCGCACTGTCTATTACGCGATGGGGTACGGCGGCAACGGCGTGATGTATTCCGCTCAGGCGGGCAAGCGGCTGGCACAGATCGTGGCAGGTAAAAAGATCGAAGTAGACCTGCCGATCTTTAACTCACCGCTGCCAAGCCACGGCCTGCTGACACCCTTCCGCCGCATCGGCCAACGCATCATGTACCCCTATTATTACCTAAAGGATGAAATCCTGTAATGTCCCATGCCGTCATCAACTTTGCGACCCATCAGGGGCAATCATCTGAACGCCGTTTGGCGGATCTGCCGAATCGTGTGGTTGATGGTGACCCGCAGCACCAAACTACGGTGCATTTCGACAATGGCGTGCTGGCTGGAACTTGGACTAGCACGCCGGGCAAATGGCATGCTTTTGTTGAGCGGGATGAATTCTGTTACATCATTTCGGGTCATTGCCAATTGATCGCTGAGGACGGTGTCGTGCAAGATTTTCGCACAGGCGATGCCTTTCTCATTCCCAATGGGTTTCGCGGATTTTGGAACGTGATCGAGACCACAACCAAGCACTTTGTCATTCGCGATTATAGCTAAGACGCGCACTTTCCAAATACCCCTACGCCACATATAGTTGCCTCTAACAATATCCTGCATAATCGCAGGTGGGCAAAGGGGCTTGGGCATGGCGCATATTATCGTCGTCGGAAATGAAAAAGGCGGCGCGGGCAAATCGACCGTGTCTATGCATCTGGCAACTGCCCTTGCGCGCATGGGCCATGCGGTCAGCGGACTTGATTTAGACCTGCGTCAACGCACCTTTGGACGTTATGTCGAAAACCGTGCGGCGTTTTTGAAGCAGGCTAAACTGGATTTGCCCAGCCCGGTCCTGCATGAATTACCCGAAATCGAAGCAGGCAGCCTACGCCCCGGTGAAAACATGTACGACCACCGCCTAAGTGCGGCGGTCACATCGCTTGAGCCTGACAACGACTTTATCTTAATCGACTGCCCCGGCTCACACACCCGCCTTAGCCAAGTTGCGCATTCGCTGGCTGATACCTTGGTAACCCCCCTGAACGACAGCTTTATCGACTTTGATCTGCTGGCCCACACGGATGCCACAGGTGACAAGATCACCGGACCTTCGGTCTATTCAGAAATGGTCTGGAACGCGCGTCAGTTGCGCGCCCAAGCGGGGCTTGCACCTATTGATTGGGTTGTCATACGCAACCGCATGGGTGCCCAGCGCATGGTGAATAAAGACAAGATGGAGCGCGCGATCCAGAACCTATCCAAGCGGATTGGATTTCGGATTGCACCGGGATTTAACGAGCGCGTTATTTTCCGCGAATTGTTCCCGCGCGGCCTGACATTGCTTGACCTCAAAGACATTGGCGTGAAGCAATTGAACATCTCAAACGTCGCTGCACGTCAGGAACTACGCGACATGATCAAGGCGTTGAAGTTGCCGGGTGTAACGGCTGATTTTTAACGGATTATGAGGTCAAGCCATCCAGACAAAGCTGATGTTTCAGTCATTGTAAATTTGGGCCTAAAGCTTCGCGCCTTTAACCTGATCCATAGCCAGCCTCGCAAAAGTAGTTCCAGCATTCTTGCGGTGAGAACAGGTCGCACACTTCGGCCAGTGCATCGAACATCTGATCGAAGGTCCTAGCACC
>JBARCK010000047.1:0-12823 GCA_049794015.1 Sulfitobacter sp. | reverse complement strand
GGTCATGGGAAACGCGCCGCAAGGCTGAGATGGCGATCTTTGAATACATCAACGGCTTCTACAACCCGCGTCGCCGCCACTCAGCACTGGGTTGGAAAAGCCCCGTCGCCTTCGAGCGAAAGGTGGCTTAAACGAGCACTCGGAGCGACACAGAAGCGGGACAGGTCCAACGAGGCTCGCATCGCTATTTTATATGTTTTACTCAGGTAGTGCGGGTTATTTGCATGTTTTACTCAGGTAAAAATTCAAAAACTGAATCATTCATCGAAAAATGAGTATTGGTCGAATAATTCTTGCATTCGAGCTTCATCGTAATGGCTCTCGTCCATCTCGTTCACGCATACCAATTGGCCCCAAAACCCTCCGCGGACGGTTTTGAGCTCATTGAACATCGAAATTCTTAGATTTCTCGCAGCCTGGTACGAACATCTGACAATCCCCCTGAAATGTTGAATTGTCTGTTGTGATCGGCGTTGCTCTATAACGCACGATAATATCAGTCTCTCTGCTGCCCAAAGTGATTTATGCAAAGAAACTTTTGACCGTCGCAGTTTCGAAACTGATTTCAACGAAAACTGCCAGGTGCAGTCAGTACATTCGTATAGTTTCCGATCTTCAATGTACCAAGATTTGACCGAGGCACATTTCGGGCAGTATCGTCCTTCTGGCCAGACGATTGAGCTTAAGCGATCTTCAGCATCCTGCTCTGTGGCAAAGGCATTCATCATCCCTTCTTTGGGCAGGCCAGTGCTCAACATCCGCCAATGCAAAGGATCAAAGTCCCTCTCAGATCCTTTTATCAAACGTTCACCCGATCTATTTTCTCAACCCCAAGCTTTTACAAAGAGCCATGCACATTTTTTTACTGACGCAACCTTCAGATACCTTGAGCATGCGTGAGGCAAGAAGATCAGCCCCATAACAGGAATGAAATACTCGTGAATCGCGAAGTTGGACGTAGACCGCAGAACATCCGCTGAGGACCACAGACGTTTCTCCAGATTTCAGCTGTGTTCCAATGCGTCGCTCCAACTGTTTTCGCTATTCCGTATCTCTACATGTAAACGATGGAGATAGGCCAGAATGGGTTGCGCTTGAACGACGTTTTCTCAAATACCAACGCCTGTTTTTTTTCAAACTCGACACCAGAATGTCCGTCTATCAAGTTGATGCATTTTGCATCACAGCACGCTTTAAGGAAGCTCCCCCTTTCCCATTTGAGAAAAGCCGAGCTACGCTGGTAACGGCCCATAGCTGCTCTTGCTGCACTTTGCGGCGAAAGGCGGCTCTGAGCCCGTACCGGTAGCTCAAAATTTACACTGCGCGCTTCCGCAGCATTGAAATTGCGAAAAAGTTTGAATTGTGGTGTCGTATCGCGGCAACAAAACCGGCCATTCAGATTGTTCGAAACGATGACAAGTTGGCCAACGACTACGTCCTAGAAAATCGAGATTTTGCCAAATTAGATAGATGGGGTGGATAAAGGGCTTTGTGTTGATTGCCGTTTCAGGCGAGATTAACCGCCGCTTTCGCTGCTTCAAATTGGGATAGGAAAACCGAACCAGTCATTTCTTGTAGGAAGTGCTGCTCTTTGAGCCTATCCATTACTGGCCCTTTGACCTCTGAAAGGTGCAGTTTCACATCCATTTCCCGAAGCCGCTCGTTTATCGCCTCTAAGGATTCCAATGCACTCAGGTCTATTTCATTGATAGCGGAGCATTGAAGGATAACATGCCGAACGTCGGTGTCGCCTGCCACGCGGGCTTGGATCTTGTCCTCAAGATATCTGGCGTTCGCGAAATACAGGCTTTCGTCGACACGCAATGAAACCACGCTTGGGTCCGTGATGACGTCATGTCGCAAGATGTTTCGGAAATGTTCGGTACCGGGCACTTGCCCAACTTCGGCGATATGGGGTTTTGAAGAGGCATAGAGATGCAGCAAGATGGATAATACAACGCCTGTGGTCACGCCAATTTCAACGCCAAAGGCTAGCGTGGCAAGGATCGTCGAGAGGACAGCCGCGAAGTCCGCTTTGGAGTATGCCCAACTGCGTTTCAGAATGGAAAAGTCCACGAGGCTCAAGACTGCAACGATGATGGTTGCTGCAAGCGTGGCCTTCGGCAAGAAATAGATCAACGGCGTCAGTGCAATGGCAGCGATTGCCAAGCCGATCGCGGTAAACGCACCGGCGGCTGGCGTTTCAGCGCCCGCATCGAAATTCACAACCGAGCGGGAAAATCCGCCGGTTACCGGAAATCCTCCTGTGAGGGACGCACCGATATTGGCGGCACCCAACCCGATGAGTTCTTGGTTTGGATCAATCCGTTGGCGTTTTTTCGCGGCAAGTGTTTGAGCGACGGAAATTGATTCAACAAACCCAATGATCGAAATCAGGAAAGCAGGAAGTAACAGCTGGCTAAGTAGTGCTGGCGAGAAAGAAGGCATCGTAAACGGTGGCAAGCTTTGCGGGACCTCGCCAACGATCTTTACGCCCTGATCCGCCAAGCCAAAGATCCAAACGGCGAGCGTGGTGAGAACGACGACAGCAACGGGTCCGGTTTTCACGAGCACGCCAGTTAAACCCGAACCGAGGCCGAGCTTTTCTAACAACGGCTTTAACCCCTTGCGTACCCAAAATAGAAAGGCGGTCGCGGTGATGCCAATGATCGCCGTGATCCAGTTTGCTTGGGTTGCATGGGTCGCCAGCGACATCACCAATTCCAGCAAATTATGACCGTGGGCATCAATCCCAAAGATATGTTTTAGCTGGCTGGCGGCGATAATTATCCCAGAGGCCGTGATGAAGCCCGCAATGACAGGATGGGACAAGAAGTTCGCGATAAACCCAAGACGGAACAGGCCCATTGCCAGCAGTATCACACCGGACAGGCCCGCGAGCGAAAGTGCAGCGACAGCGTAGCCCATCGTGCCTTGTTCGACGATATTGCTAAGTGATGCAGCTGTCATCAACGAGACTACCGCTACGGGGCCAACAGCCAAGGCGCGGCTGGTACCAAACAGAGAGTACAACAAGATCGGTACGATGGACGCATAGAGACCCGCTTCTGCCGGAAGGCCCGCCAACAGAGCATAGGCCAGCGACTGTGGGATCAACATGATCGTCACGATCAGTGCCGCCATCAAGTCGTTGGACAGAGCGGACCGATTATAGGTCCGGCCCCATGTGAGAATGGGCAGGTAGCGTATCATTGCAAATACTCGAAAACTAGAGGGAGGAGCCGCGCCCGATATTAGATAGGCGCGGTAAAGGGGTTATTCAGCGGTGATCTTTTCCGGCGTGGCCATCCATTCACGGCCCTTCAGCATGCCCTTCCAGTAAACTGGCGGCAGCATCTTTTCCTTCAAGAACCATGCTGCGCGGGTTGGTTTGGTGCCGTCCAATAATGCTTTTGGGAAGCTGGGCAGCATCACGCCACCATAGCCAAACTCGGCCAGAACGATCTTGCCGCGTTCCACTGTGAGAGGACAAGATCCATATCCGTTGTATTGCGCAGTGGCGGATCCGCCGCGCATATCAGCGACGATGTTTTCGGCGACAACGGGCGCTTGAATACGTGCAGCGGCGGCCGTTTTTGCATTCGGTGCATTCATCACATCGCCCAACGACCAGATGTTGTCATAGGTCTTGTGGCGCAACGTGGCCTGATCAACATCGATCCAACCGCCAGCATCCGCCAGTGGCGAAACCCGAATGAAATCAGGTGCGGTTTGCGGCGGGCAGACATGCATCATGTCGAACTCCGTCTCGACCCGTTCAACAGGGCTGTCAGGCTTTGCCACATCAAACCATGCTTTTTTGGCAGGTCCATCAACCGCGACAAGGTTGTGGAAGAAGTTCAGGGATGCATCGTATTTCTTGACGTATTCCATCAAGGCTGGGACGTAATCCTTTACCCCGAACAGAACACCGCCAGCATTGTTGAACTGGATATCTATATTCTTAAGAACACCACGGCGATGCCATGCGTCACCTGACAGATACATCGCCTTTTGTGGCGCGCCGGCACATTTGATCGGCATCGGCGGTTGCGTAAAGATCGCGCGGCCCTCTTTCATGCCTTGCACGAATTCCCACGTATAGGGTGCCAAATCGTAGCGGTAGTTTGACGTAACGCCATTGTGGCCCAAGGTATCGACCAAGCCTTCGACTTTGTTCCAATCCAGCTTCAGTCCGGGGCAGACGATCAAGCGGGTGTATTTCACGACACGGCAACCATCGAGGATAATCGCGTTCTTTTCAGGCTCAAACGCGGCAACAGCCGCTTGAATCCAATGAACACCTTGTGGGATGAGCGACCCCATCGTCCGGGATGTTTGCGCAGGTTCAAAAATGCCCCCGCCAACCATCGTCCAACCCGGCTGGTAGTAGTGAATGTCAGCGGGATCGATGATCGCAATCTCGAGGCCAGGCTTGCGTGCCTTCAGGCTGGCTGCAGCAGCGATCCCGCCGGCACCAGCACCCACAATGACAATTTCGTAACTGGCATCACCCGTATCCGTCGGGGTTTTGCCGCCATTTGCAATACGACGAACAACGCCTGCCATATCATATCCAGCAGCTTTGGTTGTAGCAAGAATGTCCGCCATTGTGCGTTGACCCGCCTGAGCCAAGGACCAAAGCGTTGCAGAACGTGTGCCCGTGCGGCAAAACGCCAACACCGGTCCGGGTAGATCGCTCAGGGCTTTTTCAAACGCAACAGTGTCTTCATCCGTCACTTTGCCGGACACGATGGGCAAATAGCTGGCTTCGAGGCCTGCCTTTTTGGCAGCTTTCGCAATCTCTTCAAACGTTGGTTGATCAGCACCTTCGCCGTCAGGTCTGTTGCAGATAATGCTGCGAAAACCAGCATCTTTGATCGCCTTCAGATCGGCAGGCATGACTTGCGCGGTGACCGAAAATCCAGCCGTCAGTGTTTTGATGTCCATTGGTATATCTCCTGAATTATATGCCGTTGACGGGCACTTTGAGCATTGGATTGCCGTTTTCATCGGTTGGCACTTCGCCCGCGCGCATGTTTACTTGCAACGAAGGGATGATCAGCTTGGGCATGCCAAGTTGAGCGTCACGTTCGGTGCGGAATTTGATGAAATCATCGCGGGTCTTATCACCACCTACGTGAATGTTGCCCGCCTTTTGGTCGGCCACCGTGGTTTCCCATTTGATCGCGCGACCGTTTGGACCGTAGTCGTGGCACATGAACAGGCGCATATCATCCGGTAAGGACAGAACCTTCATGATGCTATCGTACAGCTCGCTTGCGGACCCACCGGGGAAATCGCAACGTGCTGAACCGCCGTCCGGCATAAATAGCGTATCACCGGCAAATGCAGCGTTGCCCACAACATGTACCATGCACGCGGGCGTGTGACCGGGCGTGTACATTGCAAAGGCCTGCAAATCACCGATCATGTAGGTGTCGCCGTCTTTGAACAGCGCGTCAAACTGGGACCCGTCACGTTGAAATTCGGTGCCTTCGTTAAACACTTTTCCGAAGGTTTCTTGGATCACCATGATCTTTTCGCCAACGCCTATCTTACCACCCAGCTTGTCTTGTAGGTAGGGGGCAGCGCTGAGGTGGTCGGCATGCACGTGGGTTTCGATGATCCAGTCAACGGTCAGGCCGCGATCTTTGATTTCTGCAATCAGACGATCTGCGGCTTCATACGTGATCCGGCCCGCAGCATAATCGATGTCCATGACGCTATCGATGATGGCGCAATGGTTGCTGGATGGATCTTTGACGATATAGGTTATCGTGTTCGTTGCTTCGTCAAAATGGGCTGAGACGTCGGGTTTGACGGACATATCTACAGGATAGTTCATTTCATTTCCTCCGGTTTTTTCTAAATATCAGCGAGGTGCTTAGTGGCTCGCCCCATGCGCGACCATCATTTCATGTACTGCTTGCATGCCCTTGTCGGCCATCGCGGTCACCTCTGCTGCATGGGTTTGCAAGGCTGTTACCACTTCGGGGTCATCTGAGGTTTGAACCACGACAAGCCCGTCATCCGTCATTTCGACGTCTGAAATGATCCCGCCACCACGTTTGAAAAAGATATCCAGTGTCGGGCTTTGGATGATGATCTGCGGGTCATCCAACTGGCCAACGCGGTCGATCATGCTGACGGAATGGTTCACCAACGCATCCATAACCGCCTGATCAGAGGATCGCGTGACAGTGCGAATGCCGTTGGGCAGGTTTTCGACCTCACGGGTGATTGTCTCGAAATTGCGGAACAACACGGCAATCTCTTCACTTTCTGCGGCACTCGCGTTCTTGCCGCGCAAGCCTGGCATGTTGACTTCATCATGGCACGTCCCATCCGCGCCGTGCATGTGGGCGCTATGAGACCTATGATGGGACGTGCCAACATATGTGGCACTTGCGCCAATCGTAACAACGAGGGCGGCACCAATCATAAGAAGCTTTGTGCGGGTCATGACTACGCCCTCACAGGTTTCGTCTGAAGCGCTGATTGCAATAATTTGGCGGCAAAGATGCCTGCTAAAAGAGCCCCGACAAACAAGAGCACCTCACTTCGGCCCGTTCCAAGTGCGGGCAATGCACCACCGGGGCAAAAGCCTGCGATGCCCCAACCGATGCCAAACACAGCGGACCCGCCAAGGAGCGGCAGATCAAGGTCGCGACGTGTAGGCAGTTGAAAATTGGCTGCCATTATTGGCGCGGGTCGCTTGAGAACGAAACGGTAGCCAATGAACGTAACGATCAACGCACCGCCCATAACAAAAGCGAGACTTGGGTCCCACGCGTCGGCAACATCAAAGAAGTTAAGCACTTTGGCAGGGTTTGCCATGCCAGAGATGGAAATGCCAATGCCAAACACAAGACCGATGGCGTAAGAAAGGATCAAGCGCATGGATCAAGCTCCTAAAACGTGGCGGATCACATAGACGGTGATCGCGGTGGTCAGCATAAATGTGAGGGTCGCTGCGATTGAACGGGGCGAAAGGCGCGCCATCCCGCAGACGCCGTGGCCAGATGTGCATCCCGCGCCGAAGGTGACGCCGATGCCGACTATAAAACCGCCTATCAACAACATGGATGTCGAGACCGGTACCTGTACCGCGGGCAATTGACCTGTGGTCGCCATGACCGCAATCGGGCCAGATAACATGCCCAGCAAGACGGCCGCACGCCAAGACCAGTCAGACATGTTTGTGGGCTGTAGCAGCCCCGCTAGAATGCCGGTGGCCCCCATGATACGGCCCATTGTGGCCATCAATAAAACAGCAGCCAGACCAATCAAAGCCCCGCCACCAAGCGATTGAAACGGTGTGAATGCAGTCTCGATCATAGCTTGCAGGTCCGAATTCCGAAGATGCGGTAAAGCGGACAGAACTTAATGGCGGATGTACCAACCATGATAAGGCCCGCAATCAAGCTGATGATTGTTGCAGCACTGCTCTGAAACAGGGCGAGCCCACTAACGAAGGGGGCGGCCAGCAGCACGATCCCTAGAACAAAGCGAAAGATACGGTCGATATTTCCAAGATTCGCAGTCATTTGATTATCCCTTATAAAGCTATATTTTGAATAGCTCTTTTCATGGAGGAGTCTTGGTGACTTTGTCACCAAACATTCAAATTTCTTTATGTGTTATGTTTTGCCAACTTTTGAAGCTGAGCGCGGTCAACCAAGCTAACGTTGCCACGGGATTGCCCGATCCAGCCGCGCCGTTGGAACTCTTGTAATTGCCGCGAGATGACTTCGCGGGCTGTTCCCAGCTCCACAGACAGTTTCTGGTGCGTGGTTGCAACATGATCGTTGCCGCCCGACAGCATAATCAGCTTATCGGCAAGACGGACATCCAGACGTTGAAACGCCACCTCATCGATCATCAAGAACAGATCGGTAATCCGCTTGGAAAATGCGGCAAACACAAAATCGCGAAAGGGTTTTGATTGGGCGACAAGATCGTCAAAGACATCTCTTGGCACGGCGGCAGCATCTACGTCTGTTTCTGAAATACCAGTGGCTGAATAGTCGTCATAAGCGAGCAGACATGCCGTTGTCAGAACGCAGCTTTGCCCGGCCTCAATTCGGTAGAGTACAATCTCATGTCCAGTATCGGAGACTTGGCTCACGCGGACTGAACCATCCAAGAGGAACAGCATATTTTCGGGCGAATTGCCCGGACCAAAGATCGTGGTACCTTTCGGGACACTGACAATTGCGCTGCGCGTCAGCAAAAGCCGCTTCGTTGGATGATCAAGGCGTGACAGGCCAGGGAACCGTTCGACCCATTCTGATGCGCCATTCATGACGTCGCCTTTTCAGCGCGCGGAATTTCAAGCGGGGCGATGCGGTCCATCAATTGTCCGCGATTTGCGGCGATATCCGCGATTGTCAGGTCATCAAGCACTGCCATGAACGCAGCTGTTGCCTCCTGCATCTTCTTGGACAGGACGCATATCCCGATCAATGGGCAAGTGTTCTTTTCAGGATTGAAGCATTCGACAACGTCCAATGGACCTTCTGTAATCCGGACGACGTCGCCCACGATAATCTCTTCGGGGGGGCGGGCCAGCCGGAAACCACCACTGCGACCACGAACGGTTTCAAGATACCCAGCTTTGCCCAGTTCATGAACGATCTTCATGATGTGAGGCCGCGAGAGATTGTGGATTTTTGCCACATCATCAATCCGAACAAGGTTTGGGGCCTTCAGTGCCGCCAGTTGCAAAGAGCGCATCGCATAGTTGGTGTAGCTGGTCAATTTCATGGGTGCATCCTGTTGTCGCACCATAAAGATACATTCAAAGTATTGCTTTTGTAAAGAGGTCACGCTAGATGGCCTCAAAGAACTATTTGAAATATAGGAAATACACCATGACACTGAGAATTGGCGATGTAGCCCCCAACTTTGCTGCTGATACGACGACTGGCCCGATAGACTTCCATGATTGGATTGGCGATAGTTGGGCGTTCTTCTTCAGCCATCCTGCGGACTTCACCCCTGTTTGCACAACAGAAATGGGCCGGACATCGCAACTGTCCGCGCAATTTGCAGATCGGGGCGTCAAACCCATTGGTCTTTCAACAGACACAGTTGAAGAGCACGTGAAATGGATTGACGACGTCAACGATACGCAAAATACCAGCCTTCAATTCCCCATCGTCGCGGATGCTGATCTGACGATTGCCAAGCAATACGACATGATCCACCCAAGCGAGAGCGAAACTGCCGCAGTTCGCTCGGTCTTCATCATTGATCCAGACAAGAAAATTCGCCTGACAATGACCTATCCAATGAGCGTTGGGCGTAATTTTGATGAAATTCTACGCGTGATTGATGCCCTGCAAATGGGCGACAAACACAAGATTGCCACGCCCGCTGATTGGGTTCCCGGTCAAAAAGTAATCATCCCACCATCGATTTCAGATGCAGATGCGACCAAGGCGTTCCCGCAAGGTTTTGATACCATCCGTCCTTATCTGCGTACCGTCAAAATCTAACCAAACCCTCTTAAGGATGCACACAATATGACTAAATTTACTGTTTTTGCCACACTTGCGATCCTTGCTCCTTTTTCAGCCTTTGCTGAAGAAGCCCCGGGTTCTCACTTCATTGAAAACTGGGATTTGGATCAGAACGGCACTGTATCGCTTGCTGAAATCACAGAGCGGCGCGGAGATGTATTCAACATGTTCGATCAAGACGAAAACGGAAGCTTGAACGCCGAAGAGTACGTGCTGTTTGACGAAACCCGTGCCGAGGACATGAAGAATAACGCAGGCGGCCACGCGAAAGGCGGCGGCCGTATGCAACAAGGCCTGACCCTCGACTTTAATGATACAAATGAAGACGGCGAAGTCTCTCGCGCTGAATTTCTGGAGCGGTCTGAAGCATGGGTCACCATGGTTGATCGCGATGCAGACGGCATGATCACATCTGCTGATTTTGGTCCGCGCGGAAATTAACGGAACTTACGAGGTGCCCTGACACACGGCAGGGCACCATTTCATTCAAAGAGGCAAAACTCATGTTTGACGGTATGACTGCAGAAACACTCGCTCGAATCCAATTCGCGTTCACTGTGTCGTTTCACATCATCTTTCCCGCGTTTTCCATCGGCCTTGCCAGCTACCTCGCGGTGCTGAACGGGTTGTGGCTCAAGACTCGGGACGAGACGTATCTGACGTTGTTCACCTACTGGAAAAAGATATTTGCGGTGGCGTTTGGTATGGGGGTCGTGTCGGGTATTGTCATGTCCTACCAATTCGGCACCAACTGGTCGGTGTTTTCTGACAAGACAGGGCCGATCCTTGGCCCACTCATGGCTTATGAGGTCCTGTCGGCCTTCTTTTTAGAAGCTGGTTTCCTTGGCATCATGTTGTTTGGACGCGAACGCGTGGGCGACAAGCTGCATATGTTTGCAACCGCCATGGTCGCCTTTGGTACATTGATGTCCGCGACATGGATCTTGTCCGTGAACTCGTGGATGCAAACACCTGCCGGCTATGGCATCAACGAACTTGGACAGTTTGTGCCGGAAGACTGGTGGCAAATCGTGTTCAATCCGTCATTCCCATATCGCCTGACACACATGGTACTTGCTGCTTACCTGACGACTGCACTGGTTGTTGGCGGCGTTGGTGGCTTACATCTGCTGCGCAATGTTGAGGACGCCCCCGCGCGGCGCATGTTTTCAATGGCGATGTGGATGGTGGTCGTTGTGGCACCGTTGCAAATCTTTGCCGGTGACATGCACGGCATCAATACTTTGGAACATCAGCCCGCCAAGGTCATGGCCATGGAAGGGCACTATGACAGCCATCCGAACGGTGCGCCGTTGATCCTGTTTGGTATTCCCAATACAGAAGAAAAGCGCGTCGATTACGCGGTTGAAATCCCGTACTTATCCAGCCTGATCCTCAAGCACCATTGGGATGCCCCCTTGGATGGTCTGGACACAATCCCTGACGATGAAGAACCGCCAGTTATGATCGTCTTCTTCAGTTTTCGCATCATGGTTGGCCTTGGCTTTGCGATGTTAGGCTTTGGCGCATGGAGCCTTTGGCGGCGGCGGCGCGGACGTCTTTATGACGATCGCCTATTGCACCGCACGGCGATACTCATGGGGCCAATGGGTTTTGTCGCGGTCCTTGCGGGCTGGATCACCACCGAAGTTGGCCGCCAACCCTTCACCGTGTACGGGTTGCTACGCACCAGCGACAGCCTCGCGCCTGTAGCAGCACCTGCGGTTGCCGCGTCATTGATCGCCTTTATCATAGTCTATTTTTTCGTTTTTGGCGCAGGCACTGTGTACCTGCTGCGCATGATGAATAAACCCGCATCGACACCACATCTTGGCTTGAAAGATGGACCAATCCGAACCGCGGGTATCACCCCAGTAACCCAGACAAACCCCGAGGCCGTATTCGGCGAAGAGGAGCAAAATCATGTTTGAACTTTCTTTTATCTGGGCGGGCATCATCGCATTTGCTGTTCTGACTTACGTGATCCTCGACGGGTTTGATTTGGGTGTCGGCATCTTGTTCCCGCTTGCTGATGGCGAGCGGGAGAAGGCCACTATGATGAACTCCATCGCGCCCATCTGGGACGGGAATGAAACATGGCTGGTTCTTGGTGGTGGCGGCTTATTCGCCGTATTTCCTTTGGCCTATGCCGTCATTATGCCCGCGCTTTACATGCCGATCATCTTGATGTTGTTGGCACTGATTTTCCGTGGTGTGGCTTTTGAATACCGTTGGCGTACCGAGAACGGAAAATACATCTGGGATATGGCCTTCTTTGGTGGATCAATCGTTGCCGCGTTTATGCAAGGCATCGCACTTGGCGCATTGGTCCAAGGGATCGAGGTCGCTGATCGGGCCTATGCGGGCGGATGGTGGGATTGGTTGAGCGTGTTTTCATTGCTGACTGGTTTTGCTGTTGTTGTGGGCTATGCCTTGCTTGGGGCGACGTGGATCATTCTTAAGACTGAGGGCAACTTGCAACGCCGCATGCAGAGCTATGCTTGGTATCTGGGGGCGGCAACATTGGCGTTCATCGGCATCGTCAGCATCCTGACACCGTTCCAAGATCCAGAGTATTTCCAGCGTTGGCTGAACCTGCCCGGAAGCATCTTCAGCGTGATCATGCCCGCAGCGGTCGCTGCCGCTTCTTGGGCCTTGTTCACCGGTTTGAACGCTGGCAGAGACGGGCAGCCATTTCTGGCAGCGTTAAGCATCTTTGCCATCTGCTTTGTCGGGATCGGGATAAGCTTTTACCCAAATATCATCCCACCGAGCCTCACAATTGCCGAGGCAGCAGCCCCAGACGAAAGCCTGTGGTTTGCGCTTGTCGGAACAGTTGTATTGGTGCCAATGATCCTCGCTTACACGGCCTACGCTTACTGGGTGTTCCGAGGCAAGGTTGACCCAGACGAGGGGTACCACTGATGAGCTATGCAACTTTCAGAAAAGTTGGATGGTTCGTGGCAATTTGGCTCGTGAGCGTCGCTGCTCTTGGGGTTGTGGCTTACGCAATCCGTCTTGTGCTTTATGG
The DNA here is from genome assembly GCA_049794015.1 of Sulfitobacter sp. Taxonomy (GTDB): domain Bacteria; phylum Pseudomonadota; class Alphaproteobacteria; order Rhodobacterales; family Rhodobacteraceae; genus Sulfitobacter. The sequence goes on along the minus strand of JBARCK010000047.1, from coordinate 265 downwards.
ATAGTTATTCCCATTCCATCTGTTCAAAGACGGCTTGCGCGTTGCGACCTGCAAGAGCGTCGAACTGATCTAAGTATACGAATTTGGATTGATCGACATCAACCGACCCGATGATGTCCCCGCCCGCGTCGATGTGTTTGGACCTGTCGCGCTTCTGTGCCGCTCCAGGTGTTCGTTTAGGCCACCTTTCGCTCGAAGGCGACAGGGCTTTTCCAACCTAGTGCTGAGTGCCGGCGACGCGGATTGTAGAAGCCGTTGATGTATT
>JBARCK010000046.1:0-99975 GCA_049794015.1 Sulfitobacter sp. | reverse complement strand
ACGTTGATCACATCATCGGTGCGCGCCATGATATAGAGATATCCATCAGCGTCTTTGATGCCTGCATCGCCAGTTTCATAATATCCGGGGAAGGTGGTGAGATAGGCCGACTTAAAGCGATCTTCGGCATTCCAAAGGGTCGGCAATGCGCCGGGGGGCAGAGGCAGTTTGATGGCGATTGCGCCCAATTCGCCCGCAGCGACAGGGTTGCCGCCTTCGTCGAGAATATCAATTTCATAGCCGGGCATCGGTACTGCGGGAGAGCCAAGTTTAACGGGTAGCTCTTCGATCCCAAGCGGGTTGGCCGCAATGGCCCAGCCAGTTTCTGTCTGCCACCAGTGATCAATCACTGGCTTTTGCAGATGTGTCTGCGCCCATTTGATCGTATCAGGATCCGCCCGTTCTCCTGCAAGGAACAGGGATTGCAGTCCGCTCAGATCGTATTTCAGGACATATTCAGCATTTGGATCTTCGCGCTTGATTGCACGTAGCGCGGTGGGGGCGGTGAACAGGACTTTGACGTCATGATCTTCGATCACACGCCAGAACGTGCCCGCATCTGGTGTGCCAATCGGCTTGCCTTCGAACACGACAGTTGTACATCCCGCCAGCAACGGCCCGTAACAAATATAGCTGTGGCCCACGACCCAGCCGACGTCTGACGCAGCCCAGAACACGTCGCCGGACTTCACGTTGTAGATGTTTTTCATCGTCCATTGCAGGGCCACCATATGGCCACCATTGTGACGCACGACGCCTTTTGGCTGGCCAGTCGTGCCAGACGTGTACAGAATATAAAGCGGGTCAGCGCCGCCAACGGGCGTACAGCCAACCGGTGCTGCCTGTGCTTCTTCTGCCGCCCAGTCTAAATCAAAACCTTCATCCAAAACCGCTTCGCTTTGGGGGCGTTGCAAGATCAACGTAAAGTCGGGTTTGTGTTGTGCACGATCAATCGCACCATCAAGCAAAGGCTTGTAGGCGATGACCTTTTTACCTTCGATTCCCGCCGATGCTGCCAGAATGGCCTTTGGGGTTGCATCGTCGATCCGAACCGCCAGTTCATGCGCTGCGAAACCGCCAAAGACCACCGAATGAATGGCACCAATCCGCGCGCAGGCAAGCATCGCAATCAAGGCTTCTGGGATCATCGGCATGTAAATGATGACGCGGTCACCCTTTGTAACGCCGCGCGAGGTCAGCACACCTGCAACGCGCGATACGCGATCCAGCAACGTGTCATAGGTGATCTTGGTTGTGCTGTTGGTCACCGGGCTGTCGTGAATAATCGCGATCTGCGCACCGCGACCTGCGTCAACATGCCTGTCCACAGCATTGTAACATGTATTGCAGACCCCGTCTGGAAACCATGTGGTCAATGGCGGGTTCTGCGTATCCAATACGATTTCGGGTTCTTTGATCCAGTCAATCCCTGTGGCTGCATTTGCCCAAAATCCTGTTGGGTCATTCTGCCAGCTTGCGTAGGTTTTCGTATATCCAGCCATCACTTTGCGCTCCCAGATTGAGAACGACATGATATTGAAAGCGCAAGGCACAGGCAGGCTAGGGCGATATTTAATCGCCAGCTTGTCGCCATCAAAGAAGGCACAAAGCAAAAAACAACGATGTCCCCTCCCGGTCCGCACGCTTTCACAAACCGTCGTTCCGTTAGGTAAACCAACTACTGCAAATAGTTGTTTCCCAAAGGGCTGAACGTGTTAACATGCAAACAATCACACAAATGTAAATGCAAATTGCGAAAAAGTATAAATGCCCAACAGTTCACGTAAAATCTTTGCCGGAGCCCGAATTCGGATCCTAAGACAGAGCCACAATTTGACCCAAGCGGTGTTCGCACAACAGATCTCGATATCCACAAGCTATTTGAATCAAATAGAGAATAACCAGCGTGCCTTGTCTGGCTCGGTCATTCTAGCACTGGTTGATGCTTTCAATTTTGACCTTAATGAACTGGCTCTTGATGGCGCTGGTAAGGTGTCGGTGGACTTGCAAGAAATCTTGACTGATCCAATTTTTGCCGACAACGAAGTGCTTACACAGGAAATAAAAGTCGCGGCAACAAACGCGCCAAACGTGACAAAGGCCTTTTTGGACCTCTATGCGATGTTCCAGAAATCGCGTGAACAACTGGGCAAGGTCGACAATGCACTCAAAGACCGCGAATCGTCGCTGGCACCATTGCCCTATGAAGAAGTGCGCGATCATTTCCATTACAATGACAACTATATTGATGAGTTGGACCGCGCCGCAGAGAAGTTTTCGCTTTCGGTTGAGCGAAGCGGGGCGGATCGACAAGCAGATTTAGTTGATTACCTAAGTAAGCATCATGGGGTGCATGTTGTCTTGCGCAAAGACAAGCCAAGTTCAGGCACCATCCGATCATTCGAAACTGCGACCAAAACATTGTACCTTAATGCCGCATCCACCAAGGCAACGAACCTCTTTCAACTTGCCTATCAGGTGGGCCTGATTGAGCAAAGCAAGCTTGTCGAAAAGCTGTTGGACGCCGCAAATTTTCATACAGAGGCTGCGCGTGAGGTTTGTCGCATGACCTTTGCCAACTATTTCGCCGGGGCCGTGGTTTTACCGTATTCAAATTTCGCCAATGCCGCGAAAGAACAACGGCATGATCTTGAAAAACTTGCGTTTCAATTTGATGCGAGCACCGAGCAAGTGTGCCATAGATTGAGCACACTACAGCGGGGCGGAAACAAAGGCATCCCATTCTATTTTCTACGGATTGATCAGGCGGGGAATATCACCAAACGCCATAGTGCGACGTCCTTACAGTTTACCCGTTTCGGGGGGAGCTGCCCTTTGTGGAACGTACACCACGCGTTTCAGTCTCCGGGTGAGATATTGCGTCAATTGGCCATAACACCGGACGGGGTAAAGTACCTGTCATTGGCGTTTGATCAAACCAAGCGTGTTGCCGGGTTCAAGTCGCCTGTCCGAAAGTATGTGATTGGTTTGGGGTGTGAGATCAAACATGCAGGACATGTTGTCTATGCTGACGACCTCGACTTAACGAATGAACAGAATTTTGATCCCATTGGCTCAAGCTGTCGGATTTGTGAGCGCACAGATTGTTTTCATCGCTCTGTGCCGCCCATCGGCAAAGAGATCAAGATCGATCATAGCACGCGCGGCAGTGTTCCCTTTAAGATTGAGTGATGGTTTGTCTGCGGAAGTGCAGGCGTTTTCCTTCCTGCTTTTGAGGTGAAAAGGCGTTTTAGGAAAGCCAAGTTTCAGTGGGGATTTCAAATGCCGTGCGTGGGCTGAGATAAAGTTGTTAGGATCGCATCGGGTTTAGTGCTCGATCATTGCTTTAAGCTTAAAATATTTATACTTGAAAAATGTGACGTTGCTTCGTACCGTATCCTTGAGTTAAGCAAAAGGTAGGATGCACCATGCGTATTGCGTGTCTTGGCGGTGGCCCTGCGGGTCTTTATTTCGCGATCTCACTCAAGCTGCGCCAACCGGATGCTGAGGTGGTTTTGTTTGAGCGTAACAAGCCAGATGATACCTTTGGATGGGGTGTCGTTCTGTCTGATGAGACACTTGATAACCTTGAGCAAAACGATCCAATCAGTGCCAAGGAAATCCGCGCGCATTTTGCCTATTGGGATGATATTGCGCTGCACCATAAGGGGCAAAAACTGGTGTCAAGCGGCCATGGCTTTTGCGGGATCGGGCGTAAAAAGCTTTTGCAGATTTTGCACGCCCGCGCCGCAGCACTTGGCGTTGATTTACAGTTTGAAACCAATGTGGGTGCCGCGTCCGACTATATGCAGGATTTTGACCTTGTCGTCGCCTCTGATGGGTTGAACTCTAAGACACGGTTGGAATTTGCCGACACCTTCCAGCCCGATATCGACATGCGCTTGTGTCAGTTTGTCTGGATGGGCACGCATCAGAAATTTGATGATGCCTTTACCTTTATCTTCGTCGACACCGACAAGGGTTGGGTCTGGGCACATGCCTATCAGTTCGACGATGATACCGCGACTTTCATCGTGGAATGTGGGCAAGACACATTTGACGCCTATGGTTTTGGCGACATGGATCAGCAATCAAGCATCGCGATCTGTGAAGAGATATTTAAGGATCATTTGGGCGGCCATGCCTTGATGACCAACGCCAACCACATCCGTGGCTCTGCGTGGATCAGGTTCCCCCGTGTGTTGTGCGAAAAGTGGAGCCATGAGAATGTTGTACTGTTGGGCGATGCCTCAGCGACCGCACATTTTTCGATTGGATCAGGGACCAAACTGGCGCTGGAAAGTGCGATGGCCCTGGCAGAAGAGGTGACAAAAACACCCGATCTTGCAACGGCCTTTGCCAATTACGAAGAGACACGCCGCTTAGAAGTATTGCGCCTGCAATCAGCTGCGCGCAATTCAGTTGAGTGGTTCGAAGATGTGGAACGATATCTGCATCTTGACCCCGTACAGCTAAACTATTCCATGCTGACGCGCTCTCAGCGGATCAGCCATGAGAACCTGCGAACCCGCGATCCGGCTTGGCTTGGTTCCGCAGAAGCGTGGTTCATGGAACAGGCAGGCGGCGGCACCAAAAGTCCCGCCCGTGCGCCGATGTTTGCACCTTTCACCCTGCGCGATATGACTTTGAAAAACCGTATCGTGGTGTCACCCATGGCGCAGTACAAGGCCGTGGACGGCTGTCCGACAGATTGGCATTTGATCCACTACGGCGAGCGCGCCAAAGGCGGGGCGGGTCTGATTTATACCGAAATGACCTGTGTGTCAGCAGATGGTCGCATCACGCCCGGTTGTCCGGGATTGTATGCGCCAGAGCACCTGACAGCTTGGGCGCGATTGAATGGTTTTATCCATGCGGAGACCCAAGCCAAGACCTGTTGCCAGATCGGCCATGCCGGGCGCAAAGGCTCTACCCGGGTGGGGTGGGAAGGGATGGATCAACCTCTTAGTGACGGTAACTGGTCGCTTTTGTCAGCTTCTGCCATCCCTTGGTCTGACAACAACGCGCAGCCAAAGGCCATGGACCGGACGGAGATGGATGTGGTGAAAGCTGCGTTTGTTTCAGCCACCCAAATGGCTGCCAAAGCGGGCTTTGACATGATCGAACTTCACGCCGCGCATGGATATTTGATTTCATCTTTCATCTCGCCGTTGTCGAATGAACGAAAGGATGAATACGGCGGCAGCCTTGAAAACCGGATGCGCTATCCGCTGGAGATTTTTTCAGCCATGCGCGCGGTCTGGCCAGAAAACAAACCCATGTCCGTGCGGATTTCAGCCAACGACTGGGCTGGCGACGACGGTGTCACACCTGAAGACGCTGTGAATATCGCCACCATGTTCGAAGCCGCAGGGGCAGACATTATCGACGTGTCAGCAGGGCAAACATCAACCCAAGGCAAGCCGGTTTATGGCCGTATGTTCCAGACGCCTTTTTCCGATCGCATCCGCAATGAGGCCGGGATCAAGACGATGGCCGTGGGCAACATCTATGAAGCAGACCACGTCAATTCGATCCTGATGGCTGGGCGTGCTGATCTGGTCTGTATTGCGCGCCCGCATCTGGCTGATCCGTATTGGACATTGCATGCGGCCACGGGCCTTGGCGATCGACAGGAACACTGGCCGCTGCCCTATGATGCGGGCCGAGATCAGGCATGGCGGCTTGCGGATCGCGACGCAGAAATGGCGGATAAGGTATGAAACGTGTACTCATCACAGGCGGTGGGTCTGGCATTGGCCGTTCCATCGCGCGCGGCTTTGCGCAGCAGGGGGATGATGTCACGATCTGTGGCAGGCGTGTGGACGCGCTTGAGGAAACCGCAGCAGGTTTTGACATGACACTTGCGCAAGTCGATGTGACAGACGAAGCCTCGGTTGCTGCCTTGTTCGAAACGCCTTTTGACGTTGTGGTTGCCAATGCAGGCGGCGGCGGGGCAGCGTTGCTGCACGATACCAGTTTGGCCGACTGGAACCAGACATTGGCCGTGAACCTGACAGGTACGTTTCTGGTGTTTCGCGCAGCCCTGAGCAATATGCCCGAAGGCGGGCGGCTGATCGCCATTGCATCGACACAAGCCCTGAAAGGTGGCGCGCGGATTGCGGCCTATTCAGCGGCCAAACACGGTGTTTTGGGTCTGGTCCGCTCTGTCGCACATGAGGTGGCGCGGCGCGGCATCACCTGCAATGCGATCTGCCCGGGGTTTGTAGATACGCCTTTGGCAGAAGCTGCCCTTCAGAACGTGATGGATGGACGCGGTGTTGATCGCGATGCGGCGCTGAAAATGGTGGTTTCCGGCAATCCTATGGGCCGTCTAATCGACCCGGATGAGGTTACATCGACAGCATTGTTCCTCGCGTCATCGGGTGCGGCATCCATAAATGGACACGCGCTTAGCCTATCGGGGGGGGAAATATAATGGCGGAACATGCTTATGAACCTTTGGAGACAGATTCCAAAGAACGCCTGCGGCTGTGGTTGCGGTTCCTCAAAGCCAGCCGGGCAATTGAATCGACATTGCGTGAAAATTTGCGCGATGAATTTGCGACGACCCTGCCGCGATTTGATGTAATGGCCGCGCTCTCGCGGTATGAAGACGGCTTGAAAATGAGTGAACTGTCCGGCGTCTTGCGCGTATCTAATGGCAATGTCACGGGGATCGTGGACCGACTGGCCGAAGACGGCATTCTCGTGCGCGTCCCGGTGCCCGGTGATCGTCGCGCGTCACTCGTGCGCCTCACCAAACGCGGCCATGAGGTTTTTGCAAAACAAGCCAAAGCCCACGAGGCGTGGATCGACGGAATTCTAAGTGAATTTAGCGCGACCGAGGCCCGCGATATCAGTGCGCGGCTTGAACATCTCGAAACGTCTTTGACCAAGGATGACACATAATGCGCACTGACGTGACCCATTTTAAATGTGAGATTGCGGACGGTATCGCAACCGTCGCTCTTGACCGCCCCGACCGTAAAAACCCCCTGACGTTTGACAGCTACGCTGAGTTGCGCGACTGGTTTCGCGATCTGGTTTACGCTGATGATGTGAAGGCGGTTATCTTTGCCTCCAATGGTGGCAACTTTAGCTCTGGTGGTGATGTGCATGATATCATTGGGCCTTTGACCAAGATGTCGATGAAAGAATTGCTCGCATTCACCCGAATGACGGGTGATCTGGTCAAGGCCATCGTCAATTGTGGCAAACCTGTCATCGCTGCGATTGATGGTGTCTGTGTGGGCGCAGGCGCGATCATCGCGATGGCGTCAGACCTGCGCATTGCAACCCCCGAGGCCAAGACAGCCTTTTTGTTCACCCGCGTCGGCCTTGCGGGGTGTGATATGGGGGCCTGCGCGATTCTGCCGCGCATCATCGGGCAGGGCCGCGCGGCTGAGTTGCTCTATACGGGTCGCGCGATGAGTGCCGATGAAGGCCATGCCTGGGGGTTCCACAACAAGGTTGTTCCAGCGGTAGACTTGGACGGTGAAGCATTGAAAATGGCCACCCGTATCGCGGCGGGGCCAAATTTTGGAAATATGATGACCAAAACCATGCTTGCGCAAGAGTGGTCGATGTCGATTGAACAAGCGATCGAAGCCGAAGCGCAGGCACAAGCAATCTGCATGCAAACGGCGGATTTTGAGCGGGCCTACAACGCCTTTGTCGCCAAAGAAAAACCTGTATTCGAGGGCGATTGATGGCAGATCAAACCTTTTTGAACTGGCCGTTTTTTGATGCCTCACATCGGGATCTGGCCGTGCGGCTTGACGCTTGGGCGTCAGATACGCTGGCATCGGTTGATCATGGCGATACCGATGCCGCTTGCCGAACACTTGTCACCGCGTTGGGGCAGGGTGGATGGTTAAAACATGCCGCCGTTGATCCTGAAAGCGACGCGCCTTTGGATGTGCGCAGGCTTTGTATCATCCGCGAAACGCTGGCGCGTCATGACGGGCTGGCGGATTTTGCCTTTGCCATGCAGGGGCTTGGCACCGGTGCTATTTCTCTGTTCGGCACGGACGCGCAAAAACGTGACTGGTTGCCAAAGATACGAACAGGCACAGCAATTTCTGGCTTTGCTTTGACAGAACCGCAATCGGGGTCAGACGTCGCCCATTCCACAATGACAGCGGCGTTGGAGGGCGATCATTATGTGCTCAATGGTGACAAGACATGGATCAGCAACGGCGGCATTGCCGACGTCTATACCGTTTTCGCGCGTACGGGCGATGCGCCGGCGGCCAAGGGGCTTTCTGCCTTTATCGTGCCTGCAAATACGCCGGGTCTAAGCGTCGTTGAGCGGCTGGACACGATTGCACCACATCCGCTGGCGACCTTGCGTTTTGAAGAATGTCGCGTGCCCGTCAGCGCGCTGATTGGGCAAAGCGGCTGGGGCTTTAAGATCGCGATGTCAGTGCTGGATGTGTTCCGCTCAACGGTGGCGGCGGCTGCCCTTGGGTTTGCGCGCCGCGCGTTGGATGAAACATTGGTGCGCGTGACAACCCGTCACGTTCAAGGCGCGCCGCTGTTCGATTTGCAGATGGTACAGGGGCATATTGCGGACATGGCCGTTGATATCGATGCGAGTGCCTTGCTTATTTACCGCGCTGCCTGGACCAAAGACAGTGGCGCACCGCGTATCACGCGTGAGGCCGCGATGGCCAAACTGTTCTCTACCGATCAGGCCCAAAAGGTCATCGACAAGGCTGTGCAGTTACATGGCGGTGATGGCGTGCGGTCGGGCGAAACGGTCGAAAAGCTTTATCGTGAAATACGTGCTTTGCGCATCTACGAAGGTGCATCTGACGTCCAGCGGGTGATCATCGCGCGCCAGACATTGGGGCAAATGCCAACCACCATGAAAGGGACCTAGGCCATGCTCAGTGCAAGTGCCCATACCGATACATTCGCCCGGGACAACCTGCCGCCCTCCGGTCAGCTGCCCGATTTCCTGCTGGATGGTTTTGACTATCCGGAACAGTTGAATGTTGGGGTCGAACTGACCGATGCGATGGTGGCCAAGGGGTTTGGGGATCACGACGCCCTGATCGGGAATGGACGCAGACGAACCTATAAAGAGCTAAGCGATTGGACCAATCGGCTGGCGCACGTACTGGTCGATGATCTGGGTGTAAAGCCGGGCAACCGTGTGTTGATCCGTTCCGCCAATAACCCCGCGATGGTGGCGTGCTGGTTGGCAGCAACAAAGGTTGGGGCCGTTGTGGTCAATACAATGCCGATGTTGCGCGCAATGGAATTGGGCCAAATCGTCGACAAGGCCGAGATCACCCATGCGCTGTGCGACAGTCGCCTGAGCGCAGAAATAGAGGTCTGCGCGGCGACCAGTAGCCACCTTAATCACGTGATGCTGTTTGATGGCACATCCAATCATGAGGCCGAACTGGATCGATTGGCGCTGGAAAAATCAGTGCGTTTTGATGCCGTTCAAACCGGGCGCGATGATGTGGCTCTGTTGGGCTTTACGTCCGGGACGACAGGCTCACCCAAAGCGACAATGCATTTCCATCGCGATTTGCTGATCATCGCGGATGGCTATGCAAAAGAAGTATTGGGTGTCACGCCTGAAGATGTGTTTGTCGGTTCACCGCCGCTTGCGTTCACCTTTGGCTTGGGCGGCCTAGCGGTCTTTCCTCTGCGCTTTGGCGCAACGGCCACTCTGCTAGAGACCGCATCACCCCCCAACATGATCGAGATCATCCAGAAATACAAAGCGACGGTCTGTTTCACAGCACCCACCGCGTACCGCGCCATGTTGGCCGCGATGGAACAGGGGGCCGACCTGTCAAGCCTGCGCGCTGCCGTGTCCGCCGGGGAAACTTTGCCAGCGCCTGTTTATGACGACTGGATTGTAAAGACAGGCAAACCGATGCTTGACGGAATTGGCGCAACTGAGATGTTGCACATCTTCATTTCAAACCGTTTTGATGATCATAAACCTGCCTGCACCGGGCGGCCTGTGACAGGCTATGAGGCCAAGATCATTGGTGAAGATGGGCAAGTAATGCCACGTGGCGAAGTTGGCCGTTTGGCGGTGCGCGGGCCAACAGGGTGTCGGTATCTCAATGATGACCGCCAGGCGGGGTATGTGTTGGATGGCTGGAACATCACCGGGGATGCCTTCAGGATGGATGATCAGGGGTATCTGCATTTTGCCGCGCGCAACGATGATATGATTGTCAGCTCTGGTTATAACATCGCGGGCCCCGAGGTTGAGGCGGCGCTGTTGGCCCATGCCTATGTGTCTGAATGTGCGGTGGTTGGCGTGCCCGATGATGCGCGCGGCATGATTGTCCAAGCGCATGTTGTTCTGGCAAAGGGCGAACCCACGCCTGAAACCACAAAGCTGCTACAAGACCACGTCAAAGCAACAATCGCACCTTATAAATATCCGCGAAGTGTCAAATTTTGCGAGGCTTTGCCGAAAACGCAGACCGGTAAAATCCAACGCTTCTTGTTGAAACAACACTAAAGAATTGGGGGCGTCTGATATGTTCCGGTTTGACCAAAAAGTTCTGTTCAAACACTGCGATCCTGCGGGGATTGTATTTTATCCACGCTATTTCGAGATGATCAATGATTGCGTAGAGGCCTTTTTTGACCATTTGGGGCATCCGTTTGAGGTGCTGCATCAATCCGCAGCCGTGCCAACCGCGCGCATAGATACACAGTTTACGGCCCCCAGCCGCCACGGCGATCACCTGACCCTGACGCTGGCGGCAACCAAACTGGGGCGCAGCAGTCTGGACCTAAGCATCAATGCCCAGGCGGGCGATCAAACACGTTTCACCTGCACCTCAACGCTGGTTTATATTACGCAATTGGGCAAACCGACACCTTGGCCGGATGATTTGCGCGCCGCCCTCACACCCCATATTCGGAGCACGACATGACCGCAAAGATAATTCAGCCAGACGGCTGGGCCCCTGCAAAGGGCTATGCCAATGGCATGCTGGCCGCTGATGGGACACTTTATATCGGTGGGCAAATCGGTTGGACCGCTGATCAAATCTTTGAAAGCCATGACTTCATCGGGCAGATGGAACAGGCGTTGCGCAATATTGTCGATGTGGTCGAACAAGCGGGCGGCACGGTTGCCGACATCACCCGTCTGACATGGTTCGTGATTGACAAGAAAGAATACATCGCCCGTCAGCGTGAGGTGGGCGAAGTCTATCGTCGCGTGCTGGGGCGACATTTCCCTGCCATGTCGATGTTGATTGTCGCAGGCCTGGTTGAGGATGCGGCGCTGTTGGAAATTGAGGCAACCGCCTATCTTGGCCCTGCGAAATGACCGATGCAATTATCTGCGCCTTTTAACGCGCCGGATCGAAAAACATATGCGGCTATGGGCAAGCGTCGAAACATGCAGGCCGCCGCAACCTGTGCTGCCTTGATCGCGCTGGACTCGTCCGCGGTGGCCACTTACGCTTGCCCGCAAGAGTTCCGACAATAGGGGTGTAAGAACATGACAAAATTTTTTGCAATCACGCTGGCATCTAGCGTTTTGATGACAAGCACGGCACTGGCTGGTGGTCATTGTGCGGCAGGTAAAACACTGACCGAAGGTAAGTTCACAATCGCCACGGGCAATCCGGCGTATTACCCATGGGTCATGGATGATGCACCTGAAAGCGGCAAAGGGTTTGAGGCTGCTGTCGCCTATGCTGTTGCTGGCGAAATGGGATTTGCTGCTGAAGATGTGGTGTGGGTGCGTTCCTCTTTTGATGAGGCAATCCAGCCGGGCGCAAAAAACTTTGACGTCAATATGCAGCAATATTCGATCACGCCAGAGCGCGATGAAGTTGTCGATTTTTCCACGCCCTACTATAGCGCGCCAATGGCCGTGCTGGTCAGCCCCGGTGCAACGGAAACGCCCCCAACACTTGCCGCCTTGAAAGCGATGAAATGGGGTGGTGTCGGAACAACCACTGCGGTGTCAAAACTGACGGACGTTGTGCAACCCGATAGCGATATCTTGCTCTATGGTGACAACGCTGACGTCAATGCGGCGATAAGCGCAAACCAAATTGATGCGGCTTTGTTTGACTTGCCAACAGCGCTGTTCCTGAGTGCCGTGATGATCGAAGGGTCAAAGGTCATTGGCCAATTTCCAGCCGACGCAGGCGATGACCTAGACCAATTCGGCATGCTGTTTGAAGACGGTAACCCGCTGAAAACCTGCGTTGATGAAGCACTTGCGACGCTGATCGAAAACGGTGCACTTGCCGCGATTGAGGCTGAGTGGTTGCAGGACACCACCGGCGTGCCACTGATCAAGTAAGATGGCCAAGGATAAAGCGGCGGGCCTGACCCGCCGCGAACAATATGAGCGCCAACAACGGCGGCGATCAACACTGATTGCTGCCGCGAGCACGATCATAGTCCTTGTGGCTTTGGTGGTTCTTGTGCCCTTGGCACCGGGCTGGGAGAAAGTTCAAAAGAGCTTTTTCAACGGCGCGGTTCTGGCCAAGTCGTTTCCAAAGCTACTGGACGCGTTCAAGATCAACCTGATGATTTTTGCATGGTCCGCCCCGGCCATTGCGGTGCTGGGCTTGCTGATCGCTTTGGCCCGCGATGCCAAATCACCTGCGCTGTTTCCGCTGCGGATATTCGGTGCTGCCTTTACGGATGTGTTTCGGGGCGTGCCAGTGATCCTCACGGTCTATTTGATTGGTTTTGGCATTCCCGGTCTTGGCCTGCCGCGCCCTTGGAATTCACCCTATATCTGGGGGTCACTGGCATTGATCCTGACCTATTCGGCTTATGTTGCTGAAATCTTCCGCGCAGGCATCGACAGTGTACATCACAGCCAACGCTCTGCCGCTCTGTCACTGGGCCTTTCTGAGCGCCAAGCGATGCGTGATGTGATCTTGCCCCAGGCGGTGCGCAACGTGGTGCCCAGCCAAATGAACATGCTGATCGCCCTGCAAAAGGACGTGTCACTGCTTAGCTTTATTGGTCCGGTTGAAATCTTCCGACAGGCGGGGGTATTCAAATCCTTGCTGGCCAATTTCACACCCTACGTCGGGGCGGCAATCATCTTTTTGATCGTGACAATCCCCGCCACCCGTTACGCCGATTACCTGATGGCGCGCCAAATGCGGGAGCGGCGCTGATGGCGAAATTAGAATTGCGCGGCGTCGTCAAACGCTTTGGCGATGTCACCGTCTGCAATGGCATCGACCTTGATGTCGAAGAGGGACAGATGGTCTGTTTGATCGGCGCATCTGGGGCCGGTAAATCGACGTTATTGCGCTGTATAAATTTGTTGGAACCCATTGAGGATGGCGAGATTTTCCTTGATGGCAGCGACATTTCGATGCCCGGGTTTGACCCACAATCGGTCCGTGGCCGGATTGGCATGGTGTTCCAGAACTTTAACCTGTTTCCCCATATGACTGCGCTGGAAAATGCCATGCTGGCACCGCGTCGCGTGCGGGGCCTGTCACGCGCGCAGCTTCAGCCCGAGATTGAGAGCTTGTTCGAAAAATTCGGATTGGCGGATCGCATGGGCAATTACCCTGATCAATTGTCGGGTGGTCAACAACAGCGCGTGGCGATTGTGCGCGCGCTGGCGATGCGCCCCGAGGTGATGTTGTTTGACGAGATTACCTCAGCGCTTGACCCGCAATTGGTAGGTGAGGTTCTGGATGTGCTTTTGATGCTGAAAAAGCAGGGCATGACGATGGTTTTGGCGACCCATGAAATGGGGTTCGCACGTCAAGCTGCCGACAAAGTGTGCTTTCTAAAAGATGGTCGGATTATCGAAGAAGGCCCACCATCCGCATTGTTTGACACCCCACAAATGCTTGAGACCAAAGCATTTTTAGCACGCGCACTAAAATAGTATAGACGGCGGATTCGGTCACACTGCGATGGCCGGTGTAAACATCGCGCCTCAATAGTCACAGACAAAGTCGGGATTAGGTTTTTCCGGTTCTGGACAATGCCCCAAAGCATGACCAACCGCGCCAGAGAAATCTGCGAGATTGGTGCGGCAATCTATTTGGGTGTAGGTATACAAATGCGCGTTATCCATCGTTCCGGGGCCAAAGGTGTCGGTCTTGAAGGTAGACCCTTGAATGTCCGCATTGATCAAATTTAGGGAAATACGATCCTGCGCAATCATTGTCATACCAGAAGCATAGGCCCCACGTAGATCACCGCAGACCTCTTTTGCAATGATGGTAGCGCCCGACATGTCCATGGCCGCACCTTGCACAAACACCAATTTGTCGGCTCTGACGTCTGAAACAGGTATTTTCACGCGGCCATTGGATTTGATGATGATGGTCTCAGCTACAATAAGTGAATTGCCAAGTGTGAAATCGCCGTCCCCCGCCAAAATCAGCTTTTTGGCCTGCACAATGCAACTAGGGTAGGCACCCGGAGATAGGGTAAGTGTCCCATCTGAGGCGTAATCGCAATCCACACCGCGGCGTGGGTGATCATGCTTTGGTGGTGGAGGGGGTGGCGGAACGGCCAGTTCGGTTGTTTCGGGTAGCGTAGATGTTTGTGCATTCCCGGCGTCGGCCATAATTGCCGCTGCAACTGAAAGGGTGAATATCGCGGTACATGTGGATGAGAGGAACGTCATGGTAAAATCCAAAATCAGCTAAGGCGTAAAAAAAAGTTAGTATACAATAAATTCTTCTGCCCCATCGGGCATTCTAGGTCTTGTTTTTCAGGCCATCACATTCTTGTTCTAACCTGTCTTACTCAAAAAGCTCTTTCCAACGATGGCAGGCCACATGATGTTCAGGCCCCGCACTTTCCAACGTCGGTTCTTCAATACGACAGCGATCAATGGCAACCGGGCACCGAGTTTGAAATTTACATCCCGGCGGCGGGTTTGTGGGCGAGGGAATTTCGCCTTCCAGCTTTTGGGCTTTGCCGCGATCATCCGGGTCTAGCGACGGGATCGCGGACAGCAGCGCCTTTGTATAGGGGTGCCGTGGACCCGAGAACAATGCGCGTGTCGGGGCCGTTTCAACAAGGCGGCCCAGATACATAACCGCAACATGGTCACAGACATGCGCCACAACGCTTAGGTCGTGACTGATAAACAGAAATGTCAGACCCATTTCCTGTTGAATGGCTTTGAGAAGGTTCAACACATCCGCTTGGATCGACACATCAAGGGCCGCGACGCTTTCGTCTGCGACAATGAATTTGGGTGCCGAAACCAAGGCCCGCGCGATTGAGATACGCTGACGTTGACCGCCAGAAAAGGCGTGCGGGAAACGCCGCAGGTGTTCGACGTTCAACCGGCATTTGGCTGCAATTTCGCGCACGCGTTCGTCGGTCTCTGCACGTGATTTTGTCAGGCCCATGACCTCAAGCGGCTCTGCAATGATGTCGCGCACGGTCATACGCGGACTTAGGGCCGCATAAGGGTCTTGGAAAATCAACTGCGCGCGTTTGCGGTAGTCTTTTAATTCTTTCTTACCAAGGTTTTTGAGTGAATAGGCGACCTCACCATCGTCAAATTGCACATCCCCCTTGCTGATCGGCGCCGCGCGCAACATCGCACGTCCTAGCGTGGTTTTGCCGGACCCGGATTCCCCAACAAGGCCAAAAAAGCTGCCTGGTGCGATCTCAAGACTGACGTCATCAACCGCGCGCACATACGGGGCAGGGCCGATCAATCCGCCGCGTAAAGGGTAGTGCACTGACAGGTTTTGCGCCGTGATCAGAGGTTTCTGGGTCATGATGTGGCCCCTTTGGGATCATAAATGTGGCACGCCGCCACATGATCAACATCGACCTCGCGAAAGGATGGGATTTGGGCAGAACACTGTGGGCCGACGACTTCTTGGCAGCGGGTGTTATAGACACATCCCGATGGCCGCTCCAAAGGCGAGGGGATGTCGCCGGGGATCGGTGTGAGTGGGGCGTCAATGTCATCCAGCGTTGGCAGGGCCGCCAGTAACCCACGTGTATAGGGGTGGGCGGGTTTGCGAATGACATCGCGCACGCTGCCTTGTTCAACCAACCGCCCCAGATACATCACCGCAACCTTATCTGCGGTTTGCGCGATCACCCCAAGGTCATGGGTGATAAAGATGATGCCCATGCCAAATTCGGACACGAGGTCTTTCATCAGATCGATCACCTGCGCCTGAATGGTCACATCCAGCGCGGTTGTGGGTTCGTCCGCGATCAGTAACTTGGGTTTGGTCGACAGTGCCATCGCAATCATTGCGCGTTGGCGCATGCCACCTGACAGCTCAAACGCGTATTGGCCAAACCGCGCACTGGGGTCTGAAATGCCGACACGGTCGAGCATCTCAATCGAAAACTCTTTGGCTTGTGCGGCGTTAAAACTGGTATGAATTAACAGTTGTTCAACCATCTGATTGCCAATTGAAATGGCAGGGGCAAAGCTGGCCATCGGTTCTTGAAAGATCAGTGAAATCGCGCCGCCGCGCACGACCTTCATTTCGTGATCATTTTGCAGCGACATGACGTCAACCGGACCCTCATCTAGGTGCAACGTGATCTTGGTATCAGGCCCATAGATCGCATTGCGCGGGTTCAGCTTCATCAATGATTTTGCGGTGACAGATTTGCCCGATCCGCTTTCACCAACCAGCCCCATGATCTCGCCTGCCTCAAGGGAGAACGAAACATCATCAACGGCGGTGATCCGGCCCTCATCGGTGTCAAATTGTAGGGTCAGGTTTTGAACATCAATCAAACTGCTCATTTCTTGGTATCTCCGTAGGGGTCGGCGGCATCCCGCAATCCATCACCGACAAAGACAAATGCCATAACCAGAACGATGAAGAAAATGACGGGTATGAAATACCATTGATAATTCAGCAGCACATCCGCGCTGGTGACGTTCTGCAACATCACCCCAAGCGAATTGACCGGATCCTTGAGGCCAAGACCGATAAAGCTAAGCGCGGTTTCAGACAACACCATGTAAGGGAAGGATATTACCAGATCGACGATGATATAGCTGGTAAAGCTGGGCAGCAAATGTTTACGGATTACATGACCTGATGAGGCACCGCACAGCTGTGCGGCCAGCACATATTCCTGATTGCGCTCTGTCAGCAGATGGGTGCGCACCCGCCGCGCCAATGTGGGCCACCCGATGAAGCCCAAGATGATGGAGATAAAGAAAAACCTTTCTTCCGCGCTCCACGTGTCGGGGATAAAGGCCGCGAGCGCCATGAACAGCGGGATGGCAGGGATCGTTCGAACCGCGTCCGTGACCATCTGGATGATTGAATCAATCCGCCCACCATAATACCCCGATATCCCGCCGATGATCAGAGCCAGCACAAAGGCAATAAAGACACCAATAGTCCCCACGGCAAGCGAGGTATTGATCGCATGAAACGTCCTAGAAAAAATATCCTTGCCCGTTGAATCGGTGCCAAACAGGTGGATATACCCTTCGTCCAGCCCAAATAGGTGCGTGTCAAAGGGGATACCAAAGTAGGTGTATGTGTCCCCTTCAACAAAGAACTGCACATATTGCCTTTTGTCGGTGTTGATCGTGGTGACCCATCTAAAGTTGGTCTTGATTGAACGCTCGCGCTCAAGGGCATAGACGAAAGGACGCAGGGAACAGCCATTGTCATCGCAAAACTGCGGGATCGTTGGTGCACCGTTCAGATAATCTTTGTCGCGCCCGGCAATGGTTGGATCATAAGGCGTGAGGAAGGGGGCAAAGATGCCTGACAAGATCAGGATCACCAGCACCCACGCGCCGACCATTGCCGCTTTTTGTTTTTTGAAGCGGGTCCAGATCAGCTGCCCTTGTCCGGCAGTAAAATACGCATCTTTAGCGCTTTGATCGACGTTGGCGTCATAGATATTGGTTTCACTCATATCTGTTATCCCAATATGCTGCGGCGGATGCGTGGGTCGACCAGTGCCAGCACAATATCAGTGATAAAGTTGATGGCGACGATACTGCCCGTGAGGAAAAAGATGATTGCCCCCGCAAGTTGCTGATCGTTTGAGCGTGCGAGGGCTTCGATCAACAGCGATCCGGCCTCTGTCAACGTGAGGATCAACGCAACGATCGGAAGCTCGTTGAAAATACGGTTCAAATCAAAGCCCAACGAGTTGATGATCGGGCTTAACGCGTGACGCGCCGGATAGCGCAGGAGTAACCTGCGCCCAGATACGCCGCGCGCGGTGGCGGCGGTGACATACAGCTTACCAATTTCATCTGACATCAGCGCGCGCACGGTCTGGATGGCAAAGGCCGTTGCCGACCAGCCAAGGATAAAGACGGGTAACCAGACATGACTTAAGAAGTCTTTGACCTTGCCCCAGGTCCATGGCGCGTCGCGATATTCAGACGAGAATAACCCAGTAAGGCTGTCCCCGAACATGACGGTGGAAAACAGCATGATCATCAGCGCAAGCAGGAAGTTTGGCAGCGCCAGACCAAGGTAGCTGACCAAACGCAGGCTGTTGTTAAGGTAGGGATTGCGCGATGTGGCGGCGATGATGCCAACTGGAATAGCGATGGCATAAGCGACCAAAAGTGATCCCAAACAGATACCGATGCTCAGCCAGACCTTTTGACCCAAAAGTTGGCTGATGTTGAGGCGCAAAATACAACTGTCACCAAATTCGCCCTGAAAGGCGTTGAAAATCCAATGGGTCCAACGCTCTAGGTAGGGGCGGTCCAGACCCAGGCGGATACGTTCAGCTTGGATGTCAGCGATGGAAATCATCGCGCCTTGGCTGTTCTTAAACGCGAGATAGCGTTCTGCGCAGTCGCCGGGCACAAGTTCCATCAACGAAAAGACGATGAACGACACAAGGCAAAGTGTGAAAAAGGCAAGCGCGGCGCGGGTGAATGCAAATCGTAGAAACTGAACCATCAGTGTTACCGCCCCGAAGACATATGCGACCCATTTGGGTTCGCGGTTTTTGCTTTGGGTTGCGGGCCAGTTAGGTGGCCCGCAACCTGATCATTTTCAGTTGGTTTCGGCTTTATTGTTCCAGAAACCACTGCGATGGACGGTAAGGGTAGGTCCGGTAGTACGCATAAGACGCCGTCTTGAACTCTGTGACGTTCTTAAGGGAAGCGTCAAAATAGATCGGCTTTTGTTCCTTGACCGTGCCGATGAACAACAGGTTGTTGGTCATGTTCTCTACCAATTTCAGACCCAATGCATCTGATTCAGGTGTGCCAACTGGCGTGGCCTGAAATGCCTTGATGTCTTCCATCATTTCTTTGGCATAGGCCGGGGGCTCAACACCGGATGCGCCGTCAGAGTCTACATATTCACCCCAAAGCATCGCGGTGCGCATGTTGAAGTAGTTGTCATAGGGCGGAATAAAGATCTCGCCATTCCCGAGGACAACGGCCAGTGGCACAGATTTTTCCCACAGCGTCACATCAAGCTGATTTGAGGATTGCGACGAACGATATTCATCCGAGGTTACCTCTTTGACCGTGTTGTTGATCCCAACATCACGCCAGGTTTGACCGACAAGTTCAACGATCTTGATCGAGATGCCTTGTGTGGCAACCTGAAGGTTCAAGGTAAGTGGGTCACCATTTGGCAGTTCGCGCATACCATCGCCGTCTTTATCAACAACGCCAATTTCATCCAAAAGGGCTTTGGCCATTTCTGGATCGTATTGTGCAAAGTGCTGTTCCAGCTCTGGCGTCACAAAATCAGGTGTCGGTGAAAAGCCCACGTATTGCTGAGGTGTGCCAAGGCCGAACATCGCAACTTCGTTGATCTCATCCCGGTTCATCGCGACAGACATTGCCTGACGGAATTTCAGATCACCAAAGACTTTACGCTTTTCAAGGTCTTCTGAGGTGACGTTGAAAGCAAATGTTGGCATCGTGATGTCAGGTTTCAGATCAATTACAAAGCCGCCCTTTTCCTGATTTTCCATCAGCAGAGGCACATAATCGATCTGCAAGGCTTGGGCCTTATAGCTGACTTCGCCGTTCACCAGTTTCAGCAAACGCACTTCGCTTTCGCCCACAAAGATCTCGTCCATCTCGTTGATATAAGGCAGCTGATTGCCGGCTGTGTCGACCTTAAAGAAATACGGGTTGGCAACAAATTGACGCCCCTCAGTGCTTTCTGAAATGACGATATGGCTTTCCAGCGTTGGGGCCGCATCAAGGGGCAGGCCCGCAACTTTGTCAGGGTGGGCCAACATGGGCGTTGGTGTGTCCATCCAGTCAGAGCTGCCATAATAGGCTTTGACAAGGGCGTAGCCGTTTTCAAACCCAAGCGATTGCGCCAGCGTATCCGCGTCAGGGTTGATGTCAGGATGATACTGCCCAAGGAAATGCTTGGGCTGGAAACCCTGCGCATAGTGGTTTGCAAAGTGGGCCAAGAACCCCGGCTTTGGCGACGGCATGTTGAAACGCACAGTCAGCGGATCAATGACATCGACGGTCATCGCTTCGCCGCCCGCCAATACATAATCTTTTGGGCTTTCGATCACGTTGGAATCAAGCTGTAGGTTTTCATACCAGAACTCGACATCCTCGGCCCCAAAGGGCGCACCGTCAGACCACTTGTGGCCCTCGCGCAAAACAAACGTCAGCTGCGTGAAGTCATCGTTCCACGACCAGCTTTTGGCGACGTTGGGCACGATGGTGGTAAGGTCATCCGCATAGCGCACAAGGTTGACGTGGCGCACGGACATAAAGTCGGATGTGCCAGCCTCGGTCGCATTAGAAAGTGCTCTGAATGTCCCGCCATAGGTGCCGATCATGTCATATGGGGCAACAACCAAGGGTTCAGACGGCAAGCGATCCGCCAAAGCAGGCATGTCAGGATTGCCGCGAATACGACCGTTCATCGCTGCAATGTCAGGGTTTTCTGAAACGTCGAGCGTGCAATCAGCGAGGGTCTGGAATTCTGCCAATTCATATTGCTGTGGGAACGCGCCCGCAGCAACGCCCATGGCATCTGATACGGTCACAGCCGGACAGGCCGCCATCGCCGTACCAGCAAGGGCAGTCAGCGCCGCACTGGATAAGAGTATCTTTTTCATAAGGTCTTTCCTTGTTGGGTTTTCGCCGTGTGCCGGCAAATAGTTTTGTTGAGCTAGGGTCATTCGTGGTGCTTGTTTTGCGGCCACCTTCATGAGGATACCGTGCCTCTGCGTGTGTTTTGTGACACTTCCGAGGTAGCGCGATTGCTTTTTGCCGATGCCAGAACATGACGTTCTACGTTCGACACACGTGTGGCGTGCAAATTTGCTGGTATAAAAGCAGTAGAGGCCCCCAAGTGAGGGCATTCGCACATTGGTTTGATCATGAAATTTCCCCGCAGCTGAGGGAAGTAAGTAATATAACTTTCATTGAGTCAATGAATTTAGTTTTTCTTGCAGTCTTAGTCGGAAAGGGGCTTGGTATGACGGGGGGTCGGTTTTACCCCGGTTGCGCCGTGAAAAGGCAGTCCTGATGATATTTGATTTTCTAGTGATCGGCGGAGGCATTGCAGGTGCGTCCGCGGCCTATGAGTTGGCAAATGACGGCACGGTTCTGTTGCTCGAAGCAGAAAGTACGATGGGGTATCACGCCACCGGACGATCCGCAGCTTTGTTCACGCGACACTACGGGGGGCCAGTTGTGCGCCAGATCAATGAAGCCAGCGCGCGGTTTTTTGAAACACCCCCAGCAGGATTTTGCGAGACCGCATTGCTGGCCCCGCGTGGATGTTTAACCGTCGCATCACCCGGACATGAAGGTGATCTAGACGATCTATTGGCGATGTCCCAAACTGCAAACGCCGTTTGCAGGATCGATCCACAAGAGGCGATTGAAAGAGTACCGTTTTTACGACCCGAAAACGTAGCGGCGGCAGTCTATGAGGCGGGTGTCAGTGACATTGACGTGGCGACCCTTCACCTCAGTTTCATAAATGGGGCCAAAGCGCGTGGGTCAATTATCAAGATAAATCAGAATGTTATATCCATGTCACGGCAGACTGGCCATTGGTGTGTCACCACGGCACGTGAAAGTCATCTGGCAAAATGTGTGGTCAACGCCGCTGGCGCATGGGCAGACCAGATTGGCGCGATGGCAGGTGCGCGGCCCATCGGATTGGTGCCAAAGCGACGCACCGCCATCATCATCAATGCCCCTTTAGGATTGGATTGCAAAGCTGTGCCAGCAATCGATTTTGCTGGGACAGACGCCTATATAAAACCTGATGCGGGCAGGCTGATGGCCTCGCCGGGGGATGCGACACCTTGCGAGGCTTATGACGCTTGGCCCGATGATATGGATATTGCCGTTTTGGCCGATTGGATCGAACGCGAGACAACACTCAAAGTTGCAAAGATTGAACACAGCTGGGCGGGATTGCGTAGCTTTGTTGCAGATGAGGCACCTGTTGTGGGGCTCGACCCGGTGGTGGCGGACTTCTTTTGGCTGGCCGGGCAGGGCGGTTACGGGATCATGATGGCCCCTATATTGGCGCAACTCACTGCTGAATTGTGCACCGCGTCGCAAGGTGTTCTGAGCAAAACTATTGCACCGTCCGTGGGCGTGGCACGGCTGGAGGTAGAGTATCAATGAGACACTTGATTTCCACACCAGATATTATCGCAGGTCAGATCGGTAACATTGACACTTTCCCCGTTCTATTCTCTAGCGTCGCGCAGTTGCTGGGGGGCGATAAATGACCACACAAACATTACGTCAACGTTTGAGCGAAGCGGTTGCATCCTCATCAAAGGCGGACCGTGCAGTGGCATCGTATATGCTGGCAGAATTGGGCAGTCTGCCCTTTGAAACAGCCGCAAGTTTGGCCGCCAAGGTTGGGGTGAGTGAACCCACTGTTGGGCGATTTTGTCGGGCCATTGGCTATGGTGGTTTTAAAGACCTGAAAAAGAACCTGCGCAATGATATGGGGGATCAACCTTGGCTGATTGGGGATCGACTGCGTGACCTACAACAGCGTAACAGAGCCGGCGAAGACCAACTGACACGTGGCCTTGAATTGGAAATGGCTGCACTTGTTGCGGTCTATGAAACGGCGCAAAAGCCGGAGTGGGACCGCGTGGTCAAACGTCTGGCGCGCGTAAAAACAGTGTTTGTGGTTGGGTTTCAAACCGAACGTGGCATCGCGCAGATATTTGCGCACCAGTTGCAATACATCCGGGACAAGGTTCAATTGCTTGACCTGGCAAGCGGGAATTTTGCAGACCTTCTTGCATCGGACGACAGTGATACTGCCTTGGTGATTTTTGAAGCGCGCAGGTACTCGGGCAATGCATTGTTATTGGCCCAAGAAGCAAAATCAGCAGGCATTCCCGTCACGCTGATCACGGATCCCTACTGTGATTGGGGGCACGAATGCACCGACGAAGTCTTTGTTGTGCAGACATCGTTTAACCTTTTTTGGAACTCGACAGCGCAAATGGCGAGCCTTGCCAATCTGCTGGTCAACGCGGTTTTTATGGAACTTGGGCCAGAAGTCGAAGCGCGGATGAACAAAGTCGCCCGCCTGTATGGCAAATTTACCGGTCATGTTGATGGCAGCGTGCAAAATAAGACGGATGCAAAGTCATGAGGCACTGTGCTGCTGCTTTTGATTTCAGCAGGGTTTCAGCATGAGTTTTAAGGTGCTCAGCGCTGAAATTATGCATGAAACCAACACTTTCAATATTCATCCAACGACGATCCAATCTTTTAAGGATCGGTTTTTACTGGAGGGGGCGCAAGCGATTGCAACACGCGGAAACCAAAACACCGAATTGGGGGGCTTGTTGGACGTGGGGCGTGATCACGACTGGCAGATCAATCACGTGATAAGTGCGGCCGCTGGCCCCGGTGGCGTTGTAACGCGCGACGCATTTGAAACACTAACCACCCCTTTGCTTGCCGCGGCACATGATCCTTACGACGGCGTATTCCTGATGCTGCACGGGGCGATGGTCACTGATTTCTGTCAAGATGGAGAGGGCGAGATACTGCGCCAACTGCGCGCGATCATCGGGCCAGATGTGCCCATCGCGGTAACCTTGGATACTCATGCAAACGTCACAAAAGCCATGTGCGATCTGGCGCAGATTTTACTGTCCTACACCACGTATCCGCATGTCGATTTTCGCGCAACAGGGCGACGCGCCGCTGAACTTTTGCAGCGCACAATGGCGGGTGACATCACCCCCAAGACGTTGCGCGCCCATAGGCCGATGTTGGAAGAAGCCAATGCAGGGCGCACCGATCTTGGCCCGATGATTGATCGACACGCACTTGCCCGCGCCTATGAAGCGCGCAAAGGGGTCTATGCGATCAGCATCAATGGGGCGTTCCCCTGTGCAGACATTGCAGAGGTTGGCCCAACAGTTCTGGTCACCTGTGACGGTGATACAAAAAGCCACAAAGAGATCGCAGAAACCCTTGCTGATGACATCTGGCATCGCCGTCACGACGCGCTGAACACTTACCTAAGTAGTACTGAGGCTGCGATGGCTGCGAGGGCATGGAAAGGTGGCGCAGGCCCGTTGGTCATTGCCGATTATGCCGACAACCCCGGCGCTGGTGCCTATGGGGATGCAACGAACCTACTGGCGGCATTGTTGGCCAATGGCGTCAAAAACGCATGTTTCGGAGCCTTGGTTGATCCAACTGCGGCGAAATTCCTGAACCGCCATCCCATTGGCACAGAGGTGACGCTGACCATTGGTGGCATAAGCGCACCCGAGATTGGCGGCGGTCCCATAGCCGTCACAGGCACCGTCAAATGGAAGGGCGAGGGCCGGGTTGTTGGCAGCGGGCCGATGATGGGCGGCCTAGAGCGGGATTTTGGGAAAACAGCAGTTCTGGAGGTTGCGGGTATTGAGGTTCTGATTGTGAGCATCGCGCACCAGATATTGGACCTAAAGCAGTTCGAAACCTTTGGGATCAATCCTGCCCAGAAATCTATTGTCGCACTAAAGTCGATGCAGCATTTTCGCGCGGCATTCACACCCATTGCTGGACGTATTATCGTCTGCGACAGCGGTGCGCTTTGCACTCTTGATTATGCGTCACTGGGATACAAGAACGTGCCGCGCCCGATGTTTCCGCTGGATTAATCCCCTAAATTTCAATGCGTAGCGTGTCGGGTTTTTTGATGTGGACCGTCTTTTGTAATCGTGGTCAAGGACAGCGTGTGATCCATGTTCTTCATACGGTGACGCAGCATAAGGCGCGTTAATTTGTTGAGATCTTTTTGATATTCAGCTTCTGCGGCGACGTTCTTGGCTTCGCCGTGCGCATCATGATCATACAGGATCGGGGGCAGGTCAGCGGCAAATTCCGCCAAAGTGAAACGCGTATCGCGCAAGATCGCGAGGGAGGAATCACAAGGACCTGTCCCAAGTGTCGTTTCCCAAATCGTCGGCATGTCGGGGCGGGCAAAATCGAACTCTGAAAAGGAATAGCTGCGCCAATCATCTGGTGTTTCGCCATGCAACAAGGGCAACAATGACCTGCCATCCATTGAATTTGGGATATCCTGCCCAACCCAATCCAGAATGGTCGGGGTTATATCGACTGTCTCAACGGGGTTTGTGATGGTTTTGCCCGCCTGCGCTAAATTACCCGGCGCGCGGATGATAAGCGGCGTATGAAATGCAGCATCATGGACTGTAAACTTGCCCCAAGTATGATGATCCCCCAGCATCTCACCATGATCTGCGGTGACAACAATCAACGTGTCATCATATTGCCCGGTGTCCTTTAGAAACGTGATCACCCGGCCAATATGCAGGTCAACTTCTGTGATTAAGCCAAAGTAAACGGCACGCAGGGTCTGGATGGTTTCATCTGTTGGCGGCAGATCGGGAAAACCGATAACAGTATGCGCGGCTGTGCTATTCGCAATTGTTGGGCCAAAAAATGGGTGGTTTGCCACTTCATCTGAGGCATCCGTAAGACGTTTGGGCAGCGGCATTTGATCCGGGTCATACATGGCGTTGAAAGGGGCAGGGGCGACCAGCGGGGGATGCGGGCGGATATAGGTCAGGTGCGCAAACCAATCCTGCCCGTTGTAGGCTGGCATTGTTGCCAGAAATTTATCCGTTAGAAACGCGGTGTCACTGTCCTCTGCGCGGTAAAGCGCAGGATCGTTGATTTTAGGGGCATCGCCCGTGGGCGAAACAGGGCGAAATACATCATTGTGGCCGTTCCACCTATAGCCTTTGTTCATCAAATGTGACCGCCAAGGCAGAGATTTCAAAAATTGCATCTCAACGATGTCTTGAAAGCCCGTCATCGTCTGTTCTTCGTTGCGCAACACGGGGTCGTTCTCATGATAAACCCGTGGATCAGGCGGCGTGTCGGTATAGCCAAATAGCATTGGCGTATAACCCGCTTTGCGCATTTCGAGCGCAATGTTGGGCGTATCATGGCGCAGCGGCGTGCCATTGCGCACAGAGCGATGGTTCATCGAATATTGCCCCGTCAAAAGGGACGCGCGTGACGGACCGCAGGGGTTCACCACCGAATAATGTCGTTGGAACGTGACAGCGTCGGCCATCAGCGCCGTCAGATTGGGGGTGTCCACATGTTTCGCCAACTCCCCAAAAATGCAATCGGCGCGCAGTTGGTCGATCACAATAAACAGAACGTTCTTGGTACGGCCCATGGTGCGGCTCCTTTTCGGCATTACAGATTTAGATAAGGCGTAAAAGGGGGCCACTGGAAAGGTGAATCTTTGTGGAACCACACAGGAATATCAGTTTTTACAACGATTAGAGCGATTGTGTTCGCATAATTGGTCATGTATGTGGGCCTTTGTGGAATATTTGTGGATTTTCTATCATCACCCCCAAGAGCAAAACACCAAAGCATTCTCATCGTGAACTTGAATTGATCGATGCGCTGCATCGTCTGGGTGGCTCTGCGCGCAGTGCCGAACTGGCAAAAACACTTGAGGTCTCTGAGGAAACTGTCCGGCGCACCATTAAGGCACTTTCAAAAACAGGCGTGCTTGAGCGTATGTATGGCGGTGCCTATCTGGCAGGACCACGCGATGCGCCCGGTTTTATGCGCCGCATTGCCAAACACTCGTCGCAAAAGCGCGCGATCGCCGCCAAAGTTGTAGAACAGGTGCGCGATGGGATGACGCTGTTTTTGGACGTCGGTTCAACAACCGCCTTTGTTGCAGAAAGCCTGCGAGACCGCTTTCGACTGACGATAGCGACCAATTCGATTGGTGTGGCGCAGGTGCTGGCCAATCATAATGGAAACCACGTGCACTTATTGGGCGGCGAAATGCAGACTGATGAACGCGGTACCTTTGGGTTTGTGACAGAACATCAAAGCCGCAGATTTGCCTATGATCTGGCCATTCTCAGTACTGATGCAGTGTCAAAAACCCGTGGTTTTCTGAATTTTAATGAAGACGAAGCCAATCTCGCCGCTGTCGTTGCCAGTGGCGCAGATCGTGTGTTGATGGCGCTGGATCATACCAAATTTGATCAAACGGCCCCGCACTGTGGCATCGCGCCAAACAGTGTGAACCTGATTGTCACGGATCAAAAACCTGCACCAAAACTGGCAGATGCACTTCAGGCATGGGGCATCGAAATGCGCCTTGCAGATCAAGGCGGTCAAGATGCACCCGACTGACTATACGGCCCACGCCCTCGCAATTGCGGATTTCGCCGCCAAGGCTGCGATGGGCTATTTCCGGGGCCATTTGGGCACGCAATTCAAAGCAGACGACAGCCCAGTCACCCAAGCGGATAAAGGCGTAGAAACATTGGTTCGCGCTTATCTTAACCAGCACTTCCCCGATCACGGCATCTTTGGCGAAGAGCACGGAATTGAGGGGGCTGACCTGTCGCGGATGTGGATCATTGACCCAATTGATGGCACGCGGTCCTTTCTTTCGGGTCATCCACTTTTTGGCTTTTTGCTAGGGCATTTGAGCGATGGCATTCCCGAGGTTGGCGTGATCGCAATGCCGGCGTTGTCCGAAGTTTTCCTTGGCGTCAAAGGCAAAGGCGCGACGCTGAACGGGGGGGTAATCAACACCTCAAAGCAGACGGTGTTGGATCAATCCATTCTGTACATCAATGAGGGCGAAAAAATCTATGCGGATCACCCAAAGGTCTTTGATGATCTGGTGAAATCCGGCCAGACACGACGGTTTTCCTATGATTGTTATCCCCATGCGCTATTGGCTGCGGGCCATGTTGACGTCGTCGTTGATTATGATTTGCAGCCCTATGATTACATGCCTCTGTCTGTGGTGATCCAAGAGGCCGGGGGGCTGATGACGGATTGGGATGGCCAGCCCCTTTCACTACATTCAGATGGTCGGGTTTTGTCGGCGGCAACGCCTGAATTGCATGATCAACTTTTGCAATTGGTACATCGCTAAGCCATGCTGATTGTCAAATTTCTGATCAGTATCGCAGGTGCCACAATGCTGCTGTTGTTTGCGGTGCGGTTGGTGCGCACGGGCATTGAGCGCAGCTATGGCGCGTCGTTTCAACGCCTGATGACAGATCAACGCGGCCCCCTACAGGCCAGCGGTGTCGGTCTGGGCTTGGCTGTTGTCTTGCAAAGCTCTGCTGCTGTTGCCCTTTTGACATCTGGCTTTGCTGCCAGCGGTCTTTTGTCCTTTGGTGCGGGCCTTGCCATTGTCTTGGGGGGCGATCTGGGGTCCGCACTGATCATCCAAGTTTTGTCGTTTGATTTGGATTGGCTGGTGCCCGTCTTGCTGGCGGTTGGCGGTTGGTTGTTTGTAAAGACCGAGACCAAGAAATTACGCCAAGCGGGCCGCATCGTGATGGGGGTCGCACTTATCTTGATCTCGTTACAATTTCTGCGCGATGCAATGGACCCGATCCGCGACAGTACGTTCCTGCCTGCTGTTTCTGAGTATCTTGCACGCGATTATATCACCGCTTTCTTGGTGGGCGGTGCTTTGGCATTTCTTATGCACAGTTCGGTTGCCGCAATCTTGATGTGCGTAACCTTGGTTCAGGTTGGCGCGATCTCCTTTGCTGCGGGTCTATCCCTTGTCTTGGGTGCCAATCTGGGCAGTGCCTTCATTCCGATTTGGCTGACCCGTGGCATGGAACTGCCCGCGCGCCGGATTGTTTTTGCGAACCTGTTGCTGCGTGGTGTGTGGGCGGTGATCTGTCTGTTTGGCATCAATCTGGCGTTTGATGCTGCTGTCGTGGGGGCGGGTGTTGCTGGTCAGATGCTGGTGATCGCACATATCGCGTTTAATGGATCATTGTTGATACTTGCGTTGCCGTTCTGTCGATATCTACAAGCCCCATTTGAAAAGCTGCTGCCCGACACTGCACAGGTTTCTGACCCCAATCTGACATTTCGGCAAGAGGTAGCCCTTGATCCCTCAAAAGCTGGCTCACCGACGCAGGCGGTGTCATCGCTGAAACTTGAGCTGCTTCGCATGATTGAACTGGTCGAGGCCATGTTTAACCCGGTGATATCTCTTTATCGATCTGGTGAAAAAGGTCAGATCAAAGCGGTGCAATCTTTGGATCAAGACGTGAACAAATGCCTGACCCGTATCCGTGCCTATGCGGCTGGATTGCCAATCGACATGATGGACCGCGAAAATGGCCGTGCTGCCCGCGAAATGCTGGAATACGCCGTGCGCTTAGAAACGGCTGGTGATGTCGTTGCAGAACGCTTGATGGTGCTGGCAGGGAACCTAAAGAAAACCGAAGGCAGGTTTTCCCAAGCAGGGTGGTCAGAATTGCGCGCCATGCACGAGAATATCTTGGCCAACATGAAACTGGCATCAAACGTTTTGATCTCTGGTGATCTTGAAAGCGCGCGACTGCTCAACATGGAAAAAACAGAAATCAAACGCGCAGAGCGTGACAGCCGCAAAAGACATTTCAAACGCCTTCAGGCGGGTGAGGCGAATAGCTTTGCAAGCAGCGACATCCATCTGGAAACGCTGCGCGCCTTTCGTGATTTCAACAGTAATATTGCCGCCGTCGCAACACCAATTTTATACGCAAATGGGCAACTTTTAGAGACACGATTGATCGAAGAAATGCCAAACCGGGAAAACGATGTCTAAGGGCGCATAACATGTCGATCTGCACCGAAATACGCCAAAGGCCCAAACGAAACTAAGGACCCATATGTCCCTGTCGATCATCGCAATAATCTTGTCAGCTGCCGTACTACATGCGGTTTGGAATGCCATTGTCAAAACAGCTGTGGATCGCACAACAACGCTTGGCCTTGTGGCTTTTGGCCATGTCTTGCCGGGCACCATTATGGTCTGCGTCCTGCCGCTGCCAAGCGCTGAAAGTTTCCCCTACATTGTGATGTCGACCCTTGTTCATTTTGGCTATTTCTATTTGCTGGGCCGCGCCTATCAACATGGTGATCTTAGCGTTGTATACCCAATTGCCCGTGGCATCGTGCCGGTGCTGGTGTCGCTTTGGGCATGGCTATTGCTGGGCGAGGTATTGCCGCTTTTGGTCTGGGCGGGCATCGGGTTGATCATAACAGGCATTTTC
Organism: Sulfitobacter sp.; assembly: GCA_049794015.1. Classification (GTDB taxonomy): domain Bacteria; phylum Pseudomonadota; class Alphaproteobacteria; order Rhodobacterales; family Rhodobacteraceae; genus Sulfitobacter. The sequence goes on along the minus strand of JBARCK010000046.1, from coordinate 69,462 downwards.
TTAAGCAGTTGGAAGGCACTGCGGTCAGGCGTTGGAAAAACCGCTTTGGTTTTGTCACTGGGGACCGGGTTCTGCATCTCGATTTATTCTTTGGTAGATGGTGTTGGTGTGCGTTTGTCCGACAATACGCTGAGTTATTGGGCATGGGGCGCCTTCCTGCATCTGTTCATTGCAGGGTTCTGCGGGTGGCGCAGGCATCAGGTGCTAAAGCACTTGCCGCCCAAGGTTTGGCTGGTCGGGATTGCCGGTGGCATGGTGTCCATGACGGCATATGGTTTGGTGCTCTACGCCAAAAACTTTGCTGATCTTGGAGTTGTTTCAGCGCTGCGTGAAACGTCAGTTATCTTTGCCACGCTGATCGGGTTCTTTGTCCTCAAAGAGGGCAATTGGAAGCGCCGTTTTGGTGCAGCGGTATTGATGGTTTTTGGCATTGCTATGATCGGTCTGAACGCCTGATCTCTTCGGCCCCGACCGTCAAAACCGATGTGGGCTAAAATCACCAATATCGACCTGTGGCGCACGCCCTTGGGCAAGGTCCGTGACGATGCGCCCGGTGATACCGCCCAAGGTCAGACCGATATGTTGATGCCCAAAGGCAAAGATGACGCGATCAGATTTTTGCGACCGACCAATGACCGGCAAGGCATCGGGCAGGGTAGGGCGATGGCCCAACCATGTGTCATTTGGTGTGCCAAGGGGCCCAAACATTTCGCCCGCTTTGCGGTGTAGATAGTCGGTGCATTTCGTGTTGAACGTCGCATCAATGGCGTTGATTTCAACCGTGCCTGCAATGCGCAGACCCTGCGCCATGGGGGTCGCATAAAACCCCGCTTCGGCCCATCCAACGGGGCGCGATATCAATCCACCGTGGTCGCGATATAACACATGATACCCACGCTCTGTGCCCAACGGTATCCTTTCGCTGCCCGTACCTTTGATCTGGGTGGATCGCGCACCTGCGCTTACGGCAACGCGCCCGCCTCGGATATCGGTCCCATCAGACAGATGCACTGTCACGCCACTATCATCGGGATCACACCGTTCAACGCCTTGTGCCAGATAGGTCCCGCCCAATGCCACAAACCGCCTCTGCATGCGGTGCACTAATTCTTGCGGACTGGTGATATGGCGCGCACCTTTAAAGCGTAATCCCCGGTGTACCGGCTGTTGCAGGTTTGGCTCTAGGTCCAAGACGTCATTGGGCACCAATTCATCAAACTGCACACCTTGGGCTGCACGCATTGCATTGCTGTCACGCGCGCTGTCATAACCGCTGCGCGTAGACCACACATAAAGGCAATCATTGCTGACAACGAGGTCCTGCGCGTTTGCTTCACTGATCAGTGGATCAAGCCCGGCGTCAGTATGCGCCAGAAACGCACCAAGCGCCTGACTGATGTGTTTCACGCGCGACGCGCGGCAGTTGTTCAGAAACGACAACATCCAACCTGGGTTCTTTAGCCCATGGGCAAAGTTAAAGCTTAGCGGGCTTTCCCGGCTGGTTAACAGCCCGGGGAGGGAGGTAAAGATTGACGGGTGATTGACCGGGATGCAGGCATAAGTCGCGATCGTACAGGCAGACCCATAGGTGGTCCCGGACCCGGGTGGATTTGGGTCGCAGATGAGGGTTTTTAAACCCTCTTTCTGCGCCCAGAGTGCGGTGGACATGCCGACAATGCCTGCGCCCACGACGATCAAGTCAAAGTCATTGGCCGACATTATCATTCCTCAAACACGCGTTTTGCTTATACGATTTCAAGCAGCAGCTTTGTTGTATTTTCTTGGGTCATTTCAATCGGATTGCCGCCAGTGCTTGGGTCGATCAACGCACCTGCAACGATGCGTTCGATGTCCGGGTTTTCAACGCCCAGACCTGACAGCTTTGTAGGAATACCAAGTGAGGCGTTCAAGCTGTCCACGTAAGCACAAAACCCGTCAAACCCGCCAGTGATGTTGAGGTATCGTGTGGCGTCATTGATCACATCGGTGATCGCAGGTTTGTTAAACTGCAACACCGCAGGCATGCAGACCGCGTTCGTGGTGCCGTGGTGTGTATGATAGATCGCGCCGATAGGATGCGACAACGCATGGATCGCCCCAAGACCTTTTTGAAACGCTGTGGCCCCCATAATCGCCGCCGACATCATATGCCCACGTGCTTCTATGTCTGTGCCATCGCCGTAGGCGCGCGGCAGATATTCTTTGACCAAACGCATGCCTTCCAACGCCATTCCCTGGCTCATCGGGTGATAATGCGGCGAACAAAAGGCTTCGACACAATGGGCAAAGGCATCAAGGCCAGTGCCTGCGGTGATAAAGTTCGGCATCCCAACCGTCAGTTCAGGATCACAGATCACCACAGTTGGTAGGAATTTGGGGTGAAAGATGATTTTCTTTTGCGCGGTCTCTGAATTGGTAATCACCGATGCGCGGCCAACCTCAGACCCGGTGCCCGCCGTCGTGGGAACGGCCACGATGGGCGCAATTGCAGTTGCATCTGCGCGTGTCCACCAGTCCCCGATGTCTTCAAAATCCCAAAGCGGGCGGGTTTGTCCGGCCATAAATGCGACGAGCTTGCCCAGATCAAGGCCGGATCCACCGCCAAAGGCCACGACGCCGTCGTGACCACCGTCTTTATAGGCTTTGACGCCCGCAGCGGCGTTCTTTTCGTTCGGGTTTGGATCAACGTCGGCAAACATCGCACGCCCAAGCCCCGCCGCCTCAAGCAGATCAAGCGTCTTGGTGGTGATGTCCATATTCGCAAGGCCACGGTCCGTGACCAGCAGCGGTTTTTTGATACCCGCAACAGCGCAGGCATCCGCGATTTCAGAAATGCGTCCCGCGCCAAAGCGGATTGCAGTGGGGTAGGACCAATTTGCGGTGAGGGTCATAATCATTAGGCCTTTTTGAGGTGGTAAGACTTGGGGCGGGTTAGATTGTGATAGCCAATAACCGACAACCCACCGCCACGTCCCGTATCTTTGCAACCCGTCCAGCACAACGCCGGATCAAGGTAATCTGCGCGGTTCATAAACACTGTGCCCGTTTCGATTTGATCAGCGATGGCTTCGGCGCGCGGGGTATCTTGGGTCCAAAGGGACGCGGTCAATCCAAAATCACTGTCGTTCATCAAGCGGATCGCCTCTGCGTCGTCTTTAACCGGCATAATGCCAACAACCGGACCAAAGCTTTCTTCGCGCATGACACGCATGTCATGGGTCACATTCGTCAGGATCTGCGGCATCAGGTACGCACCGCCATCTTGCGGGAAATGTGCCGGATCAATGTGCGCCTTGGCCCCATCCGCAATCGCCTCAGCGGTTTGCGCACGCACTTCATCAGCAAAGCGCACATGCGCCATCGGTCCCAGCGTTGTTTCGGCCTCTAACGGGTTGCCCAGTTTATAGCCATTCACGATGGCAACGGCCTTTTCAACAAAGGTGTCAAACAGGCTTTCATGCACGTAAATCCGTTCGATCCCGCAGCAACATTGGCCAGAGTTAAACATCGCGCCGTCTATCAACGTGTCCACAGCGGCGTCCAGATTGGCGTCCTCCATGACATAGCCGGGGTCTTTGCCGCCAAGTTCCAGGCCGATGCCTGTAAATGTCCCTGCTGCTGCGGCCTCCATCGCTTTGCCGCCCCCAACCGAGCCTGTGAAATTCACAAAGCCAAAAGCACGATCTGCGATCAGGGCCGAGGTTGTTTGATGGTCTAGGAAGACATTTTGAAACACGTCTTTTGGGATGCCTGCCGCATGAAAGGCGGCTGCCATACGTTCCCCAACAAGCGGCGTTTGAGAGGCATGTTTTAACATCACTGCGTTGCCCGCAATCAGGGCTGGGGCGACGGTATTGATCGCCGTCATATAGGGATAGTTCCAGGGCGCGACGACCAAGACCACGCCATGGGGTACTCGTTTGATGACCCGGCGAAAGGCACTGGAATCCTCAATCTCAATCGGGGCCAAAGCGTCATTTGCGATCTCTGCCATGTAACCGGCACGTTCATTGAAGCCGCCAAATTCACCGCCATATCGCACCGGGCGGCCCATTTGCCATGCAATTTCCGGCACGATGTCGTCGTTCATGGCACCCACAGCCGCGACACCTGCCTGCACCAGTGCAATGCGATCAGCCAAAGGGCGTGCAGCCCATGCCGATTGCGCAGCTTTGGCGCGGGCGACGGCAGCGTCCGCATCAGCGCGCGAGAGCGTTTCGCGCGTCGCATAGACGGAGCCATCAACGGGGGAGATACATGTGATCGTCATGGTGCTTAAGCCCTTTCAAAACCGCGTGCGATTTCCCAATCGGTCACGGTGCGGTCAAATTCTTCTTGTTCCCATTCAGCGGCGCGGGTGTAGTGATCAACCACGTCGTCGCCCAATGCAGCGCGCAGGAATTGCGAGCCGCGCAGCGTTTCGGTTGCCGCGCGCAAGGTCTGGGGGATATCCGCAGCCTTAGCATCCTCATAGACATCACCCGTGGTTGCCGGTGCCAGCTCCATCTTGTCCTCAATCCCCTTGATCCCGGCGGCAAGCATCACGGCCTGCGCCAAATAGGGGTTCAAATCAGAGCCACCGATGCGACATTCAACGCGCACACCTTTGGTGTTTTCGCCGCACAACCGGAAGCCTGCGGTGCGATTATCAACGGACCACACCGTCTTGGTTGGTGCAAAGGTGCCTTTTGAAAACCGTTTGTAGCTGTTCACGTAGGGGGCCAGAAAATACACATAGTCAGGCGCGTATGTGATCAGGCCCGCCATGTAATGTTCCATGAGTTCGGACATCCCATGCGGGCGTGACGCGTCCAGAAACGCGGCCTCACCGTCTTTCCAAAGCGATTGATGCACATGGCTGGAGGACCCCACACGATCCTTGTGCCACTTGGGCAAGAATGTCGCCGCGCGACCGTGTTGCCAAGAAATTTCCTTGATCGCGTGCTTTGCGATGGAATGGTAATCCGCACACTCAAGGGCAGGGGAATAGCGAATGTTCAATTCTTCCTGACCTGCCTCGGCCTCGCCTTTTGAATTTTCAATCGGCAAACCCGCTGCGAACAGATGATTGCGGATTGGACGCATCACATCTTCTTCCTTGGTGGTCTGAAAGATGTGGTAATCCTCATTATAGCCACTGATCGGTTCAAGATCACGAAAGCCACTTTTGCGGATGTCATCTAGGCTTTTCTCGAACAGAAAGAACTCAAGCTCGGTCGCCATTTTTGCCTCAAATCCCATCGCTTCTAACCGCGCGATCTGACGTTTCAGAATGGCGCGGGGCGAATGCGGAACGGGTTTATGGTGATGGTGATCCAGGATATCACACAACACCATCGCGGTGCCCTCAAGCCATGGCACCGGGCGGATTGTGGCAAGGTCCGGCTTCATCACATAATCGCCATAACCGCTTTGCCAGCTGGTGGATGCATAGCCATCAGGCGTTGCCATTTCGAGGTCCGTGGCCAGCAGATAATTACAACAATGGGTTTCCTCAAACGAGGTTTCCACAAAATTCACAGCATGAAAACGCTTGCCCATTAGGCGGCCCTGCATGTCTACAAAACAGGCAAGAACGGTGTCGATTGATCCATCCGCAACGTGGGATTTCAGGTCGTCAAATGTCATGGGGCCGGGCATTTTGTATCCACTTTCAAGTTGGTATTGGAGGCCGTGGGTAACGGCCCCCAAAAGAGATTTTTAACCATAGCGGTAGGGGCGACCCGCCTTAACCATATCGGCATTGTACTTCTTAAAGATATCAACAACACGACGTTTCACGTAGGACTCTGCTGCGATTTCTTCCCAGAACTCTTGTGCCGCAGATTCAACTGTTGCCCATTCTTCGTCCGGGATCGAGGTCAATTCCATCTTTGTGCCATTGACGCGCAGGTTCGCTTCGCCGCCCCAATACCACCACTGACGATAATAGTGTGATTGATCACAACATACCCGGAACAGGGTTTGCAGGTCTTCGGGCAGCTCATTCCAGCGTTCCATATTGGCAAAGAACGATCCCGCCCATGCGCCCGAAATGTTGTTGGTCAGGAAGTAGTTGGTCACGTCAGCCCAACCCACGGTATAATCCTCGGTGATGCCAGACCATGCCACGCCATCAAGTTCACCGGTTTGCAGGGCAACTTCGATATCTTCCCATGGCAGCGTGACAGGCACGACACCAAACTGGGTCAGGAAACGACCAGCTGTAGGGAAGGTAAAGATTTTCTTGCCCTTGAGGTCTTCAAGGCTGCGAATGGGGTCTTTGGTGGCAAAGTGACACGGGTCCCACGCCCCGGCAGAGATGTGTTTGACGCCAACCTTGGAATATTCTTCGTCCCAGATTTCGTTCAATCCGTATTGGTTGAACAACACTGGCACGTCGAGCGAGTAACGTGAGCCAAATGGGAAATAGCCGCCAAACACGGTGACATCTGTGGGGGAGGCCATGGAATCGTCGTCAGACTGCACCGCGTCGATCGTGCCGCGCTGCATGGCTTGGAACAATTCGCCTGTTGGCACCAATTGGTCGGCAAAGAACAGTTCAATCTGCATACGGTCGCCCGCGATTTTGTTGAACATTTCGATCGCCGGAACAATCACTTCTGCGGCCAATGCGGAACCTGCATAGGTTTGCATCCGCCATTTGATCGTGCTTTGTGCCAATGCAGGCGTGGCCAGTGCGGCGGGGGCGGCAATGGCGGCCCCTTGGATAAACTTACGTCTTGTCGTCATGGTTCTTCTCCTTGGTTGAGGTGTGACCGCCTTGTTGGCAGTTCTCTTATGGTTTGTTGTAAACATAATCAGGCAGCCACGTGGCGATACCGGGAAAGGCCATGACAAGGATAAGGGCACCCACCATGATCAGCACAAATGGCGTGATTGACGAATAGATATCGCGCAACGAAATCTCGGGCGGTGCCATGGCGCGCATCAAGAACAGGTTATAGCCAAAGGGCGGCGTCATATAGGCGATCTGCGTCGTGATCGTATACAGGATACCGTACCAGATCAGGTCAAAACCAAGTTCGCCCACCAGCGGCACATACAGCGGGGCAACGATGACCAGCATGGCGGTGTCGTCCAAAAACGTCCCCATCAAGATAAAGCTAAGCTGCATCAAAATCAGGATCATCCAAGGGCTGAGGTTGAGGCGTTCGGTGAATACGCTCTCAATCGCTTTGACCGCACCTAGCCCGTCAAAGACTGCGCCAAAGGCAAGGGCTGCGAGGATAATCCACATGAACATGCACGTGATACCTAGGGTATTGCGCACGGAATTCTCAAACACCTCGCGCGTCATACGTCCCTTGAGAACTGCCGCGACAAAGGCGGCGATGGCCCCAATGGCCGAACTTTCAACAAGCGATGTCCAGCCGTTCACAAATGGCACCATCATCACCGCAAAGATGATCACGGGCAGCAAACCTGCACGCAACAGCCGCAGCTTTTCAGCACGCGGGATGTCGCGTTCCTCAATAGGCAGAACCGGACCCAATGTTGGATTAACCCGGCACCGTAGAATGATATAAATGACAAACAGGCTGGCCATCATCAGCCCCGGTATAACCCCGGCCAACCACAACTGACCCACAGGTTGGCGCGCGATCATCGCATAAAGCACCAGCACGACAGAGGGCGGCACAAGGATACCCAAACTCGACCCCGCCTGAATGACACCTGTCACCATACGTTTGTCATATCCGCGCTTTAATAATTCGGGCAATGCGATGGTCGACCCAATGGCCATGCCCGCAACGCTTAATCCGTTCATTGCAGATATCAGCACCATCAAGCCGATGGTCCCAATCGCCAGACCACCGCGCAACCCGCCCATCCAGACGTGAAACATCTTGTAAAGGTCGTCGGCAATTTTGCTTTCTGACAGGACGTAGCCCATGAAAATAAACATCGGTAACGTCAGCAGCGGATACCATTTCATCAGCTTCATCGCCGCCGAAAACCCAATATCAAAGCCCCCCTTGTCGCCCCAGAGCAACAGGGCCGCGACAACGGCAATGAACCCAATGGCCCCAAAGACGCGCTGACCGGTCAGCAACATCAACATCATGGAGGCGAACATTAACGTGGCAATCAATTCATATGACATCAGATGGCCTCACCCTTGAGGCGCAGAACATCCTTGAACAGTTCGGAAATGCACTGAAGCAGCATGAGCAGCATACCTAAAATCATGATAGATTTGATCGGCCACATGTAGGGTCGCCATGCGGTTGATGAACGTTCCATCCGGCCAACCTCTTCAGTGCCAGTGAGGATGCCGCCAAGGTATGAAAACGGCTCTGACCCCCAGTAACCAAGTGAATAGGCGGTTGAACTGACGGCACCATACAGCAGAACGCCAAGATAAAAGATCAAGAACATCACCGTGATCAAATCAAACCACGCCTTTTTGCGCAGTGACCATTCGCCGTACAGCAAATCCATGCGGACGTTCGAGCCAAGTTGGATCGAATACGGACCGCCAAGGATGTAATACGCAACCATGACAAATTGGGCCATTTCCAGAGTCCAAAGGGTGGGAAGGAAAAAGGTTTTGCTGATTGAGGACCACAGCAAAATACCCATCAAGACAAAGATGCCATACATCGCGATGCGCCCAACGCGGTAATTCACGGCGTCAACAGCGCGGATAAAGGCGTGCATCAATCCTGACATTGCACCACCCCTTTTTGCTGTAGTTGGGCCAAAGCATCAGAAAGCCAGTTGGCGATGCACCCCGCCATTGCGTCCTGTACTGTGGCATCGTGCAACAAGTCGTTGCGCACCTCCAACATCACATTCAAATGGCCAAACGGCAGCGCATGTTCTTTTAACGTATGGGTGACGCCGTGCTGCGGCCCGTATGGTTCATTCCGCAAGACAAGGGCATCAGTGTGCTGTGGTGCAACATGTAACAGCGCATCAGCAAGCCGGGTATCTGTATCATGTAGAATCCCAATTTCCACAGGGCGTTTGGCCCCATGATAGATTGGCGTAAAACTATGTATGGTCACGATGATGGGGCCTGTAATGCCCGCGTTAACCTTGGCAAGGCGCGCGCGGAATGGTTCGTAAACCGTATTCACGCGTTCTGCACGCTGCGCCGCTGTGAGGTTCGCATTGCCCGGCACTTTGATGGCCTCGCTTTGAACCGGGGTTGCATCGGCTGCGGATGAGGGGCGATTACAATCGTACACGAGGCGCGAGATATTTGAGGCAACCAGCGTCGCATCCAGGCGTTCGGCCAAACCTTTCGCCACCTCAAGCGCGCCGGGGTCCCAAGCGATGTGACTTGTTAAGGCATCACCCGTCAATCCAAGGTCGTTGTAGGCATCTGGGATGAAACAACTTGCATGTTCACACACGACAACAACGCGGGATTTCGCGTCTGGGTTCAAGACCAGAACAGGGTCGTCCTTTGCTGTGTTGTATGTGGCGTTCATGTAGACTCCTTGGGCTTAGGGTGCTTCTCGAAGCCGGGGATTGTCAATCTTTTTGTAAATATATTTCACAAGAGGATGTGATCTGATATAAAAATAGACAAACGGAGGGCGCATGACCCAATCGACGCAAACCATATCTGACCGGATCCAAGAAAAGTTGGATGATCTGACGCGTGCTGAACGGCAATTGGCGCTTTCTATTCTGGAAAACTACCCTGCATCAGGACTTGGGCCGCTCACAGCACTTGCAAAGGACGCCAATGTTTCGGTTCCGACGGTTGCGCGTATGGTGCAAAAGCTTGGTTATAAAGGATATCCAGATTTTCAGGCCGAACTGCGCGAAGAACTGCGGGCCAAAGCCAAGAACCCGATTGCCAAACACGACACCTGGGCCGAGGCAGCCCCCTCAGAACACCTTTTAAATCGCTTTACCGATGCAGTGATCGACAACATTCGCCTGACCCTTGGTCAGATTGATCCACAAGAATTTGACACGGCCTGTGAAATGGTCGCGGATCAATCCAGCCATCTTTTTATCGTCGGCGGGCGGATCACCCATACGCTTGCTGATTATTTCTTTATGCACATGCAGGTTATCCGTGGGAACCTGACGCATGTGCAATCCACGTCAAACACATGGCCGCACTATCTATTAAACGCCAAAAAAGGCGACATCTTTGTCATTTTTGATGTGCGCAGATATGAAAACAACACGCTCAAACTGGCAGAAATGGCCCATGCGCGCGGGGCAAAGATCATTCTGTTCACCGACCAATGGCGCTCGCCTGTGCATCATTTGGCTGACATCAGCCTAAGTTGCCGGATCATTGTGCCCTCGGCATGGGATTCGGCGGCGACGACGATGTTACTGGTTGAAACGATGATTTCATCTGTTCAAAACCTGAACTGGGACGAAACAAAAGAGCGGATGCAGACGCTCGAAGATATGTTTGATCAGACAAAGTTGTTTCGCAAGTTCACGTGAGAATTTGAACGTCAGCGATTTTGATCTGGACTGCCGCGCGACGTCGCTGCGTTGAAAATGATCTCAAAAGCGAAAGTCACAGATATTGCCTTTTTGGTCACCACTGGTATTGCGGCAGAAGCGCATGTGCGCTTGAATAATGGATGGATAAGACCGCGCTATGAACGATATTTGGTCTGGCATACAGGCGGCTTTTTGGCTGATCGTTTCCTTTGATGCTGATCTGATCGAAATCACGCTGCGTTCTTTGCAAGTCAGTCTGTCTGCCTTGATCATCGCATCTGTATTGGCTTTGCCTTTTGGCACATGGCTGGCGGTGCGCCGGTTTCGTTATCGGCGCGCGACCATTGCCACGCTAAATGCCTTGATGGGATTGCCGCCGGTTGTGGTGGGGCTGATTGTGTATCTGCTTTTGTCCCGCTCTGGTCCATTTGGGGTGTTGGGCTTGTTGTTCACGCCAACTGCAATGATCATCGCACAGGTGATCATTATCACACCGCTGATCGCCTCGATTGCCCATCAGGCGATGCGCGAGCTTTGGGCGGAATACCACGATTTACTGATCTCTTTGAACACCACCAAACGGCAACGCATCATGACGTTGATCTGGGATGGCAGGCGGGCTTTGCTTACGGCGGGGCTTGCTGGTTTTGGGCGCGCCATTGGTGAAGTCGGGGCAATCATGATCGTCGGTGGTAACATTGATCACGCCACGCGGGTTCTGACAACTGCGATTGCGTTGGAAACCGGCAAGGGGGATTTTGAACTCGCCCTCGGCCTTGGCTTTGTGCTGATTGCGCTGGCGCTATTGGTAAATTTTGGCATCCACAGCCTATCAAAAACCGAACGTGAGGGCAGATGGTGACCCATTCCATGTCTGTCAAACTGGATAAAATGCTGGTCAAGCGGCGCAGCAAGGTCCTTCTTGGGCCAATAGATATGGACCTTGGGCCGGCGGGTTTTACAATGGTGCTTGGCCCAAATGGATCTGGCAAAACCACGTTACTGAAAGTGCTGCATGGCATTGAACGCGTGTCATCTGGCACCGTTGCGTGGTCGGTGCCAGACGACCTCGCACGCCAAGAACAAGCCTATGTGTTCCAAAGCCCGATCATGTTGCGCCGCTCTGTGCGGCAAAACTTGGCGTATCCGCTACAGTTAATCGGGCTAGGCAAGGCCGAAATTGCGCAACGCGTCGCAACATGGGTCGAACGCATCGGACTTGGTGACATGGCGGAACGACCCGCCACGCGATTGTCGGGTGGGGAACGCCAAAAACTGGCGCTGGGCCGCGCGTTGATCCGCGATCCTCAAGTGCTGTTTTTGGATGAACCCTGCGCCAACCTAGATGGCCGTTCGACCCGCGAAATAGAGGCATTATTGCTCAACACATTCTACGCTGGAACGCGCATCATCATGACCACCCATGACATCGGTCAAGCGCGCCGCCTTGCCAGCGATGTCGTGTTCCTATTAAACGGTGCATTGCATGAACAAGGCAGCGCCACCGATTTCTTTGATGCGCCCAAAACCCCCGAAGCCAAAGCATTCCTCAAAGGAGACATCGTCGAATGACCCGTATTCTTGCTGCACTTTTGATCCTGTGGTCCGCGCCTTTGCACGCAGAGACAATGAAGCTGGCCGTCACAACCAGCTTTCACAACTCGGGGCTGTCAGATGTTTTGCTGCCCGTCATTCAGGCCGACACCGGGGTGGAGGTGCAATTGATCGTTGTTGGCACAGGGCAGGCATTGCGTTTGGGGCGGGCAGGGGACGTTGATGCCATTTTGGTCCATTCCAAAGCCGCAGAAGAAGTATTTGTCGCAGAAGGCTACGGCACACACCGCCGCGAGATTATGTACAATGACTTTGTACTGATTGGCCCGGCGCAAGACCCTGCACAGATCGCAGATGCGACAACGGCCAGCACTGCCTTGCAACAGATTGAAGCCGCGCAGGCTGCATTTGTCAGCCGGGGTGATGACAGTGGCACCCATAAAAAAGAGATATCTCTTTGGACGGATGCAGGCTTTGATCCAGCTGATTTTGGCGCATGGTACAGCGCCGTTGGGTCAGGCATGGGGGCCAGTTTGAACACGGCCTCTGGGATCAACGCCTATATCTTGTCAGACCGCGCCAGTTGGCTGAATTTTGGCAACAAAGGCACTTTGGCGCTGCTCTTTTCCGGTGATCCGGTGCTGTTCAATCAATACGCTTATCTGCCCGTTGATCCACAGCGCCATCCACATGTAAACGCCGATGCCGTTGCTAAGTTAGAGGCGTGGTTGACCTCTCCCGCTGCCAAAGACTTGATCAATGGCTATCAAATCGACGGCGAGGGTTTGTTTACATTTAACGCGACAGAATGAGGCCGCGGGTTTGATTTTTGTGGGCAGTATGGGCGCAAATGTCATTGTCGCTCCCAACAGTCTTGATTAGCTTGCCCCAATGAAACGCTTTATTCCCCTTGTCGCTTTTACCTTTGGCGCAGTGCCCCTTTTTGCACAGCAATTGCCGTTGCCGGTGGATGATGCCGCGTTTGGTGTGACCGATCTGTCCGAAGCGAAATTGGGCCAATTGTTGTTTTACGACCCAATCTTATCTGGCAATAAACAAACAGCCTGTGCAACCTGCCATCATCCTGCCCTTGGGACATCTGATGGTGTCTCTTTGTCATTTGGCGATGGCGGCATTGGGATGGGGCCAACGCGTACGGCGGATCCCGAAAACATGCCTGAAGAGCGTATTCCACGCAATTCACCGGTGCTGTTTAACTTAGGCGCACAGGAATTTAGCGTGCTGTTTCATGATGGCCGCCTTGAGGCTGATCCAAGCCAGCCTGCGGGTATCCGCACGCCAATGGGCGGGGATATGTTGGCGGGGTTCACGTCCATTCTGTCAGCGCAAACGATGTTTCCGGTGCTCAGCCGGGATGAAATGGCCGGGTCCTTTGATGAGAACGACGTGGGCCGCCTTGTGCGTCAGGGGATCATCACAGGTGAGGGCGGCGCATGGGATGTGTTGTCGCGGCGCGTTGCGCAAATCCCTGAATATGCAGTTCAATTTCAGGCGGTTTACCCTGCGATTGATGGCCCAGATGATATCGCATTTACGGATATTTCCAATGCGATTGCCGCATTTGTCGCCTATGAATGGCGATCCGACACCGCGCCTTTTGATGCTGTTTTGCAAGGTGTGTTGACGTTGTCTGGTGCCGCGCGCGCCGGGCAAGAACTGTTTTATGGCACTGCGAAATGCAGCACGTGTCATGCTGGTCCCTTTCTGACGGATCATGCGTTTCACGCGATGGCGGCCCCGCAATTGGGCCCCGGAAAATCCGCCACATTCCAAGATCACCACCGTGATGACGGGCGGTTTCGGGTGACCGGGCGCGAAGAAGATCGGTATGCGTTTCGCACGCCATCCTTGCGCAATATCGCGTTAAGCGCCCCTTACGGACATGCGGGAGGGCATGCTGATCTCGCTGCTTTTGTTGCGGCCCACACGGACCCTGCGCGCAGCTTGGCTGATTGGGACAGATCGCAGGCAATCTTGCCCGCGTTCCCCGTGGATGATTTTGCGGTGATGGATGATGCGGTCCAAGTTCAACACATTGCCGCGGCTGCCGTTGCGCAACCCGTTACTTTGAACGAGGCAGAAATCGCCGACATTGTTGCGTTTCTAGACACGCTGACGGACCCGGTCAGCATCTCAGGACGCTTAGGGGTGCCTGACGTGGTGCCTAGTGGATTGCCAGTTCCAAAAGTCGATTAAGGTTTGGTGATAAGCAGCCTAGTGCCAGCATCGATTTGGGTCTGTGTTGTTGTGCCATCGGGCCATAAAACGCTAACCAACGCATCTGTTCCATCACCTAGTCCAAAATGGTGCGGTAGCATCTGCCCGCCTGCGTGACCGCCCCCAATAACATGTTGTTTCGACTGGGTAAGCGCGCCGGATGTCACTGTGATAACCGCGCCAATCGCGTTGCGATTGCCGCCATCCTGCGCCACATCGACGGTGATCCAATTGCCCGTTTGAGGCGTGATATTGCGATAGATTTCTAGCGCTGCACGGCGGTTTGACACAATTAAGTCCAAGCGCTCGTCCAGATCAAAGTCTGCCAGGGCCGCGCCGCGTGATCGTTCCATCGTGGCGACCCCCGCAGCCACAGAGACCTCTGTGAAACTGCCGTCAGCGTTTTGGTTCAACAATGTATTTGGATCGTTCATCGCCATGCCGGGCATCTGGTCAACGTTGCCTTTTGCAATGAACAAATCGGCGCGCGCGTCATTGTCGATATCGCCAAATTCAGCGTGCCACCCGGTTGAGGGACGTCCATCATCGCCAACATGGGGCCGCTGCGCATAACTGCCGAGGCTATAATCCGCCGCATCATATCCACCTCCGGGAAGGGCGAATTGCAGCAATTGATCCCCCATTGAGGTCAACATGACTTCGTCCAGCCCGTCACCGTTCAAATCTCGACTGGCAATGCCCATGCCCCAAAGCGCGACATTCTCCCAGCCATCAGATGCATCCAGAAACCGGCGATCTTTGATGTCCCACATCTGCTCGTGACCACCCGAGACATAATAATGCCTGTCATTTGACAGTCGCAGCGTGGACCGCCCCCGTGAATCTTTGGCGGCGAGAAGGGACAGAGGGCAAAACCCGGGCTGCAACAATTCTGCTTGATACCCGCGATCTGCGGGCCTCAAGATGACGTTATCATCACACGCGCGAAAGGGGCCATCGGGGTCATCGCGATCCACATAATTTCCGATTGCCAAAGTGGGGCGTTGATCATCGTCCTCCCACCACGCGGTAAAAGCGGTACTCCAATCGTCATCCGGCACAATGCCCATGGCCTGCGTGGCATCCGTGAAACGACAATTTCCCGCACCTTTTAGCACCTGATTTTGCCCAACCCGAAGCACGAAAAGGTCCAATATGCCGTCTGCATCAAGATCGATGGGATATGCACCTGTGACGCCCAAAAGCTCTGGGATATCAACAGCCTTAAAGGTAAACCCGCCCGCGTTGCGGATCAATCTTGCAGGGTTTTCGCCGCCCGCTGCAAAAATGTCGGGCAGGGCATCGCCGTTGCAGTCAAATACAGCCAGACCACCGCCCACAAAATGCTCCCAACCGCCCGCATAGACATGCTTGGGCAAATTGGCTGAGTGATCCTCAAACAATGGACCCGCAGCAGCATATTGCGCGCCAAGGATCGTAAACGCGGTACCCAGATAAAGGCCTTTCATGGTGTCTGGCCCACCATCTTATCGGTCAGTGCCGACAGGGCAGGGACCGTACCACCACGCGCCCAAACCAGATCGTCCCAGATGTGAATTTCAATCTGGCAAGGTTGGCGGCTGCTCGACAGGGTCAATTTTTGCATCTCGGTGAAAACTTCGTCGGCATGTAAGTAGTCATAGCGCATACGTTCGCCCGACAGAATGATCAGCGGTGGGTCAAACAATTGCACCACATTGGACAGACCAACAGACAGAAACCGACCTGCACGGCGAAATATCGTTTCCGCAGCACTGTGCCCAGCCTTGGCTTTCTCAAACAGCAAATCCAATAGTTCTTCGTGGTTTTTGGGGCTGTTTTCCACATCGTCCAACGCCGTTGCGGCCTCGCGGGTCAGGGCATAATCGCCAAGGTATGCTTCTAGGCAGCCACGTTGCCCGCAGCGGCACAAGGCCCCATCAAGCTGTACTTTGGTATGCCCCAATTCCAGTCCAACACCATACGTCCCACGATAAAGCCTGTTGTTCAAAACCAACCCCATGCCGACACCGTTTTCGATGGTCACAACTGCAAAATCAGTCTTGTCGCGCCCCAGTCCGAACCACAACTCGGATAGGGTCAACATATTGGTGTCATTGTCCAAAAACAGCGGCGCATTGAACCTTTTGGAAAATGCAGAAATCAAATCGACATTGGTATCTTGAAGCAGTGAACACCAACTGATCCGCCCGCTTGTTTGATCGACAATACCCGGAATGCCGATGCCGACCGCCCCAATGTCTTGGCCTGACATTTTGGCGTTGGCGATGACCAGATCAATCAACGTGATGATTTCTTCTAACAGGTCTTCTGAGGTGCGGCGCTTGTTTGAGGAAGGGATGTTTGCGGTATTCAGGACCGTTCCAGCGAAATCACACAAAACCGCAGAATGTTGCTTGGAAGACAGTTTGATCCCAATGGCATAGGCCGCTTCTGGCACCACCTCCAAGGCGACGCGCGGGCGACCTCGGCCTGTCTCACGCGCTGGTTCGTCAACCTCGCGCAGCAAGCCAGATGCGATTAAATCAGCCGTCAGGGTTGTCGCGCTGGCCGCGCTGATCTGTAGGGCATGGGTGATGTCAGCGCGGGCCGCTTGCCCGCTGGCGCGCACATGTTGAAAAACCTGTTGCCGCAGCGGGGGTTGTTTTGCATTCTCCCATTCCAACAGGGGTCCACAGCCCGAGGTCGTTTTTAGGCCCTCAATATATTTCATCATATAAAAAAATTACCTTGAACGTCAGTCATATTGATACGCTATGCCGAATTTTAAGTTCAAAAAAGGGCAAAAATTACATTTACCCATCGCGCGGCGCATTTTTTATTTTGAAAACTGAATTTAATCGCTACAGTAAGCCTACTACGCGAGTCGTGTGACTTGTCCCCGGAAACTGCTGGGGAATTCTTTTGGGAGGACTACAATGAATAAATATGTCATCGCAGCTGCTGTTGCAGTTGCAGGATTTGGCTCTGCTGCATTTGCAGACGGCCACGGCGTAACGGTTGGCGTGAGCTGGTCAAATTTTCAGGAAGAGCGCTGGAAAACGGATGAGGCGGCAATCAAAGCTGCATTGGAAGCGGCGGGTGCTACATATGTGTCAGCAGATGCTCAATCCTCATCCGCCAAACAGCTTTCCGATGTGGAAAGCCTGATTGCACAGGGCGTTGATGCCTTGATCATTTTGGCCCAGGACGCTGCCGCGATTGGACCAGCCGTTGATGCCGCAGATGCCGAAGGTATCCCCGTTGTTGCCTATGACCGCCTGATCGAAGATGGCCGCGCGTTTTACCTGACATTTGACAACGTCGAAGTGGGCCGGATGCAGGCACGTGCGGTTCTCGAAGCGCAGCCTGAGGGCAACTATGTCATGATCAAAGGCTCACCTACCGATCCAAACGCAGATTTCTTGCGCGGTGGTCAGCAGGAAGTTCTACAGTCTGCCATCGACAGCGGTGCGATTACCATCGTTGATGAAGCCTATACAGACGGTTGGTTGCCTGCAAACGCGCAGCGCAACATGGAACAAATCCTGACAGCCAATGACAACAAAGTGGACGCTGTTGTGGCCTCTAACGACGGCACAGCCGGTGGTGCAGTTGCTGCACTGACAGCCCAAGGCATGGAAGGTATCCCAGTGTCTGGTCAGGACGGCGACCATGCAGCCTTGAACCGTGTCGCACTTGGCACGCAGACTGTTTCAGTTTGGAAGGACGCCCGTGAGTTGGGCAAATCAGCAGGCGAAATTGCCGTTGCTTTGGCAGGTGATAGTGCCGTGATGGTTGAGGGGTCCAACAAATGGACATCCCCAGCGGGCACAGAAATGTCATCTATGTTCCTTGCACCTGTGCCAATCACCGCAGCCAATTTGACTGTTGTGACTGACGCGGGCTGGATCACAGTTGAATCTCTGTGCCAAGGCGTGACTGACGGTCCTGCACCTTGTAACTAAGCGTTTGATTGGGCTTAGCCCAATCATCCAACGGCCCTGCCATCTGGCGGGGCCACCCAAAATCCCATAAAATTTATTGCCCCCGATCCTCTGGCTATTTTAGCGGGATGTATCGGCATAAATTCCGAATGGAGACCGGCCATGTCCGATCAAAATACAGGCAAATCCCAGCCCAAACGTAGTTTTGTCCAATCGTTAGAAGTTGACCTGCGTCTATTGGGCATGGTCGGCGCGTTCTTGGCTGTTTGCATCATTTTCAACATCTTGACGGACGGGCGTTTCCTGACTCCGCGCAATGTTTTTAACCTGACAATTCAGACCGTATCGGTGGCGATCATGGCAACCGGCATGGTGTTTGTGATTGTGACCCGCCACATTGATTTGTCCGTGGGTGCATTGCTTGCGACCTGCACAGCGGTGATGGGCATGACCCAAACCGCATGGCTGCCACAGATTTTTGGCTTTGAACTTGGTCACCCGCTGATCCCTTGGATCACGATCGCTGTGGGTCTGATCACTGGTGCACTCATTGGGGCTGCCCAAGGCTGGCTGGTTGGTTATCAGGCCATTCCGGCCTTTATCGTGACCCTTGGCGGCTTGCTGATCTGGCGCAACGTCGGTTGGTATCTGACGGACGGTGCCACCATTGGCCCGCTTGATCAAACCTTCATCTTGTTTGGCGGCATCAGCGGCACACTTGGCGCCTTCTGGAGCTGGGTTGTCGGGGGCGCAGCAACGGCAGTATCACTTTACGCCCTGTGGTCAGGGCGGCGTTCAAAAACCGAATATGGCGTCCCGGTAAAGCCGCTGTGGGCTGAGCTGTTGGTCATGGCGATCATCGCGGTTGTCATTCTTGGTTTTGTCGCAATCCTCAATGCCTACACTGTTCCTGAACGCGTTATTGCACGTGATCCCAGCCTGTTTGGCTGTGAGGTCGCAGACGGCTGCGTCGCGGCCTATGGTTTGCCGTATTCTGTGCTTGTCTTGATTGCAGTGGCGATTGTGATGACCATCATCGCCCTGCGCACACGACTTGGGCGCTATATCTTTGCGACAGGCGGCAACCCGGACGCAGCAGAGCTGTCTGGCATCAACACACGGCTGTTGACGGTCAAGATTTTTGCAATGGTCGGCGTATTGTCCGCCCTTGCGGGTGTCGTCGCATCAGCGCGTTTGGGCTATCACACCAACGACATCGGCACTTTGGATGAATTGCGCGTTATTGCAGCAGCGGTCATTGGTGGCACGGCATTGTCTGGTGGAATTGGGACCATTTATGGCGCCATCATCGGCGCGCTGATCATGCAGTCCTTACAGTCGGGCATGGCAATGGTCGGCGTGGATGCGCCGTATCAGAACATCGTCGTCGGTGCGGTCCTTGTGATCGCGGTCTGGATCGATATCCAATATCGCAAGCGGGTAGGAGCAAAATCATGAGCGCCCCTTTGGTTGAAATGAAGAATGTCTCTATCGCCTTTGGAGGTGTCCGCGCGGTCGATGATGTGAGCATCGAACTGCACGCAGGTGAGGTTGTGGGCCTATTGGGGCACAATGGTGCCGGAAAATCCACGCTGATCAAGATGCTGTCGGGGGCCTATAAAATGGACTCTGGCGAAATCTGGATCGAAGGCAAGCGCGCGACAATCAATTCGCCGCGCGACAGCCGGGATTACAACATCGAAACGATCTATCAAACACTGGCCCTTGCCGACAACCTTGATGCGGCATCCAACCTGTTTTTGGGCCGTGAGTTGACGACACCCTTTGGTTTTGTCGATGATCAGAGGATGGAGGCCGAAACCCGCAAAATCATGGCCCGCCTCAATCCGAACTTTAAAAAGCTGAAAGAACCTGTTTCGGCGCTGTCTGGCGGGCAACGCCAATCGGTTGCGATTGCGCGCGCGGTCTATTTCAACGCCAAAATCCTGATCATGGATGAACCGACAGCCGCGCTTGGGGTGCATGAAACCGCGATGGTTGCGGAACTGATTGGTGAGTTGAAAAAGCAGGGTCTGGGGATTTTCCTGATCAGCCACGACACCCGCGAAATGATGGAGCTGTGTGATCGTGTGTCGGTGATGAAGAACGGCCAGATGGTGGGCACAGAGCGCGTCGAAGATGTGACCGAAGACGACATTCTGTCGATGATCATCTTGGGTAAAAACCCCAAGGCTGCGGCATGACGTTTATCGGCCTTGATCTGGGGACATCGTCGCTCAAGGCGATCCTGATCGATGCGGAACAACGCATTTTGGCCGAACATTCTGTGCCATTAACCGTGCAACGCCCCCATGATGGCTGGTCCGAACAGGACCCTAGAGAATGGGAAAATGCGGCTGTTAAGGCGCTGTCGGCGCTGGGGCAATCTGCTGATCTGCGCGATGTCAAAGGCATGGGTATTTCCGGCCACATGCATGGTGCGACGTTGTTGGACGGCGCGGGCCATGTGCTGCGCCCCTGTATGCTGTGGAATGATACCCGCGCGGTCAATGAGGCGGCCGAGATGGACGCGGACCCGCGGTTTCGCGAGATCACCGGAAACATCGTTTTTCCCGGTTTTACCGCCCCAAAGGTCGAATGGGTGCGCCGCAATGAGCCAGAGGTTTTTGCCAAACTCGCACAAGTTCTGCTGCCCAAGGATTACCTGCGCCGTATCTTAACAGGGCGCGCGGCCAGTGACATGTCGGACGCTGCGGGGACTGCATGGTTTGACACAGGTGCGCGCGATTGGTCCGATACCTTGCTGTCGGCCTGCCATCTGACACGTGATCACATGCCCGACCTTGTTGAAGGATCCCAAGCCACGGCCCGTGTCAAAGGCTGGATCGGCAGCGAGGCTGGATTGCCCCAGATCGTTGTCGCAGGCGGGGCAGGGGATAACGCCGCTGCCGCCATCGGGGCTGGTGTGGTTAAGGATGGCACCGCCTTTGTCTCACTCGGCACCTCTGGTGTACTTTTCGCGGCAAATGATGCCTATCGCCCTGATCCGGCCACGGCGGTTCACACGTTTTGCCATGCATTGCCGGACACCTGGCACCAGATGGGCGTGATCCTTGCTGCGACGGACGCACTGCAATGGCTGTCACGCTTGACAGGGCAGTCCGCTGCTGCACTGACGGCTGATCTGGGGGGGCTAAAAGCACCGTCAAAGACGCTATTCCTGCCCTATCTGGGTGGGGAACGCACACCTCACAACGATGCGCAAATGCGTGGCCAATTCTTGCATCTGGATCATGCTACCGATGCCCGCGCCGCCGCGCGCGCGGTGCTCGAGGGCGTGACCTATGCCTTTGCCGATTGCCAGCAGGCGCTTGCCGCAACGGGGACGCAGATCAAATCAGCCTTGGCTTTGGGCGGTGGTGCAAAATCGGACTATTGGCTGTCGCTGCTTGCAACCACACTGAACATTCCGCTGGACGTTCCTCAAGCTGGTGATTTTGGGGCCGCCCTTGGGGCCGCGCGTCTGGGCATGATGGCGACTGGTGCGGATGCTTCAATCATCACGCCCCCGCCGATCGCCAAATCCGTCGATCCCCAGCACGACTTACACGACGCCTTTGCCGCCGGACACCAACGCTATCAACAGGCCTATGCCACCCTAAAGGACCTCTGACATGACCGACTTTTTCAAAGATATTCCCACGATTTCCTATGAGGGCCCTGACAGCGACAACGATTTTGCCTTTCGCCACTACAACCCTGATGAAGTGATCATGGGCAAGCCGATGAAGGACCATCTGCGCTTTGCGGCGGCCTATTGGCATTCCTTTGCATGGCCCGGCGGTGATCCCTTTGGCGGTCAGACATTTGAACGTCCTTGGTTTGGCGATACGCTGGATCATGCGCGCCTCAAGGCGGATGTGGCCTTCGAGATGTTCCAAAAGCTAAACGTGCCATTTTTCTGTTTTCACGATGCCGATGTGCGCCCTGAAGGTGCAAGTTTTGCTGAGAGTACCAAGAACCTAGAAACCATCGTCGATTACTTTGCGCAGAAAATGGATGAAACAGGTATCAAGCTGTTGTGGGGCACGGCCAATCTGTTTTCGCACCGCCGTTTCATGTCTGGGGCGGCAACCAATCCTGATCCTGATATCTTTGCCTATTCTGCTGCGACCATCAAAACCTGCATGGATGCGACGATCAAATTGGGTGGTGAAAACTATGTCCTGTGGGGTGGGCGTGAAGGCTACGAAACGCTGCTCAACACAGATATGGGCCGCGAACGCCAGCAGGCGGGGCGGATGTTGCAGATGGTCGTCGATTACAAACACAAGATGGGCTACAAAGGTGCGATCCTGATTGAACCCAAGCCCCAAGAACCCACAAAACATCAGTATGATTACGATGTGGCGACGGTCTATGGCTTTCTCAAAGACTTTGGTTTGGAAGATGAAGTTCAGGTCAATATCGAACAGGGTCACGCGATTTTGGCGGGCCATTCGTTTGAACATGAATTGGCGCTGGCGCGTGAGTTGGGGATTTTTGGGTCCATCGATATGAACCGCAATGATTACCAATCTGGCTGGGACACCGATCAATTCCCCAACAATGTGCCCGAGATGGCCTTGGCCTATTATGAAGTGCTGCGCGCGGGTGGCTTTAAAACCGGCGGCACCAATTTTGACGCTAAACTGCGCCGGCAATCCCTTGATGCTGAGGATTTGATCCTCGCGCATGTCGGGGGCATGGATGCCTGTGCGGCGGGCTTTAAGGCAGCCGCCGCGATGCTGAAAGATGGTAAGTTAGAGGCTGCACGCAACGAACGCTATGCGGGTTGGGACACGGCGGCTGGCAAGACGTTATTGTCCAGTGATCTAAACACGATCCACGACGATGTATTGGCCAGTGGCCTTAACCCGCAACCAAAATCTGGCCGTCAGGAACGTTTGGAAAATCTGGTGAACCGTTACCTTTAAACGCGTGTTCGCCTTAGTCTAGGCGAAACCCCTTGGCCCGAACGAAGTCGCCAAATTTGCTGCGTTCGGGCTGGCTATATTGGCGTACCTTATCGGTGGACCAATCATAGGTCTGAGATTTGCCAAACGTGGCGGTAAAGCGCTGCGTTTGATAGGGTTGGGCAGCGGCACGATCCTTGTCATAGGTCAACACAGCGTCTTTTAGAGAGTCCTCTGAATAGTGATCGTGGTGCACCGTCACACCCAGCGCAAGCCGCTTTGAAATTACCGTGGGCTGTGCAGGATACCCAATCGCAAGGCCCGCAACAGGAAAGACGTGATCGGGCAGGGCCAGCAGATTTGACACTGCCGCAGCCTCATTACGGATTGCGCTGATCGGGCAACAGCCTAGCCCAACTGCTTCGGCGGCGGTGACAAAAGCACCCAAGGCAATCGCCGCATCAACACTGGCGTTAAAAAACGCATCAAGGTGATCATTGGCAAAAGGCACATCATGCCATTGGTGCAGCAGACGTTGACGCCGGTTGTTGCCGCAAAACACAACGATCATTGGGGCCTGTGCGATCCAAGCTTGTCCAGACATGAGCGCCGTCAACTCTTGGCGCTTTGCAGGTGAGGTCATCAAGATAATGTCGCGTTGTTGCAGGTCACTTTTGCTGGGGGCGGCCAAGGCAACAGCGCTGAGGGTTTCAAGAAGGTCCACCGAAACGGGTTGATCGCGAAAAGACCGACAAGAGCCGCGATTGACCATTCCCTCCAAAACAGGTTGATCCTGATCTGTCGCATGGGGCGCGTCGCTGAAACGCTCTGCCAAAAGCTGCTGCAACGTTGATCTAGAACCCTGTGTCATGTGATCCTGCCTTTGATATTTTTGTGGTCTTTGTCCTTTTACATGCAAAGCGTATCGTATTTTTAACCGGATACCACGGCTTTGATGTGCCAGCGGGTTAGAACATGTGTTTTGATTGCATTGTCTGAATGTGGTTGGTGATCAGTGACAGCGCGTTTAAAGAGGTGACATGAGCAAACCTGTTTCAAGTATCGATTTTTATGCATCCGTCACGCCCAACGCTGATTTCTCTGTCTTTGCGGATGCGGATGTTTACATGCCTCTGCCGGATGATTGGTGGGTTGGAACCTCAGACATTGTTGGCTCAACTCAAGCTGTTGCTGAGGGGCGCTATAAGACTGTAAATATGGTAGGCGCTGCGGTGGTTTCAGCGCAGATGAATGCCCATGAGGGGGCTGGATTTCCGTTTATCTTTGGCGGGGATGGCGCTGGATTTGCAGTGCCTGCCGCTTGGAAGGCACGCGCGGAACAGGCGTTGGCCGCGGTGCGGGTCTGGGCGCAAGAAGAATTCGACATGGAATTGCGGGTCGGCATGATCCAGGTTCGTGACATTCGCGCCGCTGGTTTGGACATTGGCGTGGCTCGGTTTCAGGCCGCGCAAGGTATTGATTATGCAATGTTTTCGGGTGGCGGGTTAAGCTGGGCAGAAAATCAGATGAAACTGGGGTTGCACGGGTTGGCGCAAGCGCCCGCTGGCACAAAACCGGACCTCACCGGGCTAAGTTGCCGCTGGAGCCATATGCCCAGTCATCATGGGTCTATCTTATCGGTTGTTATTGAACCCAGCCCTGACGCCTCTGTGGCGGACTTTGCAAAACTATCGCGCGAGGTTGTGGCCTTGGCCCGCGAACTTGAACTATCTGGACATCCGGCGGGGTCTTCGGGGCCGGGCATCACATGGCCCCCCGCAGGGGCCACCCTTGAGGCCCATGCGCAGCGTGGTGACGGACCACTTGGTCCTGCGCGCCGCAAAGCACTGACTGAAAGCTTCATTGCATGGGTTTTGTTCAAAACGGGTTTAAAAGTTGGCGGCTTCGATGCACGCAGGTATCGCCGCCACGTGCGTCAAAACGCTGACTTTCGCAAATTTGACGATGGGTTGAAGATGACATTGGATTGCGATCCCGACACTGAAAAACGTCTGCGTGCCTTGCTTGAGAAAGCAACCGCTGACGGGATCATTCGCTATGGCCTGCACACACAATCAGAGGCGATGATGACCTGTATCGTGCCCTCCATCCATCAGGACGATCACATCCATTTTGTTGATGGCGCTGCGGGCGGATATACGGCCGCCGCGCAGGCCATTAAGGGCAATCGTACCTAGTGTCCTGACCCTAGCTTTTCACATAACCTGCAACGGTTTGCAGCAGTTTGAACGCTGTGGATGCATCGTTTTCCACCACGGACAAGAATTCTTCGGCACCGATGCGCAAGCACAGCAAATCGCTGGTGGCTTTCATATCTAGCGCGCGTGGAACATTGCGTATCAAGCCCAATTCACCAACCAATTTGCCCGGCCCCACCGTCGCAACAACTGTATCCTCACCGTCACTTTGGGACAGCAGCAAATCCGCTTGGCCTTCAATAATCATATAGGCACCGTCGCTTGGATCGTCGTGTTGATGGAAAACATACGTGCCCGTCTTTGTGTTGTACCAGCGGGCACCAAATGCCAGCAGGCGCAATTGCTTGCTGTTCAGACCTGAGAAAAGTTCCGTCTGTTTCAACGCGTCCAACTTGCGGGATAGATCGGCAGACAATGCACTGTCGTCACCCGCGCTGATTTGAATGTCGTCGCTGACAATCATCCCATGTTTCAATTCAAAATGGGCATCAAAGGCACCAACATCTGCATGGGCTGCATTCAAATAAATGAACGTGGTGTTGGGCAGCAGCGCGCGCAACTTGTCAAAAAGGGCCGCTTTGGCTGTGCTGTCATAGCTTGCAAGAACAGAGTCCAAAATCAAGATATGCGGCTGTTTAATCGTTGCCCGGCTGACCGCCAACAACTCGGCGTAATCGTTTGGCAGGTTCGTGCCACCAAGGGTGATTGGTGTGTCAAAGATCAGACCGGGAACCAGTCGATCAATGCCGGCCTCTGTCAACTTGTCCGCCACAACGCTGCGCACTTCATCCGCCTTGGATCCAGCAGATTCCGAGATTTTGCCAAACAATGCATTTTCCAAAACGGTCAATGTGGGCATGCAGTGATCGGTATGCAGTGGCGTGAACACCCCCTTCATGCGCAGATGAATTGCCTCGGCATGCTCACGGCGCATTTCAAGAACGCTGGTTTTCATTGCGTCCGGAAAGGCGGACCCAATCCGTTCTGCCGAAATCACAAAAGGCAGGACAATCAGTTGCGCTTTTTGGAGGGTATCAAGCTCTGTCCCGTTACGCATCTTGGCGACCAAATCGATGGCGGTTTCATAGCTTGTGACGTCCAGTCCAAGCTTGCGGAACAAGGGATGATCCGTGCCATCCAACCCAAAAATTTGTCGCAGCATGTCAGTGACATCAATCGCCAATTGCAGCAGATCATCATCAAGGTTGAATTCGCCCAACAGTTGCATGAAATCGGTTTGCTCTGCCAACAGTGTTGCAGTGATTGGAACCTTTGGCATGGCAAACATCAGGTTGTCACCAACAGGTAGCGCCGGGTTATAGGTTTGCTTATCAAAGGGATAGATGTGTTCAGACAGACCCGCCTCTTTGATGCTTTTAGCGATCGCGGGGCGCAGTGCGACAAGTTGCTCTGCCAGATTGGGGTAGGTATCGAGGTTAAACTTTTGATCCAACCCACGGCGAAACAATGCGTTGTCCCGGCCCATTCCTTCAACCAGATCAAGCCACCAGTTGCGCAATCCATCCGTGTCGTCGATCCCGGCAAGGGACGGGTCAAGCCAATCCGCCTGCACGGGATCAGGGCTGTTGCCGGTGCGCTGTGCTTCTTTTATGGCAAGTGGATCACCTGTTCCATTCTTTGGCTGACGGCGCAGGGGCATTAACACGTTGTTTCCAAAGCTGCCCACAAACATAACGGGTCGCGATGTGGCATGGCCAATACGTGTGGCAATCACGGATTGGTGGAGGGTAGACAGCGTGTGCCCGCTCAATACCACATTGCCGCTTGCGGGCAGGACTTCACGTGTCAAAACCTCAGCAAAGGCGCGGCGTTCTTCGTCGTTGGGGGCCGTGATCGCGATGGTTTTGCCTGCTGGTAATGTTGCATTTAAGTCCTCAAGCACCGCATTGCCGTCTTTGTCGCGCACGGTAACGCCCACCAGTTTGATGTCGCCGTCCAGCGGCACGATGGTGTCAGGTTCCCCATCAAAAAATTGTTCATCAACCATGCCTTCGGGGGAAAACCGTTCCATGATGACTTCCCAACGCAGCGCCATGTCTTGGGTTTGGTTGTAATAGGTCAGCAGTTCTTTCCACGGGCTGGACAGGTCTTTGTAGGCGGCCAGCGCGGCTACCAATGCACCAACTGAAATTTCCCCTTTGATGGTCAGATAACCACCAATCGCATAAAAGAAAAATGGGGTGAGTTGAGTGATGAAGTTGTTGATAAACTTCATAAAGAATTTCTTTTGGTAGATTTCAAAGCGCACAAAATAAAGCTGGCTTAACCGATCTGAAATTAACGCCATGTGATAGCGCCAACCGCCATTGGTGCGCAGCGATGCGGCCCCAACAGCACCTTCGCCAATTTCTGCGGCAAGGCCGCGCACCTGCTGCACGCGCTGTTTGTTGAGGATGTTGATTTTCTTTTGCAGCTTGGGGATCAGCCATGCCTGAAGCGGGATCAACAGGCAGGCGGCAATGCCAAAGGTGACGCTTTGGATGAACAAAAACGCAAGGATTGTGATCATCTGCCCGGCCTGTAGCACAGGTTGGGCAAGCGCATCGCCCATCAACCCGCCCATGGGTTCTGATTCAGAGGTGACCATAGACACCAATTCGCCTTGGCTGGTGCGTTCAAAATAGGGGGCGGGGAACCGCAATATCCGGGCGATCATACCATACCGTAAGCGCCGCAGCAGGCGTTCTGACAAAACACCTTTCATCGTGTTGATGCGCATTTTCATCAGGCCGTGCACAAAGACGGACACCAAAAACAACAGGCACAAAACCCCCAGGAACGTGATCTGCGAGATTTGATAGCCAAAGACGTCGACCACGGATGCGCCTGCACCAATTGCATCGTTGATGATGCGTTTGGGCAGTTCAAGAGTGAGGTACAAAAGTGGGAACAACGTTACGGTAACAAGTAACAAAATCAGTTGTTCGCGTTTGGAATATTTCCAAATAAATGCAAAAATTGAGGGTTCTATGATGGTGATCCAGTTCCAAGAAAGTGCTGTCGCACTCTAAAGTTAAATTTGATGCATGGCCAATCGTAACAAGCTTGGAAAGCAAAGGCCAAATTATTTGATAATTGTTCAGGATAGTTGTTGATTTGGGCAGGGCGTATTAGGTTCGCGCCATACCAAGTGGAGAATATGCTTGCCTGACGTTTTGCAAAACGCCCTGATCTTTTTGATCCTGTTGCAGATTAAACATTTGTTTGCGGATTTTTATTTGCAAACACCGCGCATGTTGGCGGGGCGTGATCAGTATGTGCATGTCGGGCGCTTACAGCACGCAATCGTTCACGTTGCAGGGTCTGTTATCGCGTTTGTGGTGATGGGCGTTGCCTTGCCTGTTATGCTGCTGATCGTTGTCGCAGAAGGGGTTGCGCACTACCATATTGATTGGGCCAAGGGGTATTATTCGCAGATCAAACAGCAGACCCCAAGTGACGCGGGCTATTGGCGTGCGCTTGGCTTTGATCAGGCGATGCACCAGTTGACCTACATCGCAATGATCTGGGCGTGGGCCTATTATGGTCAGAGCTAAAGTGATCAACTTCGGTTAAGATAAGCATTGAACAAAGCCATCCTAGGAACAAAATTTACTGCTTTTTGACCGCGCCAAGTGAACCGCGCATCTTAATCTCTGAACGCAGTTCGATGGATTGGTCCGGGCCTTGACCTGCCAGCATATCAACAAGCGTGCGTGCAGCGCGTTTGCCCATCTCGCCATGTGGGACATGGACGGTTGTGAGGGGCGGATAGGTGATCTGCGCCAATTCGATGTCGTCAAAGCCTGTGATCGAGACATCCCCCGGCACTGCGACGCCCATCTCTCGTGCGCAGCGTAATGCACCAACGGCCAATACGTCATTGCCGCAGAACACCGCAGTTGGGGGGCGGGGTGACTGCATAAGTTGTGAAAATGCTGTGGCACCATGTTCGATGCCGTATTGGGTTTGTACCACAAGCAAATCATCGGCGGATAAGCCATGTTGCGTCATCGCCTCACGGATGCCTTCAAGGCGTTCGCGCGCACGGTCATTTTGGGCGGTATCGGCTGATATCAATGCCAAGTCGCGATGCCCAAATCGGATCACCTCGCACGCCAGATCACGCATTGCCGCACGGTTGTCAAAGCCGACAGAAAGGCGCGATTGGCTGTGATCAAACGCCCATGTTACCAAGGTTGGCACCTTTTGCGCCTCTAGAAAATCGTAAATTTTGGGATTGCGGTCATGACCAATCAATAACAACGCATCCGCACCACGCGCCACCAAAGCCCTGATCTGTTCTTCTTCAAGGTCGGCCTGATAGGACGAGCTGGCCACCAACATCGTATAGCCATGCACGCGCAATTCTTCCTGAAAGGCCTGTAATCCGCGCGCAAAGATTGCGTTTTCCATGGTTGGAATAATGGCACCGATGGTTTTGGTGCGCCGCGCGGCCATGACCTTTGCACCAAAGTTCGGCGAATAACCTAGGTCGCGCACGGCGGTCATGACCCTTTTGCGCGTTTGTTCTGTGACTTGATCCGGGAAGTTCAAGCAACGCGAAACAGTTGCGGTCGAAACGCCGGATTTTGCGGCCACATCATACAGGGTAGGGGTTGGTTTGTTAGATTTCATGCCGGATCTCGCTGGGTCAACGCAACTTTACCTCAATTATTCCAACTGCATAACCGAAAATATCCTGACTGTGCATGAAACGCTTGCCTTAAGGTAATGTAAGCGCTTACATTGAAGGAGCAGAATCGCCTCAATCGACGTTCGCAAGCATGGTTCTGTCCGACGCAATGCCTGCATTTTTGCTGCCCGGCAACTAAACATAGGATTGATCCAAATGACGCGTGAATATCTAAAGAAGGCCACATTGACATCAACCTCTGATGCATCCGATGTCCATGATACAGTGGTTGCCATTCTGTCCGACATCGAAAAGGGCGGCGACGATACGGCGCGTGAATACGCCAAGAAATTTGACAAATATGAGGGTAACATCATCCTCACCGCAGAAGAGATCGAAGCGGCCAGTGCTTTGGTGCCAGAAAAACTCAAAGCAGATATTCAGTTTGCCCATGACAACGTGCGCCGCTTTGCAGAAGCGCAAAAAGCCACCGTTAGCAATGTCGAAGTCGAAATCCAGCCCGGTCTGATCGCAGGTCAAAAGGCGATCCCGGTGGATGCAGCAGGGTGTTATGTACCCGGTGGTCGTTATAGCCACATCGCAAGCGCCATCATGACTGTCACCACAGCCAAAGTTGCTGGTTGTAAGCACATCACCGCCACGTCCCCACCACGCCCCGGCGTTGGTGTTGCCCCGGCCATCATCTATGCGGCGCATATTTGTGGCGCGCATAAAATCATGGCGCTGGGTGGCGTTCAGGGTGTGGCCGCAATGACCTACGGGTTGTTTGGTCTGCCAAAGGCGAACATCCTTGTTGGTCCGGGCAACCAGTTTGTGGCCGAAGCCAAGCGTATTCTGTTTGGTAAAGTTGGCATCGACATGATCGCTGGCCCAACTGACAGCCTTGTCCTTGCGGATGGGGATGCGGATCCAATGATTGCCGCTGTTGATTTGGTGTCCCAAGCCGAGCATGGCTATAACTCTCCGGTTTGGCTGGTCACAGACAGCCGCGCTATCGCCGAAGAGGTCATGCGCCTGGTTCCAGAACTGATCGAAGACCTGCCACAGGTGAACCGTGACAATGCCTTTGCGGCGTGGCGCGATTACGCCGAAGTCATCCTCTGTGCCGACCGCGAGGAAATGGCTGCTACTTCTGATGAATACGCACCCGAACACCTGACCGTTCAGTGCAAAGATCTGGATTGGTGGCTTGATCGCCTGAGCTGCTATGGCTCATTGTTCTTGGGTGAAGAAACCACCGTTTCTTATGGTGACAAGGCGAGCGGCACCAACCACGTGCTGCCAACCTCTGGCGCTGCTGGGTACACTGGTGGTTTGTCTGTGCACAAATACATGAAGATCGTCACATGGCAGCGTTCAACCCCAGAAGGGTCAAAACGCGTTGCCGAAGCGACAGCACGTATTTCCCGCCTTGAAGGTATGGAAGGGCACGCCCGCGCCGCAGATGTGCGTCTGGCCAAATACTTTCCCAATGAAACATTTGATCTGACCGCAGATGAATGATCCGCTGCTTGATCTGACGGGCAAAGTTGCCTGTGTGACCGGGGCCAGTTCTGGCCTTGGTCAACGGGCGGCGATTGCCTTGGCGGCTGCGGGGGCAAAGGTTGTTGGTGTCGCGCGTCGTCAAAATGCGCTGCGCGACTGGGCCAAAGCCATCGGCCCGTCCGCCGCACCTGTCGCCGCTGATCTTGCGGACCGGAGTCAGATCAAAGAAATCGCAGAACAGATTGCCTATCCATTTGGCGCACCGGACATTGTTGTGCACGCTGCTGGGATCAACACCCGCGAAGTGGCGGATGATGTCACGGCTGAGGGCTGGGACATCACGATGAATCTCAATCTCGCGGTGCCGTTCTTTTTGACCCAAGCCTTTGTGCCTGCGATGAAAGCTAAAGGCTGGGGCAGGGTGGTGAATTTCGCCTCTTTGCAAACCACCCGCGCGTTTCCCGGTGGCATTGCATATGGTGCGTCCAAGGCTGGCATCGGCCAATTGACCCGCGCCATGGCTGAAGCATGGTCAAAGCACGGGATCAACGCCAACGCCATCGGCCCCGGGTTTTTCCCAACTGAACTGACAGGCCCGGTTTTTGCAGACCCTGACCGTGCGGCGCGAAATGCCGCGCAAACCTGCATCGGGCGCAACGGTGAACTGTCTGATATGGATGGACCGCTGTTGTTTCTGTGCTCAGACGCAAGTGCCTATGTGACAGGGCAAATCCTGATGGTCGACGGGGGATATACTGCCAAATGAAAGCGCTCATTTACGACGGCCCTGAAAAACTTGACTTTCGTGACGCGGCTGATCCTGTGCCCGCATCTGGTCAACAGATGATCAAGGTGATGTCCGTGGGTATCTGCGGCTCTGACATGCACGCCTATCTGGGCCATGATGCCCGCCGCCCTGCGCCGCTGATCTTGGGTCACGAGGCTGCTGGCGTTATCGTTGGCGGTACGCGCGACGGTGAACGTGTGACGATTAATCCGTTGGTTGCTTGCGGTACATGCCCGGCCTGTCAGGTCGGCAAAGACAACCTATGCCCTGAACGGATGATCATTTCTATGCCGCCGCGCGAAGGGGCATTTGCCCAATATGTTGCGATGCGGGATCAAAACCTGGTGACGGTGCCTGATCACGTGACCCTTGATCAGGCGTCATTGGCGGAGCCGCTTGCATGTGGATGGCATACTGTCCGACTGGCGCGCGAAACCCTGCAAGAGAGCGCAAAAACCGCATTGGTGATTGGTGGCGGTGCCATCGGTTTGGGCGCGGCTTTGTCGCTCAAAGCGCAGGGCGTTGATGATGTGACGGTGGTGGAACCAAATCCACTGCGTCGCGACACGCTGATCAATACCTGCGGTCAAAAGGCGATTGCACCTGATGATCTGCCTGCTGACGCGATGTTTGATCTGGTGATTGATGGTGTTGGCTATGCTGCGACCCGCAAAACCGCATCTGCCCATGCCCGCCCCGGCGGTGTCATCGGACACATCGGTCTGGGCGACGGGGAGGGCGGGTTAGATATCCGTCGCATGACCTTGCAAGAGATCACCTTTATCGGCACCTATACCTACACGGCCCAAGATTTCCGTGATACCGCAGAGGCAATATTCAACGGTGACCTTGGCCCACTCAACTGGACCCAAAGCCGCCCCCTTTCAGACGGTGCTGCCGCATTCGCAGACATTCGCGCCGGACGCACCGAAGCCCCAAAGATCATTCTACACCCACATAGCTAACCCATCCGTGCCCTGAAAAGCGCGCCCAAAGGAGAGACAACAACGTGTCCATCAGTAAAAAGATTGTTGATGATTTCGTCGCAAACGACGTTTCGTTCATCACAACCGTGCCCTGTAAGCAATTGGCCGGCGTGATCGAAGAAGTCGAAGCGCGCCCCGAAATCCACCACGTCCCGTCCAACAAAGAAGACGAAGGCATGGGGCTGTGTGCCGGTGCATTTATGGGTGGCAAACGCCCTGCGATCATCATGCAGAACACCGCGATTGGTGTCACATTGAATACGCTGGCGACGCTGACACAGTTCTACCGCATGCCACTGCCGATGCTGATCAGCTACCGTGGTGAACTGCGTGAACCTGTGGCGTGCCAGGTCGAAATGGCTGTGCACACCAAGGCGTTACTGAACCAGTTTCTGATCCCGACCTATCACTTCCACAAGGAATCTGATGCGGACGAATTGGACGCAATCCTGAAATACACCTTTATGGCAAACAAACCTGTCGCGATCCTGACGGACGCGTCTTTCTGGGGAGGCTACGGCGACCAATGATCCGTTCTGAAATCCTGCGTGAAATCGCCCCGATCTTGAACCCGCACCTTGTCGTTTGTAACATCGGCCTTCCGTCACAGGAATTGCACATGATCGACGACAACGCGCGTAACTTTTACATGCTTGGCACCATGGGCCTGTCGTCA
The DNA here is from genome assembly GCA_049794015.1 of Sulfitobacter sp. GTDB lineage: Bacteria > Pseudomonadota > Alphaproteobacteria > Rhodobacterales > Rhodobacteraceae > Sulfitobacter. Next base: position 35,587 of record JBARCK010000046.1, on the reverse strand, counting down.
TCCATCGGTTTCGGCCTTGCCATGGCCCAAGACAAAACAGTCATCTCTATCGACGGTGACGGTTCTGTTTTGACCAACCTTGGCACCTTGCCAACGATTGCCAACAACGTCGCCGATAACTTTATCCTTCTGATCATCGACAATGGGTCTTATGGCTCAACCGGGGATCAGCCGACCTATGCGGGCAAGAAAACCAAGCTCGAAAATGTTGCAACAGCCTGTGGCTGTGAAAACGTGGTTGTTTGTCAGGACGTTGACACGGGCAAGGCCCTGCAAGCGGCCATCGACAGCAAAAAGATGACGATCATTGTGTCCAAATGTGACAGCGGCAACATCAAGCTGCCGGTGATCACCATGGATCCCGTTGTGATCCGTGATCGGTTCATGAAAGCTGTGGCCAGTTAAATGGCCTCAAACATTCATTCAAGCGCGGACGTCCGCCGCCTTGCGCGCCGCCGCCTGCCTTGGATGGTGTTTGACTATATTGACGGCGCTGCTGGCGCTGAAACAGGGGCCGTGCGTAACCGCGCGGCCTTTGACGCTCTTGAATTTCGCCCCCGAGTATTGCGCGATGTGAGTGAGCGTAGCCTGTCCGTACCCTTGTTTGGGCAGGCCACAAAAGCACCCTTTGGCATCAGCCCAATGGGCATGTGCAACCTTGCGGGTCCCGGTGCTGACATGATGCTTGCCCGTTTGGCCGCGCGCGAAAACGTACCGTTGGGCGTGTCCACTGTTGCATCGACCGCGATGGAACCATTGATCGAAATCGCCGAAGGTAATGCATGGTTTCAACTCTATTTCAGCGGTGATGGGGCAGGGACTTTTAAACTGGTCGAACGCGCCAAAGCGGCTGGATACAAAACCATCATCCTGACCGTGGACGTGCCCGAAGTCGGTCGCCGTCCGCGCGAATTGCGCCACGGCTTCACGATGCCGTTCAAGATTGGCCCCAAGCAATTCATCGACTTTGCCCTGCATCCGCAATGGTCGCTGACCGCGCTGTTCAAAGGCCGTCCGCAGATGGCGAATTTTGACATGCCGGGGTTTGAATTTGACCGCAAGGAAAGCCGGGCCAAGGCGGATTGGGGGACATTGAAACGCCTGCGTGACATGTGGCCGGGCAATCTGGTCATCAAAGGCGTGTTGGACGCAGAAGACGCCGTTGACCTGCGGGATGCAGGTGTGGACGCAATCCAAGTCTCAAGCCACGGTGCGCGGCAATTGGAAAGTGCACCTGCGCCAATTCGCATGTTGAAGGAAATTCGCGCGGCTGTCGGTCCAGAGTATCCGCTGTTCTTTGACACGGGACTGCGATCAGGTGAGGACGTGATCAAAGCCTATGCCATGGGCGCAAACTTCACCTTCTTAGGCCGCATCATGCAGTTCGCCATCGCGGCAGGTGGTGAGGAAGGTTTGCAACGACTGTGGGATGTGCTGCGCGATGAGACCAGCATCACATTGGCGCAGATCGGGGCAACATCGCTCGCACCAGAGGTGATCAAGGAAGCCTTGCGCGACTAACGATCATCAGTGTCATCCGCTGCATCATCATCCAATAATATCCGCCACGCGGCCCCGTCCATATCGTCATATTGATCTGCACGCAGGCTCCACAAAAACGCGACCAAGCCCAATCCGCCAAGGATTAGGGACACTGGAATGAGGATCGCCAGAATATTCATCTACGCGCCCCCCAGGTCAGGCGCATCGCGTTCAGCAACACAGTGATGGACGAGGTCGACATGAAGATCGCAGCGAGCAACGGCGTCACAAAGCCCGCCATCGCAAAAGGAATGACCAGCGCGTTGTAACCTGCTGCAATTGCGAAATTCTCAATAATGCGGGATTTTGCCTTTTTGGCGGTACTGATCAACTCGGGCAGGGCAGACATGCTTTGGCCCAGCATCACCACATCAGACGCAGCGCGCGCCGCATCCACCGCAGAAGCGGGCGAAAGGGATGCATGGGCCGATGCCAACGCACCGGTGTCGTTCAAGCCATCCCCAACCATCAACACAAAATGCCCTGCATCGGCCAACGCATCAAGGTAGGTAACTTTGTCCTCGGGGCGCTGATCTGCGCGCCAGTTTTTGATGTTCAGAGATTGAGCAAGTGACCGCGTTGCAGCGGCATTGTCACCCGAAATCAGATGGATATGTTGGCCGCTTTCCTGCAATTCTGCGATCGCCTCTGCCGCGCCGTCCCGCAAACGCGCCACAAGCGGCAGGAAAACCGGGCGGGTCGCACCAATGCGCAACCATGCACCATGCTGATCATTTGACGTCGTGCCAACAAAGGCCGCTGATCCAAGACGTACTTCTTGGCCTTGGCACTGGGCTTGAACGCCTTGGGCTGCATGTTCTTTGATGTCGCAAAGGCGTGCAGGCGCTGCCCCCTCTAATCCATGTGCAATCGCGCCCGAGACTGGATGGCTAGAGCTTTGGGCCAACGCCAAAGCAATGCCGCGCTGCTGATCGCTGAGCTGGCTGGCAATCCCGACCTCCAATTGCCCCTCTGTCAGGGTGCCGGTCTTGTCAAAAACCACGGTATCGGTTTTGGCGATACGTTCCAAAGCGGTGCCATCTTTGACCAACAAACCTTGGCGAAACAAGCGCCCCGCCGCAGCAGTAGACACCGCAGGAACCGCCAATCCTAGCGCGCAGGGACAGGTGATGATCAACACGGCAATCGCGATGTTGAGCGCAAGTCGCGCGTCACCTGAAAATACAAACCAACCCACAAAAGCGATGAACGCCAGCAGATGCACGGCTGGCGCATAGATCGCGGCGGCGCGGTCTGCCAATGCGGTGTAGGTGTTGCGCGCGGATTCTGCGGCATCGATCATCGTCACCATACGGCGCAACGTGGTATCATCGCCAACGGCTGTGGCGCGCAGGGTCAGGGGGCCCGTTAAATTGACCTCGCCCGCACTTAACTGTGTGCCCATCCGCGCAGCAACAGGCAGGCTTTCCCCCGTCAGCATGGCCCGATCAATGTCGCTGGCACCGTCCGTGACAATACCATCCACCGGAATGCGCCCACCGGGTAAGACAATGATATGATCGCCAATTGCGGCCTGGGCGAGGTTGATTGTCTCGCGCACCCCATCGGTGATCCGGGTCACGCGCGGTACTTCGAGTGCTGCCAGTTCGCTGGCCGCAGACCGCGCAGAACTGCGGCAGCGGTGATCCAAGTAACGGCCCACGAGCAGGAAGAAGGTCAAGGACAACGCCGCATCAAAATAGGCGTCTGCACCCCCGGCGGCGGTCTCATAAAGCGACATCGCGGTGGCCAGGATCAGCGCCAGAGAAATCGGCACATCCATGTTCAGGCGCGCCACACGCACAGCTTGCCAACCATTGATAAAGAACGGCTGTGCCGCATAGGCAATCGCGGGCAAGGTGATGACAGCGGACAGCCAATGAAACAACGTGCGTGTCGCATCACCCGCCCCAGACCACACAGCCACCGACATCAACATGACATTCATCATCGCAAAGCCAGCAATGGCAATGCGCAACAATAGGGCGCGCCCCTGTGTATCTGAAGATGCGCCAAGTGCGCTTGTATCCAGCAGATTGGCCTGAATGCCAAGATCGCTGAGGTGATCAATCAAGGTTTCCGGCATGGTGCCCGGGGTCACGTTCAAGGTGGCGCGTTTGCGATTGAGGTTAACCCGTGCGGTATGCACATCGCCGCGTGAAAGCAATCCGCGCTCAACAGTGGCGATACATCCAGCACAATGAATGGCGGGCAGGGACAGGTGGATCGTTTCGCCAATGGCGTCCCCTTGGTTTTTCGCACGCAACTGCGGTGCTGCAAGGCATCCGGGGCAGGCGACCATTGAAGGATGCTCGGTGGCGGTCATGAGGCGGCTTTGACCTGCATGGGAATCCGGCGACGGAAAGCCGTGCCATCCGCCGCAGTGATTTCCAACCACAACGTCCAATATCCCGGCACGACATCAACAGGGGCTGTCAGCGCAGTGCCATTCCACGAAAACACAGGCGTCATGTCATCTGCAACATGGGTTGCACGGCCCAATGTCGCACTGACCTGTGGTGGAAATACCGGAGTGCCGGATTGATCCGCGATCGACAGACGCAACCGGCCATCTGTGACTGTAGCATCAACGTCCCAACCCAATGCATCTTGCGCGGCCCGGTCGGCGTCAAAGTGTTGGCTTGAGATATACGAATTCTTGGTCACCACCCCCGGAAAGGTTGCAACCGCCTGAAACGCCAAGGTTAAGTTCACGCCAATGATGACGGCAAAGGCACCAACAAACATTGCAAATACGTGCCATCCAGTAAGTGGTCGTGTCATTGAACGCCCTTTCCATTAAAGATTGTGGCGACGCTGGCGCGGATATCCGCATCGGTGTCTTCTACCCAAATACGCAGATCGGTACGATCTTCCAACGCAGCAGGGGCATTACGCGCAGCGGTGACATAGACGCGCTGCAAAAATGTTGCATCTGCTGGGACAACCACCTGTTGGCCGTCTTCGCCCTGCAACCCCATGTCAAAGGCGGCATCAGAGGTGACAGACAATGTGAATACACGATCCTCACCTGACTTGTTGCGCAGCCGCACATCATAGATATTTCGGATCGACCCATCGCTTTGCATCACAAAGGTTGGATTGCGCACAGGCGACACAGTCAATTCAATGTCTGAACGGATGAACAGTGCGAACAGCAGGCCAAGCCCAACAGCTGACCACAAAACAGTGTAAAGAATGGTGCGTGGTTTCAGAACATGTTGCCAAAGGGCACGTGGCTGCCAAGCCTCTTTGGCGGCGGGCGACAGATCAGGCGGTGGCACGTCTTCTAGCGCAAGATAATCGATCAAGCCGCGCGGCTTGCCGATCTTGTCCATCACATCATCACAGGCGTCGATACACAACGCGCAGGTGATACACTCCATCTGTTGCCCATCACGAATGTCGATGCCCATCGGGCAGACGTTGACGCAGGCCATACAGTCGATGCAATCACCTTGCGGCGCGATATCTGGCACGCTTTCTTCGGCATATGCCGTTGCGGTTTGGCTGGCGGCCGCCGCACGCGCACCCTTGCGGTGCTTGCCGCGCGGCTCACCGCGCCAGTCGCGATAACCGACTGTCAACGTGCCTTCGTCCATCATCGCGGCCTGAATGCGCGGCCACGGGCACATGTAAATGCAGACCTGTTCGCGCATGAACCCGCCAAAGATAAAGGTCGTCGCAGTTAGGATTGCGATTGAGATATAGGCAACCGCAGGCGCATCAAGCGTGACGAGGTTACGCGCCAATGCAGGTGCATCGGTGAAATAAAACACCCAAGCCCCACCGGTCGCGATAGAGATCAACAGCCAGACGATCCATTTGGTGATGTTGAGCCGCCATTTGTGAATATTCCACTTTGAGCGATGCAGCCGCAGGCGCGCGTTTCGGTCGCCCTCAATCCAGCGTTCGACCAAGATAAACAAGTCCGTCCAAACTGTTTGCGGGCAGGTATACCCGCACCACACCCGACCCAAGGCCGAGGTGAACAGGAACAACCCCAACCCTGCCATGATCAGCAATCCGGCAACAAAATAGAACTCATGTGGCCAAATCTCGATCCAAAAGAAAAAGAACCGCCGACTGGCAAGATCCGCCAAGACCGCCTGATCCGGCAGGTTCGGCCCCCGATCCCAGCGCAGCCAAGGCAGCAGGTAATAGACGCCTAGCGTTACGCCCATGATCCACCATTTCAGGGAGCGGAAAAATCCGGTGACACGGCGCGGAAAGATAGGTTCGCGGGGTGCATAAAGCGGAGGAGGAGTATCAGCCATAGGAATCGGTCCAAGAAGTTGGGTCTGTTCGCACAAGCTTTATGGGGGATGTGGGGGAGTCGTGCTTTGATCTGAGTCAAGTTTTTGGGGGAGGGTTTGAATGGAGGGTTTGAGCCCAATGTGACCGATACTGCGTGTCGCATGGATGTCCACTATCACGACTGAGCCCAAAACCTTCGACAACGGTTTCGGTTTTGAATGTAGTCCTTCGCGGCCTGAATTGAGGGGTATTGGGCATGCGCTCAAATGGGGTGCCGGTTCCGCAATTTTTCGATCAACCCAGATCTTTTTTGAGCCAATGGATCAATGTCGAAACGGATGGTTTTGCGCGCACTTCGTCCAGTGCCACAGCATAATAAGCAAACGTTGTAGGCCATGCCGTATCTAATGCCCGGACCAGTTGGCCCGCAGCAATGCCCTCATTCACGAACACATCCTTGAGCAAGGCTAATCCCTGACCTTCAATGGCAGCCTTAACTGTCAAAAAATCATTGCCATACTGCATGCCATAGTTGGCGTCTTTGGCATCGATGCCATGAGCTTCAAACCAGATTGACCAGTCTTGACCGGTACAATCGGGCAGCAATTTATAATGTAGGCTGTCGGCAGGCGTGCGCAATGCGCCTTGTTTGTCCAACAGTGCAGGACTTGCAACAAGAACCAGCTGAGGGGAACAAAGCCATTCCGATATCAACCCCGCATACGCGCCAAGCCCATGCCGGATCGCGACATCAATCGGTTCCGATTTTAGGTCAACCAGACGATCTTCGGTCTCTACCGTTACCTTAATATTTGGATGTTTATCAGCGAACCGGCCCAAGCTAGACACCAAGATTGAATGGGTAAATGTCGCAGAAGCACTAATACGAACAGTGCTGTTTTGCCCTATTAAATGCTGCTCATTGGCATCCTCAATTGTCGAAAATGCTTTGCCGACGTCAGAGTGTAAAGCAAGACCCGCCGCTGTCAGGCTGATCCCGTTTTTATTTCGTGTGAACAGACGCAATCCGTGGCGTTCCTCGACCGCCCTTATCCGCTGACTGATCGCGCCAGGGGTGACGCCCAGCTCAGACGCGGCATCCTGCATCGCGCCGGTACGCGCGACGACATGGAAAGTGTAAAGGTCTTGTATGCGAAGTGCCATAAATCACTTTAGCCCAGCTAAAGTTATATGGCCAGTTTATCGTTCGCCATTTTCATCCCAACCATGGCACATCCGTCCGACAAGGAGACGCAAATGTCAGACACCACCGCCATACCGCCCCGCCAAAATTGGACTGTCGTTGTTTTTGGCTTTCTGGCACTTTCGCTCGCGTTTTCCAGCCGCGCCGCACTTGGCTTGATTATGCCAGTTTGGCAAACAGAGTTTGGCTGGTCCAACAGCTACATATCCAGCGTCGGGGCCGCAGCACTTGTTGTCATGGCGATTGTCGCACCATTCGCTGGACGCCTAGTCGATCGACGTGGATCACAGTTCACACTCAACCTCGGCATGGGATTACTAGGAGTTGGCTGTGCAATCGTAGCTTTGATGAACGGAAAACTGATGTTTGTCGTTGGCTTTGCTGGCTTCTGCGCTGTTGGCTTTGGTATCGTCGCAACCCATGTGGTTGCGACAGCCGTCACTCGAAGCTTCTCAACAAATCAAGGGTTGGCAACTGGCATTGGCACATCAGGTGCGACGGGTGGTCAGTTCCTTATCGTGCCAATGATCGCCGCATTGCTGGCCTTCGCAAGTTGGCGGTGGAGTTTTGGTGCGCTCTCCTTGGTGAGCCTCGCCCTGATCCCCTGTATTCGTATGAGCATGCGAACAGATATTCCATCTGCTGAAATGGCAGAAGCAGACGAAGCCCCTTCAAGCATGACCCAAGATTTTGCTGTGATCGTGCGCCAACCTGCATTCCACCTGCTGTTTTGGAGCTTTCTGATCTGTGGATTCACCACGACAGGCGTGATTGAAACCCACCTTCTGCCATTCGCCTCATTTTGCGGTTTTCCACCCGTTCCCAGTGCAACAGCCTATGGGCTTTTGTCACTCGTCAATCTGATGGGCATGATCGCAGCTGGATGGCTCACAGACCGTGTGAACCGCCCGATGCTTTTGGCGGCGATCTACTTACTCAGGGCGCTGACATTTATCTTACTGGGCAGCCTGCCTGGAACGTCTATCGAGATGCTGTTCCTCTTCGCCGTTCTCTTTGGGGTAGTAGATTATTCCACTGTGCCCGTGACAGCCAGCTTGATTGCAAGCCATGTCGGCATCAAGATGATGGGGCTTGCTATGGGTCTGATCTCTGCCGGTCACGCATTGGGCGGGGCGATGGGCGCATTTGTCGGAGGGTTTATTTTCACCGCGACCGGAAGCTACGATCTCGTTTGGACGGGTTCAATCTGGCTGGCTGTCGGGGCTGGTCTGCTGGCGTTGTTCTTGAAGGCACAATCAGTTAACAAAATGATGCCATCGTGAAGAACGGTAATTGGTGCCGGAGCAGCGAATGCACACTTTGTATGCATAGCAGACCTTTACTTCCTATTTTAATAAAAGGTTGCCTTCCTCTGGTCCTCCTTTATTCAGATAAAGTCTAGATTTCCACATGAACCATTTTACCTCATGTTATGAAACGTATACGTGCGGCTACACATCTAGACCGGAGCATCACACCACCCATGTACAGCCCCAAAGGAAACGGCAAAGACAAGGCGGTCCCCTCTGTCACCTTTGTAGAGGCAGAACCGCCAAGCCATTTGCGCGGCATTGTGCATCGTTACTTGGAACTTAACACCAACGGCGCGTTGGCAGAGGACTATCGGTTTCACGCCTTACCGGATGCTTGCACCTACGTGGTGTTTGATCAACTGAACCCAAACATCGCGGGTGTCTCTAAGCTGCGGGCGCAATCACAAGAATTCAACTTGGGTAAGTCATTTTTCTACGTGAATATCCGGTTTTTGCCAGGGGTGTGGCAGGGGGATTTGGATCAGGTTGCCTATGGTATGGTGAACACGCCTTATGCGGGCGACTTGCCTTTGGTCGACCTTAATCACGAACTTGCGGGGCAAAGCTTTGCTGATCAGCAGGGGGTGTTGTCAAAATTGGTTGAGGATCTGATCGACCGCGGGCTGGTTGCGCCGAACCCGATTACCGACAAAATATTCCAAAATTTAGATGATATTCAAACAGTTGCGGACATGGCCGAGGTTGCGGGTATCTCTGCGCGCCAGTTGCAACGCACGCTGAAACGCACGACAGGTTTTGCGCCACATGATTTCCTCAAGGTGCTGCGCCTTCAGCAGGGGTTGAACGGCGACGACACGTGGAACTATGCCGATCAGTCGCATTTCATCCATTCGTTTCGCAAGGCCACAGGATACACCCCGGGAAAATACACAAAAAAGTTCGATGTCTGAAATCTACAATACGGGCGCTTTTTGCATCGCTAAACAACTCTCATAACGTATTCAAAATGGAGTTGAGACAATGACAAAGATGAACGCAGTAGCATGGTTTGATATCTACGTTGATGATCTGGCGCGGGCCGTTTCGTTTTATGAAACCGTACTGGCGGTCAAGCTGGAAGAGATGGGTGACCCCACAGGTGAATCGCAGATGATGAGCTTTCCGGCGGATATGGGGGCTTATGGTGCGGCGGGTGCCCTGACCAAATCCCCGCACGCCGGTCCCGGCGTAGGTGGCACAATCATCTATTTCTCAGCCGAGGATTGCGCCGTTGAAGAGGCGCGTGTCGTCAAAGCGGGCGGTCAGGTCATTCGGCCAAAGTTCTCAATCGGTGATTTTGGTTGGGTCAGCCTGTGCCAAGACACTGAGGGCAACATGTTTGGCATGAACTCAATGAAATAGAGTTTTCCGAGTGCATATTGTAACAAGTACCGTGGGTTCAGACATGAATGCACGTGCGGGCAGCCCATGTGGCTGTCCCTATTGCGTTGTGGGTTAATCACATCGTTCCGTTCTTTTGCTTGAGGCTGGCAAAAACGACAGATACTGAGATGTATGGATATTTGTCACTCAGTCGCTGAAATACGCAAAACCGTCGCCAGTTACCGCGCTGCGGGTGAAACCGTGGGGCTTGTCACCACCATGGGCGCGCTGCATGCAGGGCATCTGGCGCTGATGCAAGCGGCCAAGAAAGATCATGACCGCGTGGTCGCCACGATTTTTGTGAACCCCACACAGTTTGGGGAAGTGGCTGATCTGGCGCATTACCCTTCTGATGATGCCCGCGATATTACCTTGTTGCAGGATGAAAACGTCGATGCGTTGTTTCTGCCAGACGTGGACACCATCTATCCGCCTGGCGATGAGACAATTGTTGAAACGACACATTTGGCAAATACCCTGCATGGCAAACTGCGTCCCGGTCACTTCAGGGGGGTCGCGACCGTCGTTGCGCGATTGTTCAACATTGCGCTGCCCGATGCCGCCTATTTTGGCGAAAAAGATTACCAGCAACTTCAGGTCATCCGCCGCATGGTGCATGATCTGCATTTTCCAATTGAAGTGCAGGGTGTGCCAACGGTGCGCGAAGCGGATGGGCTGGCCATGTCATCGCGCAATGTGCGCCTTGGACCAGAAGACCGCCGCGCCGCTGTGATCCTAAACCAAGCATTGGATGAGGCCGAACAGCTTGTTAAAATCGGTATCAGCGTGGAAGATCTTGGTGTTGCAATCCGTACCCGCATCAAGACCGAACCCCGCGCCATTCTGCGCGCAGTAGATATTGTTGAGGCGCAAACCTTGGCCCCGGCGAGCGGAGCAATTGAGCGCACGCTCGCCATCATGCTGTCCGCAGAATTCGGCAGCGTCCTTTTGATTGACCAACGCGAGGTATCCCCGTGAGTACTGAACCCCAAAAACCCATCCGCCGTATGACCGTGCCGCAGCTCGCCGCGCGCAAGGGCGGAGAGCCGATTGTCTCGCTGACCTCGTATCATGCGCATACGGCCGCGATTGTCGACAATTATGCCGATTTCATTCTGGTCGGTGACAGCCTAGGCATGGTGATGCATGGCATGGAGAGCACGGTGGGCGTGCCGATGGAGTTGATGATCATGCACGGGAGCGCCGTGGTGCGCGGCACCAAACGCGCGCTTGTCGTCGTGGACATGCCCTTTGGCAGCTATGAAGAAAGCCCGAACATGGCGTTTCGCAATGCTGCCAAGATCATGAAAGAAACCGGATGTGGCGCGGTCAAGCTGGAAGGTGGCGCGCGCATGGCCGAGACCATTCATTTCCTTGTTGAACGTGGTATTCCGGTGATGGGCCATATCGGGCTGACGCCACAATCCAGTCACGTGATGGGGGGCTTTAAGACCCAAGGGCGCGATGAAGACACTTGGGGTGCACATGAGGCCGACGCGGCAGCAGTGGCAGAGGCGGGGGCCTTTGCGATTGTGCTAGAAGGCATGGTGGAACCACTTGCCGCAAAGATCACCAAACAAATCGACATTCCAACCATTGGCATTGGTGCAAGTGTGGAATGTGATGGGCAGATTTTGGTGCTTGAAGACATGTTGGGCTTGAACGCGCGGCCACCCAAATTTGTCAAAGTTTACGGCGATCTGTTGAACGGCATCAATGAGGCTGTGTCGAATTATGCACAGGACGTTAAGGCCCGCAAATTTCCAACTGATGACGAAGTGTACCGCTAAGGCATTGACCTAGAATTGAAAAAGGGGTGCCCCTCCTCGGGCACCCCTTCCTTCAGGCGCGGGCTTTGGTGCGAACAGAACACCGCGCCGAAGTGTTCTGACCTACTCAGGCACGGTACGTTCACCGCCGCCCAATTGGTGCACATAGGCGGAAACCGCATTCACCTGCGCGTCACTCAGGCGCGGACCCCAGGCGGGCATAACGCCAAAGCGGGCATAGGTGATGGTGTCATGCAGGGTCTCGCGATCCCCGCCATAAAGCCAAATCGCGTCCGTTAGGTTTGGTGCGCCTTGTTCGCGGTCGCCCATGCCTTGCTCACCGTGGCAGGCCGCACAATTGTCGGCAAATGCTTCGGCCCCAGCCGCAGCCAATGTCGCGTCATGCTCTTCACCCGCAAGTCCACGGACGGTTTCGACCAGTGCGTCGATCTCTTCTACTTCCAGAATATCGCCATAGGCAGGCATCTGCGAATACCGCGCATCATCATCCGTATCGTTACGGATGCCGTGGCGCACCGTCAGGACGATGTCATCAAACGTGCCGCCCCAAAGCCAATCGTCATCCAGCAAGTTGGGATAGCCTTTGGCACCTGCCGCGCCGGAACCATGACATTGTGAGCAATTGTTGCGAAATACCGCAGCGCCAGAGGACACGGCATAGTGATACAGCGCCTCATCCTCGCCAAATGCTGCAAATTCAACGGTTGAAAGCTTTTCCTCAAGCTCGGCGTTTGATGCTTCAAAGTCGGCAATGTCGCGGGCCACTTCGGCGCGTGTGGAATACCCTAAAAGACCAGCAGTTGCACCGTTGATCAGGGGCCACGCCGGATAGGCAATTGTATACCCGATGCCCCAAATGATGGTCAGGTATAACGTCCACAGCCACCAGCGGGGCAGGGGGTTGTTCAACTCCTTGATGCCGTCCCATTCGTGGCCCGTGGTTTCAATGCCACTGACGTCATCAACAGGTTTGGTGTTGCCGGGGGGAGTTTTATTGGCGGTCATTTCGCGCCTCCGATCTTGGTATTATCGTCCATGCAAGCCGTGTCATTGCGGAACGGAATGTTAGAGGTTTCGCGGTGGGTTTTTCGGCTGCCCGGGCGAAACGCCCAGACGATAACGCCGAGGAAAAACAAGGTCATCGCCAGCAACATCCAACTGTCCGCAAACTGGCGCATCCATGAATAGGTTTCCATCTCTGACCTCCTTAGCGGCTTGCTTGGGGTGTGAAGGTTGAGAAATCAACCAACGTCCCGAGCATTTGTAGATAGGCGACCAAAGCATCCATTTCGGTGATGCCCGGCTGGCTGTCAAAGTTACGCACCTGTGCATCAGGATAGCGTTCAAGCAAGCCATCATAGTCGCTGTCCGGGTCCGATTGCGCGTTGAAATCTACAGCAGCGTTTTCCACCATGTCGTCGGAATAGGGGACACCAACAGCGCGGTGCGTTTTCACGAGGTCCTGCACATATTCGGCATCAATCGGGGTGCTCGCCAAAAATGCATATTTTGGCATGATTGATTCCGGCACAACCGATTGTGGGTCCATCAGGTGATCGACCTGCCAGCCATCTGAATAACGCCCACCAACACGCGCAAGATCAGGCCCTGTACGTTTTGAGCCCCATTGGAACGGGTGGTCATACATGGATTCCGCTGCGAGTGAATAATGGCCGTAACGGTCCACCTCATCACGCATCGGGCGGATCATCTGGCTGTGACAAACATAGCAGCCCTCGCGCACGTAAATCTCGCGACCTGTCAATTCCAGTGGGGTGTAAGGGCGCATGCCCTCAACCTCTTCGATGGTGTTCTCAAGGTAAAACAGCGGTGCGATTTCGACCACCCCGCCCACAGCGACAACCACAAGCGACAACACCATCATTAAGGTGGCCGAGCGCTCGATCATCGCGTGGCGTTTCAAAAAGCCGGTCTCAGGTGGCAGTTCATTGGGGATTTCACCGGGCAGATCAGACAGGGTTGATACCTTTGGATCTTTGTCAGAATCTGCGATTTTTGGGTTCTTTGCCATGATATTAATCCTTACTCGGCAACCACACCGACGGGTGCAGTTACACGCGCGCCGCCGCGGATGGTCATCCACATGTTCCAAATCATGATCAGCGCACCAGTCAGGTACATGACCCCGCCCAATCCACGAACGATATACATCGGGAATTTGGCAGAAACGGTGTCAGCGAAAGAGTTTACAAGGAAACCCTGCGCATCAACTTCGCGCCACATCAAACCTTCCATGATGCCCGTGACCCACATCGACGCCGCATAGAGAACGATACCGATTGTGGCCAACCAGAAGTGCCAGTTGATCGCAGCCATCGAATGCATCTGCGCACGGCCCCACAGGCGCGGTGTCAGGAAATAGAGTGCGGCAAAGGTGATCATACCGTTCCAGCCCAAAACGCCCGAGTGCACGTGACCAATGGTCCAGTCTGTATAATGCGAGAGCGAGTTCACTGCGCGGATCGACATCATCGGACCTTCAAAGGTCGACATCCCGTAAAACGCTAGGGAGATCACAAACATCCGAATGATCGGATCGGTGCGCAACTTGTCCCATGCGCCGTTCAGCGTCATCAGACCGTTGATCATACCACCCCAGCTCGGCATCCACAGGATGATCGAAAACACCATACCAAGCGTCGCCGCCCAATCGGGCAGGGCGGTGTAATGCAAGTGGTGTGGACCCGCCCAGATGTATAGAAAGATCAGCGCCCAGAAGTGGATGATAGACAGTTTATAACTGAACACCGGACGGCCCGCTTGCTTGGGCACGAAATAGTACATCATGCCAAGGAAGCCCGCAGTCAGGAAGAAGCCCACGGCGTTATGGCCGTACCACCACTGTGTCATCGCGTCTTGAACACCCGAGAACAGCGAGACAGATTTGGACCCCATAAAGCTAACAGGCACAGCCATGTTATTGACCAAATGCAGCATCGCGACAGTGATGATAAAGCTCAGGAAAAACCAGTTCGCCACATAGATATGCTTTTCGCGGCGCTTGATCAGCGTGCCCATATAGATCACCAGATAGGCGACCCAAACGATGGTTAGCCAGATATCGACATACCATTCAGGTTCTGCGTATTCGCGAGACTGTGTAGAGCCCAAAAGATACCCGGTCGCGGCCAGCACGATAAAGAACTGATAACCCCAGAATACGAACCAACGCAGGTTGCCGCCCCACAGCCGGGTGCCGCAGGTGCGTTGCACAATGTAAAACGAGGACATGATCAACGCGTTACCACCAAAGGCAAAAATCACCGCAGAGGTGTGCAGGGGGCGCAGGCGGCCAAAGTTGCCAAAGGGTTGCGCCCATTCAAAGTTGAGCGATGGAAATGCCAGTTGAAAAGCGATGAATGTGCCAACCAGAAACCCGGTGACACCCCAAAACGCCGTCGCAATGACCCCGGCCCGCACAACGTCGTCCATATAGCCGTTGGCATCAATGCCGGTGCGCGGTGGCTCATCTGTGTTGCGTAACACCCAGACGAACATGCCCGCGGCGATCACCATGATCAGCAGTGCGTGCACCTGATACGCAAGGTCACGGCCCCAGTCGGCCCCAATGGCCGCCAATACCGCGATCAGCGCAAGTGCGATCAGTTTGACATAATCAGACGTCATTTCTTGTCCCCTTTTTGCGACACCGCTTCTTTGATCGGCAGCGTCGGCAGTCTCGTTTGGGCAGGAATGGCATTGTCGGGCAGGGTGGTCTTTGATCTGAGTCAATCTTTTCGGGCTTTGTTTGAGATAGAAGTCAAAGAAACGGGGCGTATTGCACCGCACACTAACTCCAACGTCAATCAGGGAGAGACACCATGTCCATTCAGACCATCACCACGATTCTGAGCAGTCGCGAGACAGCAGCCGCACAGCTAGACGCAGCAACGGGTTTTGCCCGCGCCTGTGATGCACATCTTCAGGTGTTGCCGTTGGGTATTGGCATTGATCAACTTGGCATGGTCCAAGGTGGGCTTGATGCGATGCCTGTGGCCGTCGGGTTGGAAGATGCCCAAGAACGCGCCAAGGAGCTTGCTGAATATGCCAAAGCACAGTTGAGCAAAGAAGACATCCGTTGGGATATCGAACCTTTCACATCTGTGCCCGGCGGGTTGGCGGGCGACATTGCACGTCATATCCGGTTTAGTGATCTGGTGGTGCAACAACGTCCAGATGATGCGGTTTCGGGCTATTCTGGCAAAGTTGCCGAGGCGGTATTGTTTGACGCCGATGCGCCCTTGCTCATGTTGCCAAGCAATGTCCAAATCTCAGCGCCGGCCAAGACGATCATGGTGGCATGGGATGAAAGTGCCACGGCGCTGCGTGCCACCCGTCTGGCGATGCCGTTCCTACAACAAGCCGCGCGTGTGCATGTGGCAGTGGTTGATCCCGCCAAAGACGCGCCTGACCGCTCTGATCCGGGTGGGGCATTTGCACAGTTCTTGGCGCGCCACGATGTCAAATGTGAAGTATCAGTCATGACACGTACAGAAAGCACAATTGCGGAAACGCTGGGCCAGCGGGCGCAGGAAATGGGCTGTGACATGATCGTCATGGGGGCTTATGGCCATTCACGTCTGCGCCAAGCCTTGTTTGGCGGCACAACCCGCACGATGCTGGAAAAAGCAGGCCTGCCGGTCTTGTTCGCGCATTAACGCGTCACAGCAGTGACTAGAAAAGCGCGCCTGCCTTTGCTTCATCCCCGGTTTCTGCCTTTAAACGGGCCATATCGGGGATGGTAATATCGCGGTTCCCAGCAAGGGTAATGATGCCTTCTTTGCGCAATGCCGTCATTTGGCGGCTGACCGTTTCGATGGTCAGCCCCAGATAATTCGCCATCGCTTCGCGTGACATGGGCATTTCAAACTGCAAGCCATCGCCAACTTTGGCCAAATGTAGATCAGCAGTGCGTTTTGCGATCAACGCCAGTAGAAATGTGATCTTTTCGCGCGCCGTTTTGCGGCCTAATAACAACATCCATTCACGTGCTACGTCCAATTCATCCAGCGTCATTTCCAACAGGCGCTGGCCAATATGAGGCGTGGTTTTCACCATTTCCTCAAAAGGTTTGCGCCTAAAACAACACAAGGTCACCTTTTGGATCGCGGTCACGTCAAAGCCGACCGTTGCACGATTTGGCCTGCCAATGAAATCCGAAGGCAACATCAGTCCCACCATCTGCACCCGCCCATCAGGCATCGCGCGCGTCAAGGTTGCAGCCCCCGTCACAACGGAGCCGACAAAATGCATGTCGTCACCTTCAAACATGATTGGCTGGCCCGCGTCATAGGTGCGGTAATACTTAATGTCTTCCAGACGGCTCAGCTCATCATTGTCACAGGTTGAACACACCGCGCGGTAGCGGATGTTACAATCGATACAGGGGGTGAATTCGGCGCTGTTGTGGGACAGGCTCATGGGAGGGGCCTCACTGTTAATTTCTGTTCGCACCGCAACCCTAGCAGGACAGCGTGGAAACTAAAACAACTTGCGCTGCGTCAGGTCAGCGCAAGTCCGCTTTAGGGTTCGTCCGGGACCGGCGCGGGTGGGCCTGCTTGACGTTCAATGGCCTGCTGTGCGGCTCCTGCAACGGCGTGACGTTCTTCTTCGGTCAGGTTTTCTGCCCCTGCGACTTCGACCTTCACGTTGCGTTCGGCCATGCGGATACCGTTGGCATCAAAGGCATCGCGCACCATCTGATAGGCATCCCGGCGCACCAACCATTGTTCGCCCGGTCGCGTCATGAATTTGACGCCCACAACCATGTTAAACTCTTCCATCCGCCGCACCCCTTGGGATTTTAGGGTCTCAAGGATGCTCGAACCATATTCCTCATGCTCTTTCATCGTGGCACCAATGGTCTTGATCAATTTCTTAACCAGCTTCAGATCCGTATCAAACGGCACCCGGAATTCGAGCTTCATGATCACCCAGTCACGGGAATGGTTGGTGAGGCTTTTCAATTCTCCAAAGGGCAGGGTGTGCACGGCACCCCGGTGATGGCGAATTTGCAGGGATCGAATGGATATCCGTTCGACCGTGCCGCGCAGATTGTCGATCTCGACATATTCGCCAACGCGAAACGCATCATCAATCAGGAAAAAGATGCCAGAAAACACATCCTTGACCAGCGATTGCGCGCCAAAGCCAATGGCGACACCCACAACACCAGCCCCCGCAATCAGCGGTGCAACATTGACGCCAAGTGACGTAAGAACCGACATGATGACCATCGCCAAAAGCGTGACCATCAAGGCAACCCGCAGCAGCGGCAGCAGTGTTGCCATACGCGCCTCTGGTCCCGGTGCGGTGCCCGGTTCTGGGGGCACATAGGCATCCAAACGACGATCGATGGCAGAGCTTGCCCAAACCCAAATCAAATCAGCAATCAAGAACGCCACGATGCTGTCGATGATCAGTGCCATGATCCGCCCCGCCACAGTGGGCGATGCCGCGCGTTCAAAAACATGAAAGTCCCAGATCAACGCGATGGTCACGCCAATGGCAAACAACGCAAGAAAGCGCACCAAACGCTGTGAAATCGCGCGGTAACTTTCGCTAGGATGAGGTGGGGGTGGTGTTTTCCATGCCTTGTCCTCTTCCTCGATCTCTTCGACCAAACCTTCTTGAGAGGCCAGCACCACGTTGTCTTGTTCACTTTCGATGTCGTTGGGGATATCTTCCCATGCGCCGGGCACAGCCATCTTCTGGGCTGCTTGATCAAAGGTGCTGTCCACCCATGCGCGCAACAGCCGCATACTGGGCACCAAAAGCCCCAGCAAAACCACCGTCCACATCAGTGCTGTTTGATCCAGAACCAATGTGACAAAGGCAATGATGGCCAATGCAATAAGGTACAAACGCCACATGCGCTGGGTCTTGGTCAAAGGGGCATTTTGGTGTTTTGCGATGCTGCCAAAGGCTGCAACAAGTGCGACAAAGGTTGCCAGCAAGCTTGCCAATGCCATGGCAATCATAACGCTCAGGCTTTCAGGTGATCCTGCGGTATCGCCCGTTACCCTTACAAAGATGTCCGAAAACGTCGCAGCGATGATGTAAGCCCCAGAAAGACACAACAAGACCAAGGACAGGTTTTTGGCCATGGCATTGCTGACAGGCAGCAAGCGCAGTTCGGGAACAGAGGGGGCCAAAAACAATACTAAAATGGTTCTGATGGCCCTGATCGAAAAAATCACCACCAAAAGGCTCAATACAAATCCTTCTAAGGCCGGGGGCCACTTGAAGGCAGCGAAGGTGCCGATGCTGCCTTGGGCAAAGACGGCAAGCCCGCCAAAGATGATCAAGGAACGCACCCCGGCGGCAGTAAAGCGACTGCGCAGCGTTGTGATGGGGCGCAGTTCGATCCGAAGTTTTATCGGATTGGTGTATTGACGGTACAGCCATTCAAGGCCCGCGCCGACAAAAAGAAAGATCATCACAAAGGTCAGACCGCGCACCTGTTGGGACGGGTCAAGTTTCTGGCCCCATTGCTCAGCAAAAAGCGATGGTGCATTTGGCAATGCCTGCCGTGCCAGTGCAATGTCATCCAGACGTGCACGGACATGCGCCAAACCCTGCATCAATTGCTCTCGCAGGCTCAGCGGGATGGCGCTGCTATTTGCTTCGGCGTCATTGGCTTGGGCGGCGATCCAGCCTTGGATGCGCGCGTCTGACAGCAATCGCGTGAACTCATGCAGATCATTGGCAGAGGGTTCCGCGACGATCACCTCTTGGGCCTGCGCCCCCGTTTGATCCAGCGCCGCTGTTAGGCAAAGCACGACGGCTAAAGACAGGGCTGAAAAGAAGTGTCTCATGCGGGCACCTCTTCTTTGGATTCGGTTTTTCGTTCCCGTATGCTTTCAAAGCTAAAATCAGGCGGTAACACCCGTTCCACTGTGATTGTGCCGCCATGGACAAGCGGCAGTTGACAGGCCAGACGGACATTGCCGCCTTTGCCGATCCGGTCCAAGGTCGCTTGTTCCAATGGTGTCGCTGTGGGTAAATCTATCTGCGAAGACAGCACACGTACCGCACAGGTGCCGCATCTGCCGCGACCTGAACACAGGTTTGCATGAGGTTGATTTTGCGCACGAAACGCATCCAGCAGGGTTTTGCCCGACTGTCCCGTGATTGCACCGACGCCTTGTGTCTTGATGTGCACGACTGCGGGTTTGGCCACGGTATTGCGTGTCCAACGGGCCAGCACTACCGCGATGCCAATGGCCAGTGATCCCCACATGACCCACGCCTGTACTTGCATGATCAGCGCATAAGGAACCTCAGCCAAGGTTTCGCCGTATGCGCCCGGTGTCTGCACCACGACGGGGCCAACACGTTCAATCAACACGACACGCCCGGCTTCGGTAAAGCCCAACAGCGCCAGAACAGGCACCGCAACGGCCAGTGGATAGAGCCACGGCAACAGGCGCACGACACCCGGCTTGGCGCGCAGCCACATGAACAACCCCGCGCAGCCATGCACCCATGCCGCCGAGATAAGCATCACTTGCATCAACCCATACCCTGGATTGCTGATCCAAAAGACCCGCAGGATCAGGTTGTAATCAACCTCGACGCTGGCGTTTTGCAACATAATCACGCCGACACTGTGGATTGCCATCAACGGGATAATCGCGAGGCCCGACAGGGCTTGCACCACGTCTTGGGCCGTGCCGCTGATACTGGGCCGGGCATAGATCGACCATAGGCCAATGCCGTAATGGATCAGCAGCGCCGCTGCCAGAACGTTGCGGGTGATTGAGCCGCCCCAGATCCCTGATAAATAGGGGCGCGCGGCGTCCATGGTTTCAATCGATATCAGACCAAGGCTGAGGTTGATCAAATGAGAGGTGATATAGGCCAAAAGGTACAGACCAGTGGCAATACGCAGGCTTCGCAGAAATATGCGAGACCCCATTCGGGATGGCGTTGATGTCAACAGAATGTCCAATCAGCAGCAGTGGAAATGTTCACTGATACTAGGGCTGTGGCGGGGTGTGGCGCAAGCGCTAGCAAGACGCGCTGATTAGGGGTGGATTTTGCCAAGTGATTGCAATGAACAGGGCCAGCCCACCGCGCGCATATTTCTTGTTGCAATAAGGGGGCGAATGGCTTTTTATTGGCCCACCAATCAATAAAAAATCCTTTGGGGAGTTATCAACGCCATGAAACGTTTGCTTGCAACATCTGCAATCGCCTTGTCTGTCGCCACATCTGTGGCCGCCGCCGGTTGTGAAGAAGTCACCTTTTCCGATGTAGGTTGGACCGACATCACCGCAACCACCGCCGCCGCTTCTGTTGTGTTGGACGCGCTGGGCTATGAGACAGAAACAAAAATCCTATCTGTCCCAGTCACTTATACTTCAATGGCCGCAGGTGACATTGATGTCTTTCTGGGCAACTGGATGCCCACAATGGAGGCTGACATCGCACCTTACCGCGAAGCAGGCACCGTTGATACCGTGCGCGCCAACCTTCAAGGCGCGAAATATACGCTGACCGTGAACAAGGCCGCGGCCGACATGGGTATCAAAACCTTTGCTGATATCGCCGCACAGGCCCAAGCCTTGGATGGCAAAATCTATGGCATTGAGCCGGGCAATGACGGCAACCGTTTGATTCAGTCCATGATCGACGCCAATGCCTTTGACCTTGCTGAATTCGAAGTGGTCGAAAGTTCTGAGCAGGGCATGTTGGCACAGGTGGCCCGCGCCGACCGCAAGGGGGATCCGGTTGTTTTTCTAGGCTGGGAGCCACACCCAATGAACGCCAATTTTGAATTGACCTACCTTGAAGGTGGCGATGACTTCTTTGGCCCTGATCTGGGCGGTGCCACGGTTTATACCAACACCCGTGCAGGTTATGTTGCGGAATGTCCAAATGTTGGCGCCTTGCTGAACAACATGGAATTCACACTGGCCATGGAAAACGAAATCATGGGCGCGATCCTTGATGACGGCCAAAAGCCGGAAGAAGCCGCAGGCGCATGGATCAAAGCCAACCCAGCTGTGCTTGATACATGGCTGGCAGGTGTGACCACGCTGGACGGTGGTGACGCAATGGCCGCCGCTGCGGCGTTAAAATAACCCCAACACACGACTGATATGGCCCGCCCCAAAATTGGGCGGGCCTTTTCGTATTACCCGTTTGCACCATCTTGAGGGACCAACATGAACTGGCTCACTGACAATAAAATACCGATTGCTGACGTGGCCGAAGTCGCCTTGGACTGGTTGCAAATCAATGGCGAATGGTTCTTTGATGGCATGGCACTGGCGATGGAATGGTTGATCGAGGCGATCCTCTGGGTGCTGCAAACACCACATCCGTTGATTATCATCGCCTTGTTCGCGGGCCTGACGTGGGTCATTCAGCGCAACTGGAAAACCGTGGCATTTGTTGTCGTGGGATTTTTGTTCATCATCAATCAAGACTATTGGGAAGAAACCACAGAAAGCCTGACGCTGGTATTATCGGCTTGTGTGGTCTGCATGGGGGTAGGGGTGCCCATCGGCATCGCCGCTGCGCACCGCCCTCGATTGTACCGCTTCATGCGGCCTGTGTTGGACTTGATGCAAACGCTGCCCACCTTTGTCTATCTCATTCCTGCTATTGTGTTTTTCGGCATCGGCATGGTGCCCGGTCTTATCGCCACGGTGATCTTTGTGCTGCCCGCACCGATCCGCCTGACGCAGCTTGGCATTTCCTCAACGCCAAAACCGCTGCTTGAAGCCGCCCAAGCCTTTGGGGCCAAGCCAAGCCAAACCTTGTGGAAAATCGAACTTCCCTATGCCTTGCCGCAAATCATGACGGGGTTGAACCAAACAATCATGTTGTCCCTGTCGATGGTGGTGATCGCGGCCCTTGTTGGGGCGGATGGTTTGGGCGTGCCTGTGGTGCGTGCCTTGAACCAAGTGAACACAGGGCTGGGTTTTGAATCTGGTCTGATCATTGTTGTGGTCGCAATCATGCTCGACCGGATGCTGCGGGTGGGTGACAAATGAAAACGGCTGTAGAATTTGACAATGTTTCCATCGTCTTTGGCGACAAACCTGAAACCGCGTTGCCCCTGATGGACGCAGGCCAAAGCCGTTCTGAGATCGAGGCGGCGACGGGCCAAGTCCTTGGCGTGCACAATTGCAGCCTCAGCGTCGCGACGGGCGAAATCCTTGTGCTGATGGGGCTGTCTGGGTCAGGGAAATCAACACTTTTGCGGGCAGTGAACGGATTAAACCCGGTGGTGCGCGGCCATGTGGATGTGCACGATGGGGATTGGTCTGCCAACGTGCAAAACTGTTCGTCCAGTGATCTGCGACAGGTGCGCCGCGAATGCGTGTCTATGGTATTTCAGCAATTTGGTTTGTTGCCGTGGCGCACCGTGCGCGACAACGTTGCACTGGCCTTGGAACTTTCGGATGTGCCCAAAAAGGACCGCCTTGAACGTGCTGACAAACAGCTCGCCCTTGTGGGGCTGGCGGATTGGGCTGACCGCAAGGTGGGTGAGTTGTCAGGTGGCATGCAACAGCGTGTCGGCCTTGCGCGTGCCTTTGTCACCGAAGCGCCAATTTTGCTCATGGATGAACCCTTTAGCGCGCTGGACCCGCTGATCCGTACCCGCCTGCAAGACGAATTGCTGGACCTGCAACGCGATCTGAAACGCACGATCATATTTGTGAGCCATGACCTTGATGAGGCGTTCAAGCTTGGTGGACGCATCGCGATCATGGAAGGGGGGCGGATTGTGCAAATCGGCACGCCGCGCGAAATCTTCTCAAACCCTGCGTCTGAGTATGTGGCTGATTTTGTTGCCAATATGAACCCGCTCGGCGTGTTGACGGCGCGTGATGTGATGGGGCCATCGAACGGTGACGCAAATGATCCGGTCAGCGCAGAAACCCCGGTTGCTGAACTGATTGAGCAATTGAACGGCGATACCGTGCGCTTGGATGTGACAGAGGGCGGCACACGCATTGGTGTTGTGACGGCCGCCAGCATCATCGAACGCCTCAAAACCGAAACGTAAGCGGCGCGCCTTTTGGGGCTTCTACCTCTTTAGGTTCAGCGCCGTTTCAAGTCTGGCCATGTATCGCTCAGCCGGTACCCTTCGGGCCATGGATCATCCGGGTCCAGCATGTGTTGATGCGTGCCTGTGATCCATGCGCGGCCCGTGATTTCAGGGATGATCGCGGGGATGTCACTCACGGTGGTGGTTTCCACAATCCGCCCGTGAAATTCGGAATTGATGATTGAACGGACGCTAAAGGTTTCGCCCACCTGCATCTGCCCGCGTGCGTGCAAAAGCGCCATGCGCGCGCAAACTGCTGTGCCTGTGGGGGAACGATCAATCTTGCCCGGCTGGATTGCGACGGCTGCGGATGTGCTTAGATGCTTGCCATCGCGGGTGATTGGCCCTGCAAACAGGCAGAAAGAAAAGTGCGTCCAATCAGGATTGGCAGGATGGTGAAACGTCAATTGCGCGTTGGCCGCATTGGTGATCGCGACACCGAGATCGGCCAATGCCTTGGCCTCGGATGCGATAAGGTCGAAGCCAAGTGCCGCCGCATCAACCACAACAAAGCTATCCCCGCCAAAGGCCGTATCGACGCTCATTTCGCCTAGGCCCGGCACATCAAGCGGCACGCCTATTTCACCTGCAAAGGATGGTAAATTCTGTACCGTGATCCGTTCAGCTTTGCCATTTCGACAGTCGGCGCGCGCACGCACCAAACCGCCGGGGGCCTCTAGCACCATTTCGCTCACAGGCTCTGTCATCGGGATGATCCCACTGTCCAGCAACACTGTGGACACACAGATTGCGTTTGAGCCGGACATCGGCGGTGTGTCTTCAGGCTCCATGATGATCCAGCCCATTTGGGCCTCTGGGTGCACGGGTGGCACCAACAGGTTCACATGGCGAAACACACCACCACGCGGTTCATTCAGGACAAAGTTGCGCAGGGTTTCATCTTTGGCAATCCATGTGCGCTGTTCCCAAAGGGTCTTGCCCGGCGGTGGGGCCACGCCGCCAACAATGACATCCCCAACTTCACCTTCGGCGTGGCAGGACACGACATGAATGGTTTTGCTGCTGCGCATGTTAGATGTCCTTTACCAGACGCAAAGCGTCATAGATGGCCGCGTGGGTATTGCGCGCAGATACGGCATCGCCAATGCGGAACAGTTGGAATGTACCGTTTTCATTGCTCTTTATGGTTTGCGGAGCGCCTGCGATCAGCGCGTCATAGTCGACTTCACCCCTGTTTGACGCCAAGGGTTTGAGCGCGAAATACAGGTCATCCAGTGGCAAAGTGCCATAGTTCACAACAACCTGATCAACTTCAATGGCATAGGTGTGATCGCTATAATCCGTGCCAATTGTCGCGGTCAGTTTGTTGCCGCTGCGTACAACACCCATCAAGCGGCGCGTGACCGTAAAGCTCACATCCTTGTCCTGAAGTGTACGCATGTAGGGCACCAAATTCATCGCCATCACGTCTGGTGAAAACGTGCGATCTGGCGTCATGATCTCGACGGAAGCGCCGGCATTTGCGGCAACCTCAGCGGCTTGCAGGGCAGGGTGGTCACCGCTTTCGTCATAGATCAACACTTTACCCGCAGGTTTCACATCACCTGAAATGATGTCCCAAGCCGACACAACATGCGCTTGTTCGCCCTTTTGTTCAAATAATTCCAAATTCGGCATACCGCCAGTTGCGACAATGACCACATCGGGGGTCAGAGCGGCGATGTCATCCGCCTCGGCCCAAGTGTTGAAATGGAAGGCCACATCGCGCGCAGCACATTGCGCCATGCGCCAGTCGATGATCCCGATCATTTCGCGGCGGCGTGGCGATTGTGCTGTCAGGCGCACTTGCCCACCGGGGTCAGCCGCGGCTTCAAACACGGTAACGGCGTGCCCGCGCGCGGATGCAACCCGTGCAGCTTCAAGCCCCGCAGGACCAGCCCCAATGATCACAACTTTTCTGGCTGTTGTCGCCGTCACAATATCATGCGGCATCGTAAGTTCACGCCCAGTGGCCGCGTTATGAATGCACAGCGCCTCACCCCCTTGATAGATGCGATCAAGGCAATAGGTCGCCCCAACGCACGGGCGTATATCATCTTCACGCCCTTCAATGATCTTGCGCACAATATGCGGGTCCGCCATGTGCGCGCGGGTCATGCCAACCATATCCAGCAGACCCGCTTGCACCGCATGGCGTGCTGTTGCGACGTCGGGAATGCGCGCGGCATGAAATGTTGGCATGCCTGTCGCTTTGCGGACTTCACCTGCGAAATCAAGGTGGGGTGCGGATGTCATGCCCTGAATGGGGATCATGTCGGTCATGGCGGGATCGGTGTGAATACGGCCCTTAATGACGTTCAAAAAGTCCACTTGCCCGGTGGCTGCAATCCGCTTTGAAATCTCCAAGCCTTCGTCGTGGGTGATGCCGCCCTTTTGCGCCTCGTCTGCTGTGTATCGCAGCCCAACAATGAATTCTGCGCCAACGCGCTTGCGGATTGCCTCAACCACATCCAGTGGAAAACGCATGCGGTTTTCCAGGGTATCGGCCCCATATGGGCCAACCAGATCATTGGTCAACGGCGACCAGAACTGATCCAGCAAGTGGCCGTAAACCTGTAACTCTATCCCGTCCATACCACCTGATTGCATCCGTTCGGCAGCGTCCGCAAAATCATTGATAATCCGATCAATGTCCCAATCTTCGACCAGCTTGGGAAAAGCATGATGCGCAGGTTCGCGGTGTTTGGAGGATGATAGCGAAGGCAACCAATCCCCTTTGTTCCAATTGGTGCGCCGTCCCAAATGCGTCAGTTGGATCATCACCGCACAATCATGTTCATGCACCGCGTCCGTTAGATTTTGGATCCACGGCACGACCTCGTCCTTATAGGCAAGGATATTGTTGAACACAGGTGGGCTGTCACGGCTTACAGCGGCAGACCCTGCGGTCATTGCAAGCGCAACACCTGCCTTGGCGCGTTCAGCGTGATAGGCGGCGTAGCGTTCCTTGGGCATGCCGTCTTGGGGATAAGCAGGTTCATGACTGGTGGTCATAATCCGATTGCGCAGTGTCAGGTGTTTAAGCTGGAATGGTTGCAGCAGTGGATCGGTGGACATGCGGGTATCCTTATGGTGCGAATCTTACCTGACAGAGGTGTCAGGGAAATACACCCGACAATTGACACACCTGTCAAGTTCCCTAGAAATGACTTATGAACACTGCTTTGCTTACCCGAACACGCGCAAGTCGCGAAATATGGCTGACCGCAGCATATGATCTTTTTGTCAGTGACGGGATTGAGGCGGTCAAAATTATGCCGATGGCCAAAAAGCTAAATCTGACGCGCACGGGTTTCTATTGGCATTTCAAAGACCTGTCTGATCTACACGCCGCAATTATCGACATCTGGCAAACGCGAAATACAGGCATCGTGGTCGAACGCTGCGCTGCACCTGCATCAAGTCTGTGTGCCGGACTATTCAATCTGATCGATTGCTGGATCGACAATGACCTTTTTGATGCACCCCTTGACCTTGCAATCAGAAATTGGGCGCGCAGCGATGCGAGGCTCCAAAAATTGGTCAATCAATCTGATCAAGACCGTCTGATTGCGGTTAAAGCACTTTTTGAGAGGTTCGGCACAACCGGTGACAGTGCACATTACCGTGCATTAACTGTCTTATTGACCCAGACTGGATACTATTCAATTCATATGTCTGAACCGCGTGTCCAACGGGCAATCGCTGGCTGCCAATATGTCGAAATATTTGCGGGCGAAGCCCCAAGCGGGCCAGAGAAAGGTGCGTTTTTGGATCGCCATCGCTGAAACAGCTGATCAGAATGTGGATGCGCGGCTGTTGATTTTTCGCGCCTTCGCGCCCAATCAAACACCCCCTTTGCAAAAGTGATCCGCCTGCGGATGGTTCCGAGGCGGATCACAATTTTGAAACCTGACGATGTGGCAATCATGCCAGTCGTTTAACGCAGCCCAATAAAGGACAAGATGGCGAGAACGACAACGACAAGGCCAACGATATAGATGATCCTGTTCATGGATTTTCCTTTTGAAGTTTGTTTCTTAAATGCCCACCACTTTTGCAGCGTCAGTGTGACGCTTTGCTGGTCTCACACGCCACGCCAGCGGAAATCACTTGCGCTTTGACGCCTTTGCATGTGCGCCCGCCTGCATGCCATGAAGGAAAGCTTGCATAAGCGGTGGGGCATCGGATTTGGTTTCAGTGGTGAAGGCGCCGGTGGGTTCGACATTTTTGCTAGGGGAACGACCCGCAGCGATCAGCACAAGGCCAATGCCAACATAAATTGCCGCAATGATCAGCGCCGTTTTTGTTGCGCTGAATGTCACGGACAATTGCAACCACGCCGCAGCAGTGCAGAACCCTGCGCCGATGGCACACAAAAGTATGCCAACAGTCATAAGTCCTGCACGCTTGGCGGTTTGCGCCGCCTTCTGTTTAAGCGAAAACATTTGTTATTTCCGCGTGCTCAGCATGCCGACCAAAAAGCCCAAGCCCGCCGCAATACCAAGTGCCGCCGCAGGTTGGTCACGCACAAAGTCATTCGCTTGTCCCTGAAGTTGTGCGGCCTGCACTTTAGCAGCATCAACGCCAGCATTTGCGGTGTCGCGGGCAGCGTGGATTTGGTCTTTTGCCGCTTGGGACATTTCACCGCCCTTAGCCTGCGCAAGCTCTGCAATTGTTTCGGACAAAGAACGAATATCATCGCGCAAAATCGCCATTTGCTCTGTCACGTCGGAAGGTTGTGTTTGTGCCATGGTTTTCCCTTTCGCTTTGGGTGTCATTTTCATCGTCCTTTACGTCTATCGCGCGGCGGGCATAACAAAAGCCGCCGCGCTTAGATGCATCGTCGATGATCAAAGTAGCTCTGCCAAGTTCAAAATCAACCCTTGGGCAGTTTCTGACGAGGCATCTTATCGTTTATTTTTGGTATGTTGGCTGTGCTTCCAACGCGTCTTGGGTCGCGTCGATATAGACGTTGATGTCATCGCCGCCATCTTCACGCAAAATAGTTAGCTCGTCAAACGTCACGGCAACTTGTTTTTCGCCCAACCCAAGGAAACCACCAACGTCGATGATTGCACGCTCAATCTTGCCGGCATCACTCAACAACAATGAATGGATTTCGCCAACATCTTCGTCGTTTGAGCCATAAACACGGGCACCTGTCAGCATTTCAGCTGTCAGAGCAGCAGGATCAGCCGCCATGTAACCTTCACGTTCGATTGTCGGCGCAACCAACATTGTACGATTGTCGGCTTTTTCCATAATGTCTTTGGCGTCGGCTTCCATTGCCTCAGCTTTGTCTTCCATGTCTTGGAACATTGGCGCGTCTTCCAACGCGGCCTTGTTGGCTTTGATCACCAAAAAGATATCATCCGCATCGTCTGCTTCGCGCATGACAGCGATCTGGGACATATCAACAGCAACGTCCTTTTCGCCCATGCCAAGGAAACCACCAACACCAAGGATAACAGCGGCAACAGTGCCGTCTTTGGTCACTACGATATCGTTGATCTCACCGATATCATCCCATTCTTTTTCGCCATCAGCGGTCATGGCAACATTCGCATCAACACCATTTTCGGCGGCGTAAACGCGCATGCCGATCAGATCAGATGCCAGCAATTCACTGCCTGACATTGAATAATCAAGAAAGCCACTGGTGTGGGCGTCGGCAAATGCAGACGTTCCCAGTGCCATACAAACAGCGGTCGTCATCATAAGTCGTTTCATGTTTTTTTACCTTCTTTTTGTTTTCGACGTCACTGCGTAACGTCTACGGAGTGGACCTGCGCATGGCGCTTTTTGAATGTGGGATGCCCAAAAAGGTACCGGGACAGATACATGCCACACGCAGGTTCCAAGGAAGATTTAACAACTCATGAAGGTGCCGCTGCATTCTATAATGCATGGTATGTCACATGAGCTACTGTGCTGACCTTGCGTCATTTTAGGTAGGTTTACGCACGAAAGCCGCTTAGGGTGCTGTAACCGACAATTGAGCGCCGCGAACGGCTTTCGCCCATATTAAGAGAGGGTCACCATGGCCACTAAATGCGAATTCTGTCCGATTAGGCGCAAAGACCTGTTTGTGCAGATGTCGAAAGACGAGTTGGCGCACGTCCAACGCTTTAAGGTGGGTGAATTGATCGTTGATCCGGGCACGCCAATTTTGCTTGAGGGGTCTAACAGTCCACAACTTTTCACGGTGCTGCATGGAATGGGCCTGCGCTATCGCTTGTTGACCAATGGCGAACGGCAGGTGCTGAATTTCCTGTTTCCCGGCGATTTTTTGGGTCTGCAAGCAGGCGTCATGGGGGAAATGGGGCATTCTGTTGAGGCCACGACCAAGCTGACGTTATGCGTTTTTGATCGGGCCGAGCTGTGGTCATTTATCAAATCCAACCCCGAACGCGGCTTTGAACTGGCGTGGCTTGCAGCCGTAGAAGAGCACTTTATGGGTGAGACATTAACCACGGTGGGGCAACGGACCGCCATTCAAGCGGTGTCATGGGCGCTGGTGCGGATATACCAGCGTGCAAAGGCATGTGGTTCAGTTGACGGGCAGGTGATGCGCTTTCCGTTTCGCCAACAAGATTTAGCAGATGCGCTGGGGTTGTCATTGGTGCACACAAATAAAACAATTGGCATCCTCAAGTCGCGCCAGTTGATTGGGTGGACAGATCAGGAAATTAAGTTTCACGATATGGCCGCCTTGGCAGAGCTTGGCCTCACCACTGTTGAGGCCCCGCCAAAACGTCCAATACTTTAGCGGACTGACCCTTGGACGTACTCTTGGGTGATCTGGGGTCAGCGGTTAACCAAGCCCAGAGGCGGCGTTATTGATCGTTCATGAACGCATCAACTTCGTTTTTGGCTTCTTCTTTGGTCTTACCGTATTTGGCTTGGATTTTGCCTTCCAACGCTTCGCGGTTGCCATTGATTTCGGCAATCTCGTCGTCTGTCAAATCGCCCCATTTGGCTTTGACGTTGCCGGTCATTTCTTTCCATTTACCTTCGATCTGGTCCCAATTCATAACGTTTTCCTTTTGATGTGGGGTGATGTTTAGACCTTCACCCATGACCTATGGACGTGCTGATTGGCATGTGAATTGATCACGTCATGCCTGTTATGATGTAGGAGGGGACAGTTATTTGCAATTATCGGCTGCCAAAACGACCATTTTGGCTTTATTCGCCTTCAAGAGCGCATAAAGTGACGCATCACCATCATACGCAAAGAAGGTCCACCATCGACATTATTCGCATCATCGTTGCTGTCATTCTGCCGCCTTTGGGCGTGTTTTTAGAGGTGGGCATTGGCAAGCATTTTTGGATCAACATCCTTTTAACCCTGCTGGGATATGTGCCTGGTATCGTACATGCGGTCTATATCATTGCCCGAAAATAAACCCTCAAAACAACCCGCGCCAACGGTTCCAACCGAAGGCCCGCCTGTAGATCGGCACCCCGCAGATCGTTTGCACCTGCCGATTGTTGGTATTTTCATTCTGTTGTTGATCTATTTCATGGTCTGGGCTGGTCAGTTTCTGGTGCCCGTTCTGGCAGCCGTTTTAGGCTATTTTGTGCTAAATCGACCCCGGCGCAAATTGCAGCGCCTTGGGATTCCGCCTGTTGTCAGCGCCGCTTTGTTTACGGTGATACTGGGCGCGCTTATCGGATTTTTGCTGGTTCAACTCAGCTCTCCGACGGCTGATTTTATCGAAGATTTGCCATCCTTGTTAGAGCGGATCAGCGATACGCTGGCCTCATCGGGCAAAACGATGCAGGCCATCAGTGACGCCACTGTCGCCGCAGAAGACATCTTGGATCAGGCCGACACTGGCACATTAGAGGTCGAAGTGGTATCCAATACAGGGCTTGCCTCAACACTGGTCAGCTTTGCGCCGATGTTTTTGGGGCGCATCATGATGACCCTGATTTTGCTGTTCTTTCTGGTGTCCTCGGGCGATTTGTTTCTTACGAAAGTTGTTCAAAGCTTTGAACAGTTTAATGACAAACGTCAGGCTGTCGCAGTGTTACACTCAATCGAAGAGCGGCTTGGCTACTACCTGGGTGGCATCACTTTTATCAACTTGGGTCTGGGTGTCGCAATCGCCATTGCGATGTGGTTTTGGGGTCTGCCCGTTGCGGCCTTGCTAGGCATGATGGCCTTTGGTCTCAACTTTATTCCATTTCTGGGTGGCCTGTTGGGGGCTTTGGTCGCGGCTGCGGTTGCCTTTGTGACGTTTCAAGACCCATGGCCCGCGCTGGGTGTATTGATCACCTATCTTGGCCTCACATCTGTTGAGGGGCAGTTGGTGACACCCTACCTGATCTCACGCAGGATGCGGCTGAACACAACTGTCGTGTTCCTATCTGTTGCGTTCTTTGCGTGGATTTGGTCGGTTATTGGTATGGTTGTGGCGGTGCCCATTCTGATCGTCATCAAGATCGTTTGTGACGAAACTGGGCGCATGCAAACGGTAAGCCGGTTTTTGGGTGATATCGACTAAGCGATGACTATCTGTCTGCGGGTTCAAACCAGCATAAAAGCTTAGCCTTGAACTGGCGGTTCCAGAGACATGAGCATGTTTACGATGTTTCGATAGTTGGAAAGATACGCCTGCCGCGTATATCGTTCCAAGCCAACGCGCGTGGCGCGCTGGAAAGGCTCTGGTTTCAACAGCACCCGACGCATCGCCTCGGCAATCGCCAAAATGTCACCAGATGGCGCCAACTCGCCGTTTTCCCCCGGCTTAATCATCTCGCGGGGGCCGTAATTGACGTCATAGGAAATCACCGGGCAGCCTTCGGAGAGCGCTTCCAGAATGGAAAGGCCAAACCCTTCGGTCGTCGTTGGATAGACCGAGGCCAGCGCGTTTCGAAAAACGCCAAGTGGGTCTGAGGTGTATCCAGCAAGGCGCACACGATCACCACAGCCTAACACTTCGATCTGTTCTTCTAGCTGCTGTTGGCCTGCGCCCAAACCGTAGATCAGATAATCAACATCGGGGAAGCTGTCTTTGATCAGGCAAAATGCTTCGATGCATTCGTGAATTGGTTTGCCAACAAGTTCCAACCGCGAGACCGTCACAAGATGCGCGCGCGCGCCATCTGACGGCGGGCCACCTGTGCAAAAATGAGGTATGACATGAACCTCGGCCGCGGGCGTCACGTCTGCATGGATCTGTGTCTTGTGAACATGGGTTGAGGTGATGATGGCCTCACCCTTGAAATTCTCAATCAGGAACTTTGAGCGCGGCACAATTGTGCCTGTGGGGCTGCGGTGATCTGCATGCAAGAACAAGGCGCGCCGACCCTTGGTGACCGGTGCAAGATAGGCCGATGTCACCCCATCAAAGAAAACAACTGAATCGTCCCAACCAATCAGTTCAAATAAATTCTGGTGATAAATGCGCGGCATTCTGCAAATTGTGTCGGTGATCAGGTTCTTGCCGATGATAAAATGACGGCCTTGGCTTTTTGTCCAACGGATAGGCAGGGAGCGCACAAAATCGGTGGTCTCAACCGTGTCATCCGCGTTACGCTTGATCATCTGGTGAACATGCCCGTCGATAAGCGTATAAAGATGCTCTGCGCCTTGGTGTAAAACAACGCGTTTGGTAATCGCACCGATTGGGGTCTGTTTGGTCTTGTCGACCATGACGGTTTCGCCGTTTTGGGAATAGACGATCTTGTTCGTTTTTGTGTCGATATGATCAAAGACGGGAAACCCGGAAAAAGGCTGGATCCCGGCATTAAGTGCCGCCCCATAGCAGGCCTCGGGCACTGTCAGGTTTTGCACGCGCGGCGCAAGCGTGCCATTGGCCTTAAGTTCAGCAAAGTTAAGCTTTTGGTTGGCGCTATGGTCAAGGTTCAGCAAGATTGGGTCAAACTCTGGCATCTCAGCCAAGGCATTCATCCGGTGACAAACTGCTTTGACTTTTCCGCCCCCGCCAAGGCCAATCCGTTCAAAAATGCTAAAGACCCGCGTCAAACGTCAACTCGTTTCGATTGAGAACCAAAGCGGGTCAATTCCATACACTCCGAATTTGTTGGTCGGTTGATCATAAAGCGCAATTGTCAAATGGCGACCTTATTTTTATCGGTCCAAGGCCGCACTGACATTTGGGCGTGATGTTTAATCCGCGTGGGACTGTTCAGACAGCGCCGCTGCTTGCTTGATTTTGCACACCAGGTCGTTGTAACGCGAACCGTCGCCGTCGCCTAGAAAAGGGAACCATTTGGATAAGATGATTTCTGTTTCATCCGGCCCAATCGGGACATGGCTGTCTCTGATGTGGGGCATTGATAAACTGATCGGTTCGGAATCGTGACCATCAATTTTGATGGAAATATACCCCATGCCAGAATTGTCTACAATGGCCGGGAACCGTTTGTGCAACGCATTGTGGCCAAACGAAAAAATCGTGCGCTCGCCGTGAACACGAATGGCGGTGCCCATGCTGTTAAACGGTAGATTGGCTTGATAAATGAACATCTCTTTGTCGGCCAAATAATTGGTAATGACGAGCCCATTGGAGCGTGAGTAACTGATCGGGATACGATCCCCAAGCCGGGTCATATAGGCCCGCAACTCATGAACATAGTCTCGTGACAGACAATCATCGTCATCAATCCGAAATTCTACCAATGGACGCCCTGCAAGCGCATTCAAGGCTGAAATTCTGGGCCACAACGCCTCATGAACAGTGCGTTCGGATGACACCAAAAGTTCGAGGTTTGGTGTCTCTGCACAGAGATTTTTGAGGCGCTTTTTGTACACGTCCGGCATGATGTCAGACGTCAGAATAAGGCAGATAAAGTTCTTGTCAGATTGTGATTTTAGGGAAGGCAGCAAAAAGTTCTCAAACAGAAAGAACCTTAGTTCCATGCGCTCAGGGGCATAGAGTTCTGCCGCGCTTTTGGACAGCATCGCTTCGATCTCTTCTGGCGTTTTGGCCGCGCGGGACGCCCGCCAATCGCCCTTGCCGCAGAAAGAAAAGCGGCAGATGCCAATCGCTGGTTCAAGCAAGTACGTCATTCACCAGCGCCTCCGAGCATGAAATTCTCTGTGGTGTATCTGTTTCGAGAAAATCAGATGTTATGTCTATGCCGCTTAACACTAAACGCCTCATTCTGATTTACCATACTGCGGATCGTGGTTGCAGGAACAGGTAGTCGTCAAAAACCGCTCGTCTGGTATCTGTTAGCATTGTGATGCCCGCTGCGCGAGTTGAAACTTTGAAGGGTTGGTTATTTGGATGTGGAGAGGTGGTTGCGGAATTTCGAACCAGTTGTGTGCCCTTTTAGGCCCCGTTTCAGGGGTAAGCATTTTGACCAGGTTTCTACCAGTTTTACCAGCTTTTTGAACGGTTTTCGTAACTTGGCTGGATCTGGTAAGGTATTGTATTTGTTTAGTTTATATGATCTCGCATGTCCCCACATTTAGATATTAAAGTATATAAATTATAACCTAATAAATACTTCTTTAATAAGGATACCCCGTATGATCTTTTAAACGTCGCCTAAGCCATCATCGAACTTCGAAATCAGACCAAGCAACTTGCCGATAATTCTTTCCGCGACTGATTTGCGTTCGAGTATGCGTGGCGGTTTCGATAGTGCTTTTACAACGGTATCATTGAGCGGCGGTTTGCCTGAGAATTGGTAGTTTTCAATCATTCCCTTGAATGCTTAAACGTCCAAGCCTTCCTCTGAACAAATGGCGGCGACTGATTTTGAACGTTCCTCATTCCAGAATGCGCTAAATGCTTCCTCGACGCTTTGTCCTGGTGACCGCAGGGCCATGTTTTGTTCAATAAATTGCTCAATAAGGTCGCGCTTGCTGCGAAGTTTGCGTTCTGAGCCTATAAGGTATGGACCTGTCGCGCTTCTGTGCCGCTCCAGGTGTTCGTTTAGGCCACCTTTCGCTCGAAGGCGACAGGGCTTTTCCAACCTAGTGCTGAGTGCCGGCGACGCGGATTGTAGAAGCCGTTGATGTATT
>JBARCK010000045.1:0-10629 GCA_049794015.1 Sulfitobacter sp. | reverse complement strand
AAAGCACATAAAGCTTAAATAAAAAACGCCGGGGCATGCCCCGGCGTTTTTTATTTAAGCTTTATGTGCTTTTGCCCCGGCGCGGTGTTGTTGCACCGCCCTTGGATTTCGGCTTGCCACCCGGTTTCCCACCTTGTTTGCCGATCTTATTCGGTGGTGTGAAACGCTTGGAAGGATCCGACGCACGTTTGTAAGATTTCTCTCCAACGGGCGCGTCACCGTGTTGTTTTCCCGGCTTACCCGGCTTGGGTTTGCGCGGTTCATAGGTATCACCCGCAGGCTTTTCCTTTTTCCACACGGCCTTGGCCTTGGGCTTGCCCGAATCGTCCGGCTTTGGATTGGATTTGGGTTTGGGTGTAGCGCCGGGTTTCATCGGGCTGCGTTCTGTTTTGTGCGACTTTGGTGGGCGTTCACCTTTGGGTCCGCGTGGCTTTTCAAACTTGGGTTTGTCGCCACGTGGTTTATCCGCGCGCGGTGACGAAAATTCGGCAGCAGGTGCATTTTCTGGTTTGGGACGCGGCTTGCGCGGTGCTGACGGCGCATCAGAATCATATGATGGCGTATCACGCGGGGGGCGTGGTCCGCGATCTGGGCGACCGCCGGGTTTGGGACCGCGTTTCCCACCCGGTTTGGGGCCACGTTCAAGGTTCGGCGCGCTGTCCAACTGCGTGACCACCGCGCCACTTTCGACTTTCATGTCTGCGCCCAATGCGGCCACAAAGCGTGGCGCAGAGGAGGCGAGGATTTCAACAAAGCTGTGGCTTGGTTGGATGCGGATTGCGCCAACGTCGTCTTTGGTCAGATCACCCAAACGGCAGAGCATTGGCAGCAATGTGCGTGGCTCTGCACCTTCATTGCGCCCTGTTGAGACTGAGAACCAAACAGACGGGCCAAAGGCCGGACGTGGTTTGTCATCCCCCGGCGCGCCTGCATCCCCCAATTCTTCTGGGGCAGATTGACGGGCGCGGTACAGGTTCACAAAAGCAGTCGCTAATTGCTCCGGGCTGAACTGCGTGACCAGATTGGCAACAAAATCCTGTGCATCTTCTGGTGCGGCGTCAGTCCATGCGGAATCGGCCAGCAGGCGCTCTTCATCTGCTGCGTTCACTTCGCTGGCAGACGGTGGTGCGGCCCATTCAACTTTCAGTTTGGCCCCACCAATCAAACGGTTGGCTTTGTTGCGCATTTTTGCGGGAACGATTAGCGCAGATACGCCTTTGCGGCCTGCGCGACCCGTCCGGCCAGAGCGGTGCAGCAAAGTGTCAGAGTTTGACGGCAGGTCCGCGTGAATAACCAATTCCAGATTGGGCAAATCGATACCGCGCGCCGCCACATCGGTGGCGATACATACGCGCGCACGACCGTCGCGTAAGGCTTGCAAGGCGTTGGTGCGTTCGGTTTGTGACAATTCACCGGAAAGCGCGACCACAGAAAATCCGCGATTGGTAAAACGTGTCGTCAGACGCGAAACAGCTGCACGGGTGTTACAGAATACAATTGCATTTTTCGCCTCGTAAAACCGCAATACGTTGATGATCGCGTTTTCGGTATCACGCGGATGCACAGTCAACGCGCGGTATTCGATATCGCTGTGCTGTTTGGCCTCGCCAATGGTGGCAATCCGCTGTGCGTCACGCTGATAAGATTTTGCAAGCTTTGCAATCGCTGCTGGGACAGTCGCAGAGAACATCAATGTGCGGCGTTCTTCGGGGGCTTCTGACAGGATGAACTCAAGCTCATCCCGGAAACCCAGGTCAAGCATTTCGTCAGCTTCGTCTAAAACAACAGCGCGTATATCTTGCAGTTTGATATTGCCGCGTTTGATGTGGTCACAAAGACGCCCCGGTGTGGCGACAACCACATGTGCACCGCGATCCAACATGCGTCTTTCGGTGCGGGTGTCCATCCCGCCCACGCAGGTTGTCACAACCGCGCCAGCAGGGCCATAAAGCCAATTCAACTCGCGGCTGACTTGCATCGCCAATTCGCGGGTTGGCGCAATGATCAAGGCAAGCGGTGCGCCTGCGCGGTCAAAGCGTTCATCGCCACCCAGCAATGTGGGTGCAATTGCCAATCCAAAGGCAACAGTTTTACCTGAGCCGGTTTGGGCAGATACCAACAGGTCCGCATCAACCAGTGCCGGGTCTGACACCGCCTCTTGAACGGCGGTTAATGTTTCATAGCCCTTTTGGGCAAGCGCGTCTGCGATGGTCTTAATCACGGGTTCGTCCTGTTCTGGTAATCACTGCACATGCGGCAGGGGCCAAGGACAAAGCGCCCACGGCAACGGTTGCGGCGTCGGTAGTGGGTTGGGACGCGAATGTACATGGTGTTTGTGAGGCAACAAAGTCAGCTCCGATATGCGCACCGATGATTTTAGCTTGATCCACGTTTGAATTTAGTGGACTTGATCCACTAACATTTCCGTTTTTGAGTTTTTTATGACCAGTGATCTTTCGCCAATCTTGCAAAATGAAACGTTTTTGCCAAAACACCCTGCCGTTGGATCGATTGAAGACGTGCTGACGTTCAAATTGAACCGCCTTGTGATGATCAATGAACGCGAGGGCCATCGATGGTCAGGTGTGTCATTCGATCTAAGTCTGAATGAATGGCGTGTGCTGGCGGTGATACAAGCAAAGGCACCGGTGCGAGCGGGGGATGTGTCGGCATTGCTGCTGATGGACAAAAGTCAGCTTTCTCGTTTGATAAAGGACTTGCTGGAAAAACGATTTATCAAAAGCAAACCAGACGCCAATGATGCGCGCGCCGTTGTACTGACATTAACGTCAAAAGGCATTGCTGTGTATGATGATATGCTTGCTGAAGTGATACGGCAAAATGAACAGGTATTTGCCCCCTTGAGTGCAGAAGAAGTCGCGCTGCTTGATGATATGTTGAACAGATTAACGACCCACAACCTGAGCATGCTTGAAAAGCCGGCGCAGGTATCGCGCTGAACCCGGCATTATTTCGCGGCAACAACAGCATCAGCCCAAGGGTGCATGATCTCTGTCGCACCTGCGTTTATGTCGTTGTGCCGAGAAACAGCAGAAGGGCAGGCGAAGTGTAACGGGTAAATGGTACGTGGCGCTGCCATGACCTTGCCTAGACGCTTGGTTAAGGTCTCTAGGACTTCGGGTGGCAAGGTATCATCCACAATAGTGACGTCAGCCAAACTCATGTCGATGCGCGCGGTATGCAGGGCGGTATCAAGGTCCATGCAGTAATCCAGCAACATTGAGGTCAATTGTGCAACCGCGGGCATTATTTTGCGGCCCCCCGATGCGCCCAAAGCGAAACGTGCGCCATCGCTGCGCGCCAGTATCGTGGGGCACATGTTGGTGAGGCAGCGTTTGTCTGGGCCAATTGAGTTTGGCTTGCCGGGTTCAGGGTCAAACCACATGATACCGTTGTTCATGAGGATGCCAGAGGTCGGCAGCATCATGCGTGAGCCAAAGATCGACAATAAGGTCTGTGTGACGCTGACCATGTTGCCTGCGCCGTCGATGATGCTGAAATGGCTTGTGCAACTTGGATCAGGTTCATGTTCGGTATCGCCCATATTGGCATAGCGTTCTGCGTTGGCCTGACGGATCGCCTTATCATAGATGGCATAGGCATCTGCGTCGGGCTTTTGGCCGTCGGGATGCCAGTCTGTCATCAACTCTAGGGCGCGTTGCAGGGTTGGGCCTGCACTGAGGTTCGGTGTGCCATAAATTATATGATCGCGGTATTTATGCTGTGCGGCGTCCACAAGCGTTGCGCGGTAGTCGGCAAAGTCCGCACCTGAATGTCGCCCACCTGTTGCTGTCAGATCGTCGACGATGCTTTGTGCCAAGGGCCCTTCGTAAAAGGCCCGAGGGCCGCCTGCTGCAACGGTTCTTAATGAGGCGGCCAGAAGGCTAAGATTACAGCGGGTGTCGCCAAGTGCTGTCCAACCTGTGGCTTTGGGAAACCCGTTTTCATCCAGAAACGTTGCGCGTGAGGCTGGAAAACCAGCCAGGTCTTTGGCTGATCCGGCAAGGATCAATTGTGCAAACCAGTCAACGGGCAGACCCGCATCCGCGAGGGCGATTGCAGGGGCGAGTAAGTCGGCCCACGCGATAGTGGCAAAGCTATCATGTGCCACTCCCATACCCGCGACTTGACCGGGGATCGCAATTGCCTTTGCCCCAAATACGTTACGGTCCTCTAGTACGGCGGGCCAAGGGAAAAGGTCACCTGCCTTGCCACCGACAATCGGATAATCATCAATTCTCAGGCCTTGCGGTGCGCGCATGCCAAATTCAATCACTTGCGTTTTAGATGTGCCAGCCATTTGGATGACCATATATCCGCCGCCGCCCATGCCGCTCATCCATGGTTCTGCGGCACCCAGCGCAAAGGATGTGGCGATTGCAGCGTCGACAGCATTGCCGCCTTGCGCCAAGATGTTTGCACCTACCTGTGCAGCGACGTGGCTCTGGGCTGCGACGACGCCATTTTTGCTGCGCACAGCGGGTTTGCTGATCTGCCAGGAAGCATTTTGCTGTTTGGTCATGGAGGTTCCGATCTAGAAGTTGCGGCATCCAAGACCATTGGGACAACTTTTGCAAATGATGGGTGTCTTGATCATCGCGGGATTTTCATTAGCGGCTAGCGTGGGTGACTGTTACCTAAAGGAGCGGCTGCGCCGCGCGTGATTTATTTTGGGAATGAGGGGCTTTGCCCCTCAAACTCCCCGGATACTTAAGAGCCAAAAAGAATAGGAAGACCTTGCGATGCTAAATGACGTTCCGCTCACACGCGATTTGGTGCTGGTTGGGGGCGGGCATGCGCATGCATTGGTGCTAAAGGCTTGGGGCATGGACCCGTTGCCGGGTGTGCGGCTGACGGTGATCAACCCCGGTCCAACGGCACCTTATACTGGGATGTTGCCGGGGCATGTTGCGGGTCATTATGGGCGTGATGATCTTGAGATCGATTTGGTTCGTTTATGTCACCATGCAGGTGCGCGGCTCATTTTAAGTAAAGCAACCGGGATAGACCGTTCTGTGCGTGAGATCATGATCGAAGGACGTGGCCCGGTCGCCTATGATATTGCCTCTATCGACGTTGGGATTACGGCGCGTATGGATCTGCCCGGATTTGCAGAACATGCGGTTGGGGCAAAACCGCTGGATGTTTTTGCGGCGCGTTGGCGTGATTTTTTAGCGCAAGTCGCATGTGGCGAGGTGGCACCAGAGGTCGCGGTCATCGGTGGGGGTGTTGCTGGATGTGAACTGTCATTGGGGATGGCTTATGCTATGCGCAAGGCAGGGGTTTCGCCCCAGGTAACGGTGATAGAAGCGGGGCCGCAGATTTCAGGCGTAGGTCAGCGTGCGCGTATCAAGCTGTTGTCTGTGATGGGGGATTTAGGGGTCAATCTGCGCGTGAATGCGCGTGTATCAAGCATTGTGGCGGGCCAAGTTTTGCTGGACAAACAAACACCAGTTGCCGCGCAATTATGCGTTGGGGCAGCGGGTGCCTTTGCCCATGATTGGATTGCGCAGACCGATCTGCCGCAGCGCGATGGGTTTATCGAGGTGGGTCCAGATTTGGGCGTTGTTGGTGATGATGCGCTTTTTGCGGTTGGGGATTGTGCGCATATGCCCTTTGCCCCCCGGCCCAAAGCGGGTGTCTTTGCTGTGCGTGCGGCCCCGGTATTACATGACAATTTGCGCGCGGCATTGTCGGGTGGGCGCAGGCGGGTGTTTAAGCCGCAGAAAAACTACCTCAAGCTGATCTCCTTGGGTGGTAAATCGGCGATGGCTGAAAAGTATGGCCTGACGTTGGCTGGGCCTGCGCTGTGGCGGTGGAAGGATAGGATAGATCAGGCGTTTATGGATCGTTTGGGTGATTTGCCTGTTATGGGTGCGCCGCATGTTCCTGGGAAAGTTGCGGACGGGGTGCATGGCATACTGGCGGACAAACCGTTGTGCGGGGGATGTGGTGCGAAGGTTGGCAGTGGCGTGTTGTCGGCTGCGTTAAGTCAGATTGCGCCCAGCACAGGTGTTGTCGTGGCCGGGGCCGGGGATGATGCCGCAATTTTGCGCCAACCGGGGGGTGGTTTTCAAGTGATCAGTACCGATCACTTGCGCGGGTTTGTGGCTGATCCGTTTCAGATGACACGCATCGCAGCAGTGCATGCTTTGGGTGATGTTTGGGCCATGGGTGCACAGCCTCAAGTGGCGCTTTCCAGTGTGATATTGCCCCGCATGTCGCCAGAGGTACAGGCGCGGACCCTGCGTGAGGTGACGCAAGCCGCGACAGAAGTGTTTGACACGACAGACGCACAACTGGTTGGCGGTCATACAACAATGGGCGCGGAATTTACGATAGGTTTTACCGTGACCGGAACCCGCGCTGATATGCCTATTTCCGTTTCTGGTGCCAAACCGGATGATGTGTTGTTGTTGACGCGCCCCATTGGGTCTGGCGTGGTTTTGGCGGCGCATATGCAAGACCGTGCTGATGGCCGGGTGGTAGCGAATGCATTGGACATCATGTCTCGCGCCCAGCACCTTGAGGCAAAGGTTTTAAGCGCTGCACACGCGATGACAGATGTGACAGGATTTGGCCTTGCTGGGCATGTGCAAGCGATCTGTCGGGCCTCTGGGGTGAATGCAGAATTGTGGCATGATGCGATCCCAACGTACGATGGCGCTCGGGCGTTATCAGAGGCTGGCATGGCATCGACATTGATGTCTGTGAACCGTGTGGATGCGCCTGTTTTTGGAATTGAGGACGCGTTACTGCACGACCCGCAAACGGCGGGGGGCTTGTTGGCGGCGTTGCCCGAAAAAGAAGCTGAGATTGCGTTGAAAGACCTTCAGCAGCTGGGCTGCAAAGCTGCGATGATCGGGCGTTTGTCGGCTGGAACAGGCACAATCACACTTATCTAAAGTCTGTCACCAATGTCTTGGCTGTCTGTATGAGCGTGGCTTTATTAAGGTTTGCCAAAGTGATGTGGTGATGCTCTGCCTGCGTACGTCCCGCCGACTTTGTA
Source organism: Sulfitobacter sp. (assembly GCA_049794015.1). Classification (GTDB taxonomy): domain Bacteria; phylum Pseudomonadota; class Alphaproteobacteria; order Rhodobacterales; family Rhodobacteraceae; genus Sulfitobacter. The sequence goes on along the minus strand of JBARCK010000045.1, from coordinate 3,599 downwards.
TAGCGCGGATCATAGTGATGCGTGATCAAGCCTTGGGCGAGGGCGGGCCAATCCTGCGCATCCGCAAGCCCCTGCCATGCTGCAATTGTTTCACCGGAATGATAGGGGCGCAATCGGTTTATAACCTCATGAAGCGCACCTGTGTCGTCGGTTAAATCTTTGTAAGCGCGGCACAAAAAATCTGTGCGTGCGGACAATGGCACATTCAGTTCGATCCGGGGGGCGATGGACATCGCGCTCCAAAGTGAAGGCGGTATCACGCGCGCGCCAACCTTACTGCTTTCTGCTTCGACCCACGTCATCTTATTTGGGTCCAAAGCGTTCAGGGCAGCGGCGATGCGCGATTCAAACATCTTTTGTGCAGGCTGTTTGATTTTCAGGGCCCCAAACAACGACCCGCGATGATGTGCGATCGCTTCAAGGTCTAGCACCTGCGCGCCGGCGTCCTTTAGGTGATGCAATAACTGGGTTTTTGCAGTTCCGGTGCCACCCTCAATCAGTGTGATGCGGTGGGGTAAGGGCGTGTCATATAACATTTTCACGACCAAACGGCGATAACTGCGATAGCCGCCTTGCAAGAGCGAAACACGCCAACCGACCTGATCCAGAATGGTCGCAAACGCACCGGATCGTTGCCCACCGCGCCAGCAATAGACCAAAGGTTGCCAGTCGCCATTTTTTCCAGCCAACGGGCCTTGCAGGTGTGCCGCTGTGTTCGCAGCCACCAAAGCGCCGCCGATTTTACGGGCATCAAAGGGGGAGATCTGGGCATAAGTTGTGCCGACCTGCGCGCGTTCAACATCGTTCAGTACGGGCAGGTTGATGGCACCGGGCAGATGGTCTTGGGCAAATTCGGCAGGGGCGCGGACGTCAATGATCGTATCAGCACGCAGGTCAGCGATGGCAGAAAGAGTTTCTAGGGTAAAGGGAGTCATTGCGGTGCCTTTGGGCTGGGCTGTGGCCCTTGTAGTCACTGCGGTCGGGTGTCTCAATGGGGTTGTCAGAAAGGCGCAGATTTAACTTTCGAAGTGACGTGCCCAGATTTCTGTTCGGGTTTTATCACGTGCTTCGTAACCGTGGCTGGCATCTTTGAGGTCGCCAATGTCGTCTGTCTCTTTATCCGCACCGATTGCTGTCAAGCGCATCGTGTACCACGCTGTTATCCCGCCTTCCGGCGCATCCGAGAACCTTGGAAAAGCTGGTTCAGGCATCTGGTTTTCCATCCAGAGATTGGGCAGGGCCGGTTCAAGGGCCAGTGCCCGTGCTAAACCCACGACATCAACAACGCCGCTCTTTAGTGCATCTTGTGCTTGGGCGCGGGTTTTGAAACCACCCGTCAGCATCAAGGGTTTGGACGTAACCGTCCGGGCGCGTTTGGCAAATTCGATAAAATACGGACCACGTCCTGCGCTGTCAGATGCTGATTTCGCGCCCGGGAAATATGTTCCACCACTTATGTCGATAAGGTCCGCTGATGACTTGTCTAAAGCAGCGATAACGCGAAGCGCATCCTCTTCACTTAGCCTGCCTTCAAGTTGATCTGATGCGTTCAGCTTTATCGCAATTGGAAATTTGGGGCCGACCATGGCACGCGTGGCCGCAATCGATTGAAGCAAAAGCTTCATGCGATTGGTGATTGTCCCGCCATACTCATCGTTACGGTTATTGAACAATGGTGACAAAAACTGGCTAAGCAGAAACCCATGTGCCGCGTGAATTTGTACACCGCCGAACCCTGATTGCTGCGCCATCTTAGCTGTCTTGGCAAATTCTATCGGAACCTGTCGAATTTCATCCAGTGTCATCTCTTCACAGCGCAAGCTGGGTAGGTTAAGCGCACTTGGCCCCTTGGGATGACTTATGGGCGCGTAGGCAAGCGCCCCAGCGTGACCAAGTTGCAACCATAATTGTGCGCTGTTTTTGGTGCCACTTTCGGCAAGTATCCGAAACTTTGATAGGTCAGAAGCCGCGTTCAACACCAGGTTACCGGGCTTTTCTGCATAGTTTGGTGTCGCTTGTACTTCGCCAATAATCGAAACGGCCAAGCCGCCCTCGGCCCAGCGTTGATACAGTCTATTTTGTTCAGGCGTGGGGTGACCCGTGCCATCACCCAAAGAGTCCGACATCGCAGATTTCGCGATGCGGTTTTTCAGAACTACACCACAAGGTAACTTAAGTGGGTGAAACAAAACCTCATCTTGTTGCATCCAAAGGGCTCCATCTAAAGTTCAGCGACTTACTATACATCTATGGAAATGCTTGGGAGGGCAATTCAACGCAAGTATTCGTTCAATTCAAATTCGCGTGGAGGAAGTAAGCTGACCTTTAGATAGGAACGACCTGTGTATTCTATAGGAAAAGGTTTGGTAGAGCATAGCTCTAACAAACTCTCGTCTCATATTGTTCCAATCTATTTCATATCAACCTGTTTTTGTTGATACTTCCATAAAACACATGTATCAAACAATTTCATACTGTAACGCCTTGTCCCGCCATCGGTGGTGGGTCAAATGGCGGGACACATCAAATTGAATGCGTGGTGGGAAAAGTCATGGGAAAGCTAACCGTCAAGTTAGTATCGAGCCTAAAAGAACCAGGGATGCTCTCGGATGGTGGCGGGCTCTATGTGCGGGTTGGGCCAACTGGTGGCAAGTCTTGGATACTACGGACAGTTGTTCATGGTCGCAGGCGGGAATTGGGGTTGGGGTCTGTCTCTTTGGTGACCTTGGCAGAGGCGAGAGATCTTGCGCATAAGTACCGCAAGATAGCCCGAGAAGGCGGCGATCCTGACACAGTGCGCAAGCAGGAAAGCTTGACCTTCTCAGAGGCCGCCCAACGCGTGCACAAGACGCTTCTGCCGACGTGGAGAAACGAAAAACACGCCACCACTTGGCTAAGTTCTTTGGAGACCTACGCACACCCTCATTTCGGGCAGATGCCCCTGCACTCAATTTCATCGGCGGAGGTCCTGAAGGCGCTTACGCCGATATGGACCGAAAAGCACGATACAGCAAAGCGGTTGAAGCAGAGAATTGCTGCGGTCTTCGATTGGGCCAAGAGCGCTGGCCAGTATCCCCATGAGAACCCCGTCAATGGCATCAACAAGGCCCTGCCTGTCGTCAAAACCCGGTCCAATCATTTTGCGTCGCTAAGCTGGCGCGAGGTTCCAGAATTCATGACTGCCCTATCTGAAAGAGAAGGCACTTCCGCGCGATGCCTTGAGTTGCTTATTCTGACGGCTAGCAGATCAGGGGAGGTCCGCGGTGCGCGCTGGGCGGAGATCGAAGGAAGCGTTTGGACTATCCCCGGTGAAAGAATGAAACGTGGAGTGCAACATCGAGTGCCTTTGGCCCCAGAAGCATTAGCCGTTCTCGAAAAAGTCAAAGGTTTGGACGGAGACCTGATCTTTCCAAGCATACAGCGATTAAGGAATGGAGACGGCAAGGAACAGTCGAATATGGTGTTCAAGGCGCTTCTTAAGCGCATGGGGCGCGATGGGTTCACTATCCACGGCTTCCGCTCCTCATTTCGAGACTGGTGTAGTGAAAGCGCAAAGGCAGACCGTGAGGTTGCTGAGGCCGCCCTCTCACACGCCACAG
>JBARCK010000044.1:0-1570 GCA_049794015.1 Sulfitobacter sp. | reverse complement strand
ACCGACATTTCAGGCTGGCGCTGCTGCAATTCGCGGGCAATTGCGTGCATCAAGTGGGTTTTGCCAAGGCCAACACCACCATAAAGGAACAGCGGGTTAAAGGTGACCGGCCCGCCTTCGGCAACGCGGCGTGCGGCGGCGTGGGCCAGTTCGTTGGGTTTGCCGACGACAAAATTATCAAAGCTAAAGCGTGGATCAAGCGGTGCGGTCGAGGTCACGCTGGACGTGGCGGGCGGCTTGGTCGCAGCGGTGGTATGTTTGGCCTGCGCAGGGGCGGTTTCTGTGTTGGCTGCGGGTTTGGCGGAAATTGCGAAATTCAGACGCGAGACATCAATGCCTTCTGCGTTGGTCTCGTGCAGAATCAAGTCCGAGAAATTCTGGCTGACGTAATTTCCGAAAAAGTTGGTCGGCACGTTCAGGGTAATGATGCCATCCTTGATCTCGCCCGGAATCATCGGCGCGATCCACGTTGTGAAGTTGTTTTGCCCGACGGTCTTCAACAGGCGCTGCCTGATGTTGCTCCACTGATCCTGCGTCATCTTGTACATTCTGTCCCTGTATCCCAACACCGGAAAACTCCGATAACCTACCAACTACCCACCCATCGGCACGCAACAACCGATCCGGCTGCAACCAAGCAACCGACTTGCGTCCGGTGGACACACTACAGGATGATCCGCCAACATCCTGACACCTCTCTAAGTGTCATCCGTCAGACGAAATCGCCCGCTTCTATTCTCATGTGACAGGGCAGATATGCGTTAACATATCCGCAATTCTTCTATCTAGACCTGATGGTCTGTATCGTCCTTTGGGCCTTTATGGTGCGTGGCAACTTGCACCCGTTATCCAAAGCCTGTCCCCCTGCGAAGTGAATCGCCTTATTGTGGTAGCAATTGTTCTGGGGTCGCTTCAACACATCTTCAAACTTGACTCACGAATTGATGAAAAGAATCTATCGGTCGGTTTTGAAGCAAGGTTTCCAATAAAAAAAGGCGCCGGAAGCCGACGCCTTTTTTATCAATCGATTAGCTGATTCTCAGGGTGTGAGAATCACGATTCTCATGCAATCGCTTTAACGCGTGCTGCCAAACGGGACATTTTCCGTGAAGCGGTGTTCTTATGATACACACCTTTTGTAACGCCGCGCATTAGCTCTGGCTGTGCTGCCTTGAGTGCTGCAACTGCGTCATCTTTAACGCCGGATTCGATGGCTTCTTCAACTTTGCGCAGGTACGTGCGGATGCGCGAACGACGTGCTTTGTTGATCTGGAAGCGCTTTTCGTTTTGACGTGCGCGTTTTTTGGCTTGTGGTGTATTGGCCATGCGGATCTACCTTTGGGTCATATTCAAAATTTCGACGCGTGACGCCAAACCCTGACCGCTTTGAAACGGTTCCCCATTGGGGAAGGTGATTCTAGCCTGAGCGGGCTGCACGCGCATGTATATCGGGGCTATAGCGGGGTTGGGGCTGGTTTGTAAAGGTGTGCTCGCAGGATCGCGGCTCGGGGATGTCGTAACCGTCCGGCAGTCAACAAAACTAGGTGCGCCGCCTGCCCAGCCTTACCCG
>JBARCK010000043.1:0-80562 GCA_049794015.1 Sulfitobacter sp. | reverse complement strand
ACGAAACCGCGTGCGCAGCTCTGACGATAGTGCTGATGACATGAAACATCCTCCCAATAGGGATGAATCACAAATCAAACCCGATGGGAATCCCGCGATTCAGGTTTCAAGCTCGCCGCTTTAGATCAGGTGCCTGCGTTGTCGGCTGAGCGCGATACGTTGTGGGCGAGGGTTTCGCAGGCCACGTTTTTGAGCGAGGCGGAAAAACGAGCGTTGTTGGGGCTGTCTATGGCACAGCCTGACGCGTGATTGGGGACAGCAAGAAGATGGGTAGCCCACATCGCGTGTATCCGTTTGACGATATGGAATCTGTGTTTCGTCGCATTGATGAGCGCATTGCGGCGATTGAGCGGGCCACTGTCGCGTTTGATCGTGATCTGGCGGTGAGCGAGGAAAAACGCCGATTTGTGGATCAACGTTTCAATCAGATTGATCGGCGTCTGGAACGGATTGACGGCCATATCTCGCGGCTTGTTTGGCTGATCATTGCCGCGATTGTTGGTGGGTTCATCTCGTTCCTGATGAAGGGAAGTTTGCCGCTTGTTTAGGCGGAGATTTCTAACGTGGCTTTCAGCTTTTGCAAAACCGAGTGTCGGTCAATTGGCCCGCTTAACAGGAGAATAATCATGGATATGGATGCGCAGTTGGAACGGAAATTTGCCCATTTTGGTGAGGCGATTGCCGTCAAGGATGGGGTTGAGATCAGCGGTTATGCCAGCCTGTTTGGCGCAGCCGATCAAGGTGGTGATGTGGTTGAGGCGGGGGCCTATGCGGCCAGTTTGAAGGCCGTGATCGCATCGGGGCGCAGCATTAAGATGTTGTGGCAACACGACCCGGCGCAACCCATCGGGATTTGGGATGAGGTGCGCGAAGATGCGCGTGGTCTTTGGGTCAAGGGGCGCATTTTAGATTCAGTTGCCAAAGGCCGTGAAGCGGCGGCGTTGATTGCGGCGGGGGCGATTGACGGACTGTCGATTGGCTATCGCACAGTGAAGGCCACGAAGAACACCAAGGGGCAGCGGTTGTTGTCGGAACTGGAGCTTTGGGAGGTGTCATTGGTGACGTTTCCAATGCTGCCTTCTGCACGCGTTGCAGCCAAGGGGGATGAGATCGCCAATGCGGAGGTGTTGCGCGAAATGGCGGGGGCGTTTGAGGGTGCGCGCGCTGCTATGGGGCGTCGTTAACCAGCGTTTGAGATGATGCCAAGGCAAGACGAAATCTGGGGAATCAAATGAGTGAGACAGAGACAAAACAGCGGGGCAGTGACCTGTCCCCGGCGGAAGAAGTCCGGCAGGCCGTGAATGGCTTTGTCACTGATTTTAAGGGCTTTCAGGCTGAAATAAATACAAAACTTCAACAATCAGAAGAGCGAATGACCATGCTGGACCGTAAAATGACACTGCCTGCACGTACACCACTTGGGGGTGGCGTTGATCTGGGTGCACCGCACCAAAAGGCGTTTAATGCGTATTTGCGCAATGGCGATGATGATGGGTTGCGCGGGCTTGAGCTGGAGGGCAAATCGCTGTCCACAGCTGTGAATTCCGATGGTGGATATTTGGTTGACCCGCAGACGTCGGACCGGGTGCAATCGGTGCTGAACACCACGGCGTCAATCCGTGCGATTGCGGCTGTGGTTCAGGTTGAGGCGACGTCATATGACGTGTTGGTGGACCATACGGATGTGGGCGCTGGCTGGGCGACGGAGACTGATCCACGCACTGAGACAGATACGCCACAGATTGATCGTATTACGATTGCGCTGCATGAATTGAGCGCATTGCCGAAGGCGTCGCAGCGTTTGTTGGATGACAGCGCGTTTGACATCGAAGGTTGGCTTGCGGGTCGTATTGCGGACAAGTTTGCCCGTGCTGAGGCGGCGTCGTTTATCAATGGGGACGGCGTGGACAAGCCCAAGGGGTTCCTTGCGCATACGGCTGTGGACAATGACGTCTGGGCCTGGGGCAATCTGGGCTATGTGCCATCCGAAGTGGACGGCGAAGTGACAGCGGATGCCATCGTTGATCTGGTTTATGCGCTGGGTGCGCAGTACCGCGCGAATGCGTCCTTTGTGATGAATTCCAAGACGGCTGGTCGTGTGCGCAAGCTGAAAGATCTTGATGGTCGTTTCTTGTGGTCTGATGGTCTGGCGGCGGGTGAGCCTGCGCGTTTGATGGGCTATCCTGTGCTGGTGGCCGAGGACATGCCGGATGCGGCGTCTGATGCGATGGCGATTGCCTTTGGTGATTTTGCCGCGGGCTATACTGTGGCTGAGCGCCCTGATTTGCGGATTTTGCGTGATCCGTTCAGCGCCAAACCGCATGTGTTGTTTTATGCAACCAAACGTGTCGGCGGGGACGTGAGCGATTTTGCCGCGATCAAGCTGCTGAAATTCGGCGTGGCGTAAGCCTGCCGGATGTCGGGGCCGGGGCAACTTGGCCCCGGTCCGGGCGCGCAACTTTCTACAAACTTGCATTGTCTAGCTGCTCCCCTCCGACCGAGCAATGCGAGCGGCTGCGCGTCCGGAATTTGGGGCGAGGGTGGCCCCGAGGGGCGAATATTTGGAGACATTTCATGATGTTGATCGAAGAAACAACTGTCCCTGATGCGGCGCTGCCGGTGGACGCGTTCAAGGCACATCTGCGGCTGGGCAGTGGCTTTGGTCAGGATGATGTGCAGGACGCGGTGTTAAAGTCGTTTCTGCGCGCGGCGATGGCTACGATTGAGGCGCGCACGGGTAAGGTGCTGATCTCGCGGAGTTTTAGCTGGTCACTGACGTTTTGGCGTGATGCGTCGGCGCAGGTTTTGCCAGTGGCCCCTGTGGGGGCGGTGACGCGGGTTGCGTTGGTGGCACGGGACGGTGCGGCGAGCGATGTGGATGCATCTGTCTATTGGCTGGAGCGGGATGCGCAGCGGCCAAGGTTGCGCAGTTCTGGCAGTGCGTTGCCGGGTATTCCGAGTGCTGGTGCAGTGCTGATTGAGTTTGATGCGGGGTATGGTGCGGCCTGGGGTGATTTACCCAGCGATTTGAGCCAAGCGGTTCTGATGCTGGCGGCGCATTATTACGAGTTTCGTGATGATACAGGGCAGGCGGACGGGAGCATGCCGTTTGGCGTGAGCAGCCTGATTGAGCGGTTCAAGTCCATGCGGATTGGGATGGGGGCAGGTCGATGAGCGTGCCTGTTCTGAGCCGTGCGTTGGTTTTGGAAGAGCCGGACCGGGTGAGTGACGGGGCTGGTGGGTTCAGCGAAGGTTGGACGGTGCTGGGGACGTTGTGGGCGGAAGTGACGGCGCGTACGGGACGCGAGACTGCGCAAAGCGGCGCGCCTGTCAGTCGGGTCAGTTACAAGATTGTGGTGCGCGGTGCGCCGTTTGGTGCGCCCGACAGGCCGAAGCCGCAGCAGCGGTTTCGTGATGGCGCGCGGGTGTTTTCCATTCAGGCAGTGGCGGAACGTGACGCTGATGGACGCTATTTAACCTGCTTTGCGGATGAAGAGGTGGTGGTATGAGTTTTGCTTTGTCAGGAGTTTTGCAGACGGCTGTATATGATGCGTTGACCGGGGATGCCGCGTTGGGCGCGCTGGTGGGCAGCGATATTTATGATGCGGTGCCTTCGGGGACTTTGCCTGCGCTCTATGTGCGTTTGGGCAGCGAGGCGGTGCGTGATGCGTCGGACGTGAGCGGCGCGGGGGCGGTGCATCAATTCACGGTGTCGGTGATTACCACGAACCCCGGATTTGCGAGTGCCAAGGCTGTGGGTGCGGCGGTAAGCGATGCCTTGCACGATGCGGATTTGACATTGAGCCGGGGGCGGTTGGTCAGTTTGCAGTTTGATCGTGCGACGGCAAAGCGGATTGATACGGCATCTGCGCGCCAGATTGATTTGCGGTTTCGGGCGCGGGTGCAGGACGACTGAAACGTTCGAAAAATTCCAAGATAAATCAGGAGAATAAACATGGCTGTTCAAGCAGGTAAGGACCTTTTGGTCAAAGTGGATATGACCAGCGATGGTCAGTTTGAAACGATCGCAGGTCTGCGGGCAACGCGGGTGAGTTTTAATGCGGAAACGGTGGATGTGACATCGCTGGATTCTGATGGGGGCTGGCGTGAGTTGTTGGTGGGCGGTGGCGTGCGGTCAGCAGCGATCAGCGGGTCCGGTGTGTTTCGCGATGAGGGCACGGATGAGCGCGCGCGCCAATTGTTCTTTGACGGGCTGACGCCGGATTTTCAGGTGATCATCCCGGATTTTGGCGTGGTTGAGGGGCCGTTTCAGGTGACGTCGCTTGAGTATGCGGGATCGCTGAACGGTGAGGCGACGTATGAGTTGGCGCTGCAATCGGCGGGGGCTTTGGTGTTCACGCCTGCGGTTGTGGTCTGAGCATGGCGAACCCTTGGAGGGGAGATGTGGCGTTGGTCATTGATGGGCAACGTCACACGGCACGGCTGACGCTGGGGGCGTTGGCCGAGCTGGAGGAAGGGTTGGCTGTGCCGTCCTTGGTGGCGCTGGTGGAGCGGTTTGAGGGGAACACGTTTTCGAGCCGTGATGTGTTGGCGTTGTTGGGGGCGGGCTTGCGCGGTGGTGGGTCTGATCTGAGCGCTGAGGCGTTGCTGCATGCCCAGATTGAGGGCGGGCCGATGGCGGCGGCGCGGGCGGCGGCGGAACTGTTGGCGCGGGCGTTTGTGGTGCCGGAGTGAAGTCGCATGTGAAGGATGCCAAGGGCTTGGATTGGCCTGCGTTGATGCGGGCGGGGTTGCAAGGCTTGCGGTTACGGCCAGCGGAGTTCTGGGCGCTGACGCCGGGTGAATTGCAGCTGATGTTGGGGGCGTCTGGGAATGACGCGCCATTGTTAAGTGATGGGTTGGCGGCTTTGATGGCAGCCTATCCTGACAAGGAAAAGGGGACGCGTGATGGCCGATTTTGATGACATCAATGACCTTGAGGGCAGTGCCGAAGGGTTGAACGGGACGCTTGCCACGACAAGCGGGCTGGTGTCGGGGTTTGACAGTGAATTGCGCCGGATGCGCACATCTTTGGCGGCGACGGGCAAGGATGTGGCGACGCTTGAAAAGGGCTTGAGCAAGGGATTGCGTAAGGCGTTTGATGGCGTGGTTTTTGATGGGCTGAAGCTGTCGGATGCGCTGCGATCCGTTGCGGAGTCGATGATCAACACGACCTATAATGCCGCGATGCGCCCAGTGACGGATCACTTTGGTGGGCCAATCTCGCAAGGGGTTGGGTCGTTGGTGCAGGGGATTTTGCCTTTTGCCAATGGTGCGCCCTTTAGCCAAGGCAAGGTGATGCCGTTTGCGCAAGGTGGCGTGGTGAGTTCTGCCACGGCGTTTCCGATGCGTGGTGGTACGGGGTTGATGGGCGAGGCGGGGCCAGAGGCGATTATGCCGCTGGCGCGTGGAACTGATGGCAAGCTGGGGGTGCGTGGTGCGGGCGGTGGCGGTGCCACGGTGGTGATGAACATCAGCACGCCCGATGTGCAGGGATTTCAGCGCAGCCAGAGCCAGATCGCCGCACATATGAGCCGCGCGTTGAGCAGTGGCAATCGGAACAGGTAAGGGGACGCGACGATGGCATTTCACGAGATTAGATTTCCAGCAAGCTTGAGCTTTGGCTCGCTTGGCGGGCCGCAGCGCAAGACGGATGTTGTCACGCTGGCCAATGGCTTTGAAGAGCGCAACACGCCTTGGGCCCATTCGCGGCGGGTTTATGACGCGGGGTTGGGGATGCGGTCGGTGGATGATTTGCAAAAGCTGATTGGGTTCTTTGAGGCGCGCATGGGGCAAATGCATGCGTTTCGCTGGAAGGACTGGGCGGATTATAAGTCGGGCAAAGCCTCGGCTGAGGTCGCCTATGATGATCAGAGCATTGGGTTTGGGGATGGGGAAACGTCTGAATTTCAGATTGTGAAGACATATCGTTCTGGAGAGCAATCTTACCTGCGGCCCATTGCCAAGCCTGTGTCGGGGACCGTGCGTGTGGGGATTGAGCAGGATCCCTATCAGGAAGGTGTGGATTATGCGTTGGATGTGACCACCGGGGTGATCACCTTTGATCATCCGCCGGATTTGGGAATGGAAATTTTTGCGGGCTTTGAGTTCGATGTGCCTGTGCGCTTTGACACCGACCGCATTTTGACATCTGTGGCCAGTTTTCAGGCGGGGCAAGTGCTAAATGTGCCTGTGATTGAGGTGCGGATCTGATGGCGGGGTTGGGCGAGGCGCTGGAGGCGCATGTGGCAAGTGGTCTGACGACGCTGTGTCATGCTTGGATGATTACGCGACGTGATGGGGTGACGTTTGCCTTTACGGATCATGATTTGGCGCTGGAGTTCGAGGGGGTTAGCTTTCGCGCTGATACCGGGCTGAGCGCCAAGGCGATTGCGCAGAGCACAGGGTTGTCAGTGGACAACACGGAGGCGATGGGCGCGCTAAGTGATGCGTCGATCCGTGAGGATGAGATTGAACAGGGGCGCTTTGATGGGGCTGAGGTCAAGGCGTGGTTGGTCAATTGGGCAGACACGTCACAGCGATGGTTGCAGTTTCGTGGGTCGATTGGTGAGTTGCGCCGGGTAGATGGGGCGTTTCGCGCGGAACTGCGTGGGCTGACGGAGGCGCTGAACAGGCCGTTGGGGCGGGTGTATCAGAAGCCGTGTACGGCGGTGCTGGGGGATAGCGCGTGTCGGTTTGTTAATGCGACGGAAGGCTATGCTGAGACCTTGCCTGTGCAGACGCAGACGGATGCGCGCGAGTTTCGGTGGGATGGGTTGTTGGGGTTTGAGGACGGCTGGTTCACGCGTGGGCGCTTTGAGGTGATGGACGGGCCTGCGATGGGTCTGTGGGGCGTTATAAAGCACGACCGCATTAAGGATACGACGCGGATCATTGAGCTGTGGGAGCCGATACGTGGGGCTGTGGGGCCGGGGACGTCTGTTCGGTTGGTCGCTGGGTGTGACAAGCGGTTGGAGACCTGTCGGTTGAAGTTCAATAACTTGGTTAATTTCCAAGGATTTCCTGATCTGCCGGGCGAAGATTGGGTTGTGGCGGTGCCGCGCTCTACCGGGGCGAATACGGGTGGGTCCTTGCGATGACGCGCGGTGCTGACGTTGTTGTCGCGGCGCGTAGATGGATCGGGACGCCTTATGTGCATCAAAGCGCTGTGCAGGGGGCGGGCAGTGATTGTCTGGGTTTGTTGCGCGATGTGTGGCGTGAGGTTTTGGGGCAAGAGCCTGAAGCCGTGCCAGCCTATTCTATGGATTGGTCAGAGCCGCAGGGTGAAGAGCGCCTGTGGGCGGCGGCGGCGCGTCATTTGGTTGGGAAGCCTGTGGGTGACGAGGCTGCCGGGGATGTTCTGCTGTTTCGGATGCGCGCGGGGGCGGTGGCCAAGCATCTGGGCGTGCAGGGACGTATTGGCGCTGAGGCGAGCTTTATCCACGCATATACAGGGCATGGTGTGGTCGAAAGCCCGCTGAGCGGCCCGTGGCGACGCCGCATTGTGGCGCGATTTGAATTTCCTTGAGGAGTAACCCTGATGGCGACGATACTTTTTTCAGCGGCAGGCGCGGCAGTTGGTGGTTCTATTGGCGGGACCTTGGCGGGTTTGTCCTCGGTCGCGATTGGGCGCGCGGTTGGTGCGACTTTGGGGCGTGTGGTGGATCAGCGGTTGCTGGGACAGGGCGGACAGGCGGTTGAAACAGGCAAGGTGGATCGGTTTCGTCTGACCAAGGCGGGTGAAGGTGACCCGATTGCCCAGCTTTATGGGCGGATGCGTATTGGGGGGCAGGTGATCTGGGCCTCTGATTTTCAAGAGGTTGTGACGGTGTCGGGGGGCGGTAAGGGCAGTCGACCCACACCACAGACGACCGAGTATAGTTATGCCGTGAGCGTTGCGATTGCGCTGTGTGAGGGCGAGATTGTGAGTGTCGGTCGCGTATGGGCGGACGGCGAAGAGATCGCGCCGGATGATCTGAATATGCGGGTCTATGCGGGCACGGATGATCAACTGCCTGATCCGGTGATGGAAGCGATTGAAGGTGCGGGCATGGTGCCTGCCTATCGCGGCACGGCCTATGTGGTGATGGAAGATTTGCCATTGGCGCAGTTTGGCAACCGTGTGCCGCAATTTTCCTTTGAGGTCATCAGGCCAGAGCAACGCGGTGCGCCCGGCGCTGATCATGCGTTGACCTATGGCATTCAAGGTGTCGCGTTGATCCCAGGGACGGGGGAGTACGGGCTGGCGACAACGCCTGTGCATTACGTCGAAGGGCAGGGCGCGCGGTGGAGTGCGAATGTCACCACACCTGCGGGCAAAACCGATTTTTCGGTGTCTTTGGAGAGTATGACAGAGGAGTTGCCAAATTTGGAGGCGGCGTCTTTGGTGGTGTCTTGGTTTGGGGATGATTTGCGCTGTGGGGAATGCACGATCCGCCCTAAGGTTGAGGATGCGGTGATTGAAGGTGAGAATATGCCTTGGCGCGTCTCAGGTTTGACCCGTGCGACGGCTGAGGTAATCGCAGAAGAGGATGAGCGGCCCATCTATGGGGGCACGCCAACGGATGCATCTGTGATTGAGGCAATCCAAGCGATGAATGCCGCGGGTAAGGCGGTGATGTTCTATCCGTTTATCCTAATGGATCAGTTGAACGGGAATGATCTGCCAGATCCTTACAGTGATGCAGACACGCAGCCCTATTTGCCGTGGCGTGGGCGGATCACCCTGTCAGAGGCACCGGGACGGTTTGGCAGTCCTGACGGAACGCTAGCGGCGGACGAAGAGGTTGAGGCGTTCTTTGGCACGGCCACGGCGGCGGACTTTACGATTTCAAATGGTGTTGTGAATTATTCGGGGCCTGATGAATGGTCTTTGTCTCGGTTCATTTTGCATTATGCGGCGCTGTGCACGGCAGCGGGTGGCGTTGATGCGTTCTGTATCAGTTCGGAAATGCGTGGGTTGACGCAGATACGCGGGGCGGGTGGTGCTTTTGTTGCTGTGGCGCGGTTGCAGGCGTTGGCGGCTGAGGCGCGGGCACTTTTGGGACCTGTGACCAAGATCAGCTATGCGGCGGATTGGTCAGAGTATTTTGGCTATCAGCCGCAGGATGGTACCGGGGATCGGTATTTCCATCTGGACCCGCTGTGGGCGGATGCGAATATCGATTTCATTGGCATCGACAATTACATGCCAATGGCGGATTGGCGCGCGGGTGAGGATCATCTGGACGCGCAGAGTTTTGATGCGGTCTATAACCTTGATTACCTCAAGGGGAACATTGAGGGCGGCGAGGGCTATGATTGGTATTATCACTCAGATGAGGCCCGCGCGGCGCAAATTCGTACGGACATCACGGACGGCGCACATGATGAGCCTTGGGTGTATCGATACAAAGATATTCGCAATTGGTGGGCCAACGCGCATCACGAGCGCATTGATGGCGTAAGGCAGGCGTTTCCAACCGCGTGGGAGGTTCAGTCAAAGCCGATTTGGTTTACGGAGTATGGCTGTGCTGCGGTAGACAAAGGCGTGAACCAACCCAACAAGTTTCTGGATCAGAAGAGTTCGGAGAGCAGTTTGCCGCATTATTCGACAGGTGCGCGGGACGATTTTATGCAGGCGCAATATATTCGCGCAATGACCGAATATTGGGATGACCCAGCACACAACCCGATATCAACCGAATACGAGGGCGTGATGTTGGACATGCGCCGGGCCTTTGTCTGGGCCTGGGATGCGCGGCCTTATCCATTCTTTCCCAACAACCGCGATTTGTGGAGCGATGGGCAGAACTACGGACGCGGGCATTGGATCAATGGGCGCACGTCCTCGCGTTCGCTTGCCTCTGTGGTGGATGAAATTTGCACGCGCGCTGGGCTGGAAGCGTTCAGCACCAAGGGCCTTTATGGCATGGTGCGTGGCTATGCTGTGGAACAAGTGACGGATGCGCGAGCCGCGTTACAACCGCTGATGATCCGGCATGGATTTGATGCGATTGATCGCAATGGGGTGCTGGGTTTTCGGATGCGTGATGGGTTAGATGCAGTGACGCTGGACCCTTCATTGCTGGCGGTCAGTGCCGAATTGGACGGGGTTACCGAACAAGTGCGCGAAGCGGACGCAGAAACCACCGGACGGGTGCGTCTGCGGTTTGTGCAAGCGGACGGGAGTTTCGATACCATCGCAGAAGAGGCGGTTTTGGCCGATGAGGCGACCCATGCGGTGTCGGCGTCGGAGTTGAACATGGTGTTAACACGCGCGGAAGGCCGCCAAATTGCAGAGCGTTGGCTGACCGAGGCCCGTGTATCACGCGAGAGCATTCGCCTGGCATTACCACCCTCGCACATGGCGCTGGGCGCAGGAGATGTGATTGAACTGCCGGGCGAAGGTGCTGAGGGGCCGGGGTTGTACCGGATTGATCGGGTTGAACAGGGCGATGTGCAGGTCATTGATGCGGTGCGCATTGAGCCAGAGGTGTATGACCCTGCGGCGATTGATGATGAACTGGTGCAACTGCGCCCATTTGTGCCGCCTGTGCCTGTGGTGCCGTATTTCCTTGATCTGCCACTGTTGCGTGGCGATGAGGTGCCACATGCGCCTTATGTCGCGGCGACAGCGCAACCTTGGCCGGGGGCGGTTGCTGTGTATCAATCCGCGACGGATGCGAATTACTTGCTGAACTCGATCTTGCCAACACGCGCGACCATTGGCGTTACCCAGAATGTGCTGGGCGCTGCGTCTACGGGGGTAATTGACCGTGGTGGTGTGTTGGAGGTTAAGCTGACCAGTGGGACGCTCGAAAGCGTGACCATGGACGCGCTCTTGAGCGGTGCCAATCTGGCTGCAATTGGCGATGGGAGTTCGGACAATTGGGAGGTGTTCCAGTTTTCAGACGCGGAACTGGTCGCCCCCAACACGTATTGGCTTAAGACGCGTTTGCGCGGGCAGGCGGGATCGGATGGGTTAATGCCAGAGGAATGGCCTGCTGGGTCAACATTTGTGTTGTTGAACGGTGTGCCATTGCAGATTGAGTTAAGCCCGAACCTGCGCCATGTGGCACAGCATTATCGGATTGGACCTGCGCGGCGCGGTGTTGATGATCCGTCTTATCGTCATGTGCAGCGTGCGTTTGATGGCAATGGCTTGCGGCCCCTAAGCCCGTGTCATTTGTCCAGCGTATTGGAGGGGAATGGTGACCTTACGGCCCGTTGGATCAGACGCACGCGTGTGGACGGCGATGCCTGGGAGGTGATTGAAGTGCCGCTGGGTGAGGAAAGTGAAAGCTATCTGGTGCGGGTCTTGCAAGCTGGTAATATCCTGCGCGAAACAATCGTTGAGACACCGGTATGGACATATGCGGCAGCGGCGCAGATGGCGGATGGGGTTGGGACGGATTTTACGGTCTCGGTTGCTCAAATTTCCGCGACCTATGGTGCGGGATTGGCCAATCAGATTGAAATCACCATCTGATGCGGGAAGTTTTTTTGAGTGACCTGACCGCTGTGGCGCGGGTGCTACTGAGGGTGCCCGCGCCACAGCGCAATGCGCTGTGCAAACAAATGTTGATCGAGGCCGATTGGGCAGATAAATTTACCCGTAGGTTTAATAAAGCGCATAAAATATGGGGAAATGGGACGTTGAGCGGCGTGGCGCAATCACGGCAATTGGGCCCGGAAAAAAGCTTTTCTGATGCGGAATACCGTTCTTGTATTATGAGCGTGCTACATTGTCTTGAGCACCACCGTGCGCGCAAGGCTTGTAAGTCTGGCTTACATACCCACATGAAATATGAGCTGCATCACGGGTTTGCGTTTGGTTAAGTGATGTTGCATGAGGTAACTTGAGTGCAGCAAAGGAACCGTAAGATGGCCGAACTCCGCAGAAATATCGCTCAAATTGATCCTGTATGGGAACAAATCCAGCGCGAAGCCCAACAAGCAGTTGATGATGAACCGCTGATTGGCGGGTTTGTGCATGCCTGTATTTTGCATCACAAATCGATTGAAAAGGCGCTTTCGTATCGGATCGCCGCCAAGCTGTCGTCCAATGAAATGTCGATGATGGTTGTGCGCGAGATGGTAGAAGAGGCCTATGCCACTGAACCGGGATTGGTGGCTGCGGCGCGCGCTGATTTGGCAGCGATCTATGAGCGTGATCCCGCGTGCCATCGGTTGTTGCAGCCGATCCTGTACTTCAAAGGATATCAGGCTGTTCAAGCGTATCGCGTCGGGCATCATTTGTGGATGCAAGGCAAACGTGATCTGGCGTATTTCGTACAGATGCGCGTCAGCGAGATTTTTGGCGTTGATATTCATCCGGCCGCCAAAGTCGGTAAAGGCATCATGATCGATCACGCGCATTCGATCGTCATTGGTGAAACGGCAGTGGTTGGTGACAACGTGTCGATGCTGCATTCTGTGACGCTGGGAGGGACGGGCAAAGAAGAAGAGGACCGTCACCCCAAGATCGGTGATGGCGTCTTGATTGGTGCTGGTGCCAAGGTGTTGGGCAATATCAAAGTTGGCCATTGTAGCCGCATTGCAGCTGGTTCTGTGGTGTTGGAAGAGGTGCCGCCCTGCAAGACTGTTGCTGGTATTCCGGCGCGTATCGTTGGGGAGGCCGGTTGTGACCAGCCGTCAGTCTCGATGAACCACATGCTGGGACCGTGGGAGCAGGAATAGCAATCTAGCTGTTCGAGAAATGAAAAAGCCGGGGCATGCCCCGGCTTTTGTTTGTTTATGGCTGCCTTTGGCAGCACTTGGGGGCTTTTTGCCCCCAAACCCCCGCGGATATTTGGGCCAAAAAGAAATTAGGCCAGCATGGTCATGGGGGATTCGAGGTTGTCTTTGATGGCGTTAAGCAATGCCGCACCAAGTGCACCGTCGATGACGCGGTGATCGACAGACAATGTCACCGACATCACTGTGGCCACACCCAATTCGCCGTCTTTGCCCACCACTGGTTTTTTGGTACCTGCACCCACGGCAAGGATCGCGCCGTGCGGTGGGTTAATCACAGCATCAAAATTATCGATGCCAAACATACCAAGGTTGGAAATCGCAAAACTTCCGCCTTGATATTCGTGTGGCGCAAGTTTGCGGTCCTTGGCGCGGGCAGCAAGATCTTTCATCTCAGCTGAGAGGGCAGAAAGCGATTTCATCTCGGCATCTTTGAGGACGGGTGTGAACAAGCCACCCTCAATTGCCACGGCAACGGCGACATCGGAGGGCTTAAGTTTCAGCGTGCGATCCCCAGCCCAGACCGAATTCGCATCAGGCACCTGTTGCAGCGCAAGGGCACAGGCTTTGATGATGAAATCATTGACGCTGAGCTTGACGCCGCGTGGTTCGAGTTGTTTGTTCAACTCGGCACGGAAAGCCATCAATGCATCCAGATGTATGTCGCGACGCAAATAGAAATGCGGGACGGTTTGTTTGGCCTCAGTCAGGCGCGCAGCGATGGTTTTACGCATCCCGTCGAGTTTTATTTCCTCGTACTCGCGGCCCTCGTACATCTTGGTAATCGCATCTGAAGACGGGCTAGTAGGAGCGGCAGCTTTGGGCGCTTCCGCTGCGGTAGCAGCCTTCGGGGTGTCCGATTTTGACAGCCCTTCAACGTCTGCTTTGACGATCCGACCATGTGGCCCAGACCCTTTGACATCTGCCAAATCCACGCCCTTGTCTGTTGCAATACGACGGGCGAGGGGGGAAGCGAAAATGCGGGTGCCGTCTGCGCCTTTTGGTGCGGCGGGTGCGCTGTCTTGTTTTGGCGCTGAGGCAGGCGCGTCTGAGGGCGCGACCTTTGCGGGGGCTTCGGCCTTGGCACTTGATGCCTCACCAATATCCTCCGCGTTTTCGCCGTCTTCCAATAACACAGCAATCGGCGTGTTCACTTTCACCCCTTCTGACCCATCAGGGATCAGGATTTTGCCGATTTTTCCTTCATCAACAGCCTCGAATTCCATCGTGGCTTTGTCAGTTTCGATCTCGCACAGGATATCACCAGAGGACACATCGTCACCCTCTTTGACCAACCATTTGGACAATGTGCCTTCTTCCATGGTGGGGGACAGGGCGGGCATTAGGATTTCTATGGGCATGGTCCGCTCCTTACTTATAGGTGACTTTTTTCACAGCTTTGATGACCTCAGCAGTTGTCACCAGCGCGTGTTTTTCAAGGTTTGCGGCATAGGGCATCGGCACGTCCTTGCCTGTGCAATTGATCACGGGTGCATCCAGATAATCAAACGCTTCCTGCATGATCACCGAACTAATGTAACTGCCGACGGAACCCTGTGGCCAGCCTTCCTCAACTGTTACACAGCGGTTGGTTTTCATCACGGATTTGATGATCGCGGGCGTGTCCATCGGCCGCAGCGTGCGCAGGTCAATGACTTCGGCCTCGATCCCATCCTCAGCCAGTTTTTCCGCCGCCTCCAACGCATAGGTCATGCCAATGCCAAAACTGACGATGGTGACGTCACTGCCGGTCCGCCAGATACGGGCCTTGCCAAATGGCACGGTGTAATCCTCGACATCCGGCACATCGAATGAGCGGCCATAAAGGATTTCGTTTTCCAGAAAAATCACCGGGTTCGGATCACGGATTGCTGTCTTCATCAGGCCTTTGTAGTCCGACGCTGAATAGGGCATCACCACCTTGAGGCCCGGGACCTGCATGAACCACGCAGCGTAATCCTGGCTATGCTGTGCACCAACACGTGCGGCCGCACCGTTTGGCCCACGAAACACCATCGGTGCACCCATTTGACCACCGGACATGTATAACGTCTTGGCGGCAGAGTTGATGATATGATCCATCGCCTGCATGGCAAAGTTGAAAGTCATGAATTCGACAATCGGGCGCAGGCCGCCAAAGGCTGCACCTGTGGCGATCCCGGCAAAACCATGTTCCGTGATCGGTGTGTCGATCACCCGCTTGGCACCAAATTCATCCAACATGCCTTGGGAAATCTTATAGGCACCTTGATATTCGGCAACTTCTTCACCCATCAAAAACACACTATCGTCGCGGCGCATTTCCTCAGACATGCCGTCGCGCAAGGCTTCACGCACGGTTTGTTGCTTTAGCTTGGTGCCTTCGGGCCAATCTGGGGTGCTGTCGGTTTCTGGCGCGGCAGGTTTTGGCTGGCTCATGCCTTCGGTTGGGGTGTCGGAATTCGCCTTGGCCTCTTTTGGCTCGGCGTCTTTTTCAGCAGGGGCAGACGTGGCGCTGTCGATGTCATCAGCACTTTCGCCGTCTTCCAACAACACCGCGATAGGCGTGTTCACTTTTACACCTTCGCTGCCTTCTGCGACCAGAATTTTACCAATGGTGCCTTCGTCCACGGCTTCGAATTCCATCGTGGCCTTGTCAGTTTCGATTTCGGCCATGATGTCACCGGACTTAACCGTGTCACCTTCTTTGACCAGCCACTTGGCCAACGTGCCTTCTTCCATAGTGGGCGAGAGGGCGGGCATGAGAATTTCAGTAGCCATTAATCAAGCCTCCTGTGGAACTTCGGTTGCATAAATATCGGTCCACAGCTCATCCAGATGCGGCTCGGGGCTTTCTTTGGCGAAATCAGCAGAGGCGTTCACGACCTTCTTGATCTCCTTGTCGATCGCTTTCAGGTCGTCCTCGGTAGCGTGTTTGCCGGTCAACAGCATGGTGCGTACCGCCTCAATCGGATCACGTTCGTCGCGCATTTTCTGCACTTCCTCGCGGGTCCGGTACTTGGCGGGGTCCGACATCGAATGGCCGCGATAGCGATAGGTTTTGATCTCTAGGATGTACGGCCCTTTGCCCCCGCGACAATGCGCGACTGCGGTCTCACCCGCGGCCTTTACGGCCAATACATCCATGCCATCCACCGCTTCGCCGGGAATACCAAAGGCCTTGCCGCGTTCCCAAATTTCCGCACTGGACGTGGAACGCTGCTGTGATGTGCCCATCGCATATTGGTTGTTTTCAATGACAAACACGCAAGGCAGCTTCCACAAAGCGGCCATGTTGAACGCCTCATAGACTTGGCCTTGGTTCGCAGCGCCATCGCCAAAATAGGCAAAGGTCACACGGCCATTTTCCTTGTACTTATCCGCAAAGGCCAAACCCGCGCCCAAAGGCACCTGTGCTGCAACAATCCCGTGCCCGCCATAAAAATGCTTCTCTTTCGAGAACATATGCATGGAGCCGCCTTTGCCTTTGGAATAGCCACCCTCGCGGCCCGTGAGTTCGGCCATCACGCCGTTCGGATCCATGCCGCAAGCCAACATGTGGCCGTGGTCACGATACGATGTGATGCGCTTGTCGCCTTCTTCGGCGGCGGCCTCTAGGCCCACTACAACCGCTTCTTGTCCAATGTAGAGATGGCAAAACCCGCCAATCAAACCCATCCCATAAAGCTGGCCCGCCTTTTCCTCGAACCGCCGGATCAACAGCATGTCTTTGTAATAGGCCTTCAGCTCATCGGCTGAAACGTTCGACTTTTTGGTGGTTTTCTTGGCTGCCATGGGCATGTCCTCCGTCAGCGCGAGGGTCGTGTGCGCAAAGATAGTTTAGCGTTAAACTATCTTTTATCGGATTCGGGCAGGGATGTGTAGGGGGTTGTTGGGTGGTAAAGGCCGTATAACGCTGCTGGTTTAAAAGCTGATCCATATTACTCTAAGTGCTTGCTCGCCTTGCGCCGCTCAAACTAAGCTCTCTTGAGCTACTTTGCTGACTTAGGATTCATGTATGCCTCGCGATAGTCTAAGATGGTCGGGTTTTGATCGTTTTGATACTAAACTAGATGATGTGCCGATGGATGCGGAAACGGCGCTTTTTTATCGCGAACGCCATTCTCAAAAAGGTATCGGTACGCGTAAGAAATTGCAAAGGCTTGGTGCTCGCCAAGTTAATCAGGACTTTCTAGATGAAATTTGTACGATTCCTAGTTTGGTCGAACTAAGGTTAGAAGTTGTATCGGCCCATGATCTTACACCGCTGAAACGCCTTTCGAACTTGAGGGTTTTGAAGATTGTAAATAATTCGAAGGTCACGGACTTTAGTGCTTTGATAGAGATTTCGACGCTACGTGGTCTCTATATTGAAAACGCTAAGAACCTGAATGACTTTAGCTTTCTTTCTAACGCCCACCATCTTGTCAGACTGGGACTTGAAGGGAGCATGTACCGCACATGCAAGCTATCGTCCCTTGAACCCTTGGAAGGTCTCAGGGGGCTTGAAAGTCTATTCATGACTTCAGTTTCACTTAAAACAAAGAACTTAGTTGGGCTCGCGCAATGTCAGAATCTGATGGAATTGCATTGCGCTAGGTTTGCACCAAGAAGCGAGTTTCAAAAGCTTCGCGCTGCAATGCCGAACTTGTCATGTAATTGGTGTGATGAGTACGACTTGCCCAATCCGACGTATCTCTAAAATATTTTTACCTTGGCAAATACCAAGACACCGATATCCCTCAACGAATAACAATCTCATCCGTGCGGATCATGCCCAGCACCTTGCGCACGCGTTCATCCAGCAAATCCAGATCAAGGTAATCATCTGACAAGCGATGCGTCAGGTTCTCCATCCGCAGTACATCGGCGCGCACGCTTGCCAATTGCACCCGCAAATCCTGACTTTCCGCCACAATCTCAGCGCGGCGAAACAGGCCAAAGTCTCCCTGCACGGCGGCAAAGGTGAAATACAGGCTAAGCGCAAAAGCGATTGCGAAAAAAAACAATGTGCCAAACGCGGGGCGTGCGGTGCGGTTCATCTGATCTGCCTCAAATCGCCTCTTGGTGGGCGTGAAAACACTATGTCACAGATGATTCGCGATGTGAATCCCTTGATTCGCTTGGGGCTTAGCTTTTTGACATGAAAATGTTGGTCACCCAAACAACCATAAAGCGTGGTGAGATGCGCGGTAGGAACGCGAATATCTTGTTCATCATCCCGGGCACGACCACGGCTTTAGCGCGCAATGCGCCATCCCAGCCGATCTGTGCCACTTTGTCCGCGCGGGCAGGGGGCAAGAGTTTAAGCAATCGAACGCCGTTCATGTCAGCGTCGTTGAAAAAGTTGGTTTGCGTGGCCCCGGGGCAAAGCGTCGATACCGTCACACCCGTGCCGCGTAATTCAAACGCCACAGCCTCTGACAAGGACAACACAAACGCCTTTGTTGCGTGGTACACAGCCATGTTTGGCCCCGGTAAGAAGGCAGCAGTGGAGGCCACATTCAAGATACGCCCACCCCCACTGTCCTGCATGTGCGGTATCGCCAGTTTCATCAACCGGGTGAGGGCAGTCATATTGACCTGCATCGAACTTAACTCGCGGGCCCAATCCGCACCATTGTCGCCATCAGAGCCAAACGCGCCATTGCGCCCCAAGCCCGCGTTGTTGACCACCATGTCAATCAAGCGCCCTGCACTGGCCTGAGACCACAAGCGTTCAACCTCAGCCATATCGTTCAGGTCAGCCGGGATCACGACAATCTCAACGCCTGTACTGCGTAGTTCCACCGCCAATGCCTCCAGCTTTTCCATTGAACGGGCGGTGAGGATCATATTGCGGCCTTCGCGCGCTGCGATCCGGGCAAATTCAACACCCAAACCCTCAGACGCGCCGGTGATCAATGTCCATTCTGGCATGGGTGTCCCTTTCTTTGAGTGCGCTGATATTTGGCCGTTAGCGGGTTTGATAGCGATCCGCCAAACCACCTTCAATCCAGTCGGTTAAGGCCGTTTGTTGCACATCTTGGCTTAACGTTTGCCATTCTGCGTTTACCTCATCTCCGCGTGCTGCGAACCGTCCTTCGATTTCTTGACGCAAGGCTGTCGCGCCGATGTCACCCGCCGCTTCGGCCAGCAGTGCGAAATAATAGGCATGGGCATAGGACCGCACAACGCCCGACCCAGTGTAATGGGCGAGCGCAAGACGGCGCAGTCCACGTGGGTCGTCCTCGGACGCAATGGCGTCCAGTGGCGCGGCTGTCACCTGCGGATGTGCGTTTTGCGCGCGCAGCACATCAACTGTGCTGATCTGGCCCTCAAGTTGATCCAGCAATGAAACAGCGCCTGTGATACCTCCCGCTGCTGCACTCAGCGCAAAGGGATAGGCCGCACCAGGCTGTTCGGCCTTTAACGCGCGGGCAATCAGCGCCGCAGCATCTGCCCCAGCTTCAGGATCATCCGTCAAACGCGACAGCAGTTCAGGCACAAGTGCCGGTGTTTTTGGCACACCTTGACCGTCCAGCAATGCACGTCCAAGGGTCAACAGCTCCTTTGAACTCAATGACGCGGGATCAGACAAGGCTGCCAAATCACTGCTGCCCAGAATACGGGTGCGCGACAAAGGCGTGGTGCGGGCCTCAAGTGCGAGGGACGCCACAAGCGCCTGTGGTTCTTTGTCATAGAGTTCAGGTTCGATCACGATGCCTGTGGGCGGCAGATTGGCCTCAATGGTGATTTCACCGGGGTCACTTACAAACTCTTTCACCCGTTCCATCAGTTGCGCGATGAAATTGCGCTCAACAGCAGTCACCGCGCGCAGGCCATCATTGCTCATAAACTGCGTGACGGCTTCGGTGCCGATGACCTTGATCGTTTCGGGATCGCGAAAATTGGCTGGCAACACGGCGGATACTTTGCCCCAACCGCCCATGTCTTTCAGGCTGACCACGGAACGCATCACCCGAAAGGCCGGATCACCGGGACCAAAATTACCCATACGCGGCAGGATCATCCCGCTGGCAGAAAAATCCAGCGCGGCAAAGTCATTGATGACCAAAGCAAGGTCGGTTGATGTTTCGCCCGTCGCATAGATATAGGCCACGCGGATTTTGAACTGGTCCAACTCAATGTCACGCATCCCCGTCGCGCGCATCGCCATCGCGGCCTCACGCGGCAGACAGGCGGCACTGGCACGTGCACCGATTAAGTTCAGGTTCATCTCGGATGCGACTTCGAACGGTTTGGCGATATCCGTGTTCAGCACCGCGCGATCAACTGTGATCACACATTGACGCGCCTGATCATAGGGTAACAAGGGGCGCGCCACGACACCAGAGATCGACACCGACCCGCGCATGAGGTCAGTGGACAGAAAATCGTATTCCAATTCCATCTGCGTGCGCAGGGCGGCAATTGCGGTATTGGCCACAAAGGTGCCGATCCGATTGACCGAGAAAAATTCAGCCAACCCCGGCTGCGGATCACCTTCGGCTGCGGCCGGAGCGGCGATAACAGCGCTGAGCGCCGCAATTGAGAGAAGCTTGGAAAACTTGGACATGAGAAATTCCTTTTTATCTTTGTATCAACCTAAGACCGTCGATCCAAAGCACAAGGTAAGGTTTTCCTCAGTGCGTCCCTATCCGTCCAGCGCCGCGACACCGGGAAGGACCTTGCCCTCCATCCATTCCAGAAATGCACCACCCGCAGTTGAGATATAGGTGAAATCATCTGCCACCCCTGCTTGGTTCAGCGCGGCAACGGTATCACCCCCACCTGCAACCGAAATCAACGTGCCATCGCGCGTTTGCTGCGCTGCAACCTGCGCTGCGGCCACGGTGGCAGTGTCAAACGGGGCAATCTCAAACGCGCCCAAGGGGCCATTCCAGATCAGCGTCTTGAGCCCTTCAAAAGCCAGCTTGATGGTTGCTATGCTTTCTGGTCCTGCATCCAATACCATTTGATCCGCGGCCAGTTTTGTATCTGGCCCCAACAACGCGATCTCATGGGCAGCGCCAGCCGCGAATGCCGTCGCAACCAAACCATCAACAGGCAGGATCACCCGACATCCGGCTTTCTGGGCTTGCGCCATGATATCTTTTGCGGTGTCAAAAAAGTCTGGTTCTTGCAGTGATTTACCCAGATCAGCGCCCATGGCGGCCAAAAAGGTGTTGGCCATACCGCCCCCAATCACCAGCACATCCAAACGGTTCACGAGGTTCTCAAGCAACTCGATCTTTGTCGATACCTTTGCCCCACCGACAACCGCACCCACAGGGCGCTCAGGTTTGGACAATGCCGCCTCAAGCGCGCTCAATTCGGCTTGCATCAAACGCCCCGCACAGGCGGGCAACATCCGCGCCAAAGCTTCGGTTGAGGCATGTGCACGGTGCGCGGCTGAAAAGGCATCGTTACAATAAACATCGCCAAGGGCAGACAAACGGCGGGCGAAACCGTCGTCATTTGCTTCTTCGCCGGGATAAAAGCGGATGTTTTCAAGCATCAAAATATCAGCATCGACGGGTGTACCAGCCTCTGCATCTTCAAGCGTTTCAAACAGATGGACCTTGTGGCCCAACGCCGCCTCAAGTGCTGGCAAGACCAACCCAAGGCTCATTTCAGGATTCATTTTGCCTTTGGGGCGGCCAAAATGTGCAATCAGGATCGGTGTGCCGCCCTTGGCCAGAATATCCTGTACCGTGGGCACAATCCGCTCAATCCGTGTGGCATCGGTGACGCGGCCATCTTCAACAGGAACATTGATGTCGACGCGCACCAGCACCCGTTTGCCTGTCACATTCATGTCATCCAGCGATTTCCAGCCCATCTTGTCCCGTCCCTTTGCTATGTTGCGTAGGTTGTTTGCCGTTATGCGCGCACCGCGTCAATGCACCTGTTGGCAATTGTGCAATTCACCCCTAGATAACGGGCAACGTATATAGCGAAGGAGCGCCTGATGGCCGATATTAAAGATCCCGAAAACACGATCCTGATGGAATTGAAAAACGGCACCGTTGCCATTCAATTGTTGCCTGATGTGGCACCAAAGCATGTTGAACGCATGAAAACCCTCGCGCGCGCGGGCAAATATGACAACGTGGCGTTCCACCGCGTAATTGACGGCTTTATGGCGCAAACAGGCGACGTTGAGCATGGCAATATGGAAAACGACTTTAACCTGCGTATGGCAGGGACAGGTGGTTCTGATCTGGGCAATGTGCCTGCTGAATTTTCCAAGATCCCCCACGCGCGTGGATCTATCGGTGCGGCACGCTCTGCCAATCCTGACAGCGCCAACAGCCAGTTCTTTATCAACTTCAAAGACAATGATTTCTTGAACGGTCAATATACCGTTTACGGGCAAGTCATCTCTGGCATGGATCATGTTGATGCGATCGTCAAAGGCGAGCCACCCGCCGAACCGGATCGCATGATCAGCGTTAAGGTTGCCTCAGATGCGTAATCTGATCACAGCAGGTTCACTCGCGGCGCTCATGGCCAGTTCAGCCATGGCGTCTGGCATCCAGATTGAGGTCGCGGGTGAAGGGGCCAACGGCACCATCACCATCGATCTACTCGAAGATATCGCCCCACAACACGTGGCACGGATCACCGAACTGGCAGCCGCCGGGGCCTATGATGGCGTGGTATTTCACCGCGTTATCGATGGCTTTATGGCGCAGACGGGTGATGTGCAGTTTGGCAAGTCTGGCGGCGATACCTCGCGCGCTGGTATGGGGGGATCGGATCAACCCGATGTTCCGGCTGAATTTTCAGACGTGCCCTTTGACAAAGGTGTTGTCGGCATGGCGCGTTCACAAAACCCAAACAGCGCCAACAGCCAGTTCTTTATCATGTTTGACGCGGGTCACTTCTTGAACGGTCAATACACCGTTGTTGGTCGTGTGACTGAGGGCCAAGACATCGTGGACGCGATCAAACGCGGCGAGGGTGGTAACGGCGCGATGCTTGGCACGCCTGACGTGATGCAGAAGGTGACTGTGACGGATTAATTTCCGATCTGATCATCTATTTTTAAAAGGGGCGGCACTTTGGTGTCGCCCTTTTTTGTTAAGAAAGAAGGGGGCCAGCCCCCGTCCTGCGGACTCCCCCGGGAATATTTGTTGGCCAAAAAGAATTGGGGGGTAGGGCGCATTAAAAAAGGCACCGCGGTGATCTGCGATGCCTTTTTGAATTTCATTTGGTTTGGTTTAAGATGCTGGGTTTGCTTTTCCAGCGGGTGCAGATTTTGCACCCGGGTTCAACGGATCATCTTGACGC
Organism: Sulfitobacter sp.; assembly: GCA_049794015.1. Classification (GTDB taxonomy): domain Bacteria; phylum Pseudomonadota; class Alphaproteobacteria; order Rhodobacterales; family Rhodobacteraceae; genus Sulfitobacter. Next base: position 57,567 of record JBARCK010000043.1, on the reverse strand, counting down.
TGAACAGAGCCTTCGAAATGCGCGCCGGATTCAATGGCGATGGTCTTGTGGATGATGTCACCTTCAACCCGTGCAGAAGACGTCAGGCGGACCTTAAGGCCGCGCACACGGCCCACGATACGGCCATTAATCACCACATCATCAGCGATCACTTCGCCTTTGATTGTGGCGGTTTCACCGATGGTCAGCAGATGCGCGCGAATGTCGCCTTCTACTGTGCCTTCGACCTGAATGTCGCCGGTTGTTTTCATGTTGCCTGTCACATGCAGGTCAGCCGACAACACAGACGCGGGCGGCTTGGCCTTTGGCGCACTGGCCTTGAATTCATTTGGCTTTGGTGCCGTAGGGGCCGCCGATGCCGGGGCGGCCGGGGCCGCTGGTTTATGTGCTTCGCCGTCTTTGTTAGGGGCGGGATCGTTGATTTTGCTCTTAGAAAACATCGTTTGCAGCCTTGATATAGATCATGGGGTTAACTGGTTTGCCACCTACACGTACTTCATAATGGAGGTGGACGCCGGTGACCCGTCCTGACGCTCCCATATCACCAATTCGTTGTCCGCGCGAGACCCTTTGGCCAACTTTTACGCGAATACGTGATTGATGAGCATATCTTGTCTCGATACCAAACTCATGTTGGATCTTGACCAATCGGCCATAGCCCGACTGCCAGCCCGCGTGGGTGACCACACCATCGGCAGTTGCATAAAGCGGTGTGCCCGAACCTGCGGCGAAATCAACGCCTGAATGCATCCGACGGCCACCTGTCTTGGGGTCGCGGCGGAAGCCAAACTTGCTGGTAAAGCGAAACGCATTCTGAACCGGATTGGCAAAGGGCGCTTTTTGCGCGGCAATGCGGTACAGGTTCAACTTGTCCATCTGGTTCAACAGGCGATTGGCACGCAACGTATCGGCACTGGGTTCTTCACCGCGCGTGGTAAAGGACAGCGGTGCCAAAGGCCCGCCTTGACCGGAATAGCCACGTTTAACGGTCGCCAAAATACGATCCGTTGGCATGCCAGCATTGCGGAACATTTTATCAAGCGGGGCGACAGATACGGTCATTGCCTGTTCGAGCTGGCGGAAAATTGTGTCGTTTTGCTCGCGCATCAGTGCGATCTGTTGGCTCATCTCGTCGGCTTGTAACAATGCGTCTTGGGCGTCAACGATGACCTGATCACGCTCTTTTGCTGTGCGTGCCAAAGCTTCGGCCAGAAAATCAATCGGTGCGTTGCTTGCGGCCATTTGGATCGTGCCGGTGCCGCCATCCTCAAGGCTGCCTTCCAGCGCGGCCAGCTGGCTGCGGGCAGCCTCGCGGGCTTTCATCGTGTCGCGCAACGTGGATTGAATCACATCAATCCCTGTTTCCAACTCGCGGCGGTGTGTTTCAGATTCCAACAATTCTGATTGCATCACCGAAATCTGCTTAAGTGCTGCATTGAAACGGTTTTGCGCGGCCAATGCTTCTTCTGCGCGGGTGTCACGTTGCGAAGACAGATCGTTCAGCCGCGCTTGATAAGTGCGCTGATCACGTTTTGCCTGCTCGCGAAAATTGCCAGACCCGATGCTGTCCATCAAGATGATCGCGGTTGCCACAATCGCCCATGCCACCAACACGGCGGAGCCTGCAAAGGCCACCAATTGGGTGCCGGGACGCAGGCGGATAAAACGAGTGTCATTATCTGATTTCAGGAATACCCGGCGTTCGGGGAAATGCCGTTCCAGCATAGAATGGATTTTGATAGCGATCCGTGTGCGCACGTGTGATTCCCTTTTCCGTCCCAATTCAAGCCTGCCAATCCCCCTCGGCGTGCTTGCGTTCATATGTCATTAGACAGTGGGTGCCATTCGGGCAACCCTGTTGACCCACAGGTCAGCGTCAAACCACCGGATTGTTGTAAATGGGCAAAAAACCGCCGATACCAAGGGCTTGGCTGCCAAGGTTCATCCTTGGGTAGTGAGGGGCCAATAAAAGTCAGGGGGGATGCCGGCCTCGGCACGCTTTTCTTCGTTAAACGGCGGCTTTAACGCGCCGTGAAAATACTGGCGCACAAGCGCATGGAAACGTTCCTTTGGGTCCTCATCAAAGCGACCACACAAAAAGTGAAACCACTTGCTGCCATAGGCGACATGCGCGACTTCTTCGGCATAGATTGTCTCAAGGGCCGCTACCGCACCTTTGTCCTTGGCCTGCTGGAAAACCTTGATCATGCCGGGGGTTACGTCCAATCCGCGTGCCTCAAGCACCATTGGCACCACAGCCAGACGGCCCATCAAATCCGTCGCCGTGTCTTCGGCGGCGCGCCACATGCCGGCATGGGCAGGCAAAGCGCCGTAAGCGCTGCCAGCCGCTTCAAGACAATCACACATCAGATTGAAATGTTTGGATTCCTCATCCGCCGCTTTGACCCAATCATCATAGAACCCCATCGGCAATTTGACATCGCAAAACCGTGCAATGATGTCCCAGTGCAGGTCCACCGCGTTCAATTCGATATGGGCCACCGCATGAAGCAAAGCGATGCGCCCTTCTGGGGTGCCGGGTTTGCGATGGGGCACATCACGCGGGCTTAACAACTCAGGCTGTTCGGGCCGCGCGGGTTGCATAGGCGGATCCGCATTGCCAATTTCCGGTGTCTCGCCTGCCGCGCGGGCCGCCTGCCAATCGGCTGCGAACCCACGTGACATGGCGGTTTTGGCGCGGCCATCAGCACAGCGCAGCACCTCATCCGCCATCTCTGCCAGTGGTTTCAAAGCGCGCGCACGGCTTCGAGAACCTCCTCAACATGGCCCGGGACTTTAACTTTACGCCAAATCTGCACAATATTTCCGTCCGCGCCGATCAAATAGGTCGCGCGTTCAATCCCCATCGATTTCTTGCCGTACATATTCTTTTCCACCCACACGCCGTAGTCTTCGATCATCTTGCCATCCTCATCCGACAACAGCGGCACCGTCAGATCATGTTTGGCGGTGAATTTGTCATGTTTGGCCATCGTGTCGCGTGAAATGCCAAAAACCTTGGCACCTGCCGCCTGAAAATCAGCCAAATGTTGCGAAAACCCAATGGATTCCTTGGTGCAGCCCGGCGTGTCATCACGTGGATAAAAGAACAAAACCACCGGGGTGCCTTGCAAAGCACTCAGCGTAATGTCGCCGCCGCCAGTGACGGGAAGGGTGAAATCTGGTGCGGGCTGTGAAATCTCAGGCATGGGTCACTTTCTATTCACTTGGAAGGGTCCGATTGGCCTGTCATACTAGGGCAGAATTGGCAAAGGCCAAGCCCTCGTGCGCGCAAATTCTGTGACTGCCCAAATTGGACCGCTATGACCGACATCCCGGACATCAAGAGCGCCGAAACCAAGCTTGCAAAGCCGCGTCGTTCGCGGGTGCGGCGTGGTGGTTTCTGGATGCTGGCGATTTTGTTGGTGATTGCCGTTGCTGGGGCAGGCACGATTGCCTTGCTGAAAGGGCGCTCAATCACCGCGCCGATGTGGGTGCAAACCCGGATCGAAGCGCGGATTGCGCAGGAATTGCCGCAAGCCAGGGTCAGCTTTGGTGAAATGGTGTTCATATTCGACGAAGGCTGGCGCGCGCGGGTCCGGCTGCGCGACATTGCGGTGAAAACACCCGCAGGCGCAGACATTGTTGATTTCAACGAATTCAAAGCATCGTTTTCCACCCGCGCCTTGCTAAAGGGTGTGGTCCAGCCCCATGACATTTCCCTTTCCGGGGTGATTGTCACGCTGCGTCGTGGGGCATCGGGGCGGGTTTCCCTCAGTGCGGCGCAGGGTGAAACGGCCCCCAAAAGAGAAGCGGCAACACTGCCTCAATTGCTTGGCCAGTTGGATGGGGTGTTTGATAAACCTGCGCTGAGTACATTGGTGAGTGTCGATGTTCGTGCCTTGACGCTGCGCTATGAAGACATCATTTCAGATCGCGCATGGACCGTGGATGGCGGGCGGATGCGTTTGTTACGCAACGGACGCGCATTGGCATTGTCTGCGGATCTGGCCTTGCTGAGCGGCGGGTCAGATGTGGCAACACTGGCTGCAAATTATAGCAGTGACTTGGGCGACCCGGCCGCAGAATTTGGCATCAGCTTTGATGGCGTCGCGGCGGGCGATATCGCTGCACAAAGTCCTGCATTTGCATGGCTTGACGTGCTGCGCGCACCGATTTCCGGCTCGGTGCGCAGTGGTTTGAACGAAGAAGGTAATTTCGAACCGATCAACGCAACACTACAGATCGGGGCAGGCGTGGTGCAACCCAACGAGCAAACCAAACCCATCCCCTTTGACGGCGCACGTAGCTATTTCAGCTATGACCCCGAAGAAAAATTGCTGCGCTTTGATGAACTGTCTTTGGGCAGCAAATGGGTCAGCGGAAACGCGGCGGGCACTGCCATGCTGGGTGGTGTTGAGGCTGGTGGAAAGCTCACGGATCTGGTGGGGCAATTCAATCTGCGCGACCTTTCTGCAAATCCCCAAGACCTATATCCCAAGCCTGTTGCACTGGCCGAAGCGGATGTTGATTTTCGCATGACCCTTAACCCGTTCAGCATCCAACTGGGACGCTTGCAGATATCGGATCAAGGTAAAACATTGCTGGTTGATGGGCTCTTGCAGGCGGACCCGGCAGGTTGGCGGTTGTCACTTGATGGGCAGATGGATGGCCTTGAACCCAAGCGCCTGCTGGAACTTTGGCCGGAACAACTCAAGCCAAAAACCCGCAGATGGCTGGCCGCCAACATACAAAGCGGCACAGCCAGCAATATTGATCTTGCGTTGCGCAGTAGCCCGGATGCGGCCCCGCAAATCTATGTGGCTCTGGATTATCAGGACGCTACGGTCAAATTTTTAAAGACCTTGCCAGCTTTGACAAAAGGCCGTGGACACCTCAGCCTTTCAGAAAACCGGTTGGTGGTGGCCGTGGACAAAGGGCAAGTGATCGCCCCACAAGGCGGTGCCGTTTCAGTGACCGCATCCGCCTTTATCATGCCTGATGTGACCGTGAAAGATGGCCCGCCGTCGGTGATCCGGCTTGAGACACGTTCAACTGTCACGGCCGCGCTGTCACTGTTAAACCAAAAGCCAATGCAGGTGATGGACCGCGCCAATTTACCCGTCACCATAGCGGATGGTCAGGCAATCATGCGCGGGACATTGGCTGTGCCGCTAAAGAAAGGCGGCAAACCATCGGATGTGATTTATCATGTCTCTGGCAATGTGGTGTCTGTGCGCAGCGATGGGTTGGTCAAAGGGCGCAGCCTGCGGGCCTCAAAGTTAAAGCTCACGGCGGATAACGCAGTTGTGACGCTTTCTGGCGATGGCAGAATTGACGACGTGTCATTCAACGGATCATGGACACAACCCATTGGCAAAGGTGCGGACAAAAGCACGCTGCGCGGTCAGGTTGCCCTCACACCTGCTGCACTGGACACTTTTAACATCGCCTTGCCGCCCGGTATGGTCACAGGTGAAGGCACAGCGCGCATTGCCCTGGATTTTGAACGTGGCACAGCCCCAAAGTTTGCCTTGGGGTCTGACCTGCGTGGCCTTGGCATTGCAGTGCCGCAACTGTCATGGTCCAAACCCGCCGGGGCAACGGGCGATTTACAGGTCTCGGGGCGATTGGGCGCAGTGCCGCAGGTAGACAGTTTGCAAGTCTCGGGTGCGGGATTAAACGCCAAAGGCACGGTCAGCCTTAAGGAGGGAGGCGGATTAGAGCGGGTGCGCATTGATCGTCTGCAACTAAACGATTGGCTTGATATCCCTGTTGATCTTGTTGGGCAGGGCAGTGGCAAATCTGTGCAGGTGGTGTTGCGCGGTGGCAAACTGGACATGCGGCGCGCTGAATTTGGCAGCAATGCAGGGGGCGGTGGCAAAAAACGTGCACCCAGCCCGCCGATGATTGTCGCCCTTGATCGGTTACAAATCACCGACACAATTGCGTTGACGGACCTGCAAGGACGGTTTGACACCAATAAAGGTTTAGATGGCCCGTTTCAGGCGCGCCTGAATGGCGGCACGCCGGTTGAGGGACGTGTTTTGCCACAAAACGGGCGCAGCGCCGTGCGGTTGGTGTCTAAGGATGCGGGCGGCGTGTTGCGCTCTGCTGGGTTGTTGAAACAAGTTGTTGGCGGCAACATGTCGCTGGTCTTGCTGCCTGTTGGATCGGGCGGCGCATTTGACGGACGCCTGACCGCTGGTGCGGTGCGCATCAAGGACGCACCGGGCATTGCGGCCCTGCTAAACGCGGTTTCTGTGGTTGGGTTGGTCAATGAACTTAACGGGGACGGTATCTATTTCGACACAGTTGAGGCTGATTTCAGATTAACCGCCAATCAATTGACCCTCACCAAAGGCAGTGCAGTGGGCGCATCGATGGGCCTGTCGATGGAGGGTGTCTATGCGCTGCAATCTGGCCTGATCAACATGCAAGGCGTGATCAGCCCTGTCTATCTTCTTAACGGTATTGGATCGATCTTGACCCGCAAAGGCGAGGGGTTGTTTGGCTTTAACTACGCATTGAAAGGTCCGGCAAAATCACCATCCGTATCGGTCAATCCGCTGTCGGCCCTGACCCCTGGCATGTTTCGCGAGATATTCCGCGCCCCAGCCCCTGAATTGCCTGCTGTTGATGGGGTCACGGGATCAACCTTGCCCACACAAGCCCCGGTGAAAAAGCGGACTAAAGCTGTTGTCCTGCGCGGTGAGGATCGGTAGGGCGCGTTCCATGAAACTTTCTGACTTTGATTTTGACCTGCCCGAAACTTTGATCGCTACGCGCCCTGCGGTGCCGCGATCTTCTGCGCGTTTGCTGGTGGCAGAGGGCGATGTGTTGCACGACCAGCATGTGACGGACCTGACGCATTGGCTGCGTGCCGGTGATTTGCTGGTGTTGAACGACACCCGCGTGATCCCCGCGCGCCTGAACGGAAAACGGTTTCGCGACAGCGGGCAAGGTTTGGTGCAAGCCAAGATCGAAGCGACATTACTTGAACCCAAAAGCGATGGCACATGGGCGGCGCTGATCAAACCGTTGCGCAAATTGAAAATTGGTGAAGAGGTGATCTTTAGTGACGCTCTAAGTGCCACTTTGGACGCTGTGCAGGACGGGCAGGGGTATTTGCGCTTTAACTGCGCGGGTGATGATTTTGATGTGGCACTGAACGCGGCAGGTGCGATGCCGTTGCCCCCATACATCGCCGCCAAACGCCCGGCGGATGCCCAAGACCTCACCGATTATCAAACGGTATTCGCACGAAACGCCGGGGCCGTTGCCGCGCCAACCGCCTCGCTGCATTTTGATGATACATTGCTTGCGGCGTTGGCTGCGAAAGGTGTTAAATTCACCCATGTCACTTTGCATGTGGGGGCAGGTACATTTCTGCCCGTCAAAGTCGATGATATCAGCCAGCACAAAATGCACAGCGAATGGGGACAGGTCAGCGCGCAAGCCGCCAATGATATCGCCGCAACCAAAGCAGCGGGGGGCCGGGTCATTCCTGTAGGCACCACCGCCTTGCGGCTGATCGAAACGGCCGCGCGCGCAGGGCAGATCACCGCATGGCAGGGCGATACGGATATCTTCATCACCCCCGGTTTTGAATTTCAGGTTGCAGATGCGTTGATGACCAACTTTCACCTGCCTAAGTCCACCCTCATGATGCTGGTTTCTGCTTTGATGGGGACACAAGCGATCAAACACATCTATGCACACGCGGTATCGTCTGAATATCGCTTCTTTTCGTATGGCGATGCTTCGCTGCTTTTACCCAAGGCGTAAAAAACCCGCGCAATGTCGCACAAAGGGATGACTTGCCCGCCCAACAGGTTCAGGGAGGGGGCAACACGCACAAAGGATTCGGGTCACATGTTTCAGGTTTTATCAAGCGCATGGGCGCTGCTGTTGGGCATGGGCCTTCTGATGGTCGGCAACGGGATGCAAGGCACGCTGCTCGGTATTCGCGGTGGCATCGAAGGCTTCTCGACCTTCCACATGTCCATCGTGATGTCAGCTTATTTTGTTGGCTTTCTTGGCGGGTCACGCATGGCCCCGGGCATGATCCGGCGCGTTGGCCACGTGCGGGTGTTTGCAGCATTGGCATCGCTGATCTCGGCAGTGATGATCCTCTATCCGACGTTTCCAAACATCATCATCTGGTCACTTGGCCGCGTCCTGATCGGGTTCTGTTTCTCTGCTGTGTATGTGACGGCGGAAAGCTGGCTCAACAATGCGGCGACCAATGAAAACCGGGGGCAGGCGCTTTCGCTATATATGATCGTGCAAACCTTGGGCATTGTTCTGGCGCAGGCACTGTTGCTGACGGCTGATCCGTCTGGTTTCATCCTGTTTGTTATTCCCTCTGTGTTGGTCAGCATCGCGGTAACGCCGATCCTTTTGTCGATCAGCCCGACCCCCGCCTTTGACACCACAAAACCGATGAGCCTGCGGACATTGCTTAACTTTTCGCCGCTGGGTTGTATCGGCATGTTCTTACTGGGCGGCGTGTTTTCCGCACAGTTTGGCATGGCGGCGGTTTACGGTGCGGTCGCAGGCCTTTCAGTCGCGCAAATCTCAACCTTTGTGGCCACGTTTTTTGTGGGTGCCGTGATCTTGCAATACCCAATTGGTTGGATTTCTGACCGTATGGATCGACGCACCTTGATTGTGATCGTATCCTTGATCGGCGGGGCAGGGTCGATTGTTGGTATGGTGTTTGGCCATATCTTCCCGATTTTGCTGGTCTCCGCTTTTGTTGTGGGGGGCATGTCGAACCCGCTTTATTCGCTGCTGATCGCGCACACCAATGACTTTCTTGAACACGAGGACATGGCGTCTGCATCGGGTGGGATGATATTTATCAATGGCTTAGGCGCGATTTTGGGGCCTGTGATCACCGGTTGGATGATGGGCACCGCATTAGGGCCGGGCGGGTTTTACCTGTTCACGGCGGTCTTGTTCTTTGCCCTTGCCGCTTATGCCACCTACCGCGCCACACAGCGCGCGGCGGTCCCCGTCGAAGAGACAGGCAATTATGTGCCGATCTATGCGTCAGCCACATCTGTGGCGGTTGAGTATGCACAGGAATACGCCATAGAAGCCGAACAAGACGCAGAAAAAGACCCGTAACAGCCCAAACTATGTCGGTGCTGTTACAATTCGTGAGTAGGCAAAGTTGTTAAATTATTCTTAACCTTGAATGGTTTGGAACCCGCACCACAAAGGAGTGCATCCGATGGTAGGCCCCGAAGAGGTATTGCAGTTTTGGTTGGACGAGGTCGGCCCCAAAGGCTGGTATGACACCGACCCTGCACTTGATGCAAAAATTCAGTCTCTTTTTGGGGAAGCGTGGGAAGGGGCGTGTCAGGGCAAGTATTCGATGTGGCTGACCTATCCCTCTGGCGCTTTGGCGTACATCATTCTGACAGATCAGTTTTCGCGCAACATGTTTCGCGGCACCGGGCAGGCGTTTGCCAGCGACAAGATCGCATTGGCAGCGGCAAAATCCGCCATCGACAAAGGCTGGGATATGCGCATCGACGAACCCGCACGCCAGTTCTTTTATCTGCCCTTGATGCATTCAGAAAATCTGTGTGATCAAGACCGCTGCGTGCGTTTGATGTGTGAACGCATGCCTCAAACACGTGAAAGCAACCTGTTGCATGCCCGTGCCCACCGCGAAGTTATCCGCAAATTTGGCCGTTTTCCGTACCGCAACGACGCGCTAAGCCGCGCAGGTACAGCAGTGGAAAACGCCTATATCGCCCAAGGCGGATACGGGTCGACGCTGCGTAAAATGCAGCAGGCCAAAGCCGCCTAATTTCAAACTTCTCGCTGTTGTCGGCGTTATCGATATGGTTTAACGGTAAACTATATTGATAACTCTATTCTGCGAGGTCTCTGTCATGGCTGAAAAAACCTTTGATCTGATTGTGATTGGGGCTGGGCCGGGGGGCTATGTCGCGGCCATTCGTGGTGCGCAACTGGGCATGAAGGTCGCCATTGTAGAGCGCGAGCACTTGGGCGGTATCTGTCTGAACTGGGGCTGCATTCCGACCAAGGCATTGCTGCGGTCTTCTGAGGTGTTCCATTTGATGCACCGCGCCAAGGAATTTGGCCTAAAGGCGGACAACATCGGTTATGATCTGGACGCTGTGGTCAAACGCTCGCGCAAGGTTGCTTCGCAATTATCCGGTGGCATTGGCCATCTGATGAAAAAGAACAAGATCACTGTTTTTATGGGCGCGGCAAAGCTGACGGGCAAAGGCAAGGTCAGTGTGAAGGGCGAGAAATCGACCGATGACCTAAGCGCTAAGAACATTGTGATTGCCACGGGTGCGCGGGCGCGTGAATTACCAGGGCTTGAGGCGGACGGCAAACGCGTCTGGACTTATAAACATGCGCTGCAACCGCCCCATATGCCAAAGAAACTTTTGGTCATCGGATCGGGTGCCATCGGCATCGAATTTGCCAGTTTCTACAACACACTAGGCGCGGACACGACGGTGGTCGAAGTCATGGATCGCGTGTTGCCCGTGGAAGATGCAGAAATCTCAACCTTTGCCAAAAAGGCGTTCGAGAAACAGGGCATGAAGATCATGCAAAAGGCGATGGTCAAACAGTTGGACCGCGGCGCAGACAAGGTCACAGCGCACATCGAAGTGGACGGCAAAGTCGAAAAACAGGACTTTGATACCGTCATTTCCGCCGTGGGCATCGTCGGCAATGTTGAGGGTTTGGGCCTTGAGGATCTCGGCGTCAAAATCGACCGCACCCATGTGATGACGGATGAATATTGCCGCACTGGCGTTGATGGCCTTTACGCGATTGGTGATATCGCGGGCGCACCTTGGTTGGCGCACAAAGCATCCCACGAGGGCGTCATGGTGGCCGAATTGATGGCGGGCAAACATCCACATCCCGTAAAACCTGAAAGCATCGCAGGCTGCACCTATTGCCACCCACAAGTGGCAAGCGTCGGCTATTCCGAGGCCAAAGCCAAAGAGTTGGGATATGACATCAAGGTTGGTCGCTTTCCGTTCATTGGTAACGGCAAGGCCATCGCATTGGGCGAAGAAAGTGGGATGATCAAAACCATCTTTGACGCCAAAACAGGCGAACTTTTGGGCGCACATATGGTGGGCGCCGAAGTCACCGAACTGATCCAGGGCTATGTGGTGGGCCGCCAGTTGGAAACCACCGAAGAAGACCTGATGAACACCGTGTTTCCGCATCCAACATTGTCAGAGATGATGCATGAAGCGGTTTTGGATGCTTACGGGCGTGTCATTCATATGTAGGTTTTTGGGGCAGAATTTGGTAATCTGACTGGGGGCGCGTAGGCTTCTGAAAACGGAGGTTACCATGTCTGATCCATTCCAAGACGTTGACGCGCGTGGCGCTGATTTCATCAAAACAGTAGGCGATGCTCTTGAAACAAGGGCTGCTGAGATTTCGATGCAGCAAATTGTTGACAAGTATCTGGCCGAATTGACCTATCCTGACGGCGGGTTGCACATTGAAATTGGCGCAGGCAGCGGGGCCATTGCGCGTAGAATTGCCGCCCATGCGCAGAATGGCACAGTTGTGGCCAGTGATATGTCCCCTGGTTTGATAGCCTATGCCAAATCACGCGAGGACAACCCGAAAAACCTGAGTTTTGAGGTGGCCGATGGCGGTGCGCTTTCGCAAAAAGATGCCAGCGTCGACAATATCATAATGCACACGGTCCTGTCGCATGTACCTGACCCAACGATTCTGCTGGCCGAGGCGGCGCGTGTCCTGAAACCGGGTGGTGCGCTGGTTATATGCGACGCGGATTTTGAAAAGGCGAGCATTGGCAATGCCTTTGCCGATCCACTCAACGCCTGTGCGCATTATTTCACCGAACACTTTGTAACTGACAAATTTCTTGTCGCCAAGCTGCGTGGCCTGATTGCGCAATCCGGTTTGGAGCTCACGAACTTTCGGGTTGAAACGCGGATCATCACCGAAGGGCAGGGCGGCATGACCTTTATTAGTATGGGCGGCAAGATGATGGTCGAGCGCGGGCTCATTGGTCAAGGATTGGCCGATGCGTTGGTCGCAGAATATGATCGCCGGATTGAAAATGGAACTTTTTATGGCTTTGTGCCTTTTGCCATCGCGATTGCGCACCGGGTTTGATAGAACGGATGCAATCATAGGTTGCGCTTCTTGTTGAGTGTTGCGCCACAGCCCAAAGGACAAACCGCAATAATGGTCAGCATCAACCGCGTCGTCATGCAACCGGCCAGCCGCAGGATGATCCAAGCGCTCGGGCCAGAGAAATTAGAGGTGGCTGAAGTGTCCGGAAAATGGGGCGAGATGTTCAAGTTCAAAAGCTATGAACAGTTCCGCTATCCCGAATACGACATCTGCGACGGGCCTTTTGTCGATGCAAAAACCGGCGATGAACGACGTTTTGACCTGATCCTAGCCAATCAAGTTTGGGAACATTTGGACCGCCCCTATGCCGCCACCCGCAACGTCTATCAAATGCTGCGCAAGGGTGGGTTTTTCTGGGTTGCTGTGCCGTTTTTCGTGCCCTTTCATGCCGCCCCCCAAGACAATTCTCGTTGGTCCGCGCGCGGCTTGAAAAACCTGCTGATCGAAGGCGGCTTTGACGCAGATGCAATCCATGCTGAACAATGGGGCAACCGTCACGTCGCCCTGCGTAACATGGAAGAAATCTGGCCGCCAAAATACGACCCCGAAACCGATGACATCAAGAATGACCCGATGATGCCGATCTGCTCTTGGGCTTTGGCGCAAAAGGTCTAATCTGCGTCAAATGACCACCAAGACACCTTTCCCTTTGATCTTTGCCCTTTGGGGGGCAGGCCTCGGCGCTGCCGCGCAATACGGTAAGGTCAGCGTGATCTTTGATTTGCTGCCCCAAGCCTACCCCGAGGCTGGTACCGCCCTTGGGTTTATCGTGTCGCTGGTAGGCTTTGTTGGCATCCTCTTTGGGGTGGTGGCCGGGTTGGTTGTGGCGCGCATCCGCTATCGGCGCGCCTTATTGGCAGCTTTGTGGATCGGTGCGGCTGTGTCTGTGGTGCAAGCCTTTTTGCCGCCCCTTCACTGGATGTTGCTCAGCCGTCTGGTTGAGGGGGCGTCGCACCTGGCCATCGTGGTGGCCGCCCCGACATTGATTGCCCAGATTAGTGCGCCAAAGGACCGTGGATTAACCTTAACGCTCTGGGGTACCTTCTTTGGTGTTGCTTTTGCGGTTCTTGCTTGGCTGGGCCGGCCCTTGGCGCTGTCATGGGGCCTTCCCGCGCTTTTCATCGCGCACGCCTTGTATATGGCGGGTTTTGCGCTTTTCCTTTCCACAGGACTGCGCGCCTTGCCAGACGAGGGCGCGCAGCCGCCGTTCTCATTGCTGCAAGTTTTGCGCGATCATGTCACCATCTACCGATCACCTCGCATCCCTGCACCTGCTGCCGGGTGGTTGTTTTACACGTTTAGTTTCGTGTCGATCCTCACCGTGCTGCCGCCCTACCTTGATCCGGCGGTGCGCACCATGATCATGGGCGCGATGCCCCTGACCAGCATCGCAATCTCAATGACATTTGGCGTCTTTCTGTTGCGCGTCATTACACCCGTACAGGTCGTTGAACTAGGTTTTGCGCTTTCGCTCCTCTGTATGATCTGGCTGTGGCTTAGCCCCGGTGCACCCTTTGCCTGTCTGTCCCTTGCCGGGGCCATGGGATTGATCCAAGGGGCCAGTTTTGCCGCTGTGCCATCCTTAAACGAAACACCAGCAACCCAAGCACAAGCCAACGGCGCAATGGCCCAAATGGGCAACATCGGCAATACCATCGGCACACCAATTATGGCGGCAGCTTTGGCGGGGATGGGCTATGCTGCACTGCCAATCTTGGCAGGCATCGCCTTTATCTGCGGCTTAACAATCCACCTTGTCTTGGGCTTTCTGCGTAAAGCGTGATCTCGTTCCCCTTTGGTTCTCATTTTTCCATTGGAGAATCCTGCCACACCACCTATGTACATATCGTTAATGGGGGCATGTGATGGCTGAGCTTAAAAATATCGAAGTGCGCGGTGCGCGCGAACACAACCTCAAGAATATCGATGTGGATATTCCGCGCGATCAACTGGTTGTTATTACTGGGCTTTCTGGTTCTGGAAAGTCATCGCTCGCCTTTGATACGATCTATGCCGAAGGGCAGCGCCGCTATGTGGAATCTCTGTCCGCCTATGCGCGTCAGTTCCTCGACATGATGCAAAAACCGGATGTGGATCACATCAGCGGTCTGTCGCCAGCCATTTCGATCGAACAGAAAACCACGTCGAAAAATCCACGCTCAACCGTTGGGACCGTGACCGAAATCTATGACTACATGCGTCTGTTGTTCGCCCGCGTCGGCACGCCGTATAGCCCAACAACTGGAAAACCGATTGAGGCGCAGCAAGTTCAAGACATGGTCGACCGCATCATGCAGATGGAGGAAGGCACACGCGCCTATCTGCTGGCCCCCATCGTGCGCGACCGAAAAGGTGAATATAAAAAGGAATTCATAGAGTTACGCAAAACCGGCTTTCAGCGCGTTAAGGTGAACGGCGCGTTCTATGAACTTGATGAACCGCCCACACTCGACAAGAAATTCCGCCATGACATTGACGTCGTCGTAGACCGGATTGTGGTGAAAGAGGGTCTAGAAACACGCCTTGCAGATTCGCTGCGTACCGCGCTTGATCTGGCTGACGGCATCGCGGTCCTTGAAACGGCCCCCTCCGAAGGCGACCCGGAACGTCACACTTTCTCTGAGAAATTTGCCTGTCCAGACAGCGGCTTTACCATCCCTGAAATCGAGCCTCGCCTGTTCTCTTTCAACGCACCTTTTGGTGCCTGTCCAGACTGTGACGGGCTGGGGGTTGAGCTGTTCTTTGACGAACGCCTTGTGGTGCCGGACCAAAACCTGAAAATCTATGACGGCGCGCTGGCCCCGTGGCGCAAAGGTAAATCACCTTATTTCCTGCAAACCATTGAAGCGATTGCCAAACACTACGGCTTCAAGCAATCCGCAAAGTGGAAGGATCTACCCGAGAACGTGCAGCAGGTGTTCTTGCGTGGGTCGGGTAAAGAAGAGATCAAATTTCGCTATGACGAAGGTGGGCGCGTTTACGAAGTGACCCGTGTATTTGAGGGTGTGATCCCCAACATGGAACGCCGTTACCGCGAGACTGATAGCAATTGGATCCGTGAAGAGTTTGAACGCTATCAAAACAACCGATCTTGCGGCACCTGCAAGGGGTATCGCTTGCGCGCTGAAGCCCTGGCCGTGAAAATTGGTCCCGCCAATGGCGGGCAGGATCAGTTGCTGCATGCCGGGCAAGTTGTTCAGATGTCGATACGTGAGGCATTTGAGTGGTGCCAAACGGTTCCAGAGCATTTGACAGTGCAGAAAAACGAGGTTGCCAAGGCTATTTTGAAAGAGATTGGCGAACGGTTAGGATTCTTAAATAATGTTGGTTTAGAGTATCTTACGCTCGCACGTTCAAGTGGCACATTAAGCGGCGGCGAAAGCCAACGCATCCGCTTGGCCAGTCAAATTGGGTCGGGCCTGACCGGGGTTCTGTACGTCCTTGATGAACCTTCAATCGGGTTGCATCAGCGTGACAATGACCGCCTTTTGCTGACGCTCAAAAACCTACGCGATCAGGGCAACACGGTGATCGTGGTTGAACATGACGAAGAGGCGATCCGCGAAGCTGATTATGTCTTTGACATTGGTCCAGGCGCGGGTGTGCATGGTGGCCAAGTGGTCAGCCACGGCACCCCGGATCATGTGGCAAATGACCCCAATTCGTTGACCGGCCAATACCTCACAGGTAAACGCGAAATTGCGGTGCCTGCGACCCGTCGCAAGGGAAACAAGAAAAAATTGCAAGTGGTCAAGGCCACGGGCAACAACCTGCAAAATGTGACGGCTGATTTTCCGTTGGCGAAATTTGTCTGTGTCACCGGCGTATCGGGCGGTGGTAAATCCACGCTGACGATTGAGACATTGTTCAAAACTGCATCAATGAACCTGAATGGGGCACGGCAAACCCCGGCCCCTTGTGAGACCATCAAAGGGTTGGAACACCTTGATAAGGTTATTGATATCGATCAACGCGCCATTGGCCGTACCCCACGTTCTAACCCCGCGACTTATACCGGGGCGTTTACCCCGATCCGTGATTGGTTTGCTGGCCTGCCCGAAGCCAAAGCGCGCGGTTACAAGCCGGGCCGCTTCAGCTTTAACGTCAAAGGTGGGCGTTGCGAGGCCTGCCAAGGTGACGGTGTAATCAAGATCGAAATGCACTTTTTGCCGGATGTCTATGTCGAATGTGAAACCTGCAAAGGTGCGCGCTACAACCGCGAAACGCTTGAGATTAAATTCAAAGGCAAAAGCATCGCGGATGTGCTGAACATGACTGTGGAAGACGCACAAACATTCTTTCAAGCGGTGCCATCCATCCGCGAGAAAATGGATGCGTTGATGCGTGTTGGATTGGGCTATATTAAGGTTGGCCAACAAGCGACCACCCTGTCAGGGGGCGAGGCGCAGCGCGTCAAGCTGTCCAAGGAACTTAGCAAACGATCTACGGGACGCACGCTTTATATTCTGGATGAACCGACGACGGGCTTGCACTTTGAAGATGTGCGCAAGTTGTTGGAAGTGCTGCATGAATTGGTGGATCAAGGCAATTCTGTCATTGTGATTGAACACAATTTAGATGTGATTAAGACAGCAGACCACATCATCGACATCGGCCCGGAAGGCGGCGACGGTGGCGGTAAAATTGTCGCCACAGGCACCCCTGAACAAGTCGCGGAAGTATCCGAGAGCTATACAGGAAAGTATCTCAAGCCGATGCTTGAAAAACGCGCCAAGGTGGCAGCGGAATAACCGCTGCCACCTGATTTTTCAGCGTTTCATGCCGCAGGTGTTCACACCGATCAGGCGGTAAATGCCGCAGGTTCCCAACAATCCGGTGACCAGTGGAATAATGCCAATTAAGAACGCCCAGCGGTAGGACGCATCCGGCATGAGAAAAAAGGCCGCCAGCAAAGCGATTCCAACAAGTATCCGAACAACACGGTCGAAATTTCCAACATTTTTTGAAAACATATTACCAACTCCTTGGTTTGATATTCACATGTTGGCATGTATTTGCGGGATTGGCGTTGATCTGGATCAACCGATGCGTGTTTATGGTGCGTTTAGGCACAGGTTTAGCAGCTGATCAAAGCCTCGTGCATCCAAAGTGTCAAACTGGCTGCTTAGCATTTCTAATTCGTCCGCGCGCTTTTCGCCCAACACTGGATCAGCAAACAAGTGGAATTTTTCGGAAATGTCCTGATCTGTTAAGGGCATATCCGTATCGCCGCGCGGAGTTCGGGGGTCCGATGTAAGGCGACGTCCATTTTTTAGTGCAATGGTCACCTGTGCCCAGCGTTTCCCGACCGAAATCTCGGTGAGGTACGGATCATCGATTAACTGTGTGGCCTGAGATATCCGTAAAATATCTGGATCGCGCAAGGTTGTTTCAGCCAATTCCGGCACGCCGACCTGACCCCGCACAATCATGGTCGCCACGGGGAACGCAATTGAATAGGCAAATTCGTCCGGCGTTGCGGGGCTATGCCCGGCCAAACGTGTCGCGTTGTGAAATGTTTTGATCTCGACAGCTGCAACCTGTTCATGGGTCAGAGCGTGTTCTTTCATCAATGCAGCAGCGGCATCCAAACTGGGATGCGCCCAACGACAGCAGGGGTAGGGTTTGTAATGTGTGTCTTCTACCAACCGCCAACGCGTGCCCAGATCCTGCCAAAATGTATGCGCGTCCTCACAGGTAAGCGCAGGTGCACCGGTAAACCCTTCACGCGCCAAATAGGCGGCGGTTAACCCTGATGGCGCTCCCCATCCAACCCCGTCACGCAGCATTGTGGGGTGATCAATGCACCGCATCATCTGGCTGCGTGGTCCATGGTATTCACCAATACCTGCCGCATGTCGGATCTGATCTGATGTACACCCCAAGGCCCGTGCACAGGCCGTCGAAACCCCCACAGCCGTCCATGCGCCTGACGTGTGATAATCCGCACATGTGGCATGTTGCGCCAGCCCTGCGCGATAACTGACCTCATAGGCCACAGCTAAAAGTGCTGCAAATTCTGCGCCCGTCATTGGGGTTTCGCCCACATCTGCCATGGCCAGAAGCGCTGGGAACACGGCAGACCCCGCATGGCCCTTGCACGGCGATGTTCCATCATGGGCATCCACAGCATCAACTGTAAATGCACCTGCCATCGCCGCGCCAGCGGGGCTAACCATCTGACCATTCATCAAAATGCGTGCACCACCCGCGCCGCCGGGGCCAAACAAGGCCACCGCGCCGCGCCGCGCGATATTGGCCATGTTGGTTGTTGACGCAACGGCTGCAACGCCCATTGTGTCGGTGAATGAACGCCGTAAAACGCGCAACACATCGTCTGGCAAATCGCTGTGGTTCAGATCAGCAGCAAAGTCGTAAAAGGGCAGGGACATCAAGCGCTCCGTCTGGTTGGATATCCCCCAACCATAGGCCAGACGCCCCTGCCAAAATGCCTGTTTGCGACGTCAGTCGGCGCGCCCGCGCTTTTCAAACCGCGGCAACATCGCTGAGAAATCCTTGCCCTTGCCGTCTTCTTGCTCAACGAACTGGGTGTAAAGCGCGTGGGCAAGCGCCCCCATCGGCGTGTCTGCATCGGCCATCTCGGCGGCTTGCTGGGACAACCCCAAATCCTTAAGCATCAGTTCTGCCGCAAATCCCGGTTTATAGTCATTATCGCTTGGCGATTGCGGACCAACGCCGGGGGCGGGGCAATAGGCGTTCATCGACCATGAATATCCAGACGAGGTGCTGACCACATCAAACATCTTTTGACGATCCAGCCCCAGTTTGTCGGCTAATGAAAATGCTTCGCAGGTGGCGATCATCGTCGCCCCTAAGATCATGTTATTACATATCTTTGCGGCCTGACCTGCACCAGCATCACCGCAATGCACAGCCTTTTGGCCCATGATGACAAACAGTGGTGCGGCTTTGGCAAAGGCCGCCTCTGATCCGCCTGCCATGAACGTCAATGTGCCCGCTGATGCGCCACCAATGCCACCCGAAACAGGGGCATCTACAGCCAAGATACCCGCATCTTCGGCAGCTTCCGAGGTATTACGTGCGCTTTCGACATCAACGGTTGAGCAATCCAGCAACAAACTGCCTTTGCTCATATGTTCAATGGCTTGCACGGCAACTTGGCGCAGGATTGATCCATTAGGCAACATGGTGATTACCACATCCGCGCCACTTGCGGCAGCTGCAATGTCCCCAACAGCCTCGACGCCGTCCGCAGTGGTGCCCGCGACATCAAAACCGCGTACTTTGTGACCTGCTTTGGCCAGATTCGTGGCCATCGGCGCGCCCATATTGCCAAGGCCAATAAAGCCAATTGTTAGCGTATCCATTACGGTATCCTCCAGTTTTAGCGCATTTTTCCCTAGGGGTTGCAGCATTTTACTGACTGCGGCAGGGGGCACGTTCATGTCAGCGAATTGCCATTTTGGCGCGCGATCTTTGTCGATGATGGCCGCACGAATACCCTCGATGAAATCGCCGTGTTCCGTGGCGCGGTAAGTAAAGCGATATTCCAGATCAAGCGCCCGCGCCATGCTCAGGGACTGCCCCCGCAAGCGGTGAATGGCCTCAATGGTGCAGGCCATAGACAAAGGCGATGAACGCTGAATCTTCTTGAGCGTTTCAGTGGCGAAGGCGCTGTCATCATTGCGCAGATCAATCAGTACATCGCCAAGTGTTTCACCGCTGAACAGCGTATTGATCAATTCAATCTGACTGGAAAGTTGACCAGGTGCTGGCGTTTCTTTTGCGCCCTCGATCACGGTTACATCACCGTTATTTTCCAGCTTTTCGATCACTGAAGGCCACTTTAGCTCTGGAATGTAAGCATCTGCAAAGCCAGCATAAATTGCATCTGTTGCATTCATCCGCGTGCCTGTGGTGCCAAGGTATTCACCCAAGCGACCGGGGGCCAATGCCAGCATCAATGAGCCACCGACATCGGGGATCAAACCGATGCCACATTCGGGCATGGCGATCTGGCTGCTCTCGCCCACGATGCGGTGCGATCCATGGCATCCGATGCCGACACCGCCGCCCATTGTGAAGCCTTGGAGAAACGAAACCACAGGTTTGGGATAGGTGAAAATCCTGTTGTTCAGGCGATATTCGTCGGCCCAAAATTTCTGACCATAGGCGTAATCCCCTTTGGTCCCACGTTCATAAAGTTCCGCAATATCACCACCAGAACAAAACGCACGCGCGCCGTGTGCGTCGATCACCACAAGGGCCACAGCGTCGTCATCCGCCCATGACCGCAATGCCGCATCAATCGCCATGCACATGTCATAGGTCATCGCGTTCAGCGCTTGTGGACGGGTCAGGGTGATGCGTCCAGCACGGCCCGTGACGCGGATGTTGATGTCGGTCATGTTATTTCCCGTGCAAGAATCAGTCGGATTTTGTAAGTTTTGAACAACCGCTTCGCGGCCTTTGGTCGACCGGACAGCAACGCATGAATTGCAGCACCGGTTTCCATAAACTCTCCCACAGCAATCATAAATATCGGTCCGATGGCGACCATACTAGAGAGTTGCAAAAGTCCGATAAGTAAAATGACATCCCCATCCCCATCCCCATCCCCATCCCCCAAAGCGACCCCAATAGATGCAATCGGAATATGAATGCCGACCAACCACGTCATTGCAAGTGCCAAGGGAAGGAGGCCCCCGATTGGCGGAAAATCAATTGCGTGTTTCCAACCCCATACACCATGAAGCAAAAAGGCGCGGTAAAGCGCGCTGCGTTTGAACCAAGCGTAGTAATTTCTCATCTGTTCTTCAGCATGTCACGCGCCACGATCACCCGCATGATTTCGTTGGTGCCTTCCAAAATTTGGTGCACCCGCAAATCGCGCACAAGTTTTTCGATGCCGTAATCCGCAAGATAGCCATAACCGCCGTGCAGTTGCAGGCATTGATCCACAACTTTGCTGCCTGTTTCGGTCACAAATTTCTTTGCCATGGCGCAGAACTTGGTGGCATCCGGCGCACCTGTGTCGAGCTTCCATGCGGCTTGACGCAGGAAGGTCCGCGCGGCTTGCATTTCAATTTCCATATCCGCGAGGCGGAATTGCAAGCCTTGGAACTGGTCAATGGGTTTGCCAAAGGCTTGGCGTTCGCCCATGTATTGCAGCGTTGCATTCAACGCGGTCTGGGCGGCCCCCAGCGAACAGGCCGAAATGTTCAAACGTCCGCCATCAAGCCCTTTCATCGCATATTTGAAACCTTGACCTTCTTCACCGACCAAATTGCCGGAAGAAATGTTGCAATTGTCAAATTGTACTTGTGCAGTGGGCTGACTGCGCCAGCCCATTTTGTCCTCTAATCCGCCAAAGCTGAGGCCTGGTGTGCCGTCTTCAACATAGACTGTGGACACACCTGCCGCCCCATCATCAGAGGTGCGCACCATCGTGACATAGGCGTCAGAATATCCACCACCAGAGATGAACGCCTTGGTGCCGTTCAAAGTATATCCGTCGTTGGTGCGGGTCGCTTTGGTCTTGAGGGCCGCAGCGTCAGAACCGGAACCGGGTTCCGTCAAGCAATAGCTCAGCACCGTATTCATCGACAAAATATCGGGCATGATCCGCGCTTTCAGATCATCACTGGCAAAGCTGTCGAGCATTTTGGCGCACATGTTGTGGATCGACAGAAACGCCGCAACCGAAGGGCAGGCCATGCTGAGGGCCTCAAACACCAACGTCGCATCAAGCCGCGTCAGATCAGAACCGCCGCCCTCCTCGGACACATACAACCCACCAAAACCAAGCTCAGCAATGCGCGGCCAGAGTTCTTTGGGGATCGTTTCGTCTTTCTCCCATTTCTGGGCAAAAGGCGCGATATTTTCTTGGCCAAAGGCATAGGCCATGTCGAAAATCGCGGTCTGTTCTTCGCTCAGTGCAAAATCCATTGGTGTGATCCTCTTTGGGCGGTTAATGAACGAGTGTTAAATTCCAATGTTTGCAACAATATTGCAAGGGGCGGTGGGCGATGCGCCCACCTTACGAAGTGATCCCCCGTAAGGTTGGCGCGCCGCCCACAACCGTTTTTAGATTATTCCATCACAGGAATAGAAAACTCGCCGCCTTCTTTGATGCCAGAGGGCCAGCGCGCCGTCACGGTCTTGGTGCGCGTGTAGAACTTAAACGCATCCGGGCCGTGCTGGTTCAAATCGCCAAACACAGATTTTTTCCAACCCCCAAAGGTGTGATAGGCCAGCGGCACAGGGATTGGCACGTTGATACCGACCATGCCCACATTGATCCGGTTGGCAAAGTCACGCGCCGCATCGCCGTCACGGGTAAATATCGCTGTGCCGTTGCCATATTCATGATCCATCGCAAGGCCGATGGCCTCTTCATAGCTTTGCGCGCGCACGCAGGTCAGGACAGGGCCAAAGATTTCGTGCTTGTAAATATCCATGTCCTTGGTGGCGCGGTCAAAGAGGTGGGGGCCAACAAAGAAACCATCCTCATAGCCCTGCAATTTGAAATCGCGGCCATCGACAACCAGTTCAGCGCCTTGATCGATCCCTGTTTGTACAAGACGTTCGATATTGGCTTTGGCAGCGGCTGTCACAACCGGACCGTAATCCACGTCTTTGCCAGAGGTATAAGGGCCAACCTTGAGGCTTTCGATGCGTGGCACCAGTTTTTCAATCAACCGATCCGCTGTTTCATCACCCACAGGCACAGCCACCGAAATCGCCATGCAGCGTTCGCCCGCTGCACCATATCCGGCACCGATCAATGCATCAGCAGCCTGATCCATGTCGGCATCTGGCATGATGATCATGTGGTTCTTGGCACCGCCAAAACACTGCACGCGTTTGCCATTGGCACAACCTGTCGCATAGATATATTCGGCAATTGGGGTGGAGCCGACAAAGCCAACCGATTGGATCACATCATGGTGCAGGATCGCGTCCACGGCTTCTTTGTCGCCGTTCACGACTTGCAAGATGCCCTTGGGCAGACCTGCTTCTTCCATCAATTCGGCCAGCATCAACGGCACGGATGGATCACGTTCAGATGGTTTCAGGATAAACGCGTTGCCGCAGGCGATGGCGGGGGCGAACATCCACATAGGGATCATTGCAGGGAAGTTGAACGGCGTGATGCCAGCCGTCACACCCAGCGCCTGACGCATGGAATACATGTCGATTCCGGGGCCAGCGCTGTCGGTGTAATCGCCTTTCAGCAATTCTGGCGCGCCGATGCAATATTCCACCACTTCTAGGCCACGCTGCACATCACCCGCCGCATCTGGCAGGGTCTTGCCGTGCTCACGGCTGAGCGCCTCGGCCAGCTTGTCCATATTGTCATTGAGCAAGCTCACGAATTTCATCATCACCCGTGCGCGGCGTTGAGGGTTTGTCGCGGCCCATGCGGGTTGCGCGGCCTGAGCGAACTTTACAGCCTGGTCCATCTCATCTGCGCTAGCCAGTGGGCATTTTGCCTGCACCTCGCCCGTGGCGGGGTTCATAACATCGGCAAAACGGCCCGATGTGCCCTTAACGTGCGCGCCATTTATGTAATGCGTGAGTTCTTGCATGGTTTTCTCTCCCTTGAGGTTTGAGGTCAGGATAGGCTTGCAAAAAGGCAAGGGGAAGGGGCAAGGTTTCAAAATGGTTTTGCATTTTCGCAAGACGAACTGGGGTCAGCCCCAGACCTGAGTTCATTGAAGGAATAACGAAACATGGCGCAGATGCACAATTGGGATGATCTGCGACTGTTTCTGGCGGTCGCGCGCCAACAAAGCCTATCTGGCGCGGGCAAAGAACTGCGTCTTGATCCGGCAACATTGGGGCGGCGCGTGGCGCGGTTGGAAAAGGCGCTGCAAGCGGTGTTGTTTGTGAAATCACCGCAGGGCTATGCGCTGACAGAGGCAGGCGCGCAATTGTTGGAGCGGGCAGAGGCAGCGGAGCGCGCGATGCACTTGGCGACAGAGGGCATCGCAGCGCACAGCGATGAGGTGCAGGGGCAAATACGGATTGGCGCACCGGATGGATGTGCCAATTTTCTACTGCCGCAAGTCTGTGCACAAATTGCCAAGGAAAATCCGGGCCTCGATATTCAGATCGTCGCATTGCCCCGGGTTTTTAACCTATCCCGGCGCGAGGCAGACATGGCGATTGGTGTCAGCGCACCCACGGCTGGTCGGTTGGTGGTCAAGAAAATCACTGACTATCACCTGCATTTGGCCGCGTCTGAGGGATATCTGTCGGGGCACGCGCCAATCACAACCATCACGGATCTCAAGGCGCACCGTATGGTGGGGTATATCCCCGACATGATTTTTGACGGGGAATTGGATTATCTGGCCGATTTGGGGGGCGATCGGGTGCCCCTTGCTTCAAATTCGGTTTCTGTTCAGGTCAACATGATCCGCCAAGGCGGCGGTGTTGGGGTTGTGCATGATTTCTCATTGCCTGCAACGCCGAGGGTACACCGCATCCTTGCCACCGAATTCAGCTTAAGCCGCGCTTTTTACCTGATCCGCCATGCAGATGATCAGCGCAACGGACGGTTGAACCGATTTGCCAAAGCCCTCACAGCGGGCCTTCGTACAGAAGTTGCGCGTTTAGAGGCCCTTGCAGGCGTCTAAGACTTGACAGTTGCGTGATTGGCGGTGACCTTTGAATAATAAGGTGTCCACTTAAAAAGGAGCATTCAATGCTGGTGTCGCAAATTCTAAAGACAAAATCGGATGATGCGGTGGTGACCTCGCCGCCGTCGATGCTGATTTCAGCGGCCGCCAAGATGCTTTCGGAAAAGCGGATCGGTACATTGATCATCTCAAAAGACGGCAAATCGCCGGATGGTATCCTGTCTGAACGCGACATTGTGCGCGAGTTGGGCAAACAAGGTGGTGCCTGTTTGGACATGACGGTTGATAAATTGATGACCTCCAAGTTGGTCACCTGTAGCCGCAATGATCGGGCGGATGAAATATTGCAAAAGATGACAGATGGCCGGTTTCGCCACATGCCAGTGCTGGAAGACGGTAATTTGGTGGGGCTGATTTCTCTGGGTGATGTCGTCAAAGCCCGCCTGATGGAGCTGTCCATGGAAAAAGATGCCCTGCAAGGTATGATAATGGGGCATTAACCCCTCCCAATTGGGTTGCACCTGAACGCGCCACATGTTTGCTTGTCGGCCAGATTGATCATAAATTAGGATCGCCTCATGCGCGTTGGCCTTTATCCCGGCACTTTTGACCCTATCACTTTGGGCCATATCGATATTATCCGGCGCGCTGCGTTTCTGGTTGATAAATTGGTCATTGGCGTCGCGATCAATCGCGACAAGGGACCGCTGTTTGAATTGGAAGAGCGCGTCAAGCTGATTGAGGCTGAATGTGCAACGCTGGCTGAACAGACCGGTATTGAGATCATTGTGCACCCGTTCGAAAACCTGTTGATTGATTGCGCCCGCGATGTGGGGGCGCAGGTTATCGTACGTGGTTTGCGGGCCGTAGCCGATTTTGAATACGAATATCAGATGGTTGGCATGAACCGTCAGTTGGACGATTCAATTGAAACAGTGTTTTTGATGGCCGAGGCTGCGCATCAAGCGATTGCCAGCAAACTGGTCAAGGAAATCGCCCGTTTAGGTGGGGATGTCAGCAAATTTGTGACGCCACGCGTGAACACAGAACTGCGGCGTCAGTTCGATAAAACCTGATCAAACAACGGTGTGAGATCAATAAAGCACGCGCAAATCAACGCCAGAACGCGATCCATTCGATCAGTTCAAACAGCTTTTTACCCAAAAAGATAATGTGTTCGTTTCCGTACCACATCACATCCGCAACAACTGCGGCGATCAGGAATAATCCCAAAAAGATGGCAATGCGGTTGGTCACGTCTTTGCTCCGACTGGCTCGCCCCGATATGACAGGGGCGCGCCACGCTTGCAAGTTTTTGGCAAGGTTATGATTACCCCAAATGCCCCATCGCCACGGCGACATCCGCCATCCGCACTGAAAACGCCCATTCATTATCATACCAGCACAAAACCCGCACGGTGCGCCCTGCGACAACGATGGTCTGATCCGGCGCGAAAATGCAGCTTTCTTCGGTGTGGT
The DNA here is from genome assembly GCA_049794015.1 of Sulfitobacter sp. Lineage (GTDB taxonomy): Bacteria > Pseudomonadota > Alphaproteobacteria > Rhodobacterales > Rhodobacteraceae > Sulfitobacter. The sequence goes on along the minus strand of JBARCK010000043.1, from coordinate 31,267 downwards.
TAAAGTCGATGCTGACTTTCTGCTCTGGATCATAGCCCAAAACCCGTTTCATCGGGCCAATAGATGCAGCAAGGGCGGCGGCGTTGATTTCTTCAACCGTCACATCGCGTGAGGCGGTAAAAGTCAGATCAACAGCACTGACATTTGGGGTAGGGACACGCATCGCGGTGCCGTCCAACTTGCCCTTAAGCGCGGGGAGAACTTCGCCCAAGGCTTTTGCAGCCCCAGTTGAGGTCGGGATCAACGCCATCGCCGCAGCGCGCGCGCGGTACAGGTCCGAATGGCGACGGTCCAACGTCGGTTGATCGCCGGTATAGCTGTGGATTGTGGTCATCAGACCGCTTTCGATACCCACCGCCTCATGCATTACCTTGGCCAAGGGGGCGAGGCAATTCGTCGTACAAGACCCGTTAGAAATCATCTTGTCGGACTTTTTCATTGTGTCATGGTTCACCCCGTAAACCACTGTGCGGTCTACGTTTTTACCGGGCGCAGACAATAAAACACGCTTGGCACCTTGTTCCAGATGCACCTTTGCCTTGTTGCCATCGTTGAACTTGCCTGTGCATTCCAGCACCACATCACAGCCTGACCAATCCAATTCCTCTAGAGTATAGGTCGACATGACTTCGATGTCGTTTTGGCCCAGATTGATATAGCCATCATCAACGGTGATCTCACCGGGAAATCGGCCATGAACAGAATCATATTTGATCAGATGCGCCGCAGTGGACAATGGCCCGGTGGCGTTGATCTTGATTACCTCAATATCGTCGCGCCCTGATGCTGCGATGTGGCTTAAAGTGCAACGGCCAATGCGGCCAAATCCGTTAATGCCAACTTTGATGGTCATGACAGCAATCCTTTGGGGTCGGGTGTTTGCCGTTCTATACCGGGGGCGTGTGCCAAGGTTAAAGGGCGAAAACTGCTTAATATCTGTATGTTAGCGATAAACTTTGATGTTAGCGGTAAAGGCGGCGGTAAACGATGGGGCTTTGCCCTCAGCGCTCAGAGTGCTAGCTGATAGGTGAGCAGCGGCAAAGGTGTGGATATGAGCGGATTGATTGCATTGTTTGATGATGTGGCGGCGATTGCCAAGGTCGCGGCATCCAGCATTGATGACGTGATCGGGCAGGCGGCAAAGGCGGGCACCAAAGCTGCCGGAGCGGTGATTGATGATGCTGCGGTAACGCCAAAATATGTGCAGGGCTTTGAAGCAAACCGCGAGTTGCCAATCATCTGGCGCATCACCAAGGGGTCGTTGAAAAATAAACTGGTCTTTCTGCTGCCTGCTGGATTGTTGCTGTCGAACTTTGCGCCATGGCTGATCCCGCCGTTACTGATGTTGGGCGGGGCGTATTTGTGTTTTGAGGGTGCTGAAAAAGTTGCCCATGCACTGGGGCTAAGCCACGGTCACGAAGAGTATCCCGGTGATGAGGACGTTCCGGACGATCCTGCGCATCTAGAGGAACAAAAGGCTGCGGGTGCGATCAAGACGGATTTCATTCTATCGGCTGAAATCATGACCATCGCCTTGGCTGCCATTCCCCCGAGTAATTTCTGGATGGAGGCCGCGACGCTGGCCGCTGTTGCGATCATGATCACAATTGCGGTCTATGGCTCTGTCGCGTTGATTGTGAAAATGGATGATCTGGGATTGGCGATGGCCAACAAAGGGCGGCTAAGTCTGACGCGCAGTTTAGGTCGCGGGTTGGTTCAGGCGATGCCGGGGTTTCTAAAGCTGTTAACCATCGTTGGGACGGCCGCGATGCTTTGGGTTGGTGGGTCGATCATCATCCATGGCTTTGAGGAATTGGGTTTTGCCACATTGGGCCATTGGATTCATGATGCGGCTTATGCTGTGGGCCATGCGGCACCGTCCGGTATAGCGGGCGCAGCTGAATGGTTTGCAAAAGCGGCGATGGACGGGGTGTTTGGGTTGGTTTTAGGGCTTGCCTTAATCCCGCTTGGTGAAAAGATCATCACGCCACTATGGCGCAAGGTGTTCACCCGAAAAGTGGCCTAGGCAAACGTTCTGTTAAGAAAAGAAATCCGCACTGCGCGATTTGAGTGCTGCAAATGACACTAGTGTCGCAAGCACAAGGTTACCTGACATGATGTAGACAGGAATCGCCCATACAATGGACCCACCTGTGCCAAGCCAGAGCAAGGTACAAAGTATTGCCGAAATTGCCGCGCTGACAAGATATCCCATCATCATAATTTCAGCCTTTCCCAATTTCCAAAGTGTACTTCAATCCTGAGTAGAGCGGAAGGTCTAACACTTCATTAACATCTCACACAACAACCATAGGTAGGTTGTGTTAAAAGTCTTGGGATACTTCTGATGGCAGTTGATTTCGGCCAATGATTGCCGAAATAGCCTATGCATAGGCGCATCATTGCCGCCGCACAAGGCAGCGGCAATGGTTGTTCATCTTATCTTAATCAACTCAGAGTAGAGCTTTGGCTTTTTCTGCGATGTTTGCGGCGGTGATTCCGAACTTTTCAAACAATTCACCCGCCGGGGCAGAGGCCCCAAAACGATCCATGCCGACAAAGTCCGCCTTGCCGAACTTACCGCGTTCACCCAGCAACCAACGATCCCAACCCATGCGCACACCAGCCTCGATACCGACGCGCACCGCACCACCCGGTAAAATGCGCTTGCGATAGGCATCGTCTTGGGCGGCGAATAGCTCCATGCAGGGCATAGACACCACGCGCACACCAATGCCTTCAGCCTGCAACAGGTCACGCGCTTCCATTGCCAAATGCACTTCTGATCCAGTTGCGATCAAAATAACCTGACGCTTCATGCCCGTTTCTGCATCGGCAAGAACATAGGCACCTTTTTCGCTCATGTTGGTGTTCTTATGCTCAAGACGCACAGTTGGCAGGCCCTGACGGGTGAGTGACAACACAGATGGCGTTTTCTTGGATGAAAATGCGATTTCCCATGCCTCAGCCGTTTCAACCGTATCCGCAGGACGGAACACATAGGTATTCGGCGTGCTACGGCTGATGGCGAGGTGTTCAACCGGTTGGTGGGTTGGACCATCTTCGCCAAGGCCAATGGAATCATGTGTCATAACAAACACGGTTGGGATTTGGCTAAGGGCCGCCAAACGCATGGCAGGGCGGGCATAATCGGTGAAACACATGAACGTGCCGCCGTAAGGGCGCACACCGCCATGCAGCGCCATGCCGTTCATCGCGGATGACATGCCATGTTCACGCACACCCCAATAGACATAACGGCCCTCGCGGTTGTCTACGTCAAACACGCCCAAATCGCCGGTTTTGGTGTTGTTCGATCCAGTCAAATCCGCAGACCCACCTACCGTTTCGGGCAGGATCGGGTTCAAGACTTCCAAAACCTTTTCGCTGCTAGAACGGGTTGCCAGCTTTGGCGCGGTTTCGGTCATCTGCTTTTTGAACGCTTTGATCGTCGCGCTCAGCTTTTTTGGTGCTTCAAACGCCAGCGCCCGGTTAAATGTCTCACGCTTGGAACGTGGCATTTTGTCGAACCGTTCTTCCCACTCAAGGCGCGCTGCAACACCGCGGTTGCCAATGGCTTCCCATGCCGCTTTCACATCTGCCGGAACCTCAAACGGTCCAGTGGTCCAACCATAGGCCGCCTTGGCCGCTGCCATCTGATCGGCATCGGTCAATGCGCCGTGACCTTTGGAGGTGTCCTGTGCGGCATGGCCCAAAGCGATATGGGTTTTACATGCAATCATGGTGGGTTTGTCAGATTTGCGTGCCTCAGTCAGGGCTGCGTCAATCTCAGCGGGGTTATGGCCATCAATCTCAATGGTATGCCACTGCGCCGCTTGGAAACGTGTCACTTGATCCGTGTGATCAGACAGGGTCACAGGCCCGTCGATGGTGATGTTGTTGTTGTCCCACATCACGATCAGTTTGCTCAACTTATGACGGCCCGCGAGCGTGATGGCCTCTTGGCTCACGCCCTCCATCAGGCACCCGTCACCCGCGATGACATAGGTGTGGTGGTCGACAACTTTGGCACCATATGTGGCGCGCTGGATTTCTTCGGCCATCGCAAAACCAACCGAATTGGCAATACCTTGACCCAAAGGACCAGTGGTGACTTCGATCGCATCGGCAAGGAAATTCTCAGGGTGGCCCGCGGTGCGCGCGCCCATCTGGCGGAAGTTTTTGATTTCCTCAATTGGGAACTGAACATCGCCAACCAAATGTAACAGCGAATAGATCAACATAGACCCATGGCCCGCAGACAGGATAAAACGATCCCGATCCGGCCACAAAGGATTGGCCGCATCAAACTTGAGGTGCTTTTCAAACAACACAGTTGCCACATCCGCCATGCCCATCGGCATACCAGAATGGCCGGAATTGGCGGCAGCAACAGCGTCCAGTGTCAGGGCGCGAATGGCGGTGGCTTTCGACCAATGGTCAGGGTTTGCTTTGGCGAGGGCTGTCAGATCCACGGGGAGGACTTCCTTGTAAGGGTAAAATATGTTGCGCCTGTGCATATCAGCCACCCGCCAAAGTTCAAGGCAAAGCGCGCCCAAAAGCCCATGAAACAACGCATCTCACATCAGCTTTGCCCACCAAGATGCTGTTTGCAAAGCAGGGGGCGCATTTGGGGGTTTCTTTGGGTAGAATTGTTGCAAATGCTGGGGGGCAAACGATTCGCCCGTTAAAAGACGCAGACGACGTAGACGAAGGGACTTTTTTAGTCATGAGTAACATCGACGAACTACAACGCCGCATCACCGCAGCCATGGACCGGGTTGCGCAAGGCGTGGACAAGTTAAGCACATCATCTGGCGGCCCTGATCCTGAGATGGCGCAAGCCCTTGAGGATGAACGCACCGCAAACGCACAACTGAGCGAACGGGTGCGGGCGTTGAAAACCAAATCAGACTCCGAAATGGCCGCGATGCGCACACAGGTTGAAGAATGTGATGCCCGCATGGCGCAACTGGACATCGAATTACAGCGGGTGCGCCGGGCCAATGCACAATTAAACGATGCCTGTGCGGCCCTGCGTGAGGCCAATGAAGAAGGGGTGGGGGACGCCCATCTGATCAATAAATCCATGTTGGCAGAGTTGGATAGTCTACGTTCTGCCCGGGCGGCAGATGTGGCCGAGGCAACAGCGATCTTGTCGGCCCTGACCCCAATGATTGACGACGCCAACGCAGAGGAGACCGCATAATGCCGGAAATTCAAATCACAATCGGCGGTCGTCAATTTGAAGTGGCCTGTCAGGACGGTGAAGAAAGCTATCTGCATTCTGCCGCCAAAATGCTGGATGACGAAGCCCAAGTGCTGAGCGATCAAGTGGGCCGGATGCCCGAAGCGCGGATGTTGCTGATGGCGGGGCTACTGCTGGCGGACAAAACCGCTTCTGTTGAGGACCGCATTGCCGAAGTGCGCGCCGAATTGGCCGAACGTGAGGCCGAACTGGCCGGCCTGCGCAACGTCAAGATTGAGCCGGAGCGGATCGAAGTACCCGTGGTGCCCCAAGCCGTGACCGATACATTGGCCGAGATTGCGGCGCGCGCGGAGGCGCTGGCGGCTGAAGTTGAGGAGAAGGTGGGTTAAATACCCGCCTTAAGTGGTTTTTAGAACACGTCTATTGATGCAGCGAATGACCGGTTTGAGCCCAATGTGACTGATGCTGCGGACCTGTCAAACGGCAGCTTTATGCTGAAACGCGAAGGCGATTTTCCAAAACCGCCTTCGTCTATTGCAAGAAAGATGATTTATTTGCGGAGCTTTCGCGCTTTTGTGCCGCCTCAGGTGCTCGTTTAAGTACCGCTGCCGGACGGTCAGAACAAATTGACTAAGAACTTAGACATCACTTAGTTTGGTCTTAACTTGTTTCAGACATTTCTTGGGCGCTAAAGGAGTCCAATATGCCTGTAACAATCAATGCGGCGGACAACCAATTCGCTGCCTCTTCGGGCAGCAATATCGATGTCACGCCAAACTACAGTTATTTCGATCATCCGCCAAACTCGACCGCGAACCTGACGATTACGTCGAACATGGGTGACGATAATCCCTATCGTTTCGATGTCGGCGAGACCTATGATCTTACTTGGACGGGTCATGGCGGCGGCATCATGGAAGATGCCACGATCATCCGCAGTGACTACCTGAGCCCTGGCGAGGGCGCGATCGTTTTTGAAGGAACAAATTCAGTAACAGGCGAACCGTTCCAGATGGTTTGGACACCCGGCTTTGATCTGGAAGCATGGTATTGGGACAGTGGCGGCGGGCCCTCTAGCCCCAATGCTTTCTGGACCAGCGATCAGAACAATTCAGAAACCTATGAGGCTGCCTGCTACGCCCCCGGCACGTTGATCGATACACCGGACGGGCAGCGCGCAGTTGAAACGTTGAAAGCCAACGATCTGGTGAGCACGCTGGACAACGGTCCTCAAGCCATCCGCTGGGTTCATAGTGGCGACGATCCGCTAGAAGCAGTTGAGCCCGGCGCAAAACCCGTACTGATCGCCGCCGGCGCATTGGGGCGCGGGCTGCCAGCGCAGGACCTGATCGTGTCGCCCCAACATCGGATGTTCGTTGGCGGTCATGGGCAATTGGATGGTTGGTTCACTACCGAAAGCCTTGCCCCAGCGAAATCGCTGACGGCAATGCGGGGTATTCGCCACATGAAGGGCAAGCAATCCATCACGTGGATTCACTTTGCCTGCGACAGACACGAGGTTGTCATCGCCAATGGCTGCCTGTCAGAATCTCTGTTGCTGGGGCCGATGGTAGTGAACGGATTGACGAGTTTAGAGCGGCAAGAGTTGACTGCCATTTATGGTATAGCGCCTACGCCAGACGCGGCCCTGAATGGGCCTGCTGCACGCGGATGCCTCAAAGTGGGCGAAGTGCGGCGGTATCTGGCCGAGCGTAAGAAAGACAACCTGCGACGCACCGCGAAGGAAATCAGGAAATGGGATATCGACCTTGAGATTGAGCAATGGGAAGAAGACCTGTTGGGTGTGGCAATGGCAAATGGCCAAAAGCCTGATCTTAAGATCGCGTCATAAGGTTTCTGGCAGACCAACTTCAAAGCCGACCTTCGTCAGGTTGCAGCGAAGGCTCGCTTTGTCCCGCACTGCAGTCATTCCACGGCGTTGCAATTATTGCCCCAAACGGTCGGAATTTTTGAAAATTCCGACCGTTTTCTTTCAAAGAAACCGATTTATTACCCGTTGGCTTCGCGAATCTTATCTGCCGCGTCTTTGTCGAACGTCACACCATTCTCAGCAAACAGCGTGTCCAACTCACCTGACAGCGTCATTTCGGTGATGATGTCACATCCCCCTACAAATTCGCCTTTGACATACAACTGCGGCACAGTCGGCCAGTCAGAGAAATCTTTGATCCCCTGACGCATGGCATCGTCAGCCAGCACATTCACATCCGAAAATTCCACGCCCATGTAGTTGAGCACACCTGCCACGCGGGATGAAAATCCGCACTGTGGCATTTCTTTGGTGCCTTTCATAAACAGGACCACGTCATTGGTGGTGATGCTCTCTTTGATCTGGGTGGCTGCGTCTGTCATGGGGGTGTTCCTTGAGAATGATATGGATATGTGTCTGGGGTTTAATCGGGCACTTTGGTGGTCAGGGCCAGCGCGTGTAATTCGCCGTTGGCCCCGTCCATCTTGCCCTTGAGTGCGGCATAGACTGCACGTTGTTGTTGCACGCGGTTTTTGCCGCGAAAACTCTCGTCAACGACCAGTGCGGCCATGTGCACACCGTCGCTGCCCTCAACCGTGATCTCAGCATCGGGGAATGTGGCGCGGATCAGGTCTTCGATTTCACTGGCGTGCATGGGCATGGGGCGGCTCCGGTCTTGCGTGATGATGTTGTCATAGATGTAGTGCTGCTTGGCGCGGGGTGCAACGGGGGGATGGATAACATCTGGATCAAACGGAATTCACTTGGCAATTGTTGTGTACTCAGCCAGCCTACATCACATCGCGCAACAGGGGGTATTTACGTGCAAACGGCAGAGAACATACCAGAACAGGCACTGGCATGGGTGGACGGCGGTCAGGGGGCTGTATTGGCTACGGTGATTGACACATGGGGGTCAGCACCGCGCCGTGTTGGCGCGCAATTGGTGGTTTCCGGTCAAGGTGACATGCAGGGATCGGTTTCAGGCGGCTGTGTGGAAGGTGCGGTGGTGATTGAGGCGCTAGAGGCCTTGGAAGCTGGTGCGCCACGTGTGTTGGAATACGGTGTTAGCGATGGAGATGCTTTTGCCGTGGGATTGGCCTGTGGCGGCACCATCCGCGTGTTGGTGGAACCGATTGGGGCAGGCGGGATGCCTGTGCAGATCCTGCGTGATCTTGTGGCGGCGCGTGCTGCGCGGCGCGCTGTTGCCTATGAGGTCGCCTTGGATGGCAGTTCACATACCTTGACCCACGAGGATCACGCTGAACGTTTCCGAATGGATCGTTCCGGATTGAGTGAAGATCAGCAAAGCTTTGTTGCGATCCATAACCCACCTTTGCGCCTGATCATCGTTGGTGCCGTACACATTGCACAAAGCTTGGTCGGCATGGCCCAAAGCGCAGGCTTTGATCCGCTGGTTGTGGACCCGCGTGAGGCCTTTGGGTCTGAGGCGCGGTTTCCCAATGCCTCCATCATCAATGATTGGCCCGATGCCGCGTTGCAAACCATTGGCCTTGATGGTCGCTGCGCTGTTGTGTTGCTGACCCATGATCCAAAACTTGATGATCCGGCACTGCACATCGCCTTGGCGTCAGATGCGTTTTACATTGGGGCCTTGGGCAGTAAACGCACCCATGCAACCCGGATCGAACGATTGAGTGAAGCTGGTTTTTCGCCCTCGCAGATTGGCCGCATTCATGGACCTGTGGGATTAAATATCGGCGCATCCGGTCCTGCGGAAATCGCAGTATCGATATTGGCGCAAATCATCCAAACACTGAGGCAGGGATGAAATTTGGCCCCGTACCAATAACGCAAGCGAAGGGTGCAGTGTTGGCGCATTCTGTTGCCATATCTGCTGGGCGATTGCGCAAAGGCCGCACTGTTACGGATGCCGATATTACCGATATGCAGGCCAGTGGTGTGACTGAGGTGATCGTGGCGCAGCTCGAAACTGGGGATAGTCCTGAAGACAGCGCAGCTGGGCAACTGGCCAAAGCGATCCTTAGCAAAGGGCAGGGCATCAGTGCGACAAACGCCTTTACGGGGCGCGTAAACCTGATTGCCGATAGCGCGGGTGTTGTCGCGCTCGATGTTGCGGCGATTGAAGCCATCAATGCTGTCCATCCAATGATCACCATCGCCACCGTACCGCCCTGGCAGCAAATGGCGGCAGGCGGCATGATCGCAACAATCAAGATCATTTCATATGCTGTGCCACAAACCGCAGTGGATCAGGCATGTGCGGCGGCGGGAGATGCCGCAATCAGGCTCGCCCAGCCGAAACTGGGCACAGCAATGTTGATCATAACTGAAATTCCTGGCGGTGTCGGGGACAAGGGTCGCTTGGCTATTGCGTCACGGCTTGAGGCGCTGGGTGTCGAACTGCGCGCCACTGTTATGGTGCAACATCAAACAGATGCGCTCTCGAAGGCAATTGCTGCGGCGCAAGGCGATCTGGTCCTGATCCTCACAGGCTCTGCGACCTCGGACCCAGATGATGTTGCCCCGGCTGCGGTGCGAAAAGCTGGTGGGCAGGTGACACGCTTTGGCATGCCAGTTGATCCCGGCAACTTGCTGTTTATTGGTCTCATTGGCAATCAACACATCATCGGGCTGCCGGGGTGCGCGCGTTCGCCCGCCCTAAATGGTGCTGATTGGGTGTTGTCGCGCGTTGTCTGCGGAATTGCGGTGAGTGCGCGCGATATTGCTGCGATGGGCGTTGGGGGCCTGCTCAAGGAAATCCCAACACGCCCACAACCACGGCGCGCACCCTAAGAACATGATGCACTATTTTGCTTGTTCGTAAAATTAACGCAGATTTGTGTTCTCAACTCAGCGATGTCGTGCTTAACTCGGTCTAAACAAGATTATAACGGGGAGGATACTATGACACAGGTCAAGATGACCGTGAACGGCAAAGCCGCGTCTGGCGAAGTCGAAGGGCGCACATTGCTGGCGCAATTCTTACGCGAAGACCAAGGGCTGACGGGTACGCATATCGGTTGCGACACCAGCCAATGCGGTGCTTGCGTGGTGCATGTGAACGGTGAAGCAGTCAAAGCCTGCACCATGTTGGCGATTGAAGCGGACGGTGCTGAGGTTGCGACAATTGAAGGGCAAGCCAACAAAGACGGATCGCTGAATGTGATCCAACAAGCGTTTCAGGACCACCATGGTTTACAATGCGGGTTCTGTACGCCGGGCATGGTGATGTCAGCAGCAGCACTGCTGAAAGACAATCCAAAACCAACCGAAGCCGAAGTGCGCCACTATCTGGATGGCAACATCTGCCGCTGCACGGGCTATCACAACATCGTCAAAGCGATTCTAGCCGCATCTGGTCAGGACGTGGGCGCGATGGCTGCTGAATAAGACCGGCGGGTGGTGCACGTCGCGTGCACCTTACGCGCATTGGTCACATGTAAGGTGTGCCCCGGCACACCCTCACTGGGAGGAGAATAAAATGCCTAAAGACGGTGGAATTGGTGCCAGCAGTAAGCGGCGCGAGGACGTTCGGTTTTTGACCGGAGCAGGGAATTACACAGACGACATCAACATTCGCGGACAAGCACATGTGTTTTTCCTGCGCTCTGATGTGGCGCATGGCACGTTGAACAATGTGGATGTCTCGGCGGCGGCTGATATGCCCGGTGTGGTTCAAATTTTCACAGGTGCGGATTTTACCGAAGTGGGGTCGATCCCTTGCGGCTGGCAAGTCACCGACAAACACGGCGAAGTCATGCAAGAGCCGCGCCATCCGGTGCTGGCCGATGGCAAGGTGCGCCATGTCGGTGAACCGATAGCTGCTGTTGTGGCCGAAACACTGGAACAGGCGCGTGATGCTGCCGAAGCCATTGTCGTTGATATTGATGAGCTCCCCGCCGTTGTGAATATGAAAGATGCGCTCAAAGAGGGTGCCACAAAGGTACACGACGATCTGACCTCAAACATGTGTTATGATTGGGGCTTTGTTGAAGAAAACAAAGATGCGGTGGACCAAGCGTTTAAGGACGCTGCCCATGTGACCACGCTGGAATTGGTCAACAACCGTTTGGTGGCCAACCCGATGGAGCCACGTGTTGCTATTGGTGATTACGCCCGCGGTGATGGTCAGCATACGCTTTATACCACGTCACAAAACCCACATGTGATCCGGTTGTTGATGGGGGCCTTTGTTCTGGGTATTCCCGAACACAAGCTGCGTGTTGTGGCCCCGGATGTGGGTGGCGGATTTGGCACCAAAATCTTCCACTATCAGGAAGAGGCATTTTGCACATTTGCCGCCAAGGCCTGTAACCGTCCGGTGAAATGGACGTCGTCACGTTCAGAGGCGTTTATGTCGGATGCGCATGGCCGCGACCACGTGACCAAGATTGAATTGGCGCTGGACAAGGATAACAACTTTACCGCCTTGCGCACCGATACCTATGCCAACATGGGTGCCTATCTGTCGACCTTTGCACCATCGGTGCCAACGTGGTTGCATGGGACGTTGATGGCTGGGAATTACAAAACCCCGCTGATCTATGTGAACGTGAAAGCGGTGTTTACCAATACGGTTCCTGTTGACGCTTACCGTGGGGCTGGTCGCCCCGAAGCGACCTATCAATTGGAACGTTTGGTGGACAAAACAGCCCATGAATTGGGGGTCGATCCGATTGCTTTGCGGCGTCAGAACTTCATTACTGAATTCCCCTATGCCACGCCTGTGGCGGTGGAATATGATACGGGTGATTATGTCGCCACAATGGACAAGCTGGAAGAAATGGCAGACATCGCCGGTTTTAAAAAGCGCCGCGAAGCCTCTGAAGCCAAAGGGAAACTGCGCGGCTTTGGCGTGAATTGCTATATTGAGGCTTGTGGCATCGCGCCGTCAAACCTTGTCGGGCAATTGGGTGCGCGCGCGGGTCTGTACGAATCCGCCACGGTGCGGGTCAATGCCACGGGTGGTTTGGTTGTGATGACCGGGTCACATAGCCACGGGCAGGGACACGAGACATCCTTTGCCCAAGTGGTCGCTGAGATGATTGGCATCGACGAAAACATGGTCGAAATTGTGCACGGCGACACCGATAAGGTGCCCATGGGCATGGGGACTTATGGGTCACGCTCAATCGCCGTGGGTGGATCAGCAATGGTGCGCGCCACGGAAAAGATCATTGCTAAGGCGAAAAAGATTGCCTCCCATCTGCTCGAAGCGTCCGAGACCGATATCGAGTTGAAAGATGGTGCGTTCAGCGTTGCAGGTACGGATAAATCTGTGGCCTGGGGCGATGTGACACTGGCCGCCTATGTGCCGCATAACTATCCGCTTGAGGATATTGAACCGGGTTTGGAGGAAACGGCATTTTATGATCCGTCAAACTTTACCTATCCTTCCGGCGCATACGCTTGTGAGGTCGAACTGGATCCAGAAACGGGTCAAGTCACCATCGAACGGTTTTCTGCGGCAGATGATTTTGGCAATATTATCAATCCGATGATTGTCACAGGGCAGGTACACGGCGGTTTGGCCCAAGGGATTGGTCAGGCGCTTTTGGAAAACTGTGCCTATGACAGCGACGGTCAATTGCTAAGCGCGTCATATATGGATTACGCGATGCCACGGGCATCCGATCTGCCAATGTATGATGTGGATCATTCGTGCCAAACGCCGTGTACGCACAACCCATTGGGCGTGAAGGGATGTGGTGAAGCGGGTGCAATTGGATCACCGCCATCGGTGGTGAATGCGGTGTTGGATGCGATGCGGTCGGGGGGGCATGACGTGGCCCATATCGATATGCCCGTGTCGCCAGCGCGTGTCTGGGCCGCGATGAATTCGTGAATTGAACGGACAGGACCGGGGGCCAGCCCCCGGACCCCCGGAGGTTATTTGGCTAGATGAAGAGGCACAGCTGGCTGCGATGCGCAGACAACATCCTCTGATCCGAAAGGAAGAAAATGTATAACTTTGATGTAGAAAAACCGACCACGATCGCGGATGCCGTTCAGGCCATGGGACGTGAAGAAGCGCAGCCCTTGAGCGGGGGGCAGACCTTGATCCCGACCCTCAAGGCGCGGCTTGCGGCACCTTCAGTATTGGTGTCCCTCACGAGCATTGATGAAATGAAGGGTGTCTGCATGGATGATACGGGACGTCTGTGTATTGGGGGGGCGACAACCCATGCGCAAGTGATGCGCGATGCGGCGGGCCATTATCCGGCGCTGGCCAGTTTGGCCGCGCGTATTGGCGACCCTGCTGTGCGCAACCGCGGCACCATTGGTGGATCACTGGCCAACAATGACCCATCGGCGTGCTATCCGGCTGGTGCGCTTGGCAGTGGGGCGGTCATCGTCACCAACGCGCGCGAGATTGCGGCGGATGATTATTTCCAAGGTATGTTTACCACGGCGTTGGATGAAGGCGAGATCGTGACGGAAGTGAAATTCCCAATCCCGGTGGCTGCACATTATGAGAAGTTCTTGCAACCGGCCTCCCGTTTCCCGCTGGTCGCGGCCTATGTCGCGAAATTCGCTGATGGGGTGCGTGTGGCGATCACGGGCGCATCCAATGATGGTGTGTTCCGCTGGTCCGAGGCCGAGGCGGCATTAACCGCGAACTTTGCGCCCGATGCTTTGGCAGGTTTAGCCATTGATGGCTCAGACATGATCAACGATTTGCACGGCACCGGGGCGTATCGGGCGCATTTGGTGGGTGTCATGACCAAACGCGCAGTCGCTGCAATCGGTTGATTGCCACATCCTTGCGAAAAGCCGCCTCTGGCAACAGGGGCGGCTTTTGTCTGTGTTATCATCAATTTAAGCAGGGCAGAGTGTGATTTCACATTGCCTGATCGGCATAGATTTGCGCTTGATATTGGATAGCAGTGCAATGCTGCACTAGTCTCAAGTATCAAAGAGCAGGGCCTATCCCGTGCCTCTTGTCACCCGTGAGGAAAAAAGATGAAGTCTATACTGAAATCAACAACATCGATTGGGCTGAGCTTTGCTTTGGCGATGCCCACGATTGGTTTTACCCAGACCGAGGCACCAGCCTGTTCGGTCGCTGATCTGGCAAGCACGTTTCCTTGTTCTCTTGAGGGGCAGATGATTCAGTCACCCGATGAACTGTTGAGCGCGTTGCAGGGCATGTCCCAATAGAGCGGCCAGGAAAGCGGCATTGATACGCAAGCCACTGATGATGCTGCGGCGGAATCGCAAGCCGCAGCAGATGCGCAAGCAGCGGCGGATGCTCAGGCTGCGGCGGACGTGCAAGCAGCGGCGGATGCACAAGCAGCGGTGGATGCGCAAGCAGCGGCAGATGCACAAGCTGTGGCAGATGCGCAAGCAACGGCAGATGCTCAGGCTGCGGTAGATGCACAAGCTGCGGCGGACGCGCAAACGGCGGCAGACGCTCAGGCTGCGGCGGATGCACAAGCGGTAGCCGATACTCAGGCGGCTGCGGATGCAGAAGCCTTGGCCGCGCAAGAGTTGCAAGCTGAATTGGAAGCACAGGCCGCAGAATCTCAGGCCGCTACGGAATCGCAAGCCGCAGCAGATCAAATCACTGCCGAAGAAACAGCAGCAGAAGAACTGCGCCGTGAGGAACGTCGTGCCGCGCGCAGAGAAGAACGTCGCGCAGAGCGGCGTGCAGAACGCGAAGCAGCTGCGGCCGCTGCCGCAGAATCAGACGCAGGTGCCTCTGAGGCCGAAGTTGTGACCGAAGAAGTTTCCACCGAGGAAGTACGTTCGTCGGACGAGGAATTTGAAACAGCCGTGACAGGTGATGCCGCAGCCACTGCGGTGATCAAGAATGACAGCGGTCTCAGCAAGTTTGAAAAAGCCTTGTTGCTTGGTCTTGGTGCTGTGGTCGTCGGCTCTGTCCTGAAAAACGGTGATAAGATCGTCAGCAGTTCAGGTGATCGGGTTGTGATTGAGGACCCGAATGGTGATTTGCGGGTGCTAAAGGATGAAGATGCCTTGATCCGGCGCCCGGGCGACGAAGTGCGCACCGAAACCTTTAACGACGGGTCCAGCCGCAGCACGGTAATCAAACCAGATGGTAGCAAAGTTGTGACCATTCGCGCGCGTGACGGGTCGGTGATGCGCCGGATGAATGTGGATGCGCAGGGGCGCGAATATATCCTCTTTGATGATACACAAATTGAAGAAGAGGAAATCGTGGTCAAGGATCTTCCGCAGGTTGTGCGCCGCTCTGCACTTGTCAGCAATCAAACCGAAGATGCGTTGCGCGCAGCGCTGCAAGCCGAACAGATCGCCAATCGAGGTCAGGTGTTTTCCCTGCGTCAAATCCGCGAGATCAGCCAGGTGCGTGCCCTCGCGCCAGAGCTTGAATTGGATGCGGTACGTTTCCAAACCGGCTCAGCCGCGATTTTACCGGAACAGGCGCGCAGTCTGGCCCGTATTGGGACAACTCTAAGTGATTTGGTTGCCCAAGACCCGCGCACGGTGCTTTTGATCGAAGGACATACCGATGCGGTGGGCAATGCGACTTATAACCTTGCCCTGTCTGACAGGCGTGCGGAAACGGTTGCCTTGGCCTTGACTGAATATTTCAACGTGCCACCGGAAAACATGATCACCCAAGGCTATGGTGAATCATCTTTGAAGGTGCCGACACTATTGTCAGAGGCCGCAAACCGCCGCGCTGTTGTGCGTAACATCACCGGGTTGCTGCGCTAACATCGCTTGAAACAACAAAAAATGCCCTCGCAACATTGCGAGGGCATTTTTGTATTTGGTTAAGCGCGTAACAGGCGCTTAGTTTTTCGACATAGGTCCGATCAGCATAACCATCTGACGGCCTTCCAAGGCGTTGGCGTAGCCAATGCCGAGGTCTGGCAGTCGTTCGCCCTTGAGCGAACGATGAGAAGACCATTTTGGCCTTAATTCTTTGGCATCGGACCAATCAGCATAACCATCTGACGGCCTTCCATCTTTGGAAAGTTCTCAACGCGGCCTGCTTCTTTGGTGTCTTCTGCAACACGTTCCAGCAATTCACGGCCCAAATTTTGGTGTGCCATCTCGCGGCCCCGGAAGCGCAGGGTGATTTTCACCTTATCGCCGTTCTCCAAGAACTTGAACACGTTGCGCATTTTCACATCGTAATCATTGGTGTCCGTATTGGGGCGGAACTTGACCTCTTTGATCTCGATGATCTTTTGTTTCTTGCGCGCTTCGGCTTCGCGTTTCTGGGTCTCGTACTTAAACTTGCCAAAATCCATGATCTTACACACAGGAGGATTGGCGTTTGGCGAGATTTCTACCAGATCCAGCCCGGCTTCCTCGGCCATTTCCATGGCGCGGGACGGGGTCACCACACCGGCGTTTTCGCCGTCGGCACCAATCAGGCGGATTTCATGAGAGCGGATATTTTCGTTGACGCGCGGGCCGGTGTCGCGTTGCGGCGGCGCATTATGAGGTCTGCGAGCGATGGTGGTCGTCCTTTGATTGTTCACTATATTTCGAATTTGCAAGGTAGACGTCGCAAGGGCCTACTTCAAGCCGCTATTTTCCGCCGGTGACCGCATTTAGCGGAAATTCCCCTTGAACCTTTCACTATTGGCGCGCATTTCCCCCATTGGAAGTTGTGGATGTAAATTTATATCGGTCCACGTCTATTATCGAGGGGAAGAACCATGAAGAATATTATTTGGATCGTCGTTGCCGCGATCATCGCGATTGGTGGGTACATGCTGTATTCCGGCAAGTCAGCGACTGAAATGGCACAAGACGCGTCAGAAGCCGTCAATGCACCAGAAGCGCTTGAGACAGCAACAGAAGCGGCTGGCGATGCGGTAGACGCAGTTGAAGGCGTTGTTGGTGATGCGGTTGACGCAACAGCCGACGCAGCCGAAGCCGTGAGCGATGCAGCAACTGACGCTGCTGATGCGGTAGCGGATGCAGCTGAAGGTGCAGTTGACGCCGTTACCGACACAGCCAGTGACGCCGCAGATGCGGCAAGCGATGCCGTTGATGCAGTAACAGACAGCGCAACAGATGCTGCCGAAGCGACAACAGACGCAGCGTCAGATGCCGTAGATGCAGCGACTGGAACCGCAACAGATGCAGCACAAGCAACAGCCGATGCCGCCACAGACGCAGCAGATGCCGCGACTGAGATGGCAACGGATGCAGTTGACGCGACAACAGATGCCGCGACTGATGCCGTTGATGCCGTTGATGCGGTGACTGATACAGCGACAGATGTGGCAGATTCAGCAACTGATACAGCAACAGACGCAGCAGATGCGACAGCAGACGCAGCTACAGACGCAGCAGATGCCACAGCCGACGCAGCTACAGATGCAGCAGATGCCACGACAGATGCGGTCGATGCGACCGCTGAAGCAGCAACAGACGCAGTAGATGCGGCAACCGATACAGCAACTGACGCGGCAACAGCGACAACGGACGCAACCGCGGACGCGGCGACTGACACTGCAACAGCAGCCACAGACGCAACGGATACTGCGATGTCAGACCTGTTGACTGTAGATGGCTTTGATATGGATAAAGTCAGCGCAATGGTTGAAGAATCCGATCTTGGAACTTTGCAAAAGACGCTGCTGACCAAAGGTCTGAAGTCTGCTCAGGATAACCCTGAATTGCTTAAAGCAGCACTTGAGAAAGTCCGCGAAGCGCTTGGCATGTAAGCCCCTGCGCCAGTGACCAGATCAGGGCCGCTTCCCGCACCGGGAGGCGGCCTTTTTCATGTGCGTAAGGTAATATTGCTGGACCCACCAAGGATGCGACCTGCGCACCAAACAATCACCACCAAGCTAATGATCAACCACAGCCCGCCCCAGATTTGTGCCGTGCCGCCAAAGGCATCCGCCAACATCTGCGCATCCGACTGCACCCCACGGCGCGCGATTGTGTCGTCGTAAATATCATAGGGCACATAGATGATACTGCTAAGCCCGATCACCCGCAGCGCCATGTCATTGGCGCTGTGCCCCAAATATCGGGCCATGGCGATCAGGGTTGCCGCACTCAGCACACAAAACGCTGCTGCAAACAGATCACGTACATAGAGCAGGGTAATCATCAGCATGACAGCCCCAAGTGCGCCAGTGACCAGACGGTCCAGCTGACTGCGCAGCGCGATCATCAGCAGTGCCACACCCAGAACCAGTGAGCCCAGATATCCCGCCGACAGGATCGCAAACAGGCTACCGCCGCGCGTGATCGCAAAACCACCCTGTTGTGCAGAAAGTGAAATTTGCACAACCGAACCACCTGTCAGCCACGCGGCCAGCGCATGGGACAATTCGTGCAGAAAGATCACTAGAATTTTAAGGGGATAGACAACAGGCGTCTGCCACAGGGCAAATACCACCGCGATCAGGGCCAAAAGCTGCCAATGGGATTTCAGATAGGTCATCGCCCGATAGCGCCTGAGCGCACGGGCGATGTCAATTCATCGATAGGGGGCTTAGCCCACAAACGCCTTTTCAACCACGTAATGTTTGGGATCAGAGTTTGCACCTTCCTCAAGACCAAACCCTTCAAGGATCACCTTGATGTCGGTGTTCAGTCCCATTGACCCGCAAACCATTGCGCGGTCAGTTTCGGCTGAAATGCCATCAATCCCGAGGTCTTTGAACACAGTTCCGTCTTCTAGCAACGTGGTGATGCGGCCCATCTTGGGGCTTTGTTCACGTGTCGTGGTTGGGTAATAGCGGATTCTAGCGAGGTTTTCGGCCCCGATCAATTCCTGCATCATTTCATCGGCTTGTAGGTCTGCAATCAAGGTGCGGCTATACTCTAACTCTGCCACATCACGGCAGGTATGGGTGATAATCACCTCGTCATAATCCTCATAGGTCTGCGGTTCGCGTAGCAATGACGCGAAAGGCGCGAAGCCGGTGCCCGTGGCAAAGAACCACAAGCGTTTGCCGGGCAGCAGCGCGTCATGCACCAGCGTGCCAACAGGTTTGGGGCGCAGAATAATTTGATCACCCGGCTGAATGTGCTGCAAGCGCGAGGTCAGCGGGCCGTCTTGGACCTTGATCGAATAAAACTCTAACTCATCGTCCCACGCAGGCGAGGCAATCGAATACGCGCGCAACAGCGGCTTTTGCTTGCCAGTTTCAGGGTCCGGATCACCCATCAACCCGATCATCACAAATTCTCCTGAACGAAAGCGCAAAGACGCAGGGCGTGTCACGCGGAAAGAAAACAAGCGGTCTGTCCAGTGTTTCACAGATGTGACGGTCTGGGCATCGGGTAGGGTTGGGACGGGTTTGGCGGCGGTTTGGTTCACGGGTGTCTGCTCGGTCATAATTTATTCACACAAACGCATGCTTGCGGCCTTGTCTTAAAAGAAGGGAGGGTCGAGGGCAACGTAACTTTAGGTAGCAACGCCGCGCAGGCGGGATTGGTAGTCATTTTCTTGCCAATCAGCACGAAACAACCACTGATCCGCAGGCTGACGGGCGGCGATTTCATCCGCCACTTCAACCTCATCAAAACCAGATCGGCGTGCCATGGCGTATTGATCCGCCAACACGTGGCCATGCGCACGCAGACGGCCCGTATAACCCCGCAAGCGCAAGGCGCGCGCGATGGTGAAACCGCGCCCATCCGCAGAAGACGGGAAATCTATGCGGATCAAATGCAGACCTGACGCCAGGTCGACATCAGCAGGGTCGGTATCTGAGGGCAAATGCAAGGCGACACAATCATTTGCAGCACCTTGAGTGCAAAACCCGTGAAGCCAATCTTCGGCAACAAAGCCTGTGTCATTGATAAGTTGTGTCATGTGTTTGCTCCTGTACGGACCATTTTGCCATTCACAAAATGGATGCCGCATTCATCTTTTTCTGTGTCTCTCCAACGGCCTGCACGCGCATCTTCACCTTTTTTGACAGGTGACGTGCAGGGTGCGCAGCCAATAGAGGGATAGCCGCGTGCCACCAGTGGATGGCGGGGCAGTCGGTTTTCAGTGATATAGTCGTTGACGTCTGAAGGGTTCCAAAATGCCAATGGATTGACCTTGATGCGCGGCGCTGTTTGATCGCTGCCTGCCTCAACTTCAAAGAATTCAAGCGCTGCGCGCTTGCCCGATTGAAACCGTTTTCGCCCGGTAATCCACCCGTCATGCCCGTCCAATGCCGCATTTAGAGGCACTGTTTTGCGCAAAGCACAGCAGGCGTCAGGGTCGCGTTGGTGCAATGTCCCGTCAGGATCATGCGCTGCGATATCCGCCGCCCGCAATATTGTGACATTGCGCAGGCCCAGACGTTCTGAAAGCTCGTGTTGATACACAAGCGTTTCGGCAAAGAGCATTTCGGTGTCGATAAACAACACCGGTAGATCCCGTTTCACCATCGATGCGAGATGCAACAGCGCCACCGATTCTGCGCCAAAACTGGACACCAGCGCAAGGTTTGGCACCGCGTTTACCGCCGCGCGCAACACGTCCGTCGCGCTGTGATGGCGCAAATCCGTGTTGAGCGCACGTGCCTTTTCCGCCAATGCCACGCCTGTTTCAGGCGGTTGTGCATCGGTATTTGAAAAAGGGTGAAAGGCAGGCTGATCAAGCGGCATTTGCCTGCACCTCTGGATATAGTGCTGCCTTAAACGGGGCGAGGCCAAGGCGCTTGTACGTGGCAAGGAAGGTCTCGGACGGCTCTGAGCGCAGGTCAAGATAGGCCATGACCAGACGTTCAACCGCTGGAATGATCGCATCTGCCGAAAATCCCGGGCCTGCGCGTTCACCAATGGTAGCATCCTGCGTGCCGTCACCACCCAAAGTGATTTGGTAGTTTTCCACACCCGCACGATCAAGTCCAAGAATGCCGATGTGACCGACATGGTGGTGCCCACAAGCATTGATGCAGCCCGAGATTTTGATCTTGAGCGGACCAACGTCATGCTCAAGCTTCAACTCATCAAAGCGGGTTGCGATTTCCTGTGCAATTGGGATCGAGCGTGCTGTCGCCAATGCGCAATAGTCCATACCGGGGCAGGCGATGATATCGCTGATCAACCCGATGTTGGCCGTACCCAGACCCGCCGCGCGCAGGGCCGAGAACACAGATGGCAGATCACCGCGGTGCACATGGGGTAGGATCACGTTCTGCTCGTGGCTGATACGCAACTCGTCATGGCCATAGCGTTTGGCGATTTCCGCCATCAGGCGCATTTGGCTCGAGGACGCATCGCCGGGTGTTTTGCCATGTGCCTTAAGGCTGATCGACACAATCGCATACTCAGGATTGCGGTGCTCTGTCAGGTTGGTATCTGCCCAAGAGCGGAACAGCGGGTCGTGCTGATAGGCGTTGTGGTATGGTTCATCACTTGCTGATTTGAACTGAGGCTGGGCAAAGTCCGCTTCAATCCGCGACAGCATCTGTTGATCCACACCTGTGAACAACGGACGGATCAGGGTATAGCGTTCTTCAACGCGCGCACGAATGTCGTCGATACCGTTCTCATGCACGGTGATTTTGATGCGGGCTTTGTACTTATTATCGCGCCGTCCCAATAGGTTATAGACGCTGACGATGGCTTCAAGATAGGGCAACAAGTCAGCTTGCGGTAGGAAGTCCTTGAGCACCTTACCAATCATCGGTGTGCGGCCAAGGCCGCCACCAACGATGACTTTGTAGCCGATTTCACCGTCTTGTTCGACGATTTGCAAGCCAATGTCATGGGCTTTGATCACCGCGCGGTCGTTCACTGACCCTGTCACCGCGACCTTGAACTTGCGCGGCAGGAATTGGAATTCCGGGTGGTCGGTGGACCATTGGCGGATCAATTCCGCAATCGGGCGCGGATCAGCAATTTCATCGGCGGCTGCGCCTGCAAAATGGTCCGCAGTCACGTTACGAATGGTGTTCCCAGAGGTCTGGATCGCGTGCAGGTTTACCTCTGCCAGCGCATCCAGCATATCGGGCACATCACGCAGTTCAGGCCAGTTGTATTGGATGTTCTGGCGCGTGGTGAAATGGCCATAACCTTTGTCCCACTTGTCCGCGATATCCGCGAGCTTGGTCATCTGCGCGCCGTTCAGCGTGCCATAGGGGATGGCGACGCGCAGCATATAGGCGTGCAATTGCAGATAGAGACCGTTCATCAAACGCAAGGGTTTGAATTCGTCCTCAGTCAGCGATCCGTCAATGCGGCGTTCAACCTGATCGCGGAACTGCGCGTTGCGGGTGGCCAGAAAAGTGCTGTCAAAGTCTGTGTAATGGTACATCAGAATGTCTCCTGTTTGCCGTGTGCGTAGTTCGACGGGCCTTTGGCGCGGAAATCTTCGCGAAAATGGGTAGGGTGTGGGATGTCGTTTTCGACGTTCACATCGGCAAGGTAGACGCCAACAACGTGATCAACCTGCGCGCTGGCCTCGATCATGCGTAAATCTGCGTCGGCCTCATCGGTCAGCACCTCAGCTTTTGCCAGATCGCGAGTCCATCCTGTGGTGGTCAGATAGATCACATCACCTTCGAGCAATGCGTTGGCGGTGATGACTTTGGGTGTGAAAGGCTTGGCCATTATGCAAACTCCTCAATTTTGGTTTCTGTTGCGGCGGCCATCGCCGCACGGGGCGCGAGGCCATAAAATGTTAGGGCTGGGCCAGACATCTTGGCATCGGCCAGATCACCGGGCAGATGCGCCAATGTGGTTTCCAAAATGCGTTGATCGGGACGCGATGCGTTTTCAATCACTGTTACGGGCGTGTTGCGGTCCGCGCCGTGCATGATCAAACGTCCTTGGACAAAACGCGCTGATTTTTTGCCCATATAGATTGCGGCAACCTCGTTTGGACGTGCGAGAGCGGCCCAATCGTGGTCGGCAAAACCTTTCATGTCGTGACCTGTGAGGAAACGCACGGATGCGTTGCGGCCCCGGCGCGTCAGGCTTTGGCCAATAGACGCAACAGCAGCAGAGGCAGACGTGATACCCGGCACGATATGCCAGCCAATCCCATGGGCATCAACCGCGTCAATTTCTTCGTCTAGGCGGCCAAATACTGTGGCATCACCGGACTTTAAACGCACAACCTGTGCACCGCTTAACCCATGTTCAACCAGCAGATCATTGATGGTTTCTTGAGATGTCGAGGGGCCAAAGCCTTCTTTGCCCACATCGATCATCACCGCCTCACGACGGGCCAATTCCAGTATTTCAGCGCTGATCAGGCGGTCATAGATCACCACATCCGCTTCATCCAAGGCACGGCGCGCTTTGAGGGTCAGCAACTCAGGATCACCGGGGCCACCACCAACAAAGGCGATGTGACCCGCGCGTGCGGTTTTGTTCAGGTGATCATTCAGCAGATCGTCAAGGGCGGGCAATACAGCATCGGGGCCTTCACTGATCGCCTTGGGGCCTACGTTGAAATAATAGTCGCGCCAGAAATCGCGGCGCGGCCGGCCAAAGGGCAGGGCGTCTGCAACCTTGCGAAAGCTTTTGCCGATGCGCGCCAGCGTGCCAAGCGTGCTGGGCAGACGTTCCTCTAGGTCCGCCTTGATCGCGCGGGCCAAAACGGGGGCCGCACCTTCGGTGCCAATGGCAATGGTCACAGGGTCACGGTCCACAATGGCAGGGGTGATAAAGGCGCTGTCAGCGAGGTTATCAACGATGTTGACCAAGGCACCCTCAGCGCGCGCAATGGCAGCTGTGCGAGCATCCTCAACAGCGTCTTCATCGGCTGCATAAAACAACGCAGCACACAACACGTCGCCATGTGAAAGGGCGCGGCGGTGCAAGGTGAGCTTGCCAGCCGCGGCCCAATCCACGATCTCGGATGCGGGTGACTGTGCGAAAACAGTGATCTTGGCCTCGGACTTCATCAACAGACGCAGCTTGGCCATGGAGGCGTCGCCACCACCAGACAAGACAATGCGCTGACCTTTGGTCGACAGGAAGATGGGGAAGTGATCCATGTGATGCATCCGTGCTTACAATTTCTTATCCCCTATATAGGAAATTATCCCGATAATGCGCCAGATGCTTGCGTTGATAAGGACATTCGTTCTATCTAGGGGTGAGTTCGGAACAATTACCTCCAAAATGAAGGAAGCGCGGAATGAGCGTTCGGATAGACGACACAGACCGGAAGATTTTGGCAGAGCTGCAACGCGATGCCAGCCAGTCTTTGGACGATATTGCCAAGAATGTGGGCTCTTCCAAGACGCCTGTGTGGAATCGCATCCGCAAAATGCGCGAGGCGGGCATCATCGGGCAACAGACCGTGATGCTGGACGCCGAGGCGCTGGGATTTGAGGCGTGTTTCTTTGTCCTGATCCGCACGTCAGAGCACGAGGCCGAGTGGCAAGCGAAGTTTCTAAAAGCCCTACGAGACCGCCCCGAAGTGCAGGAAGCGCACCGTTTGGCGGGGGATATTGATTATATCCTTAAGGTCCGCGTGAAAAACGCCCGCGCCTATGATGCGTTTTATCAGGCGCTGATTGGCGAAGTACGGGTGCATAATGTGACGGCGTTATTGTCGATGGAAGAGATCAAGTCGACGGTGATGTTGCCGTTGTGAAGAAAATACCAGATATTAAGAATATTAAATATTAAAGGAATTTATCGATGGAATCGAAACCAATTTCGAGATTTAGCTCGACTGCGATTGTTGAATATTTAGGGACCACAGCGAGAGTATCGGGTGGTGTTCTTGCCGTAGTCGCAATTATTTCGCTTTTCATCCCGTTGTTCGAGAAAACTGTTACAGCCTTTATCGCGTGGCGGTTTGGTGCGTTAGGTCATGTATACTATGAAATTGATGCCGAAAACGAGGTCACAACGCATGGGCAGCTAAGACTACTTGCTAGTAACAGATTTCTTTTTGACGATATTAAATGGGGGGACAAATTGCAGTCGGCAACGGACGTGAACTTTCGTGATGCACCAACGAAGAGATCTCGAACACGTTTTATCCTAAGTAATCCAAACTGCGTGATTGTTCTAAAGGTTGGAGAGCCATACCCGGTAGAAAAGGCAAAGTCAGGCGGATGGTTATACGTTGGAACGACAGCCTGTGGCCTCTTTAATTAGCTATGAAGAAACAAAAAATTGTTTGACAGATTTCATGCTAGTTCTTTCACAACCTCACCCTCAACCGATCCAATTTATGAAAATGATAGGCGTCCGCATAGCGCGGCACTTCTGCTAACCTCATCCCCGGCACATGTGCAAACAACGCGGGCAGGGCGATTTGTAACTCCAACCGGGCCAGCGGCGCACCGACACAGAAATGCAAACCACCGCCAAAGGCTGCATGTGGCTTTGCTGGGCGTAGGGGCGCAAACACTTCGGGATCATCAAATAACGCCGGATCACGCCCAGCCGACCCCAGCATCAGGGCGATCTCGTTTCCCTTTTTCACCGTGATATCGCCCAGCACAATATCTTCGTACGCAAAGCGTGTGAACATGTGCAGCGGCGGATCGAACCGCAGCAGT
Source organism: Sulfitobacter sp. (assembly GCA_049794015.1). Taxonomy (GTDB): domain Bacteria; phylum Pseudomonadota; class Alphaproteobacteria; order Rhodobacterales; family Rhodobacteraceae; genus Sulfitobacter. Next base: position 5,640 of record JBARCK010000043.1, on the reverse strand, counting down.
TCCTCAACCGTTGCGGCGATGTGGTCAGGGCCAAGCAGGGCAGGGTCCGTTGCATTTTCAAGCAAGCATTTCACTGCATTGCCCAAACTATGCACCGTTGCCTCATGACCTGCGTTCAGCAGCAAGATACAGGTGCCGATTAATTCATCTGTGCTTAACTTCTCGCCATCTTCCTCGGCTGCGATCAAATGCGTGATCAGATCGTCACGCGGATCATTGCGGCGTTGATGAACATAGCCGCGCAGAAAGACGGTAAATTCCCGCGCTGCCTGATTGGCGGCGTCCTCAATCGCACGACTTCGGTTGGCCTGATACATCGCCACCATCGTATTGGACCAGCGCAATAGATCAGGCCAGATGTCTTCTGGCACACCCAAAAGGCGGGCGATGATGCGCACGGGCAATTGCGTGCAAAAGGCTGGGATCAGGTCAAAGGGTTCATCTGGCAAATTCGCCAATAGTTCAGCTGTGATATCCTCAATATCGGGCCTTAAGGCGGCAATCCGGCGTGAGGTAAAGGCGCGCAGCACCAACCCGCGCAGGCGCGTGTGGCGCGGTGGTTCCAACTCCAACATCGAATGGGCCTCGACCAGCGCCCAATCTGCCATGCGGTCGGGATATTGTCGTGCACCTTGCGGCGGTGCGCGCCCCAAACGACGGTCGCGCAGCAAGGCTTGCACCGTGGCCGCGTCAAAGGCGGCGTACATGCCATAATCCTGCCAGAACAACACCGGCCCATCGCGGCGTGCGCGGGTGTATGCGGCATAGGGGTCTTGGACAAAGACATCATCTGTGGGCGAAAGGTTCAGCGTTTTCATGACGCCAACCAACCGCCTAGGACTGGCCATTGCAAGGGGGGTCGTGCAATCTGGTGAGATGATACATGGAATGCGCCAACGGGCCGCCCTTGTGCTGGCCTTTATTGCGATTGTGTTGGTCTTGGCCGGCACAGTCTGGCGCTATGGCTATATTCAGGGGCTGGACCAGCTAAAAGCGCGCGGTCAGGCGGATCTTGCCTTGGCCGGGGACCGGTTGGTGGGGCAATTGCAGCGCTATCGGGATTTGGCTGTGCTGATGGCGGATCACCCGCAGGTTCAGGCGCAACTGGGTGGGCGTGGCGGCACAGAGACAGCTGCATTATTGCAAGAAGTTGCGGATAAATCAGCGGCTTTGGATGTGGCCGTGCTGGACCGTACAGGGCGCGTTGTTGTTGCCGCCCAAGGGGATTTGTCACGCGACCTGTCAGATCAGCGCCATGTGCAGCGTGCGTTGCGCGGTGCGTTGGGCTGGGGACACGGCGCAGGTCTGCCCCTTACACAACGGGCATTTTACCATGCGGCACCGGTTTTTGACAGGCTGGGTCAGGTGCAAGGCGTTGTGGTTGTTGTAACCGACCTCAACGGCATTGATTACAATTGGCGCGGTACCAATCCGGCGGCGTTCTTCACGGATGCAGACGGCATTGTGTATATCGCAAATCGGACTGAGCTGTTGTTCTGGCAAAGACCCAAAGGCACACCGGGTCTGGTGCCCCCTCGCGGTGATGCCCCGGCGTTTGCGGTCTCAGAACCTGGGGGGCACGAGGTTTGGCATTTGGGTTGGGGGCGGTATTTGCCGCAGGATGCTTTGCATTTGACGCAAGACTTACCTGTGATCGGCATGACGGGTGAGGTCTTGCTCGACATCAGCCAAACCCGGGCTTTTGCCCTGTCCCAAGCCTTGGCTGTCGCAGCTTTGTGTTTGGCGTTTGGGTCACTCTTGTATCTGGCCGCAGAACGGCGGCGCGCTTTGGCAGAGGCAAATGTGCAGCTTGAGGGGCGCGTGGCGGAACGTACGGTCGCCTTGCGAGAGACCAACGATGAATTGCGCCGTGAAGCGGCCGAGCGTGAAGAAGCACAAGCCGCCTTGCGCCGTGCGCAGGATGATCTGGTGCAAGCGGGCAAGTTAAGCGCCTTGGGGCAAATGTCAGCCGGGATTAGCCATGAGTTAAACCAGCCCTTGATGGCGATCAGATCATTCGCAGAAAACGCCGTACAGTTTATGGAGCGCGGCGCACCGGATCGGGCCACCGAAAACCTGACGCGCATATCAGATATGGCGCGGCGCATGGGGCGGATCATCCAGAACTTGCGTGCATTTGCGCGTCAGGAAAGCGGCCCTCAAGACCGCGTCGATCTGCGTGCCGCCCTTCAATCTGCGCTTGATCTCACGCGGTCTCATATTGAGGATGCGGGTGTGCGGCTGGTTTACGAACCCGCTGACACCCCCCTTTGGGTGCGCGGCGGTGAGGTGCGTTTGGGGCAGGTGTTTGTGAACCTGATCACCAATGCGGTGGATGCTATGGCGGGCGGGGCGGAAAAAACCTTGCACGTAGAGATCTCACAATCGGAGGTCATCAGTGTTAATTTCCGTGACACAGGTCCGGGGATAGAAATGCCTGACAAGGTGTTTGACCCCTTTTATACAACCAAAGAAACCGGAAACACCGGGGGGATGGGGTTGGGCCTGTCGATCAGCTATGGCATCGTGCAAAGCTTTGGTGGGCAGATCAAAGGCAGTAATATCAGCGGGGGCGGCGCATTGTTTTCAGTGACGTTGGAACCCGCAGAAGACAAGGTACAGGCGGCATGAACGGAACAGTGCTTTTGGTCGATGACGATGCGGCTGTGCGCGAAGCCTTGGCGCAGACTTTGGAATTGGCTCAAATCACGGCACTTGCGGCAGGATCTTTTGTTGCGGCAAAGGATCGGATCACTGCGACATTTGAGGGGGTGATCCTTTCGGACATGCGCATGCCGGGGCGCGATGGGTTTCACTTGCTTGAATACGCCCGCACCCAAGACCCTGATCTGCCAGTAATTTTGCTGACCGGAGAAGGTGACATCCCGATGGCAGTTGAGGCAATGGGGCAGGGTGCGTTTGGGTTTCTGGAAAAACCCTGCGCCCCTGCTGATCTACTGGCCGTTTTGGAACGTGCTTTGAAAACCCGCGCTTTGGTGCTCGAAAATCGACGTCTGCGTCATTTGGTCGAAACCGGTGATCCAGCCGCACGGATGATTTTTGGCACCTCTGATCTGGCAAATGGATTGCGCAAACGCGTGCGGTTGGTTGCACAGACCGAAGGGGATGTACTGGTCACCGGCGCACCGGGCACCGGCATTTCGAAAGTCGCAGAGGTGATTCACCTCAGTTCGGCGCGCTCAAAAGCGCCCTTTGTGAAACGTGCAGCAGCAGGGTTGAGCGCAGAAGCTTTGGCAGACGCCCTGAAAGAGGCCGAGGGTGGTAGCCTTTTTATCAATGAAATCGCGCAGTCTTCACCGCAGATACAATTAACGCTTAGTGAAGCCATTGAAGGGCAAAGCCCTGCGCGCCTGATCGCGGGCACCACCCAAGACCTAGCCGCCGAAGTAGCCGCGGGTCGGTTCAACGCTGATCTATATTACCGCCTTGAGGTATTAGCCGTGCGCATCCCATCACTGGCCGAGCGGCCAGAGGATATTCCGGTGATGTTTCGCCGCTATGTGGATCAAGCGGCAGAACAATCCGGGCAGACCGCCCCCGAGGTAACACCACAGCTGGTTGGCACCTTGATGGCGCGTGATTGGCCCGGGAATGCGCGCGCGTTGATGTCGGTTGCAATGCGGTTTGTGATGGGCCTGCCGGATGAGGCCGCGCCGGACGCGGCACTTGGGCTGGTTGATCAAATGGCGCAGGTCGAACAATCGCTGTTAGAAGCGGCCTTGCGCCGCGCAAACGGGCAGGCATCTGCGGCGGCTGAGGCTTTAAAACTGCCGCGCAAGACGTTTTACGACAAACTGGCCCGTTACGGCATCAAGGCCGAAAATTTCCGCAGCTAAGCTTGTGCGATTCTTCGCACACGGGGCGTGAATGATGTGCGGATTTTCGCACACTTGCGATTCGGTTCGGTATTAATCGGTTTTCCTGAATTGGCAAAGCAACTGATATCGTTAAACAAACACTATCATTTCTTATTGGCAAAACACTTCCTTGTGAGCGGCCCTTCATCAGGCTCTTATGGCCAAAGCGCATCCAAAAAGGATGCCTGAACAACTGATTCTATGCTCTGGGAGGAGACATCATGAAATTTTTGACCGCTGCCGCCGTGGCCCTGTCTGTAACTGTAAGCGCTGGCGCTGTTGCCGCTGCCTGTGATGAAGGCGAAATCGTTATCAAGTTCAGCCACGTCACAAACTCTGACAAACACCCAAAGGGTCTTGCTGCATCGCTGCTTGAGCAGCGCATCAACGACGAGATGAACGGCGTCGCCTGTATGGAAGTTTTCCCGAACTCCACACTGTATGATGATGACAAGGTTCTGGAAGCCATGTTGCAGGGTGACGTTCAGATGGCGGCACCATCGCTGTCCAAGTTCGAACAGTTCACTAAAGTATTCCGCATCTTCGATCTGCCCTTCATGTTCAAGAACATCGCGGCCGTGGATGAGTTCCAAAACTCAGAAGCAGGCGCGAACATGAAAATGTCTATGGAACGCCGTGGCCTTGTTGGCTTGCAGTTCTGGCACAACGGTATGAAGCAGATGTCAGCCAACAAGCCGCTGAACTTGCCCACAGATGCCGCTGGCCTCAAGTTCCGCGTGCAGCCTTCCGAAGTGATCAAGGCCCAGATGGAAGCAATTGGCGTATCTCCACAGCCAATGGCTTTTTCCGAAGTTTACGGCGCTCTGCAAACTGGCGTTGTTGACGGTCAGGAAAACACATGGTCCAACATCTATGGCCAAAAGTTCTTTGAAGTTCAGGACGGTATCACCGAAACCAACCACGGCATCATCGATTACATGGTTGTTGTCGGTTCCGATTGGTGGGGCAGCTTGGACGAAGACGTGCGCACGCAGCTCGCCACCATCTTGGAAGAAGTCACAGTCGAGCGTAACGCAGCCGTAGGCCAGGTGGATTCAAACGCCCGTCAGGCAGTTTTGGATGCTGGCAGCACGATCATCGAACTCGACGCAGACCAGCGTCAGGTTTGGGTTGATGCGATGAAACCGGTTTGGGAAGAGTTCATCGGTGACGTCGGCCAAGAAAACGTCGACGCCGCGCAAGCGATCAACGCCACCAACTAAACGGTTTTGACTCTGAAAAACCGTCCGGCCCCACATAGAAATGGGGCCGGACGATTTGACGTATCTGTCATTCAAAGGGGGCGAGGGACAATGTCTTCTCACTATGAACCACGTGGGCCATTGGGCCGTTTTGTACATGAGTTTGAGGAAACTGCGATTGCGCTAATCCTTGGTATCATGACGATTATTACCTTTATCAATGTTGTGTTGCGGTACGGCTTTGGCACCGGGATCATCTGGGGCCTTGAAATGGTGACGTTTCTGTTTGCTTGGCTTGTCCTGTTTGGTGTCAGCTATGCGGTCAAAGTCACAGCCCATCTGGGCGTCGATGCGGTGATTAACCTATTCGACAAAGGGCCACGCAAAGTACTTGCGATCCTGGTTGGGGTCATCTGCATCATCTATGCGATTTTCCTGATGAAAGGCGCATGGGATTATTGGGCACCATTTGCGGGACTTGATGCCACGACAGGGCGTTGGTTTCCCACCGGGTTTGCCGATACCCGCGATCAGGCGTGGTATGAAGTGGCCGAAACGCC
>JBARCK010000042.1:0-10028 GCA_049794015.1 Sulfitobacter sp. | reverse complement strand
TTCGGTGATCTGTTGGCTTTCTGCGTCAGAATAACGATCCCCGCGATGCTCTGCATCATGGCGCAGCATCCAAGCGTAGTTTTTAAACGGTGCCTCACCTGAAATGATTTCTGAACTCACTGCGTTTTCACTGTCGTTGAAATCACCCAAGACCAACACCGGGCGGTTTTGTTGCAATTCTCCAATGATCGCACCGCGCAGCACCCATGCTTCGGCCATGCGCCGCATTGCCGCGCGCGCGGCCCCCAAGGCACGGCCAACGGGATCATACTTTGTGAGGTCCGCCTCGGCTGGGAAATCGGCACCGTCGGGGCGGATAAATTCGCCCAGTTTCGATTTGAGGTGGCAGTTGAAAACTGTGACCACCTGATCACCAACAGGAATGCGACATTTCAGGATCGGACGGCTGAGTTTTTGGATTGTGTAAAAACCACCATCGTCACCGCCAAAAGTCTGGAATGGAATTTTGAGTGGATCGGGCAAGGCCTGAATGATTTGTGGCTCTTCGGCAAAGCCAAGGCGTGAAAGCACCGCAACACCGGGGCGACGATGGCCCGGTTCACCGTCATGAATGTTGGGGGCAACGGCCAGCGCGGCATTGCCATAATCACCATAGGCGAGGCGGTCAAAGATTGCGCGGTGGCGATAGCGTTTGTCTTGACCCGGCAGCGCGGCATCATTGTTGTCTGTGCCAATTGCATCCGCGCGCGCAATGGTGTCGCGCAGGGATTGTTCATCAAATATCTCTTGAAAGCCGACAATATCGGCGTTCAGCGACACAATCTGATCGGCCAGCCAGTCTTCTTTCCATGCGTATTCCTCGGGCGTGTAGGATTGAAATTTATAATATTCCTGATCCGGCCCAATCAGGTTTTTTACATTGAAACTGGCGATTGTGAATGCAGGGTTTGGTTTGCTCATGCAATGGTCTCCAAGGCGCGGGCAAACATGTCGGCGTCAACATTTCCGCCAGAAATGGTGAGGATCACGTCATCGCCCTCGATCTCATTTTTGCGGAATAACGCGGCGGCCAGTGCGGCAGCACCACCGGGTTCGGCCACGACTTTAAGGCGATTAAAGGCATGCGCCATAGCTTGCAATGCTTCATGATCGGTGATCACCAAACCGGGACCAACAAGGCGTTTAAGAATAGGAAATGTGATGTCACCCGGCTGCGGTGAGATGATCGCATCACAAATTGAGCCGGTCATGGCGTTGTTGCGTTCGATGTCACCAGAGCGCAGGGACCGCGCCACATCATCAAACCCTTCGGGTTCTGCGGGACGCACGCGCAGGCCCGGTGCATCCGCCTCAAGTGCCAGCGCGACGCCAGAGGTCAGACCGCCACCGCCACAACAGACGATGACTTCGGCGTTGGTGATGCCCAGCTCAGCGGCCTGCTGCGCGATCTCAAGACCAACGCTGCCTTGCCCCGCAATGACTTCGGGTTCGTCGTAAGGCCGGACCAGAGTTAACCCGCGTTCCCCCCCAATTCGGGTGCCGATGGCATCGCGGTCTTCGGTCGCGCGATCATATAGCACAACTTCAGCCCCCAGCGCGCGGGTGTTGTCGATCTTAAGGCGGGGGCAATCGGCGGGCATGACAATAACGGCAGGCACACCATGCAGTTTGGCAGCCAATGCGACCCCTTGGGCATGGTTGCCGCTGGAAAAGGCGATCACACCTTTCGCACGTGTGTCAGTGTCCATGGCCGACAAGGCCGCCCATCCGCCGCGAAACTTAAAACTACCTGTGTGTTGCAGACATTCTGGCTTGACCCAGACACGTCGCCCCGCGATCTCGTCTATAAACGGCGAATTCAGCAAGGGCGTGCGCCGCACATGGCCTTCAAGGCGCTGATTTGCAGCCCGGATCATGTCGATGTTCATGTCATCTGTCCTATCCATGTGTGTAAGGCGGTCACAGCCTCTGGTTCATCCAGAAACGGAATGTGGCCGCGGCCGGGCACGACGGCGGTGATCATATCAGGACGGCGGCTTTGCATTTCTGAGAGGGTTTTGTCGCTTAGCAAGTTTGAATTTGCGCCACGGATACAGCACAACGGCATCCCGGCCATCGCATCAAAGAACGGCCAAAGATCAGGGGCCGCCTGTGCGCCTGCGGCTTCTACCGCGTCCCGCAAATGTGGGTCGTATGTGATTTTGAGGCCATCGTCGGTTTCGGAATAATGTTTTACGGCTTCTTCCATCCAGCGGCTGTCTGGCACCCCGTCAAATTCCGGGAATACCCGTGGCATGGCGGCGGCGGCTTCGGCATAGGTTTTGGCAGCTGGATTGCGCCCCAGATACCCCATGATGAAATCGAGGCCCGTTGGGTCAATATAAGGGCCAATGTCATTGAGCGCGACACCAAGTAGACGATCACGTGCTCCCATCGCCAACCCCATCGCATTCAGACCCCCGCGCGAGGTGCCAAGGATCGCAACCTTTTCAAGGTCAAGATGCGCCAGCAGTTCCAACACATCACGACATTCGACAGGCAGGGTGTAGTTTTTCCAGTCACTGTCAAAATCTGACTTTCCGCGCCCGCGATAATCAAGCTTGATCAATCGGTGTTCTGACAAATGCGGGGTGACGTAATCAAAGTCCGCCGTGGTCCGGGTCAGACCCGCAAGGCATAGGATCGGCAGACCTTTGCCCTCGTCAGTATAATAAAGCGATAGCCCGTCAGAGGTTTGGAAATGTGCCATCACACACCTGCCAGTGCGGGAATTCCGCTGAGATCATGCAAGACATGCACGGGTTTCCACGGCAATCGATCCATCGGTTCACCGCTGCGGTTCACCCATGCAGTTTGAAACCCGTATCCAGTTGCAGCTGCGGCGTCCCAACCATTTGAGGACACAAACAATACCTCGTCTTTAGCGCAATCAAAATGTCCACCAACCAGATCATAAACAGAAGCATCAGGTTTAAAGATGCCAACGCTTTCCACGGATAAAGATATATCAAGCACATCTGTGATCCCTGCCGATTGCACCGCACCTTCCAACATTTGCGGTGATCCGTTTGACAGGATCGCGGTATTTAAATTGGCGGCTTTCAACGCGGCCAGCATTGCAGGCACCTCTGGATAGGCCTGCAATTCCCAATACAGCGCCAGTAGACGTTCGCGCAGCGCCGCATCCCCATCATGCCCCGTTTTTTCGAGCGCCCAATCCAGACCTTCTTGCGTGACGGTCCAAAAATCTGTGTGGGCTTTGGTCACGGCGCGCAGCCATGAATATTGCAACTGCTTGAGGCGCCAGTGCTCTGCCAATTGCGGCCATGTGTCTTTTATGGACGAAAATTCGGGCTCTGATGCAGCTTGTCGCGCGGCGGCTGCCACATCAAACAAGGTGCCATACGCGTCAAAAACACAGGTTGTGATGGGCATTGAAGTCTCCTGTTGCGGGTGCCCCTAGAGTGGTGCGGAAAGTGTCGGAATTGCAAGAGGTCAGCCTGTGATCGCGGGGGTTTACTCTTGGGACATGTCCTGACAGATTACGCCAGAATTTGGAGCACCCGCGCAGATACGTGGCCTCTACCCCTATTCCCCAACATTTCAGGAGTTTTTCATGGCTGAAGTCAAATCAGGCGATAAAGTTGCAATTCACTACACCGGCACCTTGCTGGATGGCACGACATTCGACAGTTCTGACGGGCGCGACCCGCTGGAGTTCGAAGTTGGGTCTGGCCAGATTATTCCCGGCCTTGATGTCGCGTTGCCCGGTATGGCGGTGGGCGACAAGAAGGTGGTCAAGATTGATTGCGCCGATGCATATGGCCCGTTGAACCCAGACATGCGCCAAGCGGTTCCGCGTGAAGGCATCCCAGCAGATATTCCGCTGGAGATTGGCACACAGTTGCAAATGCAAACACCTGATGGGCAAGCCATGCCTGTGATGGTTGTTGAAGTTGACGAGGCGACCGTGACGCTGGACGCCAATCACCCGCTGGCAGGCAAAGATTTGCAATTTGATATTGAGTTAGTGAAAATCGACTAAACGTTGACTGCTTAGTTAGATAGATTTTGGGCCGCCATTGCGCGGCCCAATTGCTGCGCCAATGCTTGTGTATCTAACTGTTGATCCGGCGTGGCGGCAGGGCTGCCAAAACGGTTCACCTTAACGCGGCTTTTGGGCAATGTAGAATTGTCCGGTGCAAGCGCTGCTGTCTGCGTCGGTTGCGTAGATCCCGAAGCTGCGACAATGGCATCCATTCCCGCGCGCGCAATTGCACTGCGCAATTCAGGTTCTGATCGCAAGGTCGCGCCGATGGTCACCATCAACACCAATCCCATGACGCGTGCCCAGAAAAACGCCCGCCGCGACCTGTCTCGTCGTGATTGCAAGACTTCATGGCGGTAGATTTCTGACAGGCTAATCTGATTTAGCGCAGCTTGCACATTGTCGTCACTATGACGACCTCTTGGTTTCAGCAGGGTCATCGTCTTACCGAATATCTATTGTCGATGATTGATTGAATGTGCTCAACACATCGCCACCGGTTTTCATCAACGCGGTGTGCATCATTATCCCACTCGTCAACAGCAAGATGATGCTGACTGCGCGCGTCATGATTACGTATCGACGTGCATGAGACCAACGCGCATGCATGTCTTCGGAGTGGTATGTTTCGGTTAAGTTCATACAAGGTGTGTTGCGCCCAAAACAGGCAAATGCGGGGCAGGGACGTGTCAAACACAAGATTTCCCGCTAAAAGTGTCACTGCTTTGGGTGAATGTTGAAATTCCTAGCTATCCATTGGTAAAAACCCGGTTCGCCCTCGCAGGTCTATCGTGTTCCCGCTATGCACGCGCCATGGATAATACTCAAACATTCGAAATCTTCCTTGTCTGCGCGCCGGGTTTAGAGCCGTATTTATGTGCTGAGGCGCAAGAAAAGGGCTTTGTCGATCCGCTGGCCGTGCCCGGTGGTGTGACCATTCAGGGGGGGTGGCCCGATGTGTGGCGCGCAAATCTGGAATTGCGCGGTGCTGCGCGGGTGCTGGCGCGTGTTGGATCGTTTATGGCGTTCCATTTGGCGCAGTTGGATAAACGCAGTCGCAAATTTCCTTGGGGCGATGTGTTGCGCAGTGATGTGCCTGTAAAAGTACAAGTGACCTGCAAGGCATCGAAAATCTATCACGCAGGGGCTGCAAGCGAACGCATCGTAAAGGCATTGGTGGAAAGCCATGGGATCACCGTTTCAGCCGAGGCGGAAATGGTCCTGAAGGTGCGTATCAATGACAATCAGGTGATGATCAGCATCGATACCAGCGGCGAGGCGCTGCACAAACGCGGCCACAAAGAAGCGGTTGGCAAAGCGCCAATGCGTGAGAATCTGGCGGCGATGTTCTTGCGTCAATGTGGCTATGATGGGGTTGAGCCTGTTGTTGACCCGATGTGTGGGTCCGGTACGTTTTTGATTGAGGCGGCAGAGATTGCAGCGGGTCTGCAAGCGGGTCGTTCACGTGCATTTGCGTTTCAGCAATTGGCAAGTTTTGATGAGGTGGCGTTTGAGGCAATGCGCCGGGACGCGCCTGTTGATCTGACACCGCGCTTTTTCGGGTCGGACCGTGACGCAGGTGCGATCCGCATGAGCACGGCCAATGCCGAACGGGCAGGGGTCGGGGGTGCGATCACATTCGCGTGCCACGGCGCGGGTGAAGTTGCGCCGCCTGATGGTCCGCCCGGTCTAGTTATTGTGAACCCGCCTTATGGAGGGCGGATCGGCAATAAGAAACTGCTCTACCCACTCTATGGCACGCTGGGTCAGACGTTGCTTGAACGCTTCAAAGGCTGGCGTGTGGGGTTGGTGACATCAGAGCCACCCTTGGCCAAGGCCACAGGATTGCCTTGGAAACCATTGGGACCTCCTGTGGCGCATGGTGGGATGAAAGTGTGGCTGTGGCAGACGCCGCCGCTGCGGTAACTTGGATTCGTCCTAATCTGGCCCGATTTATGCCATCGTAAGTTTCGATACCGCTATCAGGGATAGACAGGACAAATGCCAACAATATGGATGACCTCGCTCATTGCGCGCAAAACATCGCTGAACATTGGGCCGCAATCCTCGCATTCATGGTACTGATTATTGCGATTTTTGTGTTTGCGGTCCGCCGTACGCTATTGTCATTTTGCTACGGCCTGTTCAGCGCGGGCTCAACCTATGTGGCGGCCTACTTTGTCATACCATATTTGGTATGGTTTTTTGTCCTTGGTACAATGGGGGTCGGCTCAGTCGCCTGCGAAGGTTATTGGTAAGCCCCTTACAAATATTCCTGCTGAGGCATACCCAACACGTGGAACCCACCGTCAACGCGAATGATCTCGCCAGTGGTGCAAGCACCCGCATCTGAGGCCAGATAGACGGCAGTCCCACCCACCGCCTCTAGTGTCGCGTTGGACCGCAAAGGTGCGTTTTGATCCGCGTGCTTATACGTCTTGCGTGCGCCACCGATTGCCGCCCCTGCAAGGGTTTTCATCGGTCCGGGCGAAATTGCGTTCACGCGGATGCCTTCGGGGCCAAGGTCATTGGCAAGATAGCGGGTCGCAGATTCCAAAGCAGCCTTGGCTACGCCCATGACGTTATAATTTGGCACAACGCGGTTTGAGCCTTGATAGGTCAGCGTCATTAACGTGCCGCCGTTCTCGACCATCAGGGGATGCGCGCGGCGGGCGACTTCGATAAAGCTGTAGGCCGAAATATCCATCGAGTGTTTGAAATTGGCCCGCGAGGTGTTCAGGAACCGTCCCGTCAATTCGGATTTGTCGGAAAAGGCAATCGCGTGAACGACAAAATCAATGGTTGGCCAGCGTGCGCCTAATTGCTCAAAGGCAGTGTCCAAAGACGCATCATCAGTCACGTCAACATCCACCATAAAGTCGGAGCCAACGGACGCCGCGAGGGGCGCAAGACGTGAACCAAACGCCTCGCCCTGATAGGTGAACGCAAGTTCCGCACCTGCGCCAGCCATTGCCTTGGCAATACCCCACGCGATAGAACGTTCATTCGCGACCCCCATAATGAGGCCACGCTTCCCTTTGAGTAGATCAGACATGTGTACCCCTTAGCCCAGATATTTCGACAGGATCATCGACCCGTTTGTGCCGCCAAAACCAAATGAATTGGTCATGATGCTATCAAGGCCCGCGTTGTCGACGCGTTCCAATGCAATCTCACTCGCGTCCAGCGCTGGATCAAGGTTTTGCACGTTGATGGATTTGGTAATGAAATCGTTGTCGAGCATCAGCAAGCTAAAGATTGCTTCAAGTGCACCAGCGGCCCCTTGAGCATGGCCCGTCATGGATTTTGTTGAACTGACAGGCGGCGTGCTGCCTTGACCAAAGACGCGGCGGACGGCTTCGATTTCACCAATGTCACCAACAGGCGTCGAAGTGCCGTGCGCATTAATATAGCCAACTTTGCGACCTTCGGGCAGAGTTTGGAGCGCCAGACGCATCGCACGTTCGCCACCCTCACCGGAAGGGGCAACCATGTCGTGGCCGTCAGATGTGGCCGCGTATCCGGTGACTTCGGCGTAGATTTTGGCACCGCGCGCCAAGGCGTGGTCAAGGTCTTCCAGCACGACAATTCCGCCGCCACCTGAAATCACAAAGCCATCCCGGTCTGCATCAAAGGCACGGCTGGCCGTTTCTGGCGCGTCGTTATATTTGCTGCTCATTGCGCCCATGGCGTCGAACAAGCAGGACAATGTCCAATCAAGTTCTTCGCCGCCACCCGCAAACATCACGTCTTGTTTGCCCATCATGATCTGTTCTGCTGCGTTGCCGATGCAATGCAGGGAGGTCGAACAGGCGGACGTGATCGAATAGTTGATGCCTTTGATTTTATAGGCCGTGCTCAGGTTAGCGCTGACCGTAGAGGACATACACTTTGGCACTGCAAACGGCCCAATGCGTTTGGTCGCGCCTGTATCCTTAACCACGTTATGAGCGGTGAACATCGCGCTGGTTGACGGCCCACCGGACCCCGCGACCAATCCCGTGCGTGGATTGCTAACGGTTGCTTCATCCAGTCCGGCATCCGCAATTGCCTGACCCATCGCGATATAGGCATAAGCCGCACCCGGCCCCATGAAGCGCAAGGCGCGTTTGTCGATATGGTCGGCAACATTGATTTTCAGCGTTCCTGCCACACGACTGCGAAAGCCATGCTCGGCCATTTCTTCGCTGGCCACAATCCCGCTGGTGCCCGCCTTGAGAGAGGTCAAAACCTCGTCTGCGTTGTTTCCGATGGATGAGACTATGCCCAACCCTGTGACGACTACTCTTTTCATGAGCAAACCTCTGGTCCGACGCGGCGCATAAGCGGCACTCCTTTGATGTTCTCGTTTCTGTTTAGGACAGCAGGGCGTCGGGGCGCAACCTGTTATACTGCGCAGCTTGGCAGTCCAAACCTATCATCTTGCTTCGCCAAGAAGCGGCTTTGCATTTCTGACCAACCCACCCAGATCAATAAGTGGGGGCAACTGGTTTTCGCCAGGCAAAAGCCGCTGATCAAGGTTTTTAAGTACTGAAATGGCCGCGGGTGAGGTCAACGCGATGTCATGATTGGGCCCTCGACCGCCAAGGTCGGTGGCATCAATGACGGTAAACGGCAGATCACGCACGCTTGATCGGTCTGTCTGCGAACCAAGGCGATTGGTGCGCCCGGTCAACAATGCCGAAAGCCGCAGCGCCTTGTCCTGTCGCGCGGCTATGATGATTGCGGGCTGTGGCAATTGCTTCAAGCGCGACGCTTGTGTGTAAAACAGCTCGCCGTCGATGTCGGGTGAAATCATGATCAGGGCACCGATCTTTTTCTCAACATCGAAATCACCGCCGATCTCAATTTGGCGTAAGGTCTCCATGATTAATAGATTGCCCATGGAATGGCCCAACAATGTCACCTTGCGGCCAGATTGACGGGTCAGCGCGCGGATCACATTTTCGAGTTGGTCCCGTGCAATCAGAATACTGTCCCGGTCATAAAGGTATCCCGCTGGCACCCCTGCGGACGGCCATGAAAAGAGCACTGTCTGTGATGGAATTTCGAAATCGTGGCTGATCTGGGCAAGCTGATAGACGGCCTCGGCGTGGCGGACGTTAAAGCCATGGACGAACAACATGGTCTCTTGGGTGTTGTTTTGGTCGTGTTTTGCGATCTGCGACACAAAAGTGGGCATGTCGGCGTAAGGCTGATTGGACAGCGTTACGAAATCAGTGGCTGCATCTGGTTTGCCTTTCGGCCATTCAATTTGGCCAGATTGATGGGCCTGCGGCACAGATACAATGGTTTTTTGAAACGACATTCTGGCGGGGCGAGGTGGCGTTCTTTGCCCCTCTGCTGGACGTTCAGTTGGCCGAAAGCTTGCCACCCAGATATCCTTTGGGTGGCTGCTTGGAACGGACATGCCGTATTCAAGGCTGCCGCGTGGCGCGCAGGCAGAAACGCTGATCGTTAGGACTATGAAAAATACCAGTCTTAACAAAGTCAGTCTTTCCTCAGCTTTCGCTTAGCGCCACCTTCATGTCCTTAACCTCATAGATTACCTCACCGTCTGCCTCGACGATGCCGTCGGCCACACCCATGGTCAGGCGCCGTGTCTGGATCGCCTTGGTGAAATCGATCTTGTAGGTCAGCATTTTACGGTCTGGACGCACCATGCCTTTCAGCTTCACTTCACCCACACCCAGCGCATATCCGCGCCCCTGCCAACCGCGCCAGCCGAGGTTGAAACCGGTGAGTTGCCACAGGCCGTCAAGGCCAAGGCAGCCGGGCATGATGGGGTTGCCCGGGAAATGGCAGTCGAAAAACCACAGGTCTGGCGTGATGTCGAATTCAGCGGTGATATGGCCCTTGCCATGCGCACCGCCGTCGCCGGACACATCGGTGATGCGGTCCATCATCAGCATCGGTGGGGCGGGCAGTTGCGCGTTGCCCTCACCAAACAGCTCGCCTCGGGCGCATTTCAACAGGCCTTCTTTGTCAAAACTTGTGGGGAAATCGGCCATGGTTCGGG
>JBARCK010000041.1:0-3603 GCA_049794015.1 Sulfitobacter sp. | reverse complement strand
CGTGAGGCCGAGGAACGGCATCAGGCGCAGGAGGTCGCGCGCGAACAGGAGCGGGTGAAAGAGCTGGAGCGCCAGCAGGAGATTGAGCGGGAAGCCCATCGCGACCGGGGGCATGGGATTGAGCGGTGAGGGTATGCCAGCGCGGCTAACGGCAAAGGGACGTCACGGCTGGCCCTAGTTGGTCGGCGTGCCTTGATGAAAGCAAAGCCTCCATCCAGTAGCGTCTCGCCTCCAGATTGAGGATCGGTTGCCTGTTTCAGTTTTCGAGCCATACTGGACTTTACTGACATACATCACCTGCACGATGTTCTCAGACAAGGCGCGGACACGAAAATCGCACAGCGGTAATGTTGCTTCGATTACGCCTTTATCTCCCTGACCAAGCAGCATTTCATGGCGCTGATAAATTCTGCCGGATCGCCCAAACTCGCAGAAGTCTTCAGCAAAGACCTTATCCATCAGAGCATCATCAAATCTGGTTTCGGCCCGCCAGAGGCTTTCCTCTAAGGCCTTCAATTCCTCATGCGTATCTTGATCCATGCCCTCGAAGCCCCTCTCTTTTCCCCTCACTTTAGCTGCAATGTTGGAGGGCAGCAAAGTCCCGCACTGCGACCTTCAGTATTGTTCAACAGAAGGTCCAGACTGTGGGAAAACTCACAGTTTGGGTGGTTTTTGGAGCGCTATAAATACCCGCAACGAACCCTTTGATAACTCTCGTAATTCCCGTTTTTGTGCTACACTTTCAGTCATAACATCTGGGAGGAATCAATATGAGCGACGAGGCCCGCGAGAAGCCACTTGGACTGCGCGACGGAACTTTGAGGCTGATGCCACATCAGAGTGACTGGTCTGACCTTTACGAACAAGAGGCGGCGCGGATTAGGCAGGCCCTCTCATCCAATGTAAGCGTTCAGATTCACCATATCGGGAGCACCTCCGTCGAAGGACTAGCAGCAAAACCAGTCTTAGACATTGCGCTCTGTGTGCCGTCGAATGATGAACCGCAAGTCACAGATGCTCTCATTTCTCTTAGCTATATTGACAGAGGCGAGCGGAGTGGGAGGCACTTCATTTTAGAAGATGGTGCAGGTGTGCGGACCCATAATTTGCACCTTTACGGGCCGGACGATGAAAGGATGGCGAAGCAAATAGCTTTCCGTGATGCTCTCCGCCGAGATCCGCAAGCACGTGAAGAATACGCACAACTCAAGGTTAGCTTGCTAGGGGGCGCAAGGGGAGATTATGCGCCCGGCAAGACTGGTTTCATCACCGAGCTGCTAGAGAAGTAAAGTCCGCACTGCCGACCTTACCTAAGTGCTTTCACCATCACTGGCTCGCCATTCTTTGTTAGTTCCGTAGTTTTGTAACCAGCGGCAGCATACATTTCTGGCGTCGAAGCAGAAAGCCAGACTGAACTAGTCTGGAGTCGAACGGCGTGATTTTCTGCCACTTCTAGAAGGCTGCGAGCTATCCCTCGACCTCTAAAATTTTCGGGAACGAATAGGCTTGCGATCCATGGACCGACTTCATCCGATTCATCTTCTTTTTCAATTAAGCTAATTGTGCCAACCGCCTGTTGGCCATCTGTCGCTACAAACGCAATGGGTGGTCCGTCTCTTGTCAACCGGGAACGAAACCGTTCTTGCGTCTCGCTGAGCGTCGATTTCTTTCGATGGCCCCATTCCTCGAATAGCCACTGACTGCATTCATTTGCAAGGTGCGGAACATCAATAAGTTTCTGAATTGTGAACTGCTGGATCATCCTAAATTCATAGTATTTTGCATCTGAAGCTGCAATCGCAACGGCAACAAAGTCCGCTGAACAGACCTTTAGGATCGTTCTAAATCGGTGGTTTTTGGAGCAGGTAGTTAATGTCGGCTCACCGCCCTTCCTAGACATTCCCAAGGCCAGATCATAAACCTCACTGAGGCAAGCATAGGCCATAGGACGGGATACAGAATGGGCGTTGAATGTTGAATTTGGATATCCCGCCAAAGCTTGTAATTTTCGATTGTGATGGGGTTCTTGTGAATTCTGAACCGATATTTAATCGCGTTCTTCATGAGTTTTTACAGTCGTGTGGTGCCAAGCTATCGTTCTCAAAATGCTGCAATTTGTTCACAGGTAAAAGTAGACACGATGTTGAACATTATCTGACAGGCGAAGGCTTGAGAATACCTAAGGATTGGTCGGTCGGTTTCTATGAGCAGGCTTTGGATGCGCTGAAAAATGAAGTCACTGCAGTGAATGGTGTACGAGATGTTCTTCGCAAATTGATCAATGCAGAAGTACCATTCTGCGTTGCGTCCAATGGCTTAATGGCAAAGATGGAAGTTACGCTTGAGCGAACCAAGATGCTTCCTTGGTTTGAAGGAAAGATGTTTTCAGCATACGATGTAGGCCTTAGTAAACCTGCCCCAGACGTGTTTTTGCATGCTGCAAAGGTCCACGATGTCCGACCAGATGAATGTGTCGTTGTCGAGGATAGTGCTAGTGGGTTTGAAGCAGCAGCAAATGCTGAAATGACTTGTTTGGCTTATCTTTCAAATGAAGTTGATCCAAAGGACAATCTTTTTGGTGCGCACAAATTCCACGAGATGAAAGTGCTGCCAACCATGCTTGGTTTGGCATAGTCGTTCCCTGCCTTTTTTGTTCGCTGCAGAACGGTAACTAAGTCCGCAGAGCCGCTCCAAAAACCCTCCTTTGTGGAGCGCAGGCCCCCTGCCTCGTTTTTCCTCCACCACAAACCCCGTTCAAAATCAAAGCGGTTGTTGAAGGATTTTGAACCTTTTTGGCCCTGCCCTTCCCTGCTGGGGTGGTTTTCATGTAAACTGGTTCTACCGAACATACAGAACCGAACCCGACCACCGATAATAAGCAGGAAAAAATATGGCAAAACTATCTCTGAACAAGGCGGCTAAAGAGGCGAGAGTTGCTAAGTCTACACTCCTGCAAGCCTTGAATTCAAAGCGTATGAGCGCAGAAAAGAACGAAAAAGGGCATTGGGAAATCGAAACATCGGAACTTTTTAGGGTGTTCCCTAGAACTGGTTCTACCGAATACACAGAACCGAAGCCTACCTCTCATGCAGAACCATCAAAAAACAACCAAAACAGTGCTTTGGAAGTCGAAGTTAAGATGCTTCGTGAGAAGATCGAGGATGCCAACCTTGAACGAGAGCGTGAAAGGGAACAGGCAAGCGAGCAGATCGAGAGTTTGCGCGGGCAGATCGAACGCCAGAGCGCCGATCACAGGCAGGCACTGGCGGCAATCACGGACCAACGCCCGCAACATACGGCAGAGCCGCCCAGACGGTTTTTTGGGTTGCTGAAGGGGTAGGAGAAATCTAGGCGCCCAGCTTAGCGAAGTTTTTCCTGTTTCGTACAATAGCCGACAAAGGCCGCACCCGCATTTTTTGGAGCATTTCCATTGGCGGCTTCTTCATTGGCATATGCCAACCATTTACTTTGTAGAACATGGTAATCCCAGCCCTTTGCACGCGCAATTTCGCGGCCTTTTTCATCTGCCCAATCAGGTATTCTGATTGAAGGGGATAGGGCGGTGGGGTGTGCTTTGCGGGGTCTGACGACTACCAAATCGTC
>JBARCK010000040.1:0-20426 GCA_049794015.1 Sulfitobacter sp. | reverse complement strand
CCCATCAGAACTTCAACCTGCCGCAACTTCACGACAATCTCTTCGGGCTTGGGTCTCTTAATCGCCATTCTTGGTCCTCCGCTTTCCTAACTATAGGGGCGGACCACTGCAAAGGGGGAGGCTCAGCGTGACGCGCGCATGGGTCAAAACAGCTTTTATCGATAATGTTAGGGTAGAAGTCGATAATCATTATACTATTGATGGGCCAGATATTTTTTTGGATGATGCTAACATAGCGATTCCGCAAGGGCGCTATAGGATTCTTTCGTTCTCGGCTGATAGTGAATCCAATATTAACCTCTCAAAGATATCGAAAGCAGAAAGCACGGTCTGCAAAATCTATTGCGATTTCAGGGCTACTTTTTTGGATGTGTTTGAAGGATCTACAGACATCAGTTGTAGTCTCACGTTCTATGGCAGCGTTTCTGGACCAGATCGTAAATCCGTCCAATTCCAGATGGGGATTGTTGATCGAATTAGAATCAATCATCAAAGACTCAATCAGCAACAGGACTAAAACCTCAATCACCCCTCACACCCCGCTTGGTGCGTTTGATACATAAGGCCTTAAATATTCCCGGGGGGTAAGGGGGCAGCGCCCCCATCTGCACGACACTCTCAAAGTAACTCCATAACGGATGCCTGTCCCTCCAAACCCATCTCTGCGCGCAGGCGTACCCGTGCGCGCGCCAGCCGCGACATGACGGTGCCGACGGGGACGCCGTTTTGATCCGCCAATATCTGTGGGCTGCTTTCACCTGCCACGACCAATTCCATCAATGCGGCTTGATCTGGGGGCAGTCGGGCAATGGCCGCGCGTACTTCGGTACAGGCCAGACGGGCAGGGGCTGCGGGTGCAGTTTGGGCCATATCGTCAGACAATTCTTCGGTTTCTCGCCGTGCGCGCCACCGGCTGCGGGCCAGATTATGCAGGGTGATCATTGCATAGCGGTCTGGGGCCGCGATCTCGGCATCCCTGCGCAGCGCTAAGAGCAATCTCAGCGCGGTTTCTTGGGTTAAATCTTCAGCCTCCTCAGCCGAACGGCTTAACCGCCGTGCCCGCGCCCGCAAGCGGGGCAGGATATCACTTAGGGGGTCTGCTGGGGTCACTGGCGTTGTGTGGCTCATTGTGGGTGCCTCTTTGGTTTTTACGCCATCATGCCGGAAAACAGGCGCACAACCAGTGAGGGTGTTTTCGCCTATGACGTCTTGAGGGCCTTTTTGGGCGGGGCTTTGCCCAAGCTTATGAGGTGTATCGGCAAGGGGCCGCGCGTGGTCCGTAGCCAGGCGGCACAACGGGACGCAAAGCCGTTCTGACCCGTCTGTCTATGTGAAGGCACAAAAACACCTTCATACATCAACAACCCTGAAAGGGAGTATTACGATGACCCGATTGAACAAACTTGCCGCGATTGCCCTGTCTGCGCTTTGCATGCCTGCTTTTGCCATGGGTGCCGGGGCCGCAGAAGTTGACGCCAATGGCGATGGCTTGCTCAGCGTCACAGAAGTGCAGGCGGTTTATCCAGACGTCACAGCCGAGCAGTTTTCAGCAATGGATCTGAACGCAGATGGTGCGCTTGATGACGCCGAGGTACAGGCCGCGACCGAAGCCGGTGTGATGCCCGTGGCACCTTCTGAGGGCTAAGAGACAGGCGTGTTTTGGTGGCGCGGCAGCTTCATAGCCGCCAGACATGTCTAAGAGAGGCCCGGCATCCCCAGATAGCCGGGCCTCTTTGTTCTTCAATGTCTTACGCTGGCAAGTAAATGTTGAATTTTGCGCGGATTGCGGCGTCCAATGCTGGATCAAAGCGCGCTTTTGAGCGTTCTGCGAGGATCTGTTCTTTGCGCGCGGTGGCGTTTTCGATCAGGTCCGGTTTACCGTTCTCGGCCCATTCTTTGGGGGACATGCGGTTACCAAGTTTCGGATAGACATGATCAGCTTCCATCCGGCTGAGCGTTTGATCGGTGCCAAGGTAATGCCCGGGCCCGCCAAGGCAGACCTGTCGGATTTCTTCGAGGGCCAGCGTGTCATCGGTCACTTCGATACCGCGCACACAGCGCAGTGCCTGACCAATCAGATCGTCGCCCAAGATCAGTGATTCATGGCAAAACCCCAGTAGCGACGCGTGCATCCCTGCCGCCTCGTAGACCATGTTCAATCCAGACAGGCCCGCCATGACGTTTGAACACATCTGTTCCCAGCCGGCCTGCATGTCAGGTAGTTTGCTGTCGGCAATTCCAGCCGCCGCGCCACCGGGCAGGCCGTAGAATTTGTGCATCTGTGCACAGCCTGCGGTTAGTAATGCCTGTTCGCCGGAACCACCTGTCATCGCGCCACTGCGTAAATCCAAGCCAAAGGGCCAAGTGCCAAATATTGCGGGCGCACCGGGTTTCACGGCATTGACGTATACCAACCCGGCCAGACACTCCGCTGTGGCCTGTACAATTGCACCTGCAACGGTTGACGGCGCGGTTGCCCCGGCCATTCCGGCAGACAGCAACAACACGGGTATGCCGCCTTTGATACAGGCCTCCATTACTTCACAGGATTCGGTGGCGAACTTCATGGGGGGAACGACAAAGCAGTTGGAATTGCTCATAAAGGGGCGCTCGCGCCATTTGTCCTCGCCACCTGCAATCATATGCAGCATTTCCAGGGCAGGGGCGACAATCGAGGCTTCGGAAAATGAGATGCCGACGTGTTTTGTCGTGCCCGCCATGCAGGCATAGACCGCGTTATATTCAGATTCCGTGGTGTCGGGGATGTCGCGTGCCACCATGGGGCGTTGCACAAAATGAATGTTGTCGAGTTCATCACAAATGTGGGCGGCATCGTGCAAATCCTGAATGGTGGATTCACGGTAATTGCGCCCCAGCGCATCCACCATATGCACCGCAGCGCCTGCGGTTCCGTAATGGACGCGGTGCCCGGACAGTTCCAAGTCAAGCGCGGGGTCACGCGCACAGAGGGTCACACTACGGTTGGCCTTGGCGATTGTGTCTTCAACAAGTGCGCGGGGAAACCGGATGCGGCCATCATCACCCAAGATTGCCCCAGCCCCTGTCAGGTAAGCAACGCCAGACGCGGGGGCGTCGGCCAGACCAATTTGTTCCAGTGCATCAAGTGCAGCTGTGTGAATACGCAGCACATCTGCGTCACTCAGCGGTTTATAGGTGCCTCCCGACATGCCGGGGCGCACGGGACGTAGATGGTCAGCCAAGGGGGCTGCACGTGCGGCGCGGCGCGCAGCGCGGCCACCAGAGCGGAGAGGAGTTTGATCAGTCATGGCGTGGTTCCGGGAATAAACAGAGTAAAAAAACGGCGTTAGTTCACGTATTGCGGCGCACCACGCGCGGCACGGCCCCGGTCTGCGCCTATTGTGCGCGATACGCGCAAGAATATGCAGATGTCAGACGTCACTACCGTTCTCCCTCATAACGGTATGCTGCGAGACTGAGAGGTTGCATGCTGTTCTGTTTGCGACGGCTATCTTGTTTGCGACATTACATTTGCGTCCCTCAAAACCGCTCACGTTTTATGTCAGGGGCAGGTTTTGGCCGACCTTTTCCTGCCAAATTGCAGCATTTTGCCCATCGCAATCGCGTGATGGGCAATTCCCACATGGCGGGTCTATTTCATGGTTTGACTGACCGAGCCCGCAAAGGATGCGGATCGACAGCGCAACAAAGGAGCGAGCTATGACACGTACTCTTAGAATGATCACGATCGCCGCAGTGACATCTGCACTGGGCAGCATGGCCTTGGCCGGAACGATTGAAGAAACACCAGTAGAGCAATCCGTTGCACCACCAGTGTTTACCCCAGCGCCTGTAAATATCGGTGGAGATTGGACAGGTTTCTATACCGGTTTGCAACTTGGCCATGCGGATGCAGATAGCGCCACAGGTGCGCTGGACGGTGACGACACATCTTATGGTTTCCATGCAGGCTATGACTATGACTTTGGCCAGTTCGTGCTGGGTGGAGAATTGGATTACGACAAAACCGACATCAGCCTTGGCGGAGGTGCTGCATCAATCGATTCAGTGGCGCGCGCAAAAATTCGCGGCGGGTATGATCTGGGCCGCACTTTGGTTTATGCGACCGCTGGCGCTGCACGTGCGGATACATCAGTTGGTGATGAAACCGGGCCGTTTGTCGGATTAGGCGTCGCGTATCAGGTCACAGACCGTTATTTGATCGGGGCTGAAATCCTTGAGCACCGCTTTGATGACGTTGGCGGTGTCGCAGGCAATGACATTGACGCAACCACGATTAGTATCCGTGGGTCGTTGCGGTTCTAGGGAACCCAGCACGTACAAAATAAAAAAACCGGGGTCCCTGGGGATCCCGGTTTTGCGTTAGATCGGTGCAAATAGCGCAGGCCATTGCTTTGCAACTTCACCATTTGCCCGATGCACCGCCCCCGCTGGACCGACCTCCGCCAAATGAGTTTGAGCTGCTCTTTGAGCGCTTTGATATGGTATAATCTGAACGCTCAGAATGATCACAGTAGGTGCAGTAAACGTGCCGTTCCCCCAATCCGGTTGTTGAGGTTGTCGCTTGGCGTTTCGTGGTGCTGCTGGCCCGCAAGCCCCCCCTTTTGCCGCAGGACGGACAGGTTTTAAAGCGCGCGAGTTTATCCGTAAGGGCACGCCGAAACGGGTAAGCAAGGAGCGGCACCAATAGAACAAGCAACCATGATCCATCCTTGCCCTCACTCTTTGGGGGTTCGGCGTTTGCGGCAAAGGGGAGCGCGATCTTTTCTATGGTGGTGGTGATCCCGGTCTTGATGCCTTTTGGGTAGTCATCTTCACGAAAATCCGGCAGGAACCCGTAATCAATAACATCCTGGGCGACAGCATCCCACGCTTTGGGGTATCCTGCCCCAAGTTCAAGCCGCATCCGGCGGTCATTGGGCAGGACCAGCACCATGATGCCGTCATTGCGGGTTTTATCGCCAATGCTCCAAGTGTTGAACAAGTTGGTGGCGTATTTTTCCATACTGGCACCATCTGCATAGTCATTTAGGCGCGGTAGTGTCACCAGCACCAGTTCAACGCCTGTTTCTTCGCGCAACTGATCCAGTTGCGCGGTGATTTGGGTTTGGTCCCTTTCGTCAAGAATATTGGCGAAATCATTGACGCTGAGTGACATATAATCGGGATAGGTCTGGGCTGATGCAAAGATCGGCCAGACCAATAAGACCAAAGCAAGATAAACGTGCCGCATAAAATACCTCCATAGCAATGGCAGGTAGTCTAATCGGTTATGTTCATTTTGTCAGTTGGCTTTGCTTGCGATGCTCTGTGCAAATGTACACAGCGTCTTTAGGGCTTGTTCAAATGCACCGTCTTCAATTGTCATGGCAACACGCACATGGCCCGCTGCGGCCTGTCCGAAACTTTCGCCGGGCATCACCGCGATGTGATGGGCATCCAGCAGAGCATTGGCAAAGTCTTCGCCGCTCAACCCTGTGCTGCGCAGATCCAGCATGAGGTACATCGCCCCTTGGGCCGGGACCAAAGCGACAGTGTTTTGCCCCGCCAATACGTTTTTCGCGATGGCGCGGCGGCGGCGAAACGGGGCGGCGATTTCTTCTTCCAAGGGTTCACCTTGGCTGAGGGCAAAGGCGGCGGCGTCCTGAATGAACCCCGGCACACCGTATGTTGTGTGGGTGGCCAGATTGATCAGGTCGTTGATGATGTGGTCCGGCCCAACGATCCAACCGCAACGCGATCCGGTCATGGCGTGTGATTTGGACATCGACCCAACAACCAGCGTGCGGTCAAGCATACCGGGTAAGGCGCGCGGGCTGATGTGTTCGCCCTCCCAGATTTGCGTGTCATAGACTTCGTCAGAGATCAGCCAGATATCATTGTCGATACAGACCTGCGCGATGCCTTCTAGCGTGGCGCGAGAATAGACCACGCCCGTTGGATTGTTGGGTGAGTTGATCAGCAGGGATGTTGCACCCTTGGCATGGGCCGCAATATCAGCCGCGCGGGGCTGGAACGCATCCTCCGCGCGCGTCTGGATGCACAACGGCGTGGCACTGACACCGCGCAGGGTGCCGGGGTAGGTGGCGTAATAAGGATCAAGATAAAGCGCGGTGTCACCGGGGTCACAGACCGCGGCATGGGCGGAAAATAACGCTGATTGCCCGCCGGGTGTGATCATCACATTGGCGCGGGTGGTGGGCACGCCTGTGCGGGTCTGCACGCGTTTCGCCACGATGTCGCGCAATGCGTTTGTACCGGGAACCGAGGCATAGCCCGTGTGCCCCGCCATCGCGGCGCGGTGCATATCCTGCAAGATCGGCGCAGCGGTGCGGATGTCGTGTTCACCAATGGTCAGTTCGGTTACAGGGATGCCATCGGCAATCATCTGGCGTGCGCGGTTGAACACGCCCCATCCATCTGATCCGCCGCCCAAAAGCTCGGTTATGCGGTGTGATGCTTTCATGGTCTGCCTCCCTTCATGTTGAAGGGCAGGGGCGCAGAGGTGGATTGATTCGTCAATCTCACCCGCCACCCATCGCGGCACAAATGCCTTGACCCTGCTGCACACCTCGCGCTACTCACATCCTATGAACACATCGATCTGCATTACCTGCTGTATTATTACCTGCTGAGATTTCTCGCGGGCGTGTTCATGTCGTTTCCATCCTGACTGATATGTGGCATCCCCGCGCCACACCTGCGTGAGGACACGACCATGACGACGATTAAGCTGCACAACACCAAGACCCGTAAGAAAGAGGTCTTTACCCCCATCAACCCCGATGATGTGCGCATGTATGTCTGTGGTCCAACTGTGTATGACCGCGCGCACATCGGCAACGCGCGCCCGGTGATTGTGTTTGATGTGCTGTATCGCTTGCTGCGCCATGTCTATGGTGTGGATCACGTGACCTATGTCCGTAACTTCACGGATGTAGATGACAAGATCAACGCGCGGGCCGCTGAGTCTGGGCGCTCGATCGGTGAGATTACAGCAGAGACAACGCAGTGGTTTCTGGATGACATGGCTGCCGTCGGGGCGCTGGAACCGTCGATCAAAGACAATGACAATCAACGCGCCATGCCACGTGCGACACAATACATCCCGCAGATGGTTGCGATGATTGAGGAGTTGATCGCATCGGACCACGCCTATGCGGCTGAGGGGCATGTGATGTTCCGTGTGCGGTCTTACACGGAATATGGCGCGCTGTCAGGGCGGTCTGTTGATGATATGATCGCAGGCGCACGGGTCGAGGTGGCACCCTACAAAGAAGACCCAATGGATTTTGTCCTGTGGAAACCGTCCGATGATGCCACACCCGGTTGGGACAGCCCATGGGGACGTGGACGCCCGGGTTGGCACATCGAATGTTCTGCCATGGCGCATTATCTGCTGGGATCGCGCTTTGATATTCACGGGGGCGGGAACGATCTAATGTTCCCGCACCACGAAAACGAGATCGCGCAGAGCACATGTGCAGGCCACGATTTTGCAAACGTCTGGCTGCACAACGAGATGTTGCAGGTCGAGGGCAAGAAGATGTCCAAGTCGTTGGGTAACTTCTTTACCGTGCGGGATTTGTTGGATCAGGGTGTGCCGGGAGAGGTGATACGGTTTGTGATGCTGTCTACGCATTACCGCAAGCCGATGGATTGGACGGAGAAGAAGCGGGACGAGGCGGAGAAGACACTGAGGAAGTGGCGCAGTATTGTCGATGGTTTAGGAAATAGTGAACCTCATTTGATGGTCGAGCAGGCTCTCTCTGATGATTTGAACACACCGCTCGCAATTGCGGGGTTACATTCGCTTGCTCAAAAAGCAGAAGAAAATGATGGAGTCGGCGCGAGTATTTTGAAAGGTTCAGCGGCACTGTTGGGCCTACTAACTGACGAACTAGGAGATTGGACCGAGCAAGTCGATGATATGCCGCCCTCTGATGTTTTGGCTAAGATCGATCTTTTGGTAGAAGAAAGGCTGAACGCAAAGAAAAACAAGAACTTCCTTAGGTCGGATGAGATTCGAGACGCGCTCGATGCGATAGGTGTTTATCTGAAGGATACACCAGACGGAACTGCCGTAAGTATTCGGCCAGACTTTGACGCAGCTAAACTGGAAACGCTCAAATGAACTTCTCAAACCCAACCCAGAACATCGCCCAACCACGGGGGGAAGCGAAGCGCCCACCCATGGGGGTGGTTGGGCGCTGTTCGTGCGAAGTGCACGAACGGGTGGTTGGGGCGAGTAAGCGAACCACGCATACTATGATGTCGCGTTTGTTCACCAAAACACACCACAGACCCGAACAATTGTGTGGGGCGCATGTCTTGCCAACTTCCCATAGGGTGCCGCCAAACGCACCAACCTTCGGAGCCTGCGCATGACCCGTGAACGCCTTTCTCTTTACGACACCACCCTGCGGGACGGGCAACAGACCCAAGGGGTGCAATTCTCAACGGATGAGAAATGCAGGATCGCCACAGCCCTTGATGCGCTGGGCGTGGATTACATCGAAGGCGGCTGGCCCGGTGCCAACCCCACGGATTCAGCGTTTTTTGACACCGCCCCAAAAACCCGCGCCAAAATGACCGCGTTTGGCATGACAAAACGTGCAGGCATGTCAGCTGAAAACGATGATGTGCTGGCAGCCGTCCTAAACGCCAATACCAAAACCGTGTGCCTTGTCGGTAAAACCCATGATTTTCATGTCAAAACCGCGCTGGGCATCACGTTAGACGAAAACACCGACAACATCGCGAAATCCATCGCGCATCTGGTGGCGCAAAAACGCGAAGCTTTGTTTGATGCCGAACACTTCTTTGACGGGTTCAAGGCCAATCCTGAATATGCACTCGAAACCATCAAGGCCGCCTATGACGCGGGCGCGCGTTGGATTGTGCTGTGTGACACCAATGGCGGCACGTTGCCCGCCGAAGTGGGGCGCATTACAGCTGAAGTCATTGCATCGGGTATTCCGGGCACACATCTGGGCATCCATACCCATGACGATACCGAAAACGCGGTGGCCTGTACCTTGGCTGCTGTGGATGCAGGTGCGCGGCAAATCCAAGGGACGCTGAATGGCCTTGGCGAACGCTGTGGTAATGCGAACCTGACCACTCTGATCCCGATCTTGCTGTTGAAAGAACCCTACGCCAGCCGCTATGAAACAGGAGTGCCTGAGCAAGCCTTGCAAGGGTTGACCCGAAACAGTCGCATGTTGGATGAAATCCTGAACCGTGTGCCGATGAAACAGGCGGCCTTTGTGGGGTCCAGCGCCTTTGCCCACAAGGCCGGGCTGCACGCCAGCGCGATCCTCAAAGACCCATCCACTTACGAACATATTGACCCCGCGGTGGTGGGCAACACGCGGATTATTCCGATGTCCAACCAAGCCGGGCAATCAAACCTGCGCCGTCGTTTGGCCAGTGCGGGGTTGGACGTTGAAAAAGGTGATCCCGCGCTGGGCCGCATCCTTGATATCGTCAAGGAACGCGAGGCGCAGGGCTATTCTTATGACACCGCGCAGGCCAGTTTTGAATTGTTGGCCCGTGATGCCTTGGGCCAGATGCCTGATCTGTTTGAGGTCAAGCGTTACCGTGTCACCGTAGAGCGGCGCAAAAACAAATATGACAAAATGGTCAGCCTGTCAGAGGCGGTTGTTGTGGTCAAAGTCGACGGCGAAAAACGCCAATCCGTCAGCGAAAGCATGGATGCGGATGGATGTGATCGTGGCCCGGTGAACGCATTGTCCAAAGCATTGGCCAAAGATTTAGGGCAATATTCAGCGATGCTGGAAGACATGCACCTTGTCGATTTCAAGGTGCGTATCACCCAAGGTGGCACCGAAGCTGTGACACGGGTCATCATCGATTCTGAGGACGGGCAGGGGCGTCGCTGGTCCACCGTGGGGGTAAGTGCGAACATAGTGGATGCCTCGTTTGAGGCGCTGCTGGATGCAATCCGTTGGAAATTGATCCGGGATAGCGCCGTTCAGACATAGTTGGAATGTAATCTTGAGGTTACATATTTAACCTATGAGTTACTTGTTGAAGAGGCCTGATCATGTCCCCACTTGCATCTGCAACCTTTGGGCGCGCGCAGCGTCATGGGTTTTGGGGGGCAATAGGGCTTTATCCCGTTGCGGCACTGGGCGTGTTCTTTTTAGATTTAACATGGGTTGACCCAAGCGGATTTGGCGGCAGCCGCAGGCGTGTCCCGCAAAACCATCAACACAGTCGAAAATCAGGTTTTTGTCCCTTCAACCACCCTTGCGTTGACCTTGGCCAAAATACTGGGCGTCAGCGTACATCAGATATTTGAGTTGGATGAGATATGATCGTCAGTATCATCAAGTTTATTGTTCTTTCCGGCCTGATCACCGGGATTTTAGCGCTTGTCTTGATCGCCACCAATCGACCCGTTGTGCAGGAACCGCAAGATGGGTTGGATTTCACCAGCGTGGTGGGCCAAGACCTCGGCAATATCGTCGCGCCGCAAGACATTAAAATGCGGGATGGCTATGCGTTGCCAGTGCGCAGCTATGGCGACACTGATCCGCACTTGCCTTTGGTGATCATGATCCATGGTTCCGGCTGGCACGGGATGCAATTTGACGGTTTGGCCCGTGCTTTGGCAGAGGGCGCGCATATTTTGGTGCCTGATCTGCGCGGCCATGGCGTAACCCCGCAACGGCGCGGGGACGTTGATTACATCGGGCAGTTTGAGGATGATCTGGCGGATGTGATCAAAGCAAAAGTGATGCCGGGGCAAAATGTTGTCTTGCTAGGGCACTCATCGGGTGGAGGGCTGGTCGTGCGCTTTGCGGGCGGGGAACATGGCGCTTTGATGGATCATGCGTTATTGCTGGCCCCGTTTTTGCACCACAATGCCGCGACGATGCGCCCGAACGCGGGGGGCTGGTCGCATGTGCTGACGCGCCGGATCATTGGTCTGTCGATGCTGAATATGGCGCGGATCACAGCGTTGAACCATCTACCGATCATACAGTTTCAAATGCCGCAGGCCGTTCTGGATGGGCCATTGGGCCATACTGCGACGCTTGCGTATTCTTATCGATTGAACACGTCTTATGCGCCGCGTGGCGATTATCAGGGCGATATTGCGTCTTTGCCAAATTTCACCTTGATCGCAGGCAGCGCGGATGAAGCGTTTATTGCGCAAGAATATGAACCCTTAATGACACCATTGACTGGCAAGGGGCGCTATCTGCTGATACCGGGTGTCACGCATTTGCCAATTGTGGATGCGCCTGAAACCTTGAAAGCGATCCAAGAGGACCTGAGTGGGCTTTGATGCTAATCTAAATGCCTGTGCGGCACTGGTGGAACGGGCTGATCCGTTGCGGTTTCGCGCAGCGATGGCATCCCCGGTTGCCGCGCGCCGCGTGCTGTTTCCACTGTATGCCTTTAACGTCGAGGTCGCGCGCGCGCCTTGGGTGACCCAAGAGCCGATGATCGCAGAGATGCGCCTGCAATGGTGGCGTGATGTCTGTGAAGAGATCGCTGAGGGGCGTGATGTGCGCCGCCACGAAGTTGCGACACCCTTGGCCGGTGTGATTGGCCCAGAGGATGGGCAGCTGTTGGATGAATTGGTGGCGGCACGGCGCTGGGATATCTACAAAGACGCCTTTGAAGACGCCGCACATTTTGAACGCTACATTGATCAGACATCTGGGCATTTGACATGGGTGGCTGTGCGCAGCTTGGGGCAGGCCGATGAAGCGGTTGTGCGTGATGCAGCTTACGGCGCCGGGGTTGCCGCATGGCTGCGGGCCATCCCTGATTTAGAGGCAAAGGGGCGCGTGCCATTGTTGGATGGCACAGCTCAAGGCGTGCGGGATTTGGCGCAGAACGCACTGGAACGGTTGGCGCGTGCGCGTTCAAACCGCAGCAAGGTGTCACGTCCAGCAGGGGTGGCCTTGCTGCACATTGCGCAAGCGGACGCCACGTTGAAGGCCGCCGTTTCTGACCCCAGTTTGGTGGTTGATGCGATGTTGCCTGACCCGCTGGCCAAGGACCGTTGGAAGCTGGGGTATCGCGCGCTTACGGGGCGTTGGTAGACTAGGCGGTTCCGTCTTTGGGGCGCATCACCAACCAGATCAGTGATCCACCCGCCAGTGCAAGGAACGGCACCATCGCCATGTTCACCGCTGTCCAGCCTTCAATCGCAGTGCCGCCTGAGCAATTCATCAACCCACCAGAGGCCAGTGAGGCGAGCGTCACGCCGCCAAAGACCAGCAGATCGTTCAACCCCTGCATCCGACCACGTTCGTGGGGCTCGTGTGCACCCGCCAACATGCTGGTCGCGCCGATGAAGCCAAAGTTCCAGCCAAGGCCCAACAGGATCAAAGCGATGTAGAAGTTTTCCAGTTCAACGCCCTGCATGGCAACAACCCCGGCTGCCGCCAGAATGGCGATGCCCAGACCCATGATCTTTTCCACGCCAAAGCGTGCGATCAGATGCCCGGTAAAGAACGACGGCGCAAACATTGCCAGCACGTGTCCGGTAACGATGTAGCCCGCTTGGGCTTGATCATAGCCACAGCCGACAACCGCCAGTGGGGTTGAGGTCATCACAAGGTTCATCAAGGCATAAGATACCATCGCACATATCACCGCGACACCGATGCGCGGTGTGGTCAACAACTCCCAACGGGTGCGCCCTTTGGGTGAATCCAGTGTGGGGGCTGGGGGTTTTGGGATGTCGATAAACAGGAACAGGAAGGATCCGATGATGTTCAGCGCGACAACGGCGATGTAAGACCCAACAAAGGGCACAACATAGCTCATTGAGGTGGCTGTCGCCAATTGTGGTCCGATGATCGCAGAGACCAGACCACCCGCCATGACATATGAAATCGCCTTGGGGCGGTAATCATCTGATGCTGTATCGGCAGCAGCAAATCGGTAAAAACCCTGCGCAGACATATAGATACCTGTCAGGAATGACCCTATCAGGAACACCGGGAAAGAGGCAATCGCCAATCCATAGGCCGCCACAGCACCGCCCGCCGCACCGCCCATTGCACCAATAATGAAACCAACCCGGCGTCCATAGCGTTGCATTATGGCTGACACCGGTGTCGCGGACACCATTGATCCCAGCACGATCATCGAAATCGGCAATGTGGCAAGGCAAACATTGGATGCGAGCGACTTACCTGCCAATCCGCCAACCAGAAAAATCAGCGGCATTTGCGCGCCTAAGAATGCCTGTGCTGCCACCAATACGGCCACATTGCGCTTGGCGCGGGTGTCGTCAATCATCGCTTTATTCCATCCGTTACGGGCAAGGCGTATCGCTGCAATCGGGCAGGGGCAACCCCTTGCGCATGTTGTTTGGCTGGCATTAAGTCGCAGGCATGAAACCGGATATGACATTGATGATCCTTGCAGGCAGCGCCGAGGCGCGCAGGCTGGGCGAAGCTGCGCAAGCAAACGGTGTCCGTGTCCGGGCGCTGGTCTCAGAACCGCCGCGCGGGGCCAACCCTATGCCTATGCCGTGCACGTTGATGGATTTTAGCGATGTCGACGCGATTGTCGCACAGATGCAGGGCTGTGATGCGGTGCTGGATGCCAGCCACGGGTTTGACGGTGTGATGAGGCATGTGGGTTTTGAGGCCGCGGGTCGTTTGGGATTGCCGTTTTTGTCGCTCTCGCGTCCTGCATGGACCTTGCCCACGGATGCGCCATGGCAGAGCGCGCCAAATGTCGCGGCAGCAATGGCGATGATACATTGCGACGCGCGCGTGTTTTCCGCCACGGGTTGGGCCAGCCTGCCAGAATATACGGGTTTTCCCGGCGCGCGTTTGATGCTGCGCCAAACCCATGTTCATCCACGCAGGCCCCCGTTTGACTTTGTTGATATGATTTTTGGCGATCCCCCCTTCACGGTTGCGAGTGAAACCGCGCTTTTTCGTGAATTGGATGTCGATACGTTGATCTGTCGCAATCTTGGTGGCCACGCCAGCCGACCAAAGCTGGACGCGGCGCTGGAACTGGGATTGCAGGTGATCTTGATTGACCGCCCCCAGATGCCTGCCGGGGTTCAGGTGGTGCATGAGATTGAGGCCGCAATGACCTGGCTGGCGGGGCTGTGAAAAACTTGGGCCGGATCATCAAGAACCCTATTGATGTGCGCCAAGGTGCTGAATGGCTGGCCAAGACTGAACCCCGTTTTGCATATCTTTTAGAGCAAACCGGTCCTTTGCCGCTGCGTTTAAAACCACAGGGATTTAACGCTCTGCTTGAGATCATTGTCAGCCAACAGGTCAGCGTCGCCTCTGCTGATGCGATACGGCTGCGCTTGTCTGAGGCTGGGCTGAAATATGAAAGCGCTGTGCGCGCTGCGGGTGAGGATGGGTTGCGCGCCGCTGGGTTAAGCCGCCCCAAAGTGCGCTATGCGCTTGCGCTGGCGGACGCTGAAATTGACTATAGCGGCTTGCGCCAAATGACCAATGAGGCGGCGATTGCGCGATTGTGCGAAGTGCCGGGGATCGGTCCGTGGAGCGCGCAAATCTATGTGATGTTTTGCATGGGCCGTGCAGATGCCTTTGCGCCGGGTGATCTGGCGTTGCAAGAAGCGGCGAAGGTTTTGTTTGATCTGCTGACCCGTCCAACTGCCCAAGAATTAAGCGATATGGCACAGGGCTGGTCACCGTGGCGATCGGTTGCAGCCCGCGCACTCTTTGCCTACTATCGTATTGTTAAACAAAGGGAAGGTCTGGGATGACACGGGTATTAAATGCACAACGGCGCGCGCCGATATCGGGTGAGACACGGTCAATCGTGGTGTTTTTGCATGGCTACGGTGCCAATGGGGCGGACCTGTTGGGCTTGGCTGATCCGCTGGGTGAGCATCTGCCGGACACGTTGTTTGTGGCCCCCGACGCCCCCGAGGCCTGCATTGGTGCGCCGATGGGCTTTCAGTGGTTTCCCATTCCGTGGATCGACAATTCATCCGAAGAAGAATCTGAGCGTGGCATGATGCAGGCGGTCGATGATTTGAACGCCTTTTTGGATGCACTTATGGTGGACGAAGACGTGCTGCCCGAACAGGTCGTGCTGTTTGGCTTTTCCCAAGGCACGATGATGGCCTTGCATGTGGCCCCACGACGCGAAGACGCTGTTGCAGGGGTTGTTGGTTTTTCTGGACGTATGATGTCACCGGACCTTTTGGCGGATCAGGCCGTGGTGAAACTGCCGATTTTACTGGTGCACGGCGATCAAGACGACGTGGTGCCCCCGCAATCTCTGCCCGAAGCGGCCCAAGCGTTGCAAGAAGCCGGGTTCAAGGATGTGTTTGCGCATATCATGAAGGGCACAGGCCACGGCATTGCGCCAGATGGTCTAAGTGTGGCGCTGGCATTTATGCGCGATAAACTGGGGTTGTGAGCCAAGCGCTAAATGCGTTTGCCTTCGCAGTCACCCCCTAAACTGCGGTTATACTTGCATCCCCCAAAGGGTAGAAACGGCGTAATTATAACCCCAGTCCAATTAGAAAATGCTCGGCTCGTCCGTATTTGAATGACAGGCAGCAACACGTTGTTGCTTGCCGCAAGTGTTCAAATCAAAGGAGCTTTCCATGTTCAAGAAAATCATTCTCCCCGCCGTACTTGTTGGTGCGATGTCGGTAACTGCAATCGCCAGCGAAGATGTAGCATTGAGCGATGCAAATGCCGAAAAAATCCGCGTGATGCTGACAGAACAGGGGTACGAGGTTGGCAAGATCAAGATGGAAGACGGTCTTTATGAGGCCTATGCCCGCAAGGATGGCATAAAATACGAGGTCTATCTTGACGCTGATTTCGCCATCGTTCGCACCGAAAAAGATGACTGAATGACACCATTCTGACGGGCGGCCCATGGGTCGCCCGAACCATCTGATATTGGGGAGACATCACATGAAACGTGTTAAAGTTTGGGATCCATTTATAAGGCTCTTCCACTGGGCATTGGTTTTAGCATTTGGGGCCAATGTGCTGATCATCGACGATGACAGTAAACTTCACCAATGGGTTGGGTACGGTGTCGTTGCTTTACTTGTATTGCGCATTCTCTGGGGGTTCATCGGCAAAGGATATGCCCGATTTTCGACTTTCCCACCCAGCGTAAGCGGATCAAAAAAGCAGCTCATCGACATCGCAACACATCACAAAGAAATCCACATCGGGCATACGCCGCTTGGCGCTTTGATGATCTACAATCTGTTGCTGGCGTTACTGATCGTCGGGTTTTCTGGATATTTGATGACCACCGATATGTTTTGGGGTGTTGAGTGGCCGGAGGACTTGCATGAGTTTGCTGTGATATGGACCGAAGTGTCTGTGGTGCTGCATATTTTTGCCGTCATCGTTGAGAGCAAACGCACGGGTGTCAACTTGCCCGCAGCGATGATCAAGGGTTACAAGGAAATCCCAACACCATAGGTCACACCACAGGGGAGGTTAACCATGGCGATACGGCTTCAAACTGATACCCATGTGCCTTTGGGGCTTGTTGTGCTGATCGCTGTGCAATTTGTCTGTGTGGTCTTTTTCCTGACAGACGTGGCGGCGGATTTTCGTGCCGCCGCCCCGGGTGGAGGCTTTTCTAGCTACCTTCATTTTGAAGCCCTCGCCGCGCTCAGTTTATTGGCAGCCATTGTGGTCGAGGTGCACTTTTTACTTGCGTTATTGCGGCGCAAAGCGCGTTTGGAACATAGCCTCAACATTGCAAATGCTGCGGTCTATGAGGTGATAGAAGCACATTTTGAAACGTGGAAACTGTCGCCTGCTGAAACCGATGTGGCGAACTTTTTAGTTAAGGGATTAGAGATTTCCCAGATTGCAGAACTGCGCGCCTGTGCAGAGGGCACCGTCAAAGCACATCTGAATGCGATTTATCGCAAGTCAGACACCCATAATCGGGGTGAACTGCTGAGTGTTTTGATTGACAGCCTGCTTGGTGCAAAGGCTTGAGTGAATAGGGTTTTCGTTCTGAAACAACATGCTGTGCCATTCGCCCATGTGCGCCCTGGTTGCGGAGGTTCACAAGATTATACCGTAAAACTCCCACACCAAACCGCCATATCTGTTCTCAACATCTGGCCCTAAACCTTACACTTGCCTGTTACAAACCACGAGATATAGTCACGTCAAACGGGTAGGAGTGCGGGCGTGATGAACGGCGATTTCAGAACCGAGTTTACAAGAGAGCCGGGCGGGCTGAAACACAAGCCTGCGCTTGTGCTGAATGCGGATTATCGACCGCTCAGCTATTACCCCTTGTCGCTGTGGCCGTGGCAGGATGCGATCAAAGCGAAATGGCTGGACCGCGTGGATATCGTTGCTGAATACGACGATGTGGTACGCAGCCCCTCGACGGTGATTAAGATACCGTCCGTTGTTGTCCTCAAAGATTATGTGAAACCTCAAAAGCGCGTGGCCTTCACGCGCTTTAATTTATTCCTGCGGGATGAATTTTGCTGCCAATATTGCGGTGCCCGGGGTGATCTGACCTTTGACCATGTTGTCCCGCGCGCTGCGGGTGGGGTGACGTCATGGCAAAACGTGGTGGCCGCCTGTAGCCCGTGTAACCTGCGCAAAGGATCCAAAGCGCTGCATCAAACGGGTTTTCAATTGCTCAAGCCGCCGCGCCAACCGGGCGCAGAAGAATTGCGCAACATGGGCCGTAAATTCCCGCCAAACCACCTGCATGAAAGCTGGATGGACTTTTTATATTGGGACGCAGAACTTCAAGCGTAATACTCTGGTCCTGATCTTCATCTAGCCAAATAAACTCGCGGGGGTCTGGGGGTAAGACCCCCAGTTGCTTGCTACAAATCCTGTCTTCAAAAATCCAAATCGACCCAGACAGGCACATGATCTGATGGTTTTTCACCTGCGCGCACATCCTTGTCGATCTGACAATCGCGCAACATATCTGCACAGAGCGGCGACAATAGAAAGTGATCAATGCGAATGCCATTGTTCCGGTTCCATGCCCCCGCCTGATAGTCCCAAAAACTATAATGCCCTGGCCCTTGGGTGCGGGCGCGAAACGCCTCTGTCAGGCCAAGGTTTAACAATTTACGCCAAGCACTGCGCGATTCAGGGCGAAACAGCGCATCCTCGCGCCATGCGTCTGGTGTTGCCGCGTCTTCGGCCTGTGGAATGATGTTGTAATCCCCGGCCATGAGAAATGGGATTTCTTCGGCCAACAACGCCTCTGCGCGCGCGTGTAACCGCTCCATCCACGCCAATTTGTAATCATACTTAGGGCCCGGGGCCGGATTGCCGTTGGGCAGATACAGCCCACAGATGCGCACAGCGTCTTTTTCACCGACAACAGTTGCTTCGATCCAGCGTGCTTGTTCGTCCGTGTCATCACCGGGCAGGCCGCGCGTCACGTCCTCAAGCGGGTGCTTGGATAGGATCGCCACACCGTTAAACGATTTTTGCCCGTGGGTTTCGACGTTGTACCCACGTTCTTCAAAAACCTCTTTTGGAAAGGTCTCGTCTACCGATTTGATTTCCTGCAACAGGGCGACGTCCGGCTGCGCGGTATCAAGCCATTCTGGCAAAGCCTCGATACGGGCTTTGATGCCATTGATGTTAAAGGTGGCGATTTTCATCTGCAATTCCCCCTGCGTTGGGTCCTGCTATCGCTCAAAGTTGGGGTTGGGGCAAGCATTCGGTTTGTATCGCTAAAGGCGATTCGCTGGCGTAAAAACCCGCAATAAGGGAATGATGGCCGAAAACCAGTAAATTCCGTTCAAAATCAACCCTGTGGATAAGATTTTTTTGACCCTGTGGACAGCTCTTAATCCAATTGTGGAGCTAAAAACTTAGCTTTTGAACTGCATGTGGACAAATGGGCATAGCGGAAGGGATGCAAAATAATTCGATTGGAAGGTCTCCTTAAACGAGCAAACGTTGAGTCACTACAACTTGAACATGAAAAGAAATGGATTGAGACATGACTGCACTTGCACAGCTTCAAGGTTTTGACGTGGCATCTGAAACCCGCACAGACACCGCATTGATGGAAGGGGCCGGGGTTGAGATGTTCACGTCTGGCTCTGCGCCACGCACAACAGATATGATGGCCGGGGACGGCGTCGATTTGTTCACAACCAGCTGCGTATCCGCACCGCAAAAACTGTCTGTTTCAGCTGGCGAAGGGGTGCAGATGTTCACCACCAGCTGCATCACATCTGACAGCGCTTCAGGTGGCGGCGACAAGGTCGAACTCTTTACCACAAGCTGCTGAATGACGTGAAACTGATCGTCAGGCCCAACAATTTGTGTTGGGCCTGACGATGTTTTTTGAACCGGAGCCTGCCCATGTCCAACGTTATTTCCTTACGCGACCATCAGCCTGTCAGCTTGCCAACAGGACATGCCCGTTTGATTGCAAGTTTTGCTGAACATCGCCGGCAACCAGACGATGTGTATTGGCTAAAGGAAAATGCAGAACTGCTGGGCATTTTGTCAGCGACAGGTACAATATTAACGTCAGGATCGCTTGCCCCGTTTGATGCGTTTTATGCGCAGATCGAAGCACGGGTACAGTTTTTCCCGCAATATTATCGTTTTTTGATTTCGCTTTGTCTGGACCTCGAAGATTTGGGTATGCCGGGCAACAAGGGGGCAGCACTTTGTCATTGGGCTGACACAGCGGGGTTGGTCGAAGCAGAGCTTTCTGATTTGCAACGCGCCGAAGCGCGGCGCCTGTTGGCGCGTCGCGGTGTTGTGTGCCAACAGCACGATGCCTTAACCGCGCGGCTTTATGAGTTTGCAGAGCGGTCTGAAACATTTGCGATGCCGAACAAAAAGGCAGCGTATGAGTTGACGCATATTGTGTTCTACTTGTCTGAATACGGCGCATGTGATCCGCAGCTTTCAAAGCAAGCTGTGACCAGCCTCGAATATGTGGGCTTGTTGGCTTATTTGGACCAGAATGTTGATCTGCTGGCCGAAGTCTGTGTCGCGTTGCGGTTTGCCGGGCAAGTGCCAAGTGCGATTTGGGAAGCAGCAGTGCGCAGTGCCCATGTCAATTGCGCAATCACTGAGGATGCAGGGGGTGAACTGCATGATGGCTACCACGCTTATTTGGTAACGGGCTGGGCTATGCAGATTGCGGGGGATGAGGCTTTTGGGGGTAACATCCCCGAGGGGTCTTTGCGGTTTTCACATGGCGCTGGATCAACATCCGCTCTTCGCACCATGTCTGAGCGGATGTTTGAAATGGGACAGACGCGCAGCGATGATTGGCAACAGATGCGCGCTCATGTGGCACCGTATCTTGGGACAGATGGGCATGACGTATTGGCCAGTGCTGAACAATCAACGGATAAGTTTGAGGCGTTCTTTGCCGGGTGTGCCCGGGCAGGGGGGAGTTGAGGGGGGAAGAGGGGG
>JBARCK010000039.1:0-51374 GCA_049794015.1 Sulfitobacter sp. | reverse complement strand
GATGAAGGGGGTGGGATGGGGTCGATCCCTATACACGCTGACCCCCCTCGCAATCACTGGCGAATGAGCAACTCTTTAGCCTTCCATCGATTTATGCCCAGCAATTGTGTCGAAAGAAATCGAACTTCACCTAATTAGGGCGCACCTCAAAAGCCTTCTGGTGGGAAAAATGGTGGGACACAGAAACAGCGCAAGTATATTATGTTTAAAATACGTGTGCTTAAGTGTGAAGGTTTGGTGGAGCATAGCGGGATCAAACCGCTGTCTCAGACTGCCCGCGGAGAGGGCGGGCGTCAGTCAGCCCAAATGTTCAGGGCGATCTAACGAAACCAACATATTTTGGAGAATTGGTGGAGCATAGCGGGATCGAACCGCTGACCTCCTGCATGCCATGCAGGCGCTCTCCCAGCTGAGCTAATGCCCCAAATGAACCCCAATATAGGCAGCGGTTCGTTTTGGTGTTTGGGCACAAGGCCCGTCTGGTGGCGCGTAAGTAGGCGCAAGTGGGGGCGGGATCAAGCGAAAAATCGAACCCCGCCACCATGTTTTAATTCAGTCGTGTGATCAATCGTCGTCGTCGTTGGTTGCGACGTCTGCGATATCATCCAGAGGCACTGTGTCCTCGTCATCATCGTCGTCATCCAGCAGATCATCATCGAGATCCACATCGACATCATCGTCATCAATGATATCTTCGTCCTCTGCATCGGCTTCTTTCGCCTTGGCTGTAACGGCGTCTTCTGCATCTGCCGCAATCATGCGAGATTTGGATGCGTCCACTTCCAACACTTCACCAGTGTAGGGGCTGACAATCGGATTCTTGTTCAGGTCGTAGAAGCGCTTGCCCGTTGTGGGGCACAGGCGCTTGGTTCCCCATTCTTCGTTGGGCATGAAACACCCCTTCTTTAAATTGTGGTTGCGTGTCGAGCATCAGTTTGGCGATGATCGGCTTTATGATCTTGGCCAAGTGCCATATGAGATAGGCAGTGTCAAAGGCTTTGGCCACCCTTGGTCTTGAGAGTTTATGCAGATGAGCGACCCTATTTTGCCCGGCGATCCCCCGATCCCCTTAATCTTGCGCCGTTCTGCCCGTGCGCGGCGCATTTCGTTGCGTATTTCCCAGCTTGATGGGCGGGTCACATTAACCATGCCTGCGCGGCTGGCAGAGCGTGAAGCGCTGGAATTTGCGCGCAGCAAGGAAGATTGGATTCGCAAACACTTAGAAGCCCGCGGTGAAGATGTTGCAGTGACCTTGGGTGCGCAAGTGCCGATTGGTGGGCAGATGCTGACTGTTACGCAAGGCGCAGGGCGATCTGTTCAGATTGGTCAGGATGTGGTTGCGGTGCCGGGGCCTGCTGATCGGATGCCCAAGCGCCTCGCAGCATATCTGCGCGAAATCGCACGTGATCGCCTGGCGGGCGCCTGTGATGATTATGCGGCGCGTCTGGGCAGACCCTATCATCGACTGACCATGCGCGACACGCGGTCACGGTGGGGGTCTTGTACGTCTGATGGTGGGCTGATGTTTTCATGGCGGTTGATTATGACTCCGCCAGAAGTCTTGGATTATGTCGCAGCCCATGAAGTTGCGCATTTGGCGCAGATGAACCATTCACCCGCATTCTGGGCTGAGGTCACGCGGATATACGGCGATTACAAACCGCCGCGCCGCTGGTTAAAGAAACATGGGTCAGATTTGCACCGCTACCAGTTCGGCTAAAACTGTAGAGTTATTGTTTGCGCTCTACGTATTGCGCGAAGCGATCCAAAATGGCCTGCCAGCCGTCGCGTTGCTGTTTGATGGAGTGTTCTGCTTCTGGCTCAAAGGTCTCGCGAACCTTTATGGCATCGCCGTGCGGTTCAAATTCGACCAACATATGGCGATCACCAAGAGTGTTTTCAATCAATCTATGTGTCTCGATTCTGGTATATTCACCCGTAAAATCAAAACCCATGCTGCCATCTTTGGCTTCCATACGTGACGAAAACGCGCCGCCAACCCGCAGATCAACTTCTGATGTCACCGTATGCCAATCGTCAGATGCAGTATTCCATTTCAGGATATCGGCAGGTGTGGTCCACGCATCCCAGACGTCATCAATTGGTGCGTGGATTACTGTTTCAACGCTGATTTTATCGGGATTAATCATTGCCGGGATAGATAAAGCCTGTGATTGGGTAAACACTGCCATAGGCTGTTGGTTGGCTTTTCAAACGCACCGCTGACCAGTCGTTGGCTTCTGATACATCAATCACTTCCATCTTCAACGACACTTTGTTGCGCTTCCAGTTGGCGTGATCGACCTTGATCTCGCGCTCTGACACCACTTCGGACACAACCGCGACATGGCCCATCGGGTTCTTGCGGGTTTTGCTGAACGCCATCACCGCACCGACAACAGGTTCACTGCCACGATCATACAGGTCCTTGGCTTGGCCCCACCATGTATTGGCGTTTCCGCGGATGTTAACGCCGCTGACGTTGCGCGCAAATGGAACGCACCAGACGCGGTGGCCTTTTGACTGCAATTGCTGAACTTCCATCAACGCCATTTGTTGGCGCGCAGGATCCAGTTCAACAGAAGACAATTTGTCGATGTTATCCAATGGGGCCGAGCATGCAGCCGTCAATAAAAGTGCCGCGCACAAAATTAATTTACCGTACATTGTGCGGCAGACAGGTTTCACGCTCATAAGGTCCTCGACATTTAACTAGCTTGCGCGACCTGAGTCGCATTTGCGCGGAAAATTGACGATTTATCTCAAATCTCAAAGAAGTTTTGTAAGCGTGGGCAGTTTCCCGCCGAAAGCGCTGTGAATTGCAACATACTGAAACCCTAGGCGGCATGTCTGGTGTGACTTGACGGTTGCATAATTTGTGATCACAAGAGCCTATGCTTGTGACTTCGCGTGCCCTTGATACCAAGATACCTGCCCATGATCGGGTCTATCGCCGTTTGCGTTCCCGAATCATGCATGGCGATTTGCCGCCCGGTCAGCCCCTCACAATCCGTGGAATTGGCAAGGAATACGACGTATCAATGACCCCCGCCCGCGAGGCCGTGCGCCGTTTGGCGGCAGAGGGGGCGCTGACCATGTCCGCCTCGGGGCGCATTTCGACCCCTGAGCTTAACAATGAACGCATCGAAGAACTTGCCGCGTTGCGCGCCTTGATCGAAGTTGAACTGGCCAGCCGCGCATTGCCGCGGGCGCATCTGGCGTTGATAGAACGTTTGCAAGTTACAAATGGGGCCATAGCCGAGGCCGTCGCGCAGCGGGATGCCGTTGGCTATATCCGCACCAACCTTGAATTTCATCGCACCTTATATTTGCGCGCCCAGGCACCGGCGATGCTGGCCATGGCGGAAACAGTTTGGCTGCAAATGGGTCCAACCATGCGCGCGCTTTATGGACGTTTGCGTCGCACGGAACCGCCGCAGTTCCACCGTTTGATCATCGCTGCATTGCGCGCGGGCGATGAGCCGGGTTTGAGATTGGCCGTGCGCTCGGACGTGACGCAAGGATTGCGGATGTTGGCGAGTTGACTGGGATGTTGGTTCACGGCATCTTCGCCACATGACAAATGATATCAGCAAAATAAGTTAATATCGTCGCTTGACCTAAAAGCGGCATCTTTTTCAACTACGAAATACCAAAAAGCCGCCATTGCGCGGCTTTTGTCGTCTTTGGCGTTAAATGTGAGGCCTCAGATGAACCCTATAAAAATATGCCTAGCAGCAGCCAGTGATTTGCCTGCTGTCTT
Source organism: Sulfitobacter sp. (assembly GCA_049794015.1). Classification (GTDB taxonomy): domain Bacteria; phylum Pseudomonadota; class Alphaproteobacteria; order Rhodobacterales; family Rhodobacteraceae; genus Sulfitobacter. The sequence continues at coordinate 47,611 of JBARCK010000039.1, read as the reverse complement.
GGACATGATCCACGCATTGGCAGCGCACCATGATGATGTTGCAACGCTTAGCCTCGGCACTCTAAGGCGGGATGTTTTGGGGGATGCCCCGTGGATCAAGCTGATTATTGCGCAAAGCGGTCCAGAACTGCTTGGCTACGCGGCACTTTACCCCCTCGCCCAACTGCAATTTGGGGTGCGCGGTATGGATATGCACCACTTGTTTGTGAAGGCGGACGCACGGGGGCGGGGCGTGGGTAAAGCCTTAATCAAAGCAAGCATAGATCATGCAAAAGCGGCGCAGTGTCGGTTTCTAATGGTCGGCACACATCCTGACAATTTGCCTGCACAACAGATGTATATTTCCGCTGGATTCTCCAGCATGCCTGAGCCCGGTCCGCGTTTTCGGATGAAATTTGACGCTGATTAAGCCGCCAAACCCTTGCCGCCAATGTCCAGATACTTGCGACGACGGTCAGCTACCAATGCCTTGCTGTCTTTGCCTTCTAGCTCTTTGAGCATGGCTGCAATCGCCTCGCCCACAGCGGCAATTGCCACTGGTCCGTCGCGATGCGCACCCCCTTTGGGTTCTTTGATAATCCGGTCGGTGACGCCTAATTTTATCAGATCATCGGCCGTCAAACGCATCGCCTCTGCCGCTTCGCGCATTTTCTCGGAATCTTTCCACAAGATCGATGCGCAGCCTTCCGGTGTGATGACGGAATAAACGGCGTGTTCCAACATCGCGACACGGTTTGCCGTGGCGAATGCAACAGCACCGCCCGACCCGCCTTCACCGATGATCACGCTGATCAAGGGCACACCAATCTGCAAGCATTTCTCGGTCGAACGCGCAATCGCTTCCGACTGGCCGCGCTCTTCGGCGCCTTTTCCAGGATAGGCACCGGGGGTATCAACCAATGTAATCACCGGCAGATTAAACTTGCCCGCCAGTTCCATCAGGCGCACGGCCTTGCGGTATCCTTCGGGGCGGGCCATGCCAAAATTTCGCTCAATCCGGGATTTGGTATCGTTGCCCTTTTCATGTCCGATCACCATCACAGGCGTGTCGTTAAAGCGCGCCAATCCACCCATAACGGCCAGATCGTCAGCAAAGTTTCGATCACCTGCCAACGGGGTATATTCAGTAAAAAGCGCCTCGATGTAATCTTTGCAATGCGGGCGCTCTGGGTGGCGTGCGACTTGGCATTTGCGCCAAGGAGTCAGGGATGCATACAGATCATCTAATATTGCAGCCGCTTTGACATCCAGCGCCTTTGCTTCAGCGGTGGTGTCCATCTCTTCATTGGCGCGCGCCAGTGCGCGCAACTCTTCCGCTTTGCCTTCAATCTCAGCGAGTGGTTTTTCGAAATCAAGATATTGGGTCATGGAAAGCTCCGCATTGTTCCCCTGTTATATGGCGCTGATTTGGATGGTTTGCAACGCGCGGCGATGCAGGTAGTCTAGCCGCAAAAGGGGACGGCGATGAAATTTGGATATCTATGTGCGGCATTGATTGCCATTACGCCCGCATTTGCAGTGGCTCAATCGTTAAACTTTGGTGATGACGAAAGCCAATGGTCCAATGACGGTGAATGTGATGACCGCCGTTTTCGAGGCCCGGCAATGGCACAGGGGCTGGATCGGGATGACATCGGCCATGACATGACAGACTGCAAAACCGCCTTTGATGCAGGCAATCTGACTGTCTGGGATTTTGCAGCGGCCAAGGCTGCGACCCAATGCAATGCAATCAATTTTGGCGATGATCAATCTGAATGGCCCAATGACGGTCAGTGCGATGACTATCGGTTCGATGGGCCAGGTGCGGATTTTGTGCTGTTGTTAGAAGACGTTGGCCACGATGCGACAGATTGCAAAAAACTGTGCGAACTGGGTCAGATCGCCATTCGCGATTATTGAGCTGCTATTGAAAGCACCGGATACAGCGAGGCAATCAGCAGTCCCGCCATGGTCCAATTGAATACCCGCAGTCGCGTTGGATTGGTCAAAAATCGCGCCATTTGCTGCCCTAAGATTGTCCAAAGCGTCACCGATGGCAGGTTGACGCAGGCGAAAACCAAGGCAGCCAGCATCAACATGATCCAGCCGTTGTCCGCAACATAGACAGTGATTGCTGTCAGGGCCATCGCCCAGGCTTTGGGGTTTACCCATTGAAACGCCGCTGCCTGTAGAAATGTCATGGGCTTGCCGGTTGCAGTACGCTCTTTTACCGGCGCGGCGTTTGCGATCTTCCATGCCAGATACAGCATATAGCAAACGCTTAGCACTTTCAGAATATCATAGCTGACGGGGTAAATTTCAAACACGCCCACCAACCCCATGCCGGCCAGTAACATCAGCACCATAAACCCAATGGAAATGCCCAACATGTGTGGAATGCTGCGCCGAAAACCATAATTGGCACCTGATGCCATCAACATCAGGTTGTTGGGGCCCGGTGTGGCCGAACTGACAAAGGCAAAGAGCGCGAGCGCGGGAAGGACATCAATATTCATACGCAATGTTTGACTTATTTTGGGCCGTGATAAATTGTGAAAGACGCAAGAAATGCAGAAAGTTCACAACATATGGCGTCCTTAGATCAAATTTCCGAAAATATATTGCGTCACCTGTCGCGTGATGGCCGGATCAGCAATATTGAGTTGGCAGATAGGGTTGGATTGTCCGCATCTGCTTGCCTGCGCCGCGTGCAAGACCTTGAGCGTCGTGGCATCATTACAGGGTACCGGGCGGTATTGGACCGCACTGCGCTTGGCTCAGGGTTTGTGGCCTACATTGGTGTTGGCCTGAACAACCATTCCAAATCCAGCCAAGAGGCTTTTGAACGCGCCATCGCCCACACGCCAGAAGTGGTTGAGTGTCACAATATCACAGGAACAATCGAATACCTCTTGCGCGTGGAATGCGCCGATCTGAAGGCGTACAAAAGCTTTCATACAGATATGCTTGGCGCTTTGCCGCAGGTGAACGGCATCACGTCCTATGTTGTTATGGGATCACCAAAAGACGAACGCGCCTAAGCTCTAATCTTTTTGGCCTTAAATATTCCCGGGGGTTTGGGGGCAGAGCCCCCAACCTGTCGGACCGCGCAAGCGGTTCGAAGCTATGCGCCCGCAATCATCTCAGATTGGCGCACAATCACTTCGGCCTGTTTGATGCTGGCAATATCAACCAAGCGGCCTTTGTAGACAGTCGCGCCTTCGCCTTTGGCTTTGGCGTCTGCCATCGCAGCCAGAATTTCACGCGCCTCTGCGACGGCTTCCTCGGAGGGGGTGAACACCTCATTGGCAATCGCAATTTGCTTGGGGTGGATCGCCCATTTTCCAACCATGCCCAGTGTCGCAGAACGCCGCGCCTGCGCGCGGAACCCGTCATCATCTGAAAAATCACCAAACGGGCCATCCACAGGCAACACACCATGGGTGCGACACGCGGCGACAATGGCGGCCTGCGCCCAGTGCCATGGGTCTGACCAATGCTTGGCCCCCTCACGGACCATATAATAGTTTTCCTGCGTCCCGCCGATACCAGTGGTTTGCATCCCCATTGAGGCGGCAAAATCTGCGGCACCTAGGCTCATTGCCTGCAATCTAGGGGAACTTGCAGCGATTTCTTCGACATGGGCAATCCCTGCCGCGGATTCGATGATTACCTCAAACGAAACCTTCTTGGTACGCCCTTTGGCCGTTTCAATCGCAGTGACCAGTGCATCAACCGCGTAAACATCCGCAGCACAGCCAACTTTTGGGATCATGATCTGATCCAAGCGATCGCCGGCCTGTTCCATCAAATCAACCACATCGCGATACCAATATGGCGTGTCCAAGCCGTTGATCCGCACCGCAAGGGTTTTGTTGCCCCAGTCAATATCTGAAATCGCGGCAATGACATTCGCGCGTGCGCTATCTTTGTCCGAAGGGGCCACGCTGTCTTCGAGATCAAGGTTGATCACATCCGCCGCAGAGGCTGCCATTTTCGCAAACAGTTTGGTGTTTGAGCCGGGGCCAAACAATTGGCAGCGGTTTGGACGGGCCGGGGCAGTGGGTTGGATACGGAAAGACATGCGTTAATCCTTGGCGAATGATTGTTGCGAATATGTTGAAGTGATAGTTATAAAATTGCGTCACATGCTGCAACCGCATTTCGCAAGTGCAGCAATTCAATCCAAGCACGCCGCAAAAATCTTGCGCTCCAAAGACATTTTGCGGGACATCCGTGCGCCATTGCTGCAAAAAGCAGTCATATCGCAAATCATTTGCACTGCATTTCGCGGAATATACGTGAAATGCAGTTCAGCCGGAGACGTACCATGATCGAAACACCTTATTTGCTATTTCTAGGCGACGCGCCTGATCAATTGTCCGCCAAAGTTGCGCAAGGCATCAAAGATTGGCGCCCCGAGAATGCGGTTGGGCAGTTTCGGATGGAAGGCTGTAAAGCGGATGTTGGCCTGACGGATATGACCCTCGAGCAGGCAAAAGAGGCAGGTGCCAAGACACTTGTGATCGGCGTTGCAAACCGGGGCGGGCACATCAGTCAGTCATGGAAGCAAGTGCTGATTGATGCGCTTGGGATGGGCTATGATCTGGCCTCTGGGCTGCACAATCTGTTGGGTGACGAAGGCGATTTGGTTGCAGCCTCTCAGGTCAATGGCCGCACCCTTCACGATGTACGGGTGCCGAATGTACAGTATCCGATCGCTGACGGCAAAAAGCGGACTGGTAAACGGGTGTTGGCGGTTGGCACGGACTGCTCTGCGGGCAAGATGTATACAGCCCTCGCGCTGGACGAGGCCATGCGTGAAAAAGGCATGAACAGCACATTCCGTGCCACTGGCCAGACAGGTATTCTGATCACAGGGTCTGGTGTGCCATTGGATGCGGTGATTGCTGATTTCATGGCGGGCGCAGTGGAATACCTGACGCCGAACAATGAGGCCGACCACTGGGATATTATTGAGGGGCAGGGTAGCTTGTTTCACGTCAGCTATTCTGGCGTAACATTGGCCTTGATCCACGGCGGTCAGCCGGACGCTTTGATTATTTGCCATGAACCGACCCGCAAACACATGCGTGGATTGCCGGAATACGCGCTTCCCTCAATGGAAGACGTGCGTGACGTAGCATTAAGGCTGGCACGCGTGGCGAACCCGGCCTGTCAGGTGGTTGGTATTTCGATCAACACCCAGCACATGTCAGAGGATGAGGCGAATACATATCTGGCTGAGGTTGAGGCGCAGATGGGCTTGCCTGCCGTTGATCCTTTCCGCCAGGGTGCCGCGCGTTTGGCGGATGCTTTGGCGAACATCTGAATCTTGCCTCCGGCCGCTGGGCCGGGTTTGAGTTTATTTGGCTAGATGAAGGAAAAGGCATGCGTATAAAAGTCAGCCGGGATGTATTTCAACTGGCACAGGTGTTCACGATCTCACGTGGGTCGCGCACAGAGGCACAGGTGCTGACTGTGCGGATCACCGATGGTGGCGTCACGGGTTGGGGCGAATGTGTGCCCTATGCCCGTTATGGTGAAACGCTGGACTCTGTTACGGCTGAGATTGAAGGGTTGAGCGGGGATATCACCCGTTCGGGCCTCTATGACCTTTTGCCTGCGGGTGCCGCGCGGAATGCTGTCGATTGTGCACTTTGGGATTTGGCTGCGAAACAAGCAGGCAAGCGGGTTTGGGAAATGGCTGGGTTGGCAAAACCGGGCCCAGAAATCACCGCCTATACGTTGTCGTTGGATACGCCCGAGGCGATGCAGGCGCAGGCAGCGAAACACGCATTTCGGCCTTTACTCAAAATCAAACTGGGCACACCTGACGACATGCCCCGGCTTGAGGCGGTGCGCGCAGGTGCACCCAAATCGACCATAATTGTGGATGCAAATGAAGGGTGGTCCGCAGATGTCTATGCAGACCTTGCGCCGCATTTGGTACGGTTAGGTGTGGCACTGGTTGAGCAACCCTTGCCAGCGGGTGAAGACGATGCGCTGATTGGTATGCAGCGGCCTGTTCCTGTGTGTGCAGATGAATCCTGTCATGATCGTGAAAGCCTGGCGAAGCTCAAAGGCAAATATGATGTTGTGAACATCAAACTGGACAAGACAGGTGGCCTGACTGAGGCGCTTGCGTTGCGCGCCGCTGCGCGGGCTGATGGGTATGATGTGATGGTCGGTTGCATGGTTGGATCATCATTGGCCATGGCCCCCGCGACGTTGGTGGCGCAAGGCACAAAGGTTGTTGATCTTGACGGGCCGTTGCTGTTGGCTGAAGACCGTGAGCATGCGTTGAAATTTGATGCAGCAGGGGTACACCCGCCTGTGCCGGAACTTTGGGGATAAAGCGATGACGCTTCGGGACCGGGTGAAAATACTGGAACGCGAGGTTTTGTCCGACGACTGGGCTGTGCTGACAAAGTACACCATCCGCTATACCCGCAGCGATGGCACAGACCAAATCTTGCCCCGGCAGACGTATGATAGGGGCGATGGCGCTGTGATCCTGCCTTATGATCCCGAACGCGGCACCGTTCTATTGGGTCGTCAGTTCCGGCTGGCGGCTTTTTTGAATGGGCACGACGACCTGCTGATAGAGGCGGCTGCGGGGTTGTTGGAAAAGGCCGATCCAGTGACCCGCATTAAGGCTGAGACAGAGGAAGAACTTGGGCTGCGTTTGACAGATGTACGCCAGATCTGGGATGTCTTTATGTCACCGGGATCAGTGACCGAACGGCTGTTCTTTTTTGTTGGTCGCTATAGTACGGCTGACCGGGTATCGGCGGGTGGCGGCGTGAGGGCAGAGGGCGAAGAGATAGATGTTCTCGAACTTCCTATTGCGCGGGCGCTGGACATGGTCAGCAATGGCCAGATACGAGATGCCAAGACAATCATGCTGCTACAATACGCGGCGCTTTACCTTTTGGGAAATGAGTACAGGAAACGTATATGACACGCACAGTTTACGTAAATGGCGAATATATGCCTGAAACAGACGCTAAAATCTCGATCTTTGATCGGGGGTTTTTGATGGCGGACGGGGTGTATGAAGTGACTTCTGTGCTGGACGGCAAACTGATTGCATTTGATGGACACGCCGAAAGGCTGAGCCGTTCCTTGAGTGAATTGGACATGCGCAACCCGATCTCTATGGACGATCTATTGGAGGTGCATCGCGAATTGGTACGGGTGAATGAAATCGACGAAGGCTTGATCTATCTTCAGATCACGCGCGGGTCTGACGGCGACCGTGACTTTGCTTTTCCTGATCCAGAAACGACAGAACCATCCATCGTCTTGTTCACGCAGAGCAAGCCAGGGTTGGCCGATAGCCCCGCAGCCAAAAGAGGTGCCAAGATCATCAGCATTGAAGACATCCGTTGGGGGCGTCGCGACATTAAGACGATACAATTGCTGTATCCGTCTATGGGCAAAATGATGGCCAAGAAAGCGGGCTGTGATGATGCATGGATGGTCGAAGATGGTTTTGTGACCGAAGGCACCAGCAATAATGCCTATATCGTCAAAGGCAACAAAATCATCACCCGCGCGTTGAGCCATGACATTTTGCACGGCATCACCCGCGAGGCTGTTTTGCGATTCGCCCGCGAGGCGCAGATGGTCGTTGAGGAACGTAACTTTACCATTGAAGAAGCCAAAGGAGCGGATGAGGCGTTTACCACTTCTGCCAGCGCCTTTGTCATGCCAGTAGTCGAGATTGATGGCGTGGCGCTGGGTGATGGGACACCGGGTAAAGTGGCGCCGCGTTTGCGCGAAATCTATCTGGACGAGATGCGCAAAGTTGCAGTTTAGGCCTGCGCCGTGATGACCACAACAATCAGTCGCGAAGAAATGATCGCGTCACAGGGCCAGGAAATTGGCTATTCGGGTTGGTTCACAATGGACCAGGCTCGCATTGATGCGTTTGCTGAGGTGACAGAGGACCGTCAGTTTATTCACATTGACCCCAAACGTGCCGCTGACACGATTTTTGGCGGCACCGTCGCACATGGTATGCTGACGCTTTCGATGATGTCGGGCATGGCATACGGCGCGCTGCCAGCGATGGAAAAGCAAAGCGCATCGGTGAATTATGGGTTTGATAAGGTACGTTTTATTACGCCAGTGAAATCAGGCGCGCGGATCAGAGGGCGGTTTGTGCTGGCAGATGCAACCGTGCGTGGGGGCGACAAACTGATGACCCGGTTTGATGTTGTGGTCGAGATCGAAGGCGAAAGCCGACCCGCCCTGACGGCGGATTGGCTGATTTTATACGTTTTTTGATGGTGCGGCGTCAGGCAAAGATCAGTTCTGAGCGGATAAATTCGATATCTGCCTCTGTCAGACCTTGCAATACCGCGACTTCGGTATCGCCTGCACGGGCGATAACCCCGCCACGGGTTTCGTCGTAATTAAAGGTCACGATATTGTCGTCCGGATCCCCATCGACCACCACAACAGCCAGCGTATCGTCGGATGTGTTGAAATCAGTAATCTCTACATTTTCCTGCGCGCGGGTCAGATCAGAGACCACACCAAAGACATCTTCCCCTTGGCCGCCTGTCAGCGTGTCGCCATCGTCACCAAATACTTCGTCATTTCCAAAGCCGCCTGATGCAAAATCAGCTGAGCCAAAGTCTGCATTCGGGTCTATAATGCCGACGCTGGAGAGGCCGTCGACCACCGAAATACTGTCGCTGCCCAGATCACCAAAAACAGTGTTTGACCCCAAAGCATCCATAATAAAGTCGTTGCCCGCCCCGCCGCGGATGAAATCATTACCGGCTAAGTGGGCTATGTCGTCCTCGTCCGAGCTGCTTTCGTCATCACCGTCGCCCAGAAAAATGCGATCATCGCCTTGTCCGCCCGCAACTACATCGTCGCCACCGTTGGCAAAGATCACGTCATTGCCGCGTTCCCCATTGATGATGTCAACTTCGTCTGACCCATTGATGATGTCATTGCCACCGCCAGCTAAAATTTCGCCACCTGCGTCACGTGCGTTGATGGTTTCGGATTGTGCAGTGCCTTGGAATAGGTCCGCATCATCCGGTACATCCACGACTTCCGGTTCTGGAACTGGTGCCTCGTCGTCGTCATCATCTGTTAAGTTCCAGATCAGCCCAATGCCCAACAGAGCAGGCAAAATAAACAATCCAAGCATGTAAGACCCTCATGGCTAATTCATGCTTGGATATATCAGCGCCCTAGTATGACTGGCAAATTAATCATTTTATAAGAGAGACTTACATTTAATATGATTTATATTTCAGCTTATTATCGCCTAACTGGAAACAACCAAGGGCTGTGCTGTTACTTTTGCGGCACATTTTCTTTGAAGGCAGTCTTGAACGCCTCTTTCTGCGAATCTTTAGCCTCGGTTTGATAGTCAGCTTTCCACTGATCCATCGTCATGCCGTAAAACAATTCACGCGCTTCTTCTTTGCCCATATCAATGCCTTTTTCGTTGGCAGCCTCTTGATACCAGCGGGAAAGGCAATTGCGACAAAAGCCAGCAAGGTTCATCATATCGATGTTCTGCACATCCGTGCGGTCTTGCATCAGGTGCTTTTGCAAGCGGCGAAACGCAGCGGCTTGAAGTTCGATTTCTGTTTGTGTTGGCATGGCAGTCTCCTGTGGATCAAAGCGGGCTTTGTGTGCGGGTTAGATACGGTATGGCAGCTGGGTCATTTTTGTGAAACCTTTGACACGTATCTCAGAGACAGGTAAAGCCATGTTAGCTTGACTGTTACCGCTAACATTTTGGCCGCTCGGCCCATACTTCGAATAAGGACGCACCATATGAGACGCCTGCGCAATGTAAAGATCGTCGCAACACTGGGGCCAGCCTCAGACAGCTATGAGATGATTGAGGCGCTGCACAAGGCAGGCGCTGACGTATTTCGTCTGAACATGAGCCATGGCAGCCATGATGAAATCCGCAAAAAGCACGAGATCATCCGCAAGGTTGAAGAAACGACAGGCAGCACCATCGGTATTCTGGCTGACTTGCAGGGGCCAAAGCTGCGTGTGGGTGTGTTTGCGGGCGACAGTGAGCAACTTGTCGTGGGCGCGCCATTTCGGTTGGATCTGAATGAGGCCGAAGGTGATGCAAGCCGGGTTTGCCTGCCACACCCCGAAATTTTTGCTGCACTCGAACCGGGCGCATCCTTGTTGGTGAATGACGGAAAAATCAGGCTTAAAGTCATCGATTGTGGTGCTGATTTTGCCAATTGCGAAGTGGTTATTGGCGGCGTTATTTCAAACCGCAAAGGTGTCAACGTCCCGGACGTGGAGCTGCCTTTGGCGGCCTTATCAGACAAAGATCGCGCCGATCTGGCGTTTGTCTGTGAATTGGGTGTTGATTGGTTGGCCTTGTCCTTTGTGCAGCGCCCCGCCGACGTAGAAGAAGCGCGTGTACTGGTTAAAGGTCGCGCCGCAATCCTGTCCAAGATTGAAAAGCCGAATGCGGTTGACCGTTTTGATGAAATCTTGGCGGTCAGCGACGGTATTATGGTGGCGCGTGGCGATCTGGGTGTTGAACTGCCTGTCCAAAACGTGCCGCCGATCCAGAAACGTTTGGTGCGCAAATGTCGCGCTGCGGCAAAGCCTGTGATCGTGGCCACGCAAATGCTGGAAAGCATGATCGAAAGCCCGATGCCAACCCGCGCCGAAGTAAGCGACGTTGCGACCGCAATTTACGAAGGTGCTGACGCCGTGATGTTGAGCGCGGAATCAGCTGCGGGCGATTTCCCGATCGAAGCTGTGACCACGATGGATAATGTCGCCACCGAGGTAGAGCAGGACCCAACATACACCCAGATTATCGAAGCCAGCCGTACCGCCGACCGTATGACGGTTGCCGACGGTATTGTCGCCGCCGCACGCGAGATTGCGGAAACGACCAATATCAAAGCGATTTGTTGTTTCACACAAAGCGGGACAACCGCATTGTTGACTGCACGTGAACGGCCTCGCGTGCCGATCATCGCGTTGACGCCGGTTATTGGCACCGCGCGCCGTCTGGCGCTAAGCTGGGGGACCAACTGCGTGATGACAGGTGAATTGGATCGATTTAAAGCGGCTGTTGTAAGTGCGGCCAAGGCTGCACGCAGCGAAGGCTTTGCAGGGCCGGACGATCTGATTGTTGTGACTGCTGGGGTTCCATTCAACACACCGGGCAGCACCAACATTTTACGTGTGGCTCCCTGCGACGAACGTTTGATTTATTCCTCTGATCCAGAGTAGACTCTGACCTATTAATAGGTGAGGTGGTTTTATGGATCCGGATCTGGCGTTGGTGCTTGGCATCATTTTAGGTATTTTGTCAGTACCGTCAGTGCTTTCTGCATTGTCTGACAGACGCGCACCACGCGCGTCTGCGATCACAATTTTGATAGCGGGCGGACTGATCTTGTTTGCCACTCAAAACAAACCGGGCGGCGTCGCCTTTGAGGCGATACCAGATATTTTTGTGAACGTGATTGCGCGGTATATGCCTTAATAGTGGTAATCTTGAACCTGTCAGAGTGATCTGTTGGCCGAGATATCTAAACGCACTATTTCAAAAGGTCCGTTAAGGCGTGAAATGAGTTATTGCTAAGTGAAAGAGTTTGACACCGTATCGTTAAAGTCTGCTTCTTTTGGTTTGGCATCCGGTGCAATAGGCACGATCGTTCACGTGCAGGTCAGACAAAAGGTGTTTCTTGTAGAGTTTTGTGATTCAAGGGGCCGTGCTCTCGCATTAGAAGATTTGTCTTGTAGTGAACTTGAGTTAGTCACTGCCTATGATGGATGAGATAAGTCATTCGAAATATGCACAAAGAGCATTTCTTCATCGCGGATGTAACTCGCTACTTGCCAACCAACCCATCCCCCCCTATAGCACGCACTTCTACCCGCGCGTCCGGCCTAAGTGGCATGCCGAGTCGCGTTTGACACTCAGACCATAGGAGACCGAAATGCCCAAGATGAAGACCAAGTCGAGCGCCAAAAAGCGCTTTAAGATATCTGCGACCGGTAAGGTCATCGGCGGCCAGGCTGGTAAACAGCACGGCATGATCAAGCGGACCAAAAAATTCATCCGTAACGCACGCGGCACGACAGCATTGTCAGCGCCAGATGCCAAGATCATCAAGGGCTTCATGCCCTACGACCGTTAAGGAGAGCCGAGATGTCACGTACAAAAGGTGGTACAGTTACCCACGCCCGTCACAAGAAGATCATCAAAGCCGCTAAGGGCTATTATGGTCGTCGTAAAAACGTCTTTAAGGTCGCCACGCAGGCGGTCGATAAGGCCAACCAATACGCCACACGTGACCGTAAGAATCGCAAGCGCAGCTTCCGCGCATTGTGGATCCAGCGGATCAACGCAGCGGTACGTTCACACGATGAAGCATTGACATATAGCCGTTTCATCAACGGTTTGTCGCTTGCTGGTATCGAAGTGGACCGCAAGGTTCTGGCCGATCTGGCCGTACATGAGCCAGACGCGTTTGGCCTGATCGTTAAGCAAGCACAGGATGCATTGGCAGCCTAAACGCTTCTTAATCCAAAATTAGAAAGCCGCACCGGAAACGGGGCGGCTTTTTTCGTTATGCGGCCTTGGTGCCGAGCGTAGTTACCTTGTCGTGCCATTTTTCGATCTGTCCGGGCTTGGGATGGCTGGCTCCAGCAAGATATGTGAAACGTGTCGGCTTAATGCCCACAAAGCCCAGTATTTGCCCTTGTAATTGATGAAGCATTGCATTGCGATACAACAGGGACAGGAACCATTTTGGCGAGTCTGATGTCAGAATAACCCGGGCCGTTCGACCCACCAGCAAGGGTCTAGGCATTTTACCTTTCGCCACGCGCGTATCAAAGGTACGGCCCGGCAGAAAAGCCCGATCTATCGCACCTTTAAGTTTTGCAGGCAGGCTGCCCCACCACATCGGCGTGGTGAGAACAAAGTGCTCACACCATTCAATGTCGCTCAGCAATGTTTCAAGGCAAGGTTCAAGTGGTTTGGACTGCGCGTATCCAGCAAACCCATAATCCATGTCAAAGGATAGTGTGCTCAGATGGGTTAGCCGTACATCATGGCCCGCGTCTTTTGCAGCCTTGGCATACGCCTCAGCGAGGCTTTGGTTCAAAGAGTGATCTGCGGGGTGTCCGTTCAAGATAAAGATGCGTTTTGACATGAGGTAATTCCTATAATTGACCGTGGTCATTATTTGGTAATACTTAAAATGACCGTGGTCAACATCATATTTGACCGGGGTCAAATATATTGCGATACAGGGTGTATGAAAAAGCCGATTCAAAAACGAACACTGGAAACGCGAAGCCGTTTGATCGCAGTGGCCACAGACCTCGTAAGCCTGCGCGGATACGATGCGCTGCGCGTTGAAGAGGTCGTGCAGGGTGCAGGGGTCGCTAAAGGGACGTTTTTTGCACATTTTCGAGACAAAGATGCGCTGATGGACCTCTTGATCGGATCGGAAATTGACCGCCATCTTGATGTTCTTGACAGCTTGCCGTCGCCTAGGAATGTGACGGAAATGGTTGATGCCCTCCTGCCATCAATGAATTTCATGACCTCAGAGCGATACGTCTTTGATGTGATCCTGCGCTATTCTGGTGCCGCGATGTCTGACGAAATTGGCACCATTGCCACGACCTTTGGGCGTCATTTGGACATTGTGGCGCGGTGGTTGGGCGATGGGCCGTTCCGCCGGGATGTCACTGCCCAGATGTTGGCAGAAGGCGTGCAAGCATTTGCCGTGCAGGTCATGGCGCTGCATTTCTGCGCTCTGCATAATGATGTTGCGCTGTCTGATCGGTTAACTGGCTACTTGAACGCATGGCTGCTGGACCAGAATGCCTTGTAATCAGCGTCCGTTCTGATAGCACGACCGACGATATGTGAAGGACCCGAGCCATGGACGATCTCAAGCAAAAATACCTTTCTCAGATTGCCAATGCTGGTGATGAAGCGGGTCTGGAAGATATCCGTTTAGCCGCTGTCGGCAAAAAGGGTGAAGTCGCGTTGAAAATGCGCGAGCTGGGCAAGATGACGCCAGAGGAACGGCAGGTGGCTGGGCCCGCGCTGAATGCTTTGAAGGATGAGATTAACTCTGCCTTAGCGGCCAAAAAGGCGGCACTTGGCGATGCGGCGTTGGATGAACGCCTGCGCTCTGAATGGTTGGACGTGACCTTGCCGACACGTGCGCGCCGCGAAGGGTCTATCCATCCGGTTTCTCAAGTCACCGAAGAACTCACCGCGATCTTTGCCGAGATGGGATTTTCCGTTGCCGAGGGGCCGCGCGTTGAAACTGACTGGTATAGTTTTGATGCGCTGAACATTCCTGGCCACCACCCGGCACGCGCCGAAATGGACACGTTCTATATGAAACGTGCTGAGGGTGATAATCGCCCACCATTTGTGTTGCGGCCCCATACATCGCCTGTGCAAATCCGCACGATGGAGGCAGAAGGCGCGCCATTGCGCATCATCTGCCCCGGTGGTGTGTACCGCGCTGATTATGACCAGACCCACACGCCGATGTTCCATCAGGTCGAAGGGTTGGCGATCGACAAAGACATATCCATGGCGAACCTCAAGTGGACGCTAGAAGAATTCTTTGCCGCGTTCTTTGAGATCGACGGCATCAAAACCCGTTTCCGTGCGTCACACTTCCCGTTCACCGAACCCTCTGCCGAGGTCGATATCCAGTGTTCATGGGTCGACGGGCAGTTGCGGATTGGTGAAGGCGACGGCTGGCTCGAAGTGCTGGGCTCCGGCATGGTGCACCCCAAGGTGCTGCAAGCAGGCGGGATTGACCCGAACGAATGGCAGGGCTTTGCGTTCGGCATGGGCATCGATCGGATTGCGATGTTGAAATACGGGATACCGGATTTGCGGGCGTTCTTTGACTCAGATTTGCGCTGGTTGCGGCACTATGGGTTTGGGGCGCTGGATCAGCCGAACTTGCATGGTGGGTTGAGTAGGTGAGTGAATTGATTTCGGACATCTGGCTTACGACCCAGCCGGCCCACCAATTTCTTGGAGCGGTAATACTATCACTAACAACGGGTGGGCTGTTTGCACTATTTCGACCAAAGGTGCGACTAACTTGGGGATCTACAAACTTGAGTTATCACAAATTTAAACTTGATCCGGATAACGATCCAATCGCGATCTCAACCGAGAAGTTGTTCGTCCAAAACACTGGCAGAAAAGCTGCAACAAATATCGAATTAATACTAAACGATATTCCTAGTAGCTACACGCTTTGGTCCCCAAGAGAACACACATCTAAGGCCCT
The DNA here is from genome assembly GCA_049794015.1 of Sulfitobacter sp. GTDB lineage: Bacteria > Pseudomonadota > Alphaproteobacteria > Rhodobacterales > Rhodobacteraceae > Sulfitobacter. The sequence continues at coordinate 32,309 of JBARCK010000039.1, read as the reverse complement.
TGAGGGAGGCGGCTTTGCAATACGAATACCTACTCTCGCCCCGCATGAACTTCTTATTGTTGATTTGATAGATATTGATCGCCGAAACTTAAGCCTTATTGCGGTGAATAGCCCTGACACGCTTGCGAAGAATGTTAGTTTCTTGGCTCAAAGGCAATTCGGTTGGGGAGTAATGTTCTTGATTGGCTATGCAATGTTTGCCGGATTAGTGGGAACAATCTATCTCGTTCTACTTATGGTGTTCTAAAGAGCAATATACGTTCGCTAAACTTTGAACAACCAAACGTGGGTCTTAACCGACCTTACACGTTTGTGATGTGACACCTGCAACCCCATGCGTAATCTCCACCGCATGATCAAACTTCTTCTCGCATTGCTCTTCGCCCTCATTCTCCTCCCTGCTATGGGTCCATGGAAAGGCTGCCACGGCCCCACCGCCTGCATCCTCGATGAGCGTTCCTACCACATCAAACTCCCCGACGATTGGGACGGCGAAACCGCTCTCCCCATTCTCCTGCATTTCCACGGCTGGGGTCGTCGGGGTGATCTAATCGTTAAGCACCAGCGCATCTCCGGCGCGACGCGGCGGCGGGGGGTGCTGCTGGTGGCCCCCAACGGCAACGGGCGGACGTGGGATTTCTGGGGCGGGCGCAGTGACGATGTGGATTTCGCAGCGGCGGTGATTAAGGATGTCGCCAAGCAGTTCCCAATTGATCGCAGTCAGGTCTATGTCTCTGGCTATTCCTATGGTTCTGCGATGGCGTGGCGCTATGCTTGTGAGAATGGGAATGATGTGGCCGCGCTCTTGGCGGTTTCAGGATCAATCCGGCAGACCGAGGATTGCCCGCAAGCCCCGCGTGAAGTGCGGCATGTGCATGGCTTCGCAGATACGGTGATGGATTTCCCGATGGGTCCGGGCGAGGATGAAACCTATCCTGTATCCCTGTGGCGGAATAAATTTAATTGCGGTGAGGGAACCAAAGCCGACCCATGGGGCGCGGTGGATTTCCTGACTTTTGATCGCCGTGTTTGGAACGATTGTGCGGATGGTCACACCGTCACGCTTGATCTGCATCCCGGCGGTCATTTCATTCCGCATGGCTGGATCGGCTGGCAATTGGATCAACTGATGGGCCGGGTGCCGCAATACCCTTGAGCACCAGTTGAAACTACCCTCAATAGCAGATACCGAATGCGCCAAGCATTGCTACGAGGAACAGCCCCATGAAATTCACTCTGTCTTGGCTCAAAGAGCATCTGGATACGACCGCATCCATCGATGAAATCACCTATGCGCTGACCGATTTGGGGTTGGAGGTCGAAGGTGTTGAAGATCGTGGTGCGCGGTTGGCGGATTTTACGCTGGGCTATGTGAAATCAGCGGAAAAGCACCCAGACGCGGATCGCTTGCGGGTCTGTCAGGTTGAGACTGACGAGGGCATGCAGCAGATTATCTGTGGGGCACCAAACGCGCGCGAAGGCATCACTGTCGTGATTGCCAAGCCGGGCGCTTACGTGCCGGGGATTGATACGACGATTGGCGTCGGTAAAATTCGCGGGATAGAGAGTTTTGGTATGATGGCCTCCGAGCGCGAGCTGGAGCTGTCAGAGGAACATGACGGTATTATCGAACTGCCCTCTGGTGCTGTGGGTGATCGCTTTGTGGATTGGCTGGCCGCGAACGATCCGGCCAAAGTTGATCCGGTGATTGAGATTGCGATTACACCGAACCGCCCTGATGCGCTGGGCGTGCGCGGCATTGCGCGCGATTTGGCGGCGCGTGGTTTGGGCAAATTGAAAGCGCGGGATGTGGATGCGGTTGAGGGGCAGTTTCCCTGTCCGATTACGGTCAGCATTGACGCCGATACATTGGATCAATGTCCGGTGTTCTTTGGCCGTGTCATTCGCGGCGTTAAGAACGGACCAAGCCCCATGTGGCTGCAAGACAAGTTGCGCGCCATTGGATTGCGGCCGATTTCGTTTTTGGTCGATGTGACAAATTTCTTCACCTATGACCGCAACCGTCCGCTGCACGTCTTTGATGCGGATAAGGTCGCGGGCAATGCCTTGCGCATTCATCGTGCCAAAGGTGGTGAGACATTGATGGCATTGGATGACAAAGAGTACACATTTGACGAAGGTATGACGTTGATTTCCGATGCAAATGGTGTCGAGAGCATCGCGGGCGTCATGGGTGGGCTTGCGTCCGGGTGTACTGCCGAGACAACCAATGTCTTTGTCGAAGCGGCGTATTTCGACCCAATTCGCACGGCCTATACGGGCCGCGCGTTGAAAATAAACTCAGATGCACGGTATCGGTTTGAACGGGGGATTGACCCTGAATGGACGCCTTATGGCATCGAACATGCCACGCAGATGATCCTTGATCATGCGGGCGGTGAAGCGTCGGAAGTTGTTGTTGCAGGTAAAGTGCCTGATACCAGCCGCGCATACAAATTGGATGCGGCACGGGTGCAGTCATTGGTTGGTATGACCATACCTGAAAGCGATCAGCGTCAGACGTTAACAGCCCTTGGGTTCCGTTTGGAGGGCAACATGGCGCATGTACCAAGCTGGCGGCCAGATGTGCAAGGTGAGGCCGATTTGGTCGAGGAGGTCGCGCGGATCGCGTCATTGACCAAGCTGGAAGGGCGTCCTTTGCCACGCTTGTCCGCTGGTGTGCCGCGCCCGATCCTGTCGCCAATGCAGAAACGCGAAAGCGCGGCGCGCCGTGCTTGTGCCGCGCTGGGGTACAACGAATGTGTGAGCTATAGCTTTATCGATCAAACATCCGCCGCCTTGTTTGGTGGTGGCACGGACGAGACCAAGCTGGAAAACCCGATCAGCAGCGACATGAGCCATATGCGCCCAGCGTTGTTGCCTGCTTTGTTGCAGGCTGCGGCGCGCAATCAGGCGCGTGGGTTTTCCGACATGGCATTGTTTGAGGTCGGGCCCGCATTTCACGGCGGTGAACCGGGCGAACAACACATGTTGATCTCGGGTCTGTTGGTGGGGCGCACTGGCCCCAAAGATGTGCACAGTGCATCGCGCGGTGTGGATGTTTATGATGTCAAAGCGGACGCTGAGGCGGTGTTGGCTGCGATGGGTGCGCCGACACGTGTTCAAATCATGCGTGGTGCGGCAGAGTGGTGGCATCCGGGGCGTCATGGGATGATCTGCTTGGGGCCGAAAAAGGTGCTGGGTGTCTACGGTGAAGTTCATCCAAAGGTTTTGGCGGCGATGGATGTGAAGGGGCCAGCGATGGCATTCACCCTATGGCCCGCAGAAGTGCCACTGCCGCGCAAAGCGGGCGCAACACGCGCCGCATTGAAGGTGAGCGATTTGCAAGCGGTCGAACGTGATTTTGCCTTTGTGGTGGATGCCGATGTCGAAGCGTTGACGCTCGTGAATGCTGCGTCAGGTGCTGACAAAGCCCTGATCGAAGATGTGCGCGTGTTTGATGAGTTCATCGGCGGTGCACTGGGCGAGGGTAAGAAATCGCTCGCGATCACTGTGCGCATGCAGCCTGCTGAAAAGACGCTAAAGGACACCGAAATTGAGGCCGTCGCTGCCAAGGTCATCGAGAAAGTGACAAAAGCAACTGGTGGCGTGCTGCGCGGATGATAGATGGAGTGCGTCGTGCCGTCGAAAGTGACGCCGATGCACTCGCTTCTTGCATTGGTGCTGCTTATGCGCGCTATCACGGATTGGCATTGCCTGATGTTGCAGGGGATATTGACCAAGAAATTGCTGCGCATTGGGTGTGGGTATTTGAATCCTCAGATATCATTGTAGGTGGAATTGTGATGAGCCAGTCGCAAGATAAGGCGCATCTGCGCAATTTAGCAGTGCATCCTGCGCATGGCGGTCAAGGTATTGCGTCTGCTTTGATCAGGACTGCGCTTGATGCAATGCGCACTCAAGGTGTACGGTCAGTTGAACTTGCGACACATGTCGGGATGCCCGAAAACCTCGCGCTTTATTCCCATCTTGGGTGGCATGAGACAGGCCGTGCGGGCGACAAAGTTTTTATGTCCCGAATGATTTGAAGAATAAAGGAAGATGGCGATGAATATCTATCTGTCTGGTGAAATCCACACCGATTGGCGTGAACAGATCACCCAAGGGGCAAAGGGGCTGGATGTCACGTTCAACGGCCCTGTGACCGATCACGCTGCAAGCGATGATTGCGGTGTTGCGATCCTAGGGGCTGAGGCGGATAAGTTTTGGCATGACCGCAAGGGTGCTCAAATCAATGCGATCCGCACCCGCAAGGGAATCGAAGACGCGGATGTGGTCGTTGTGCGTTTTGGCGATCAATATAAACAGTGGAACGCGGCCTTTGATGCTGGATATGCAGCGGCTTTGGGTAAATCACTGATTATTTTGCACGGGCCAGATCACGCCCACGCCTTGAAAGAAGTGGATGCCGCAGCGCTGGCCGTGGCCGAAACACCGCAGCAGGTTGTGCAGATTTTACGGTATGTGCTGAACGGTGTTTTGCCATCTTGAGGCAGGTTGGCACGGCGGCATGATCTAAAATCGACTTTTGGCGCGTCGCAGATACACGCGCTAACTGGATTTTCTGGCTTTACCCAAAAGGGGTAAACTTGCCGGGGATAGGGCCGATTTTGGAGCGAGAGCGAAACCGTAGTTTGTGGGACGCGTTATTAAACGAGGTTCGCGTTACACATGAAGGTCATTCTGAAATGAGTGCGTTTTGTGCGTTTCCTGATGACCTTGAACCACAGGATGTTCGGCCATTTCATATACCATCTGCGGATTTGCTGTACAAAGAACACTGTTTGTTCTCAGAAGAGTATTCCAAAACCCGGGATGCATTTGTTGCTGCGGGTCCCGCTGCGACATGGCGTGAAACTTACAAAGATACTGACATCGGCACGGACTTTATGGACCGTTTCGGATGCTATTGCCTGATTGGCGAAGACGGCGCATTTACCAGCACAAGCATGGCCGCTTGGGTGGTCTATATGCCTGCCAAATTATATTATACGTGGCACCAGCATCCCGCAGAAGAAATGTATATGACCCTCGCAGGCGAAGCGACGTTCATGCGCAAGGGATGTGAGGACAAAGTGTTGCGGGCGGGCGGAACAAGCCTGCATGCAAGCAACCAGCCCCATGCCATGCAGACCCATGACCATCCCGTGATGGCTTATGTTGTCTGGCGCAATGGTTTCACTTCGCCGCCTGTTCTTACGTGCGGCGAAGTGAGTTCGTTTTGATATTAAAAGGCTCGCGAACCTAATTAGTCACGAGATGGAATTGTAAGCCCTTTTTGAACGGCGGGGCGTGCCTCAAACCGGGCGAGGTAATCAACGAGGTTTGTGTGATCTTCCCAACCTAACACCTCTTTCGCGCCATAAAAATCCAAGGCCCGTAGCCACGGCGCAATCGCAATATCAGCGATGGAATAATCCGACCCGGCGACCCAATCTTTGCCTGCCAGTTCAAGGTTAAGCATCCCAAGCAAGCGTTTGGCTTCGTCGATGTAACGTTGTTGTGGCCGTTTATCTTCCCATGTTGAGCCTGCGAATTTGTAAAAGAACCCAAGTTGCCCCAGCATCGGGCCAAGGCCCCCCATCTGAAACATCAGCCATTGGATGATATGCGCGCGCTCGGTTACGCTGCTGCCAATCAGCTTGCCGGATTTATCCGCCAGATAAATCAGGATTGCGCCACTTTCGAACAGTCCAATGGGCGCGCCATCGGGACCGTTTGGATCGATAATTGCCGGGATTTTGTTATTGGGATTCAGCGACAAGAACTCAGGGCTTTTTACGTCAACATCCGATAGCGTGACCAAATGCGGTTCATAGGGAATCCCCATTTCTTCCAATGCGATTGATGCTTTGACACCATTTGGCGTTGGAAATGAATATAGCTGTAAAATATCAGGGTTCTTTGCGGGCCATTTTTGGGTGATAGGAAAGGCAGATAGGTCGGCCATTTGGGGCGCTCCTTATGTTTCATAGCTAACAAATAGGTATTTTTCCCCATAAAAATAGTCTTTCGGGTGTGCGCAGATGTGTTAACGACTGTGCAGCGGGGAACCAACTGGTGCGAACAGTGGCCGCAAGAAACATGAGGGACAAACTATGATTAACGAATTCAAAGACTTTATCGCCAAAGGCAATGTCATGGACATGGCCGTTGGTATCATCATCGGTGCAGCATTCACCGCCATCGTGACATCGCTTGTGGGCGATTTGATCAACCCGATCATCGGTTTGGTGTCTGGTGGTGTTGATTTCACCAACAACTACGCAGTTCTGGGCGGCGAAGTTCCCGCAGGCGCATCACTTGAAACCGCACGTGAAGCGGGCGCATCTGTGTTTGCTTATGGTTCGTTCATCATGGCCGTGATCAACTTTCTGATTATCGCGTTTGTGGTGTTCATGCTGGTCAAAATGGTCAACCGCGTCAAAGCAGCGGCAGAAGGCCCAGAAGAAGTAGCGCCAGAAGTCGAAACTGGTCCAAGCGAGCTGGATGTGCTTTTGGAAATCCGTGATTCACTTGCCAAGGGTAAGTAATACAATTCGAACGCAGTGATTTGTGAAAAGGCCCGCCAATTGGTGGGCCTTTTGTTTGTGGGTTGTGGTGTTGGTTAAAGAAGAAAAATACGAGAATCCGCAGCGCCCTGACGTAAGGCACGCACATGGGCGATCTCGGGGTCATTGTGCCATTGCTCTGCCGCTTTACGATCAGGAAATGTGAGCAATACAATAATCTGTGGCGCTGGTCCTTCGCCTTCGATTTGCTTGGGTTCGGCGCTTACGTGCAGCGCACTTGCCCCATGCTTGGCCATGGAAGGGCCGGCAACCTCGCGATATTGGGCCATCATGTCGGGGTCGGTAACGGTCAAAGTGACGACGGCATATGCTGTCATGATCAAAGCTCCTTTGTTGATGGCACTTAGACTAACAGTCGCTTTATTGTGCAAATACCGCTCAACCTTGCGGAACAGATGTGCAATAATGATCGGGATATGTTTGACTGGAATGATATGCGCTTCGTGCTGGAAACAGTGCGGCATGGTGGGTTGAGTGGCGCGGCGCGTGCGTTGCGGGTCAATCACGCGACCGTTTCACGCAGGATCACGGCGGTTGAAACTGCATTGGGCACCCGCTTGTTTAACCGTCACGCGAGTGGTTACACCCCGACTGATGCAGGTCATGAGGCCGCGCGTGTTGCGGAGCAGATGGAGGCCGCGGGCCATGACCTCACACACAGTATTGGCGCGCGCGATCAAAAGCTAAGTGGTGTATTGACAGTGACCGCGCCTGAATTGCTGGTGGAGCGGATATTGGCCCCATTGCTTGCGCGTTTCATCGAACGCTATCCTGATATCGAACTGCGGCTTGTCGCGGTGAACCGGGAATTGGATTTAGGTAGGATGGAAGCGGACGTCGCCTTTCGCATTTCTGACAACCCCGGCGACCTGTTGGTTGGGCGGCGTGTGGCAGAACAGAATGCCGCCGTTTATGTTGGATTAGAGCAAGCAGAACGCCTGTCTATTAATCCAGAGTTACCACTCGATTGGGTGCGATTTGCACATTGGCCAGGGCCGCCGCCACAGGTGACAAAGGCATGGCCAAACCGGCGGGTGCGTCTGGTCGTGGATGATATGCAGGCTGCTGTTGCAGCTGTACGTGCCAATATCGGGGCCACGCGGATGGCGTGTTTTCTGGGGGATAGTGATCCAGCGATGGTACGCTTGCCGCGCGTGCCTGTTTTTCCTTATCGCCCACTCTGGGTTTTGACGCATCCGGATTTACGTAAAGCGGCGCGTGTTGCGGCATTCACCGATTTTGCACATCAGGAAATCGCGCTGCTGCGCCCCTTGTTCGAAGGGCGCAGCTTGCTTGATCAGGATTAGCCCGCGATGGCGTCATCCGCCGAGATGAATTCCATTTTTAATGCTTCGCCCACCGCCGCATAAGTCAGCTTGCCTGCATGTATGTTCAGACCCGCCTTAAGATGTGGATCGTCAGCGCAGGCTTTCTTCCAACCTTTATTGGCCAGCGCGATCATGAACGGCATGGTCGCGTTGCCCAATGCGATTGTGGAGGTGCGTGCAACGGCCCCCGGCATGTTGGCAACGCAGTAGTGCATGATGCCGTCGACGTCATAAATAGGGTCTTGGTGCGTTGTGGCTTTGGAGGTTTCAAAACATCCGCCTTGATCGATGGCCACGTCGACCAGCGCGGCACCGGGTTTAAGTTCACTCAATTGTGCGCGGCTGATTAATTTCGGGGCAGCAGCACCGGGGATTAATACTGCACCGATGATCATATCAGCCTCACGGGCCAATTCGATGGTGTTTTGCGCTGAGGCATAGGATGTCTTGAACACCCCACCATAGATGTCATCGAGGTAGCGCATACGGGGTAGGGAACGATCCAATACGGTCACATCTGCGCCCATGCCTGCCGCGATACGGGCCGCATGGGTGCCGACAACACCGCCGCCGATGACCATGATTCGCGCAGGGCCAACACCGGGCACGCCGCCCATCAATACGCCACGCCCGCCGTTGGCTTTTTGCAACGTCCACGCGCCGACCTGTGGTGCCAGACGACCTGCTACTTCTGACATAGGGGCCAGTAGGGGCAAACCGCCATTGCGGTCTGTCACGGTTTCGTAGGCGATGCAGGTTGCGCCAGAAGCAAGCAAATCTTTGGTCTGTTCTGGATCGGGAGCAAGGTGCAGATAGGTGAACAACAGCTGCCCTTCGCGCAGCATCGCACGTTCGCCCGCCTGCGGTTCCTTTACCTTTACGATCATGTCCGCAGCGGCAAAGATTTCTTTTGCTGTGGCGATGATCGTTGCACCAGCTTCTTGATAGGCGGCATCGTCAAAACCAGCGCCGATCCCTGCGCCAGATTGTACAATCACCTCATGGCCATTGTTGACGGCTTCCAATGCGGCGCTGGGTGTTAGCCCGACGCGGAATTCTTGTGGTTTGATCTCTGTTGGGCAACCGATTTTCATGTGACGTTTCCTCCCTGCGTTCCATTCTTCAACATCTAAGCAATATGTCGTGCAAATAAGCGCGAATGAGGGTCGCCAAAGGCGGGTTTATTCGAATAGATTTGCGCCAAGTGGACATAAAACGCGAAAGTAATGCGCAAATGAGCTTGGACGAGATTGATCGACGCATCCTACGCGCGCTTCAGCGCAACGGGCGCATGTCGAATGGTGAAATGTCAGACGACGTGAATCTGTCGCCGTCGGCCTGTCACCGCCGCGTGCAGCGGTTGGAAAAAGAAGGCTACATTCGTGACTATGTGGCGCTGCTGGATGCACGCAAACTCAAGGTGCCAACAACTGTGTTTGTTGAGATTACCTTGCAAGGTCAAGCTGACGAGGTGCTGGACGCATTCGAAAAAGCGGTTGCACGGATACCGGACGTTTTGGAATGTCATTTGATGGCAGGTTCAGCGGATTACCTGTTAAAAGTCGTGGCCGAAGACACGGATGATTTTGCGCGCATCCATCGCCAGTACCTCGCGCGTTTGCCGGGGGTTGGGCAAATGCAGTCTTCTTTTGCACTGAGGACTGTGTGCAAGACGACGGCATTGCCGGTTGGCTAAGTAATTTCGAAAATAGAAAAGGGAAAGACATGTCAGAGCACGGATATGAGGGTGGACGCTTAAACCTGCCATTTGTGGGGATTTGTACGTTTGGCAAATATCCATACGTTCAAGACTGGGACGCAATAGATGCTGATGTTGCTGTGCTGGGCGCGCCCTATGATTTTGGGTGTCAGTGGCGCTCTGGCGCGCGGATGGGGCCGCGCGCGATCCGAGAGGCGTCAACACTGTTCTCTTTTGGTCATGCAGGTGCATATGATCACGAGGATGATATCACCTATCTGGAGCCCTCAAAGGTCAAAATCGTTGATATCGGGGATGCGGACATCATCCACACCGATACGGTGAACAGCCACGCGAACATTGAATATGGCGTGCGTAAGATCCTTGCGGCGGGGGCCATTCCGGTTGTGATGGGCGGCGATCATTCGGTGAACATTCCTTGTATCAATGCCTTTGATGATCAGGAGCCGATTCATGTGGTTCAGATTGATGCACATCTTGATTTTGTGGATGAACGCCACGGGGTTCGATTTGGACACGGAAACCCCATGCGCCGTGCGGCTGAGAAAAGGTATGTCACAGGGCTAAGCCAGATCGGTATCCGCAATGTATCCTCGACCGCGCGCGACGGATATGTTGATGCACGTGAAATGGGATCAGACATTCAATCGGTACGCCAATTTCGCAAGTTAGGAGTTGAGGGAATGCTGGCGCGTATTCCCGAGGGCGCACGGTATTACCTGACCATCGACATCGACGCCTTTGATCCGTCCATCGCACCCGGAACAGGCACGCCCAGCCATGGTGGGTTTGTCTATTATGAGGTTCTGGAGCTGATCGACGGATTGGCGAGGCGCGGGGATATTGTAGGTGTGGATTTAGTTGAAGTTGCACCGGATTATGATCCGACGGGGTGTACATCGACGTTAGCGGCGCAGGTTTTGATGAATACGATTGGACGGATTCTGCATCATAGGTGAGGTTTGTAGACGCCTCGCATATTATTCTTTGTGGCTGTTCGCACGCAACTGAATGTCGATCTTGAACCCAAAGCAACCGATGCTAGTTGGAGGATCCGTGCAATTCACTTAGAAGAAAATATCGTCCATTGAGTGATGAGTGCGAATACAATTGTAAAGAATCTAAAATCTATGCCCCGAACTTATGCCGCAGCTTGTTTGATAATCGGCTTCGGTACTTCCAGTTATTAAAATAATTTGATTGCACATCTATTTTTAACATAGCATTGGTGTGAATTTTAAATTTGGAGTTTAGATTTATGGATGAACAAGATTTTCAATTTTTAAAACTTTTAATAGAGCGCGCGTCTTACATGAACACCTACTGGAATTTCTTTATCGGTGTTTCGTCAGCAATCATCGGAATTTTGGCTAGTGGTAAAAACTTCACGAGAAATTCTGGACTGAAAGCAATTCTTGTCCTTGTTTTTATTGTTTTCGCAATATCGAATTTCGGAGCAATATCTTCACTAGTTGATCAGCGTCACGCGCTCCTATGGCAGCTATCCTCTGATTTCCCGACGGACCTTAGTAAGAGCCTTCAGCCTAAAACTTATGGTGAATATCTAGCTTTTCACCTTGTTTTGGATTTGTTGGTGGTGATCTGTATACTTTTCGTACCTTGGCATTTGCTGCACAAAAAAAGTGAATAGCAGTCCTTAAACAGATATTGGTGATGATCTGTTATGTCAGCACAACAGCCGTTAAACTCCATCCCATAAAAAAACCCCCGCCGCCTTTCGGCCACGGGGGTTTCGTAATTCATAAGTTACAACAGGATGACTTACATCATACCTTCGCGTTGTAGCTTTTTGCGTGCCAATTTACGGGAACGACGGATCGCTTCGGCTTTCTCGCGTGCTTTTTTCTCGGAAGGTTTCTCGAAATGTTGCTTGAGCTTCATTTCACGAAACACACCTTCGCGCTGAAGTTTCTTCTTCAGGGCGCGCAGCGCTTGATCGACGTTGTTATCACGAACACTAACCTGCATGTGGTTTTCACCACCTTTCTAGTCTAAAGTTGCAATGATTTGCAGGAACCTGCCCTATAGCAAGGCGATATTGCTTTGTCGAGTCTCTGGTGTCTGCACAAAAAGGAGCGCGCTATGACGAACCCCAAAGATAAACTACTGGATGCCGCCCTGGATCATGTGCCCTTTGATGGCTGGTCAGCGGCGACTTTCGCCGCCGCGGTGCGCGACAGCGAATTGGACGCAACGGTTGCGCGCGCGATCTGTCCACGTGGGGCGATTGATTTGGCTGTGGCCTATCACAATCGCGGTGACGCGCAGATGGTTGAGCAGTTAAAGGCGACAGACCTATCCGCGCTACGGTTTCGGGATCGTATCGCAACGGCGGTGCGTTTGCGGCTTGAAGTGTCCAAAGACAAAGAGATCGTGCGTCGTGGCACAACGTTGTTTGCTTTGCCTCAACATGCGGCGGATGGGGCCAAATTGTTGTGGGGCACCTGTGATGCAATTTGGGATGCGTTGGGGGACACGTCAGATGATGTGAATTGGTATACCAAACGCGCCACGTTATCAGGGGTTTATTCGGCTACAGTGCTGTATTGGCTGGGGGATACCAGCGATGGCCATGCGGACACCTGGGAATTTCTGGACCGCCGTATCGACAATGTGATGCAGATCGAAAAGCTAAAAGCGCAAGTGCGCGAAAGCCCAACGTTGAGCAAGCTGTTGGCAGGGCCAAGTTGGGTGTTGAGCCATATCAAGGCACCAACAAGGTTCCCAAAGGGTGATTTGCCGGGATCATGGACGTCACCGGGCGGTGGGTGATGCGCAAAGTGGTTTTCCGTGCTGCGGACGGATGATAGGGCAGGGCGAACCCTGACCAAAGCAAAGGCCGCCTGTCAGCATGGCACCGCAACATCCCCCCATGATATCGCTTGAGGCAGTAAGCTATGTGCCGGATGGTGTCGCTGTTTTGACGGATATCACGTTGGACGCGAACGAACGGCGCATTGGGGTCATCGGGCGCAATGGGTCGGGCAAAACGACGCTTGCACGGATCATTGCCGGATTAATCGAACCGAACCAAGGGCGCGCCCATATAGCAGGCGTTGATGTTGTCAAAGACCGCAAAGGGGCGCTGCGCCATGTTGGCATCCTCTTTCAAAACCCTGATCACCAGATTATTTTTCCAACAGTTGAGGAAGAAATCGCATTTGGGATCACCCAAATGGGCCTGTCTAAAATAGACGCGGCCAAGGGGGTCGCAGACGTTTTGGCGCGCTTTGGCAAAGCACATTGGGCGGGTGCAGCCATTCACCAGCTTTCACAGGGTCAACGTCAGTTGGTGTGCCTTATGTCTGTGCTGGCGATGCAGCCAAAGGTGATTATTCTGGATGAACCCTTTGCGGGTCTCGATATTCCCACAACCATGCATTTGCGCCGGGTGTTGGACGGCTTGGCTGTGACCTTGGTGCACATCACCCATGATCCAGATATGGTGCGCAACTATGATCGCGTGCTGTGGTTGGAACAGGGCAAAGTTGCTGACGATGGTCTGCCAGCTGATGTGTTGCCACGGTTTGAGGCGCGGATGAAACAGATCGGGGATGGTGATGATCTCTCTGACATCTCCGGTTGAGACACGCGCGCATAACTGGCCTGCCGGGCTTAAGCTGGGTCTTTTGTGTGCGGCAACGATGGTGCTGTTTTCGGTTGAGGCCTTGCGCTGGCACTTGGGTTTTTTAGCCGGTTGTTTGGTCCTCTATGTCCTGCCCGGCAGCTTGTTCTTCCGCACTGGGTTAAAGCGACTGTGGGTTCTATGGCCTTTCGCCGTACTGATCATTGTTTGGCATTTCATTACCGACAATTTTGAGGATGGTTTGGTGATTGTCCTGCGCATGATCACCGCCGTGGGCCTTGCCAATCTGGTGACAATGACCACGCGGCTGTCCGATATGATGTCGGTGGTGCGCTGGTTAAGCACCCCTTTGCGCATGCTGGGCGTTCAGACCCGGCGTATCGAAATCGCCATTGCCTTGGTCGTTCGTTTCACCCCGGTTCTGGCGGGCAAAGGGCAGATGCTGGCAATGGCTTGGCGGGCGCGCGCGGCCAAGCGGGTGGGGTGGCGTATCATCACGCCCTTTGCGGTTTTGGCGATTGATGACGCAGAACATGTCGCAGAAGCCCTGCGCGCGCGCGGCGGCGTATAGACATCACGGTTGACGCCAGAGTGTCCTGCCCCTACCCAAGCGGACCAACGCAATTTGCGCATGAACAGGATATACTATGGAACGCTCACTAACCCTCATTGCGCTATTTGCAGCTTTGATCGCGGCATTGGGCCTGATCCCGAAATTCACACTGGCCTTTGGTGTGCCAATTACCGCTCAAACGCTGGGTGTCATGCTATGCGGTACTGTGTTGGGTGCGCGCCGCGGTGGGCTGGCTGTTTTGTTGTTTCTTGGTCTCGTTGCCTTGGGGCTGCCGCTGCTGGCTGGTGGGCGTGGTGGCTTGGGCGTGTTTGCTTCTCCGTCCGTTGGGTTCCTGATGGGTTGGCCAATTGCTGCATTTGTTGCGGGTTGGTTCATGGAGCAGATGCGCAATATGCCTGTTGGCCTTGCCGCTGGTGTGGCGTCCGCTTTGGGCGGTATTGTGGTCATGTATGTCTTTGGTATCGCAGGATTGATGGTGATGTTGGATAAGACCATGTTGCAATCAGCGGGGTTGGTCAGCGCCTTTATTCCGGGTGATGTGATCAAGGCGGTATTGGCCGGTTTCATCACTGCTGGTTTGGCCAAAGCACGCCCTTCAAGCTTGCTCTCACGCGCGTAAGATCAGCGCCGTTCCAATGCCCCCGGCGGCGGCAATGGCGGCAAGCCCTGTGCCACCTGTCATGCGCAACGTATGAAAAAGGCGCACAGCATTGATGCTACCGGAAGCGCCAACGGGGTGCCCACGTGCAAGCGCACCGCCGCCTTGGTTGACGATTTTGGGGTTAAGGTTTGCACCCTGCACACAGGCGATGGCTTGTACGGCGTAGGCTTCCATAATCTCGGCGGCAGCAAGATTTGTCGGGCCAAGCCCAGTTTTGTCCATGATCTTTGCGATGGCAGCTAGAGGCGCAAGGCCGGGGAAATCAGGTGTGCCGCCTATTGTTGCGCCAGCAATGATTTCGATCTTTGGCGCATTAAGGCATTTCAAGATACGTTCTGAGACAACCACACAAAATGCCGCTGCATCTGCCGCGACGGCCGCATTTGCAGCAGTGATATTGCCAGTTATAGATGCGGCCCGTCTGCAAAGTGCAGGGCTGAGTGCGCGGGTGAATGCATCACGATCCAAACCATTGACGGTTATCACTTCACTTGCCGTGACGGGATTTGCGAGGGCTTTTGCATGGCTGGCCATTGCCCATTCATCCTGAGCTTGCCGTGTAATGTTGAGTGATTTTGCGAGCGCGTCAGCCGCCACTGACATGTCTGGGTCGCGATCAGGCCACGGCGTAAACGGCGCTTGATCATAGGCTAGGGGGGGCCGCGCGTCTGCAAAGGTTTGCATGCGAATGGGGCGACGCGAATAGCTTTCTACACCTCCTGCTACGACCACATCTGCATCTCCACTTCGGATCATCTGGCGCGCCAGCAGAAGCGCGTCCATGCCACCCGCGCATTGCCGATCAATGCTAAGCCCGGCAATGCGTTCCGGCAAACCCGCGCCAAGGGCGATGACCCTTGCGGGATTACCACCTGCGCCAAGGGCGTTGCTGATGATTACCTCATCCACCATATCCGGCGTAACGCCAGCGCGTGACAACGCCGCCAGTAGAACCGGACGCGCAAGATCATGGGGCAAAAGGGTCGCCAATGCGCCACCCCTTGGGGCAACAGGGCTGCGGCAGGCGGAAAGAATATAGGCACTCACTGGTGTGCCTCAACCCAAGTGGAAAGGGTTTTCATATCAACCTTTCCCGAGGCAAGTAGCGGTAAACCGGGATGGAAAAGTACCTTATGTGGGGCCATTAACGCGCCAAATTTGCTATGGCATGTCTCTTTGATGGTTTGTGCAAGCTGAGCGTCCTGCGCGCCCTCAAGAACCGCAACCAACCGATGGCCGCGTGTTTGGTCAGGGATTGGAATGACCACACATGCGCCAACGCCAAGTTGCTCTGCAATCAGTGTTTCAATACCTTCGGGAAACACGTTTTGGTCGGCAATTGTCACCATGCGGCTCTTGCGTCCTTTGAGCCAGAGGTTCCCCATTGCATCCAACCGACCCATTTCACCCACGCTGACAAACCCGTCTGGATGTCGCATGGCGTCGCTCTGATCTGTCAGATAATTGTTGAAAATATACGGGCTGTGCACCCAAACCTCACCAATTTCACTTGTCGGTTTGTTCTCTGTGTCCCGTATTTCTAGTGTTACACCGGGATAGGCGCGCCCGACCGAACCTGCGGGCGTTTCGTTATCTGCTATTGTGACAAAGCTGGTTTCTGCGGCACCGTAGAAAACATGCAGTGCCGCATTTGGGCAAAGTGATTGTGCAAGCATGCGTGTATTCTGATCCAACATTCCACCACCGCACAGGATTAATCGAACGTCGGGCAATACCATGCCCAAGGATCGTTGGGCCAACAAGCGAAGCTGTGTTGGTGTCGCATAAAGAACGCTGATTTTCTGTCTTGCTAGAATGCTGCACTGGGTCTGGTGGGGGATATCGGCCAATACATGGGCATCTAGACCAAGATATAGCGCCTCTAAAAGCCCATATAGGGAGAGCGAGTGGTCGAGAGTGCCAAAGACTGCGACGGAATCTGTAGTATTAAATGAAAATAAATCTGCGTTGATCTTAAAGCTGGTTATCCACGAAAGATGCGTGCGTTGAATGATCTTGGGTTGCCCAGATGATCCGCCCGTAAGCGTCAAAAAACGTCCGCTGGCAACCTCCAAATGACTTGGCATCGGCATGTCTGAAACACAAAAGCTGCCCCCGTTACTGACTGCTTTGACGAGTGCACAGAGCGCGTCAAAAGTGGGGCGTGCGGGGATGTGCTTGAACGGCTTGGCAGCAGCTGACTTGGGTCGTGCAACATCGCCTACACCAGCAAACAACTTTGCGTTGGGGTGCCAGTTAAAGGCGGTGACTTGGGTCATTCAGGCTCCCCTTTTGTTCATTCTGTCCATGACTTAGCAAATTGCACAGACAATGGCCAAGCCTGCAAAATCAAGGTGCATGGCCTGTCCTGTGGGGCTATGTTGGTTCGTACCTAGGAATGGACAGGATAAAGCAATGACCGATACCATGCGCGCCGTCGAAATCACCAAACCGGGTGGGCCAGAAGTTTTGCAGATCACCACGCGCCCCATGCCTGTGGCAGGTCATGGGCAGGTGGTGATCAAGGTCGCCTATGCAGGTGTGAACCGCCCTGATGCTTTGCAGCGCGCAGGCATGTACGCACCGCCCCCTACGGCCAGTGACCTGCCGGGGTTGGAAGCGTCAGGTGAAGTTGTGAGCATTGGTGTGGGCGTCACAGGGATTGAAGTTGGTGATCTGGTCTGTGCGTTGTTGCCCGGCGGGGGCTATGCGGAATATGTCGTGACCCCAGCGGCGCATTGTCTGGCGATCCCGGATGGGATGGGGTTGAAAGAAGCGGCTTGCTTGCCTGAAACGTTTTTCACGGTCTGGTCCAACGTTTTTATGCGCGGCGGCCTCAAGGCGGGGGAACGGTTCTTGGTGCATGGGGGGTCGTCAGGTATCGGGACCACGGCGATCCAACTGGCTCATGCCTTTGGCGCACGTGTGTTCACAACCGCAGGGACGGACAGCAAATGTGAGGCTTGCGTTAAACTAGGCGCTGAGGCTGCAATCAATTACCGCGATATGGACTTTGTGGATGTTTTGCAGGCTGAAGGGGGGGCTGATTTGATTTTGGATATGGTTGGCGGCGATTACATCCCGCGTAACCTCAAGGCCTTGGCTGAGGACGGGCGGTTGGTCCAGATTGCATTTTTGCAGGGCCCAAAAGTTGAGGTGAATTTTGCGATGCTCATGATGCGGCGGTTGACGATGACGGGGTCAACTTTGCGTCCTCAAAGTGATCTGGCCAAGGCGCGGATTGCTCAGGAGTTGCGCGAGGCGGTCTGGCCCCTGCTGACGTCTGGCCGCGTGGCGCCGGTGATGGACAGTGAATATGATTTTGAGCAGGCGTCAAAGGCCCATGCGCGTATGGAGACCAGTGGTCACATTGGAAAGATCGTTCTTAAAGTTGCCGGCTAAAGGACGCGGCCGTGCCGCGACATGATTTTATTGATTTGGCGCTGCCAAATCGTTTTTCCCTTCCGGGGGAGGAATATTTAAGGCCAAAAAGAATAAGAGATTTTTAACCATATTATGGCTTTCTTGTAATTACGGTACAGGCGGGGACGCCGATGACCGTGCCAGAAAGAGTGCCTGCATTCTTTTCAGAGAGGGGGAGGCAATGTGCGCTTCCCCTTTCTTTTTGGCCTTAAATATCCAATCCCGTAGATGCTTTGCGCGGCACCGTCGTTACGTCACCGAAGCGGATCAAACACAGCGTCTTTCATCTGGCAGTCGCGCACCACGTCTTGTCCGCAGGGCACAGGCTTGAGGTCTTTCGAAAAGCATATCCGCGCTTCTTGGATGCGGTTGTTGCGACAGGTGATGGTGATGCCGTCAGGTTCCAATGTTGGATTGGCTTTGAGGAAGGCTTCTTCAACAACCGAAGCGGGCAATTTCACGCTGCGGTCCAGTTTGCGGAAAATGTCTGGACGTTCAACGAGTGCATAGGCACGTCGGGAAAGCGCATAATAATCGGATGCAGACAACCCTGCGCAGGTACCATGTTTTTTCCATTGATGCCAAGCCAGCCCGCCGGTTCCCATGACATCGGCCATCGCGTTTGTCATGCCCCGTGATGGCGGGCGTTCGACGGTACGGCAAAATGACGGATAACCACGGTGAAACTGCGGCCAGAGCCCATGCATGATCCAGCCGTGCCCAGTGTTCTTACCGCATTGCGGGGAACGTTTTGTGTCCCCCTCAATGGCGCACCAATTGGGTGACCAGCTGAGGGACAATACAAAATAATCGAACTCTCCGGCCAGTTCGTTTTTGGCATCAGCCGTTCTTGCGAAGCTCAGCAAGAGCGTCATGAGGCCAATTAGCAAGATGCGCATTGGGTCTTTCCTTATGTTTCACGCATCACTATATAGGCTCAAAGTTCCCCGACAATGGAAACCATCTCGGACCCCGAGACAGCCTTTCAGGCGACGGGAAAATTGTGTTTTAAGGAGAGACAAAATGGCAATTCCGATAATGGCCAAAGCCACCGCTGTTTGGTTGGTGGATAACACAACGATCAGCTTTAAACAGATTGCCGATTTTGTCGGAATGCATGAGCTGGAAGTCCAAGGTATTGCGGATGGTGATGTGGCGCAGGGCGTCAAAGGGTTTGACCCGATCACCAATAATCAGCTGACCCAAGATGAGATTGATGCAGCACAAGCCTCAACAAGTCACAAGATCCAGTTAAAGTTTAACGCGGCGGCACAAGGCGAAGAAAAACGCCGTGGTCCACGCTATACACCCCTGTCCAAGCGTCAGGACCGTCCGGCGTCGATCTATTGGTTGGTCAAGTTTCACCCCGAACTAAGCGATGGTCAGATCAGCAAGCTGGTTGGTACGACCAAGCCGACGATCCAAGCGATCCGTGATCGGACGCATTGGAACATTTCGAATATTCAGCCGATTGATCCGGTTGCTTTGGGGTTGTGCAAGCAATCCGAACTGGATGCGGCCGTGCAAAAAGCTGCTGCGAAAAAGCGCGCTGAGGGCGAAGTGATGAGTGACGATGAGCGTCGCAAATTGGTGAGCACCGAACAAAGCCTTGGTATGGATGCAGAGCCTAAAATCCCAACCGCAATCGAAGGTTTGGAAACGTTTACGCTGTCTGGCAACCCGGCGGATGATGAAGACGAAGACAAGGGTGACTATTCTGATGCTGATAGTTTCTTTTCTTTGCCAGAAGGCGATGATGACGACGCTGAGGACGACAAATAATCCTGATCAAGGATCACTCTGTTGAAATTAAACAGAGCCCTGTTAAATTTATCATAAAGAGCGCAGGATCGTTTTCCTGCGCTCTTTTTCGTAAGATGGTATGGATACAAAGGTTGGGCCAAAGAACGCGATGGTTTTGTTTCTGAACATTCTATTCTGGGCGCTCAGTATTCTGGTGCTGGTTGGAACAGTTTTGCCGTTGAGCAAGATACCGCATGGGGCCGTTCGCGGTATGGCCTTTCTGCGGGAACAGTTCTTTGGATGTGCAATTGTCTTTGCAATCGTCATGCCACTGCTTTACCCAAATGCGTTGGGTTGGGGCGTTGCGGCTGCGCTTGTGGTGAGCGCGGCAATCAATTTGATTTATATCTTTAAATTCACGCCGCTTTGGACAAAACAATCGGTTGATGCCACGGGTGCGCTGCGTGATCAAAGTGAACGCCATGTCAGTGTGCTGGCGATAAATGTAAAGCAATCTAATCGCGCCTACGACCGTCTGATCAAGCTTGTCCGCAAACATGATCCGGACATGGTTTTGGCCGTTGAAGTAGACAACGCATGGGTTGCCGCGTTGAAAGATGGATTGGACGGGGTTTATCCACATTGGGTCGAAGTGGCCAAAGACAACAGCTATGGCATGTGCCTTATGTCACGGCTGGCACTTTCGCAGACCGAAGTTCGCGAGTTGATCACCAAAAGCGTACCATCGATCCGCACTGCCGTGACGTTGCGCAACGGCGATGATTTTCGGCTGTATGTTGTGCATCCGGAACCGCCTGTCATCAACCATGATACCGTTGGGCGTGACAGCGAGATAGCGATGATCGGGCTTGAGGCGAAACAAGACACGCTGCCGGCGGTGGTGGCCGGTGATCTGAACGATGTCGCATGGTCCACAACGACCCGGCGTTTTCAACGTTTATCGGGATTACTGGATCCGCGCGTGGGGCGTGGGTTTTATAATACCTTTAGTGCAACGATGCCGTGGATGCGTTGGCCCCTCGATCATTTGTTCCATGCACCGCAATTTCGATTGCTTGAGATGGCGCGATTGGAAAAAGTTGGGTCAGACCACTTTCCAATGTGGTTTGTTCTGGCATTGGCAAAGACCGAAGCCGCTGCGTCTGACCCGGGTAGTGCACACCCCGACGAAAAACATGAAGTACGCCAGATAGCATCAAAAGAACGGGATCGCCCACGTGAGGCGATTGGCACGGATTGGGAAAAAGACTGATAGGTTGTGCATGTTCGCTGTGATCTATCGGTCGAATATTTTGTAAAGCTAAGGCGCAAGTTGTCACTGTGCCATTAGAAATCACTTTGATTGATTTTTCCCCTTGTACGAATCTTGCTTTGGCGTAAACGGCGCAACACAGACGCCAACGCACGCGCCTCTGGCAAGTCAGGCTTGTACTTGATTGTTTGCCACTATGCAGCGACGGTAACGTCTCTTGAAACGACTCGCTGGGGTGCTCCTGCCTCACCTGCTCTTTGGAGATGACCATGACCGGACAAACAAATGCGGCCCTGCGCGCCGATGCCCCAACCAATTTTGACGAAGTAGCAGATTACATCGCCAACACGACCTTTGACAAACCGACGCTGGTTGTCAGCCGTGATCGGATTGCGGGGCAGTATGACGCCCTAAGTGACGGATTGGCGCGCGCCCATATCCATTATGCTGTGAAGGCGAATCCGGCACCTGAGATCATTCGCATGTTGGTTGAAAAGGGCTGTGGCTTTGATGCCGCCTCTCGTCAAGAAGTAGAACTGGTCCTGTCCCAAGGCGCACATCCATCTACAATTTCCTTTGGCAACACCATCAAGCGTCCGGTTGATATCGCATTTGCACATTCGACAGGGGTGACATTGTTTGCGGCTGATTGTGTGGCCGAGTTGGACAAGATCGCGGCCCATGCACCCGGCGCGCGGGTCTATATTCGTGTAATCGTAGAAAACTCATTGGCTGACTGGCCGCTGACCCGCAAATTTGGCTGTGCAGATTCAATGTTGCCATCCTTGCTGGATCACGCCAAATCCGTTGGGCTGGTGCCTTATGGTCTGTCATTTCATGTGGGTTCGCAAACCCGCAAGGCAGAGTTTTGGAACCCTGTTTTGGATCAAGTCGCACCATTGTGGCATGCCGCGATTGAGGCGGGGCACGATCTGCAACTGTTGAATATTGGCGGTGGCTTTCCTGCATTTTACGGCGAAACCGTTGAGGCACCTCGCGCCTATTCGGCTGCGGTGATGAAAGCGGTTGAGGCACGTTTCGGCGCAGTTGCACACATCATGGCAGAACCCGGTCGGGGCATGGTTGCCGAAGCAGGGCATATTGCGGCTGAGGTTCTTTTGGTGTCGCAGAAATCAGATGAGGCGCAACGGCGCTGGGTCTATTTGGACATTGGCCGTTTTTCAGGACTGGCTGAAACCGAAGGCGAGGCGATCCGCTATCAGTTTGTGACAGATCATGATGGTGGTCCCGTTGGTCCTTGCGTGTTGGCCGGGCCATCCTGTGATTCCGCTGATATCTTGTATGAAAAGAATCCAATTGATTTGCCGCTGGAATTGCGGTCCGGTGATCGTATCATGATCAAGAATTGTGGTGCCTATACCAGCACCTATAGTTCAGTTGGATTTAATGGTTTTCCGCCGCTTGATGTGGTTGTTCTCTGAACAGCCGCCATCGCGCGGAAGGGGCCGCCTGTTTTGGGAGGAGCGGGCGGCCTATTTTACAAGAATTTTGTTCGTGTCGAAAAGCTACTATAGCGCCTTGCGGGCGCGCATGGCTGCGGTGATGGTGCCATCGTCCAAGTAGTCCAACTCCCCCCCGATTGGCACACCTTGGGCAAGCGACGTAAGTTGCACCTGGCCTTCTAGTTGATCTGCGATGTAATGCGCGGTGGTTTGTCCATCAATTGTGGCATTGAGCGCAAGGATAACCTCGGAAATACCCTCAGTTGCGACACGGTCTATCAATCGGGGGATGCGCAATTCTTGTGGGCCTATGGCATCAAGGGCTGACAGGGTCCCACCCAGCACGTGATAGCGCCCCTTAAAGACCCCCGAACGTTCCATTGCCCAGAGGTCGGCCACATCTTCGACCACGCACAATTCGCCGTTGGCGCGTTTTTCTGACGTGCAGATGTCACAGATATCTTCTGTACCGACGTTGCCGCAGTTCAAACATTCGCGCGCTGTGGCGGCGACAACCTGCATGATATCTGCGAGGGGCGTCAGCAACAAAGCGCGCTTGCGGATCAAGTGCAGCACCGCACGCCGCGCCGAACGGGGGCCGAGGCCGGGAAGTTTGGCCATCAGTTCGATCAGGTTGTCGATGTCGCGGGTGCTGCTCAAGGAATGTCGCTCCAAAATTGGGGGGCGGGAACGCGGGTTCTCAAGGGACCCCGCTGCCTCCCGCCGTTCACTGCCTTTTCTTTGAAAAGCAGTGACTAAAATGGCAACTTCATATCTGCGGGCAGTCCCATGCCCTCTGTCAGTTTGGCCATCTCTGATTGCGCACGATCCGATGCCTTGCCTTGAGCGTCTTTGATCGCGGCAAGGATCAGATCTTCAACAACCTCCTTTTCGTCGCCGTTAAAAATCGACGGATCGATATCGAGGGATTTCAACTCGCCTTTGGCAGTTGCTGTCGCTTTGACAAGGCCTGCGCCGCTTTCGCCAGTCACCAGAATATTGGCCATATCGTCTTGCAGTTGGGCCATCTTGCCCTGCATTTCCTGCGCCTTTTTCATCATCCCGGCCATATCGCCAAGCGCGCCTAGTCCTTTGAGCATTGCAGTCTCCATTGGTTGCTAAATCTTGTTGACCCTTTGTTACGCTGATGCGCGGTAGCCCTCAAGTCACTTGCAGTTTGAATAGTTTAGTAAAAAAGTAAGATTTAAATGTTGACTAAAATACTAAGAATTGATTTTACATGTGATGTAGGACACTCGATGTATCAAGAAAGGAAACGAGATGATGAAAACGATTGGTGCCGTATTGCTGCTTAGTTCAGGGACCGCTGCATGGGCAGAGGACATGAAGCAGGCTGATATTCTGACGGCACTTAGGGATGGTGGTCATGTCATTTACCTGCGCCACGCAGCAACTGAGAGCGATTATGCAGATCAAATCAAAGCCACACCAAATGATTGTGCAACGCAGCGTGTGTTAAGCGAAAAGGGCTGGAAACAGGCACGCGCCATAGGCAAGGCGATGTCTGATCTGGCGATCCCCGTTTCCGAAGTGTTCAGCAGTGAATATTGTCGGGCATGGCAGACTGCTGATCTTGCCTTTGGGCGCTATGCAAAAGATGGCGCTTTGAACTTTGAACCGGCAGAAGAATACACAACCGAGCAATTTGCAAAAATGCGCGAGAATGTCATGCCGTTCTTAACGGAGCCTATTCCAGACAAGGGCAATCGCATCATTGTCGGCCATGACGATCCTTTTGAGGCGGCGACAGGCATCTATCCAGAACCACAGGGCGTTGCTTATGTGTTAAAGTCAGATGGTAAAGGTGGATTTGAGGTGCTGGGTCACATTGATCCAGATGCGTGGCCAACATCGTGATCCATTAACCATCCTCAAACGGGTCCCATTCATCTTCGACCTCAGGCAGCGCTTCGCTTACGGCATCGGCGGCAATTTGTTCGGCGGTGCGGATGGCGGTGATTTTGGCTTTTGGGAATTGCGCCAAAACGGCCAGCATCAGAGGATGGTTTTCGGCTGCTGACCTTAACGTCAGGTCCTTGGCATCGCGTATTTCAGCAATGGTTTCTGCCTCAGCACCGTTAACGATGCTTACCGCCCAGCGATTTCCTGTCCAGCGTTGCAGGTTTGCACCTAGGCGCTGGGCCAGATCGCGGGGCGCGCTGTCTGTTGGGGAGAATTCGATGCGCCCGGGTTGATAAGCAGCAAGGCGCAGGGATGTTTCGACCTCGACCAGCATTTTTACATCGCGGTTAGAGCGGATTAATTCAACCACATGATCAAAGGTTGGAAACCGGGCGAGGGCGGCATCAATATCTTGGGCTAATGCGGTGGTTTGGCCTGCTGGGGATGGACTGCTTGCCATACGGGTTTGGGCTTGCTGCACAGCTTGGGCACCGCCGATAGGCGCGGATGATCCGCTAGATGAGGCTGACGTCGCAGGTGGCGGTGTTGCGTTTTGCAGTTTGCGCACCAATTCTTCGGGGCTGGGCAGATCAGCCACATGGGTCAGGCGAATGATTGCCATTTCAGCGGCCATCATTGCATTCGGTGCGGCGGCAACTTCATCAAGCGCCTTAAGCAGCATTTGCCACAGACGGGTCAGCACCCGCATGGGCAGTGTTTCGGCCATGGTCAACCCGCGGCTGCGCTCATCTGGGGAAATAGTTGGATCTTCTGCGGCTTCAGGTGTGATTTTCACAACCGATACCCAGTGGGTGATTTCCGCCAGATCACGCAGGACGGCCATCG
Organism: Sulfitobacter sp.; assembly: GCA_049794015.1. Lineage (GTDB taxonomy): Bacteria > Pseudomonadota > Alphaproteobacteria > Rhodobacterales > Rhodobacteraceae > Sulfitobacter. The sequence goes on along the minus strand of JBARCK010000039.1, from coordinate 7,155 downwards.
GATCCGCACCGTCCGCATATTGTCCACTAAGTTCCGTTAACGCGCCTGCTGCATCACCACGTAGGATCATGTCAAAAAGGTCAAGCACGCGGCTCCGGTCGGCAAGGCCAAGCATGGCGCGGACCTGCACCGCCGTGGTTTCGCCTGCGCCATGGCTGATCGCCTGATCCAATAGCGAGGTCGCATCGCGCACCGATCCTTCGGCGGCGCGGGTGATGAGCGCAAGTGCATCATCGGCTATCTCAGCGCCTTCCGACGTCGCGATTTTGCGCATCAGCGCAATCATCACTTCGGGCTCAATGCGGCGAAGATCAAAACGCTGACAGCGTGACAGGACCGTCACGGGCACCTTGCGAATTTCCGTGGTGGCAAAGATAAATTTGACGTGCTCGGGGGGTTCTTCCAGCGTTTTCAGCAGGGCGTTAAACGCCCCCGTCGACAACATGTGAACTTCATCGATGATATAGACTTTGTACCGGGCCGATGCGGCGCGGTAATGCACGCTGTCGATGATTTCTCGAATGTTGGCAACGCCAGTGTTGGATGCGGCGTCCATCTCCATCACGTCAACATGCCGACCTTCCATGATTGCCGTGCAATGTTCGCATTGGCCGCAAGGTTCAGTCGTGGGTTTGCCCGTGCCATCCGGCCCTATGCAGTTCATGCCCTTGGCAATGATCCGCGCTGTTGTGGTTTTACCAGTCCCGCGAATACCGGTCATGATGAACGCCTGCGCGATGCGATCCGCTTCAAACGCATTCTTTAGTGTGCGCACCATTGGGTCCTGACCCACCAGATCAACAAAGGTCTCGGGTCGATATTTGCGGGCAAGCACGCGGTAGGCGGTTTGATCAGTCATTGGGGTTCCGTTACGGATTCGGCTGCACGCGTCAGGCTAAAGCATCCAGAGGATGCCGCCAACCGCAATGGACCCGCCCGCAAAGATCAGCGCGAGGGTTTTCATCCGGCGCGAAGGCTGTGCATGCGCTTCGTTATCATCAAGTCGCGACAGCGTTGCGCAGGCAGAATCCTGCGCCGCCCAGAAAATATAGACAGCGGTGATGACAAATATTGTCGCAACCGCTTTGGCCGCCCACGTCGGTTCGAAATCACCAAACACGGCCTTCAGACCCACAGCCACGGCCAGTGATGCCATGCCAGTACGCATCCATCCCGCAAAGGTACGTTCATTGGCCAGAATAGTACGGTCTTCGGCCCAATCGGTGCGATCTTCGGCCAGTTTATTGCTGTTGCTCATTGGCCTATTGTGCGCGGAGGGTGTTCGGCTGACAATAGCCTGTGACATACCAAGGGGAACGATCATGCGGTTACGGGGAATTCGGCGGAGCAAGAACGTTGAGGTGCGCGGCGGCGGCGGTGGTGGCCGGGGACGTGCAGGCAAAGCGGGCGGCGTTGGAATCGTTGGTGTTTTGGCGGTTTTGGCGATCAGTTATTTCACCGGGATTGATGTCAGCCCATTGTTGAACGGTGGCAGCACAACGCAAACGCAGCAGAGTGTACCCGCCTCGCAAACCGATGATCACGCCACACAATTTAGCGCACAGGTTTTGGCAACAACAGAAGATGTCTGGACCAAGATTTTCCGCGAACAATTGGACCGCACCTATCAACCGCCGACATTGGTGGTGTTTTCGAATGTCACACAAAGCCCCTGTGGGGGCGCATCTGGTGCAACGGGCCCCTTCTATTGCCCCGCCGACGAAAAAGCATATTTGGATACTAGTTTCTTTGACATGTTGAGCCAACGCATGGGCGCAGGGGGGGATTTTGCCGCTGCTTATGTGATCGCCCATGAGGTAGCGCATCATGTACAGAACGAGCTGGGCATTTTGCCAAAGGTGAATGCGGCGCGGCAGCGTGCGTCTAAAGCCGAAGCAAATGCGCTGACCGTGCGTTTGGAACTGATGGCTGATTGTCTGTCAGGGATTTGGGCAACAAACGTGCAAGGCTTGATGGAAAAAGGTGATTTGGAAGAAGCGTTGAACGCCGCGCGGAAGATTGGCGATGATCATTTGCAACGCCAAGCGGGCAGGGTGCCGCAACCGCATACGTTTACGCATGGGACATCCGAACAACGCGCGCGTTGGTTCGCGCGCGGGTATGACAGTGGCAATGTAGGGCGGTGTGACACCTTTGCGGCGGATCGGTTGTGAGCGAATACGACCGCAAGCTAAGTGCGGCGATTGCTGAACTTGAAGGGACCAAAATGTGGCCCAGCATGTATATGCCGCCAATTTTCCATGCATATCGGGCAATTGGGCTAAAAGTGCGCCCACCGCACTACGCCAATATTCTCAGGGGAGCGGTTGAGCAGGGGATATTTTTTGCGCTGGTCTGGGGTTTGTTTATGTGGGCGTTTGAGTGGCGCGAAACTGATTTGCCTTTGGACGGTATGGTGCTGGCCGTTGTGTTCGCGGGTGTACTTTTTGGCGGTGCAATGGCGGTGGCCTATGCGTTTGGACGCAGGAAGTGGCAATTGAGTGCTTGGGAGGATTTGTGAGGGTGTGCTGACTTCTCGTGATCTTTGCTGCGCAAAGACACTGTCAGTCCCACGCCTTTTTCGCTTCGCGAAAAATGGCTAGGGTGAGAGATTGATAACGACCCAAGCGGGACCCGTTGTGGCTGCTGCCTTCCGGCTCTGACCAGGTTGGCGAGGCGCCTGCCCGCACCAACCTCTCAAGGTCCATATAGGATGGGAGCGTGACAAGCGCAAGCGTCAGAGCGTCAGGCGTAATTTGGCAAACCCATCTGGTGTGGTGCCACAGTGTTGTGGCGATAGGTCAGCTATTTCATCTAAGTAACCCAAGGCGGCTGGCGACGTGTGCAACATCGCCTTGGCTGTGGTTTTGCAGTCAAAGGACCACGGTGTTTGCGAAGGCCAGATCATATCAGCGGGATGCGCCAGTACGCCAATCAGGGCAGCCTCAGATGTGATGGGGCTGCGGTGAATCACAGCGTCACCGGGCAGCGGTGCATACCCGCCCCCACCTGCGGCGCGAAACTGATTGGTAGCCAGAATAAAGTGATCGTCTGCTTTGATGATCCGGCTATCGTACTTTAGTGATTTGATACGACGGCCAGCGGTTTTTGTTGGATCAATGCTATAACTTACCCCAAAAACCGTGTCGAAGTTGAAAGCCGGAATATGACTGTCTATCAACATCTGGTCAGGATTATGTGCACTTAGCTTTTGAAAAACCGAGGCTGATTGTTCCAGCATTGCGAGCAGATCAGTACCGGTGATCCGCAAGGCCCATATTTGGTTTGCATAGGGGCTTAGCCCAGCGATATGGCGGCGCAGAACCGGGCCTTTTGGGATCGACAGATAATGATCAGGCCCGCCCCGCCCGCCAGCGGTATGCGCGGAAACAGAGGCGATGAGTGGTAGCTTTGCGTCAGGCGTGCCTGACAGCGCATCACCCACAACCCGTGCTTTTGCGCGCGCGGTCAGCTCCGCGATTGGCGTAGGTGTCGCGAGTGAAAAGTAGTTGTGCATGGCATGATCTGTTTCTCCGATCACAGCAGCTAGATGGTTGCGCGTCATCTGGTGGGCTGGTGCACAGATTTTTGCGATCATTGGGGCCGCAGGTGTTCGAGGTGTGTTGCTGCGCAGTTTGCTGACATGCCCAATCACCTGCCAGTCACCCGAAATGGATTTCTTGAGTGTCAGATCAAGCACCGCCAAATCGGACCCTGCGTGTCCCGGCATAATAGCTGGGCGCTGTGCAAGCGTGCCCGTATCAGCATCGACCCCTCTGCGGTTGGCGTGATCAACACCGGGAAAGCGTTGATGTGTATGACCTGTGATAATGGCGTCGATGCCGGGAATATGGGCAAGTGACAGGGCGCTGTCTTCTTCGTTTGATGGGCCGCTCCCGATTCCCATATGGGCCAGCAACACCACCAAATGCGCGCCGCGCTGGCGCAGCTCAAGGGCTGCATGCATTAAGGTTTCGGGTGCATCTGCGACCCGCGCTTGCCCTTCCAATAGGTGGCGGTTCCAAATCGCGGTCTTGGCTGGCAGCGCGGACAAAATACCAATGCGCAGGTGATCCTTTGGCTCATGTGCAGCGGCTGGTAATAAGCAATCGATGATCGCTGTGTTTTGCAGCGCTGAAGGGGCGTTGGTGATCAGGTTCGTGCTGATCACAGGCATGTTTAACTTTGCAGCAATGTGATTAAGGTAGGGTAGGCCATAATCAAGGTCGTGATTGCCAATCCCTATCGCATCAAAATGCAACGCATTGATGCTTGCGACCACAGGATGGGCGGCATCGACGGGCTGCATTGCAAGGATATCGCCCATAACTGTACCCTGAAGCATGTCACCATTATCCAGCAAAATGCAGCCGCGGTTTTCGTCATGTGCTTGGGTGCGGGCCTGTTCAATCAGGGTTGCAATACTGGCAAGACCTTTGTGTGTGGCTGGTTTGTCAGTGATATAATCATGGCCGACCAATTGCATGTGGATGTCGGTCGTGGCCAAAATTCTTAATTGAGCTGTCTTTTCTATCGGACCGCCACCTTTCGGATCTCTTTTATGTTCCGCTGATCTCGAATGGATCACCGTCATCTCCTGTGTTGATTGAGGCTGCTCTACCTTTGATTGATCACATACGAACAGATTGCACCATAAGGTGCAAGAGGGCGGGGGAATACCCTCTCGGCAAGTCTCGTCCTTGGTGCACAACCGTGATAGCGACGGCGAATAAGAACGATAGGAGGCGCGGCATGAAGCATGCAGAACAGGTGACATTTGGTGGGTCTGCATTGGACCGTGCCGGAGAGATACGTGGTGATGTGGCTGCGTTAGAGACTGCGCGCGCTGACGATACTTCTCGTGCGATCCTGTTTTGGCGCGGCAAGCCGTTGATCACACCTGAACGACCTGCTGGCTTGGTGCGTTTGCCGATGGACCATCCTATTTTGGCATCTGCCACTGCAAAGCCAATCTTGCTGGGTCGTGAAGACGGTGCTGCGCGTTTTGCTTTTGATATCTCTGATTGGATACCCGACGATTTGGACGAAACCGCGCTGGGTGGTTTTTTGGATGCCAGCGAACAACGCCACCCTTTGCTTTCTGATCACATGGCCTTTGCCGAATTGCGCAGGATCATGACCTGGCTTGACGCACGGGACGCTGAATTGGCCGCAACGGGCAAGGCGATATTGGGATGGCATGACATTCATCAGTTTTGTGCGCGTTGCGGACAGAAAACGCATATTACCCAAGGGGGCTGGCAACGCACATGTCCTGCTTGTGGTGCGGGGCATTTCCCGCGAACCGACCCTGTTGTGATCATGCTGATTACCCATGGCAATTCTGTGTTGATGGGTCGTTCGCCCGGATGGCCCGAGGGTATGTATTCTCTTTTGGCCGGGTTTGTTGAACCCGGAGAGACCCTAGAGGCGGCTGTGCGGCGCGAGGTTTTTGAAGAATCTGGCGTACATGTGGGGGCGGTTAACTATCTTGCCAGTCAACCCTGGCCATTCCCTGCATCTTTAATGTTTGGATGTGAAGGCGTCGCCACCAGCCATGAAATTACGGTGGACCCGATAGAGATCGAAGATGCACTTTGGATCAACCGAGAAGAGATGATGGAGATATTTGCAGGCAACCATGAAAAGATATTGCCAGCCCGTGAAGGGGCCATCGCACACTTTTTACTAGAAAACTGGCTTGCAGACACGCTCGAATGACGCCACAAATGGTTAATAAAGTGTTAACGTGTAGATTAACAAGTAAATGGACACGCTGAGTGAACAGCGACGAAGAAGGCAGTGACATGAAATTTGCAACCAAAGAAGACATCGAAGCGCCGATTGAGGCTGTGTTTGAGATGCTGTGTGATTTTGAAGGTTTTGAACGCTCTGCCATGCGGCGCGGGGCGGAAGTGCAGCGCGTGGACAACCTGACCACACCCGGCGTTGGCATGACGTGGAACGCGGTTTTCGAAATGCGCGGCAAGCGTCGGGAATTGCAGGTCGAAATGGTGACGTTTGATAAACCAAACGACATCATTCTTGAAAGCACATCACCGGGATTGCTTGGTAAAATGAGCTTTGAACTGATGGCGCTGTCGCGCAGCCGCACACGGATCATTGTCGAATTGGAAGTGAAGCCATTGACGCTTTCTGCGCGTTTGTTGGTGCAGTCGATGAAGCTGGCCAAGGCATCACTGACCCGCAAATATAAATTACGTGTTGGGGAATATGCCAAGGGCATGGAAGAACGGTATTCTAAGATGGCGTAAAGCGTGATGTCTGCTTTGAAGGTATCATCGCAGTATTGTGCAACTCGTGGTCTGCGTTCTAGGATTGCAGGTGACAATTAAAGGACAACCATCATGGCGCTATCAGAAATCCTCGCCTTTGCATTTGTCGCAAGTCTGCTTGTTATGTCGCCCGGTCCCAACGGCGTTTTGATTGCTAAAACGGTTCCAACGTCGGGGCGTGCGGCGGGATTTGCGAATGTCGCAGGGTTTGTGACCGGGTTTTACCTGCACGGGGCGATGGCGATATTGGGCATTTCGATCATTCTGGTCCAATCAGCCACGGCTTTTACTATCGTCAAATATCTGGGTGCGGCCTACCTGTGCTGGATCGGTGTTAAATCCCTCATTTCTGCATGGAAAGGCGTTGAAACGACTGCAAAGGTGACGCCCGCCACCAAAAAACGCACATTGGTAAATGCTTACGTTGAAGGCTTGCTCACCAATGCGTTGAACCCGAAAGTTTCAATGTTTTACCTTGCTGCTTTTCCTCAGTTCATCACGCTGGGCGAAACGACACCTCTTGCGTCATTCATGTTGGTCTTCATTCATTCAATGATTAATGCAGTGTGGTTCGGTGCAATGGTGCTTGTCATGTCCCGCCTGACCGCTATCGCGCGGAATGCAACCTTCCAAAGATGGCTTAAGGGCATCACCGGATTTGTTTTCTTGGGCTTCGGTGCAAAGCTTGCGACCTATAAACCAAACATTTGATGCGCATTTCTTAACGGTAGTCTAAAGCTTCGCGCCTTTAACCTGATCCATAGCCAGCCTCGCAAAAGTAGTTCCAGCATTCTTGCGGTGAGAACAGGTCGCACACTTCGGCCAGTGCATCGAACATCTGATCGAAGGTCCTAGCACC
>JBARCK010000038.1:0-1802 GCA_049794015.1 Sulfitobacter sp. | reverse complement strand
GCCGTCAAACACGCTTGATATGGAAGCTGTCTGCGAAGCCTCCTGGGAGTTGATTCAAGATACTATCGCCACTTGGAAAACCGACGGAATCAAGCTCCAAGTCTAACGCTTTTTAGTCAACTTCAGTTCCGTTTCTAGGTTGAGTCCGATAGCTTCAAACGCCTCCATTACAACATCAAATCGAGAGGCATGCGACAGATCAAACAGCCTCGACACCGCCGTAGCTGTACAGTCAATACGCCTAGCAAGTTCAGCACGCGATATTCCCAAATTCAGGAATTCTCGATAGAGCAAAACTTTCGCACTAATCAAAGGCGAAAATAGACATATCTGATTGTTATCTCTACTGTTTTTTTCTGGGTCAGGTATCACATCCGAATAATCAATTCTTGCTTGTAAGGCATTTGTAAGCGCATCTAGTGCGATTCTTGCCGCCTCTTCGTTTTTTGCCTCCTCCAAAGACACACTGCAAACTACCTCTGGGAAGCTAGCGAACTCCAAAAATCTTTCACCATCATCCTCAACGATTTCGTACCCATAGCATAAACGCACGTCCTTAATCCCTTTTAGCACTTTTCCCGATCAACGTATCAGGTTGCAGATTTTTAGATCGCCAGTGATAATATGTCAAGTCTGATTCTTTATCACAAGTGGTATTTTTTACACTTGACCATTATATCATATGTGATACAAGTTATCTAAGCACACCGCATTTGATGCTTGCGGTGCGTTGATAGGAGAAGCCAATGAAACAGCGTAAGACAGAAGACTTCTTCCGCGCGTTGCGGGCCTTCGCTTCAAGTGAAGGGCTGGAGCTGGAAATTGAACAGACAGGCAGTGGTCCAACATACCGGATTATACTTTTCAAAAAAAATGGGCATGAGCTCACCCGCGTTCATTCGTTCATTATGCGCGCGGACCAAAAGGAGGTTACTCCGGCAACAGCAAGACGGCTTCTTGCAAGACTTCGCGACCGCTTGGAACTTGAAGCCACAAAGATCGCCTCCAAAGAACTGATAGAGAATATTGAGCACTTAATAGAATGGTTGCGCCAGTGGTTTGGCTAATGCGAAAACTTCCGCTCAAGCTCCTCCACGTCAGCTCGTGTTTTAGCAATAATATTGGTTATGCAGTCGTTACAGAAGATTTTCTTAGTGGTAAATCCACTGACGGACTTCGGTATTTTTGCACACTCTTGACCCTTCAAAATGGACCTGTCGCGGTTTGATGCCGCTCCTTTGATAGCATTTACTGCAACAAAGGAGACTGACTATGGGACTGAAACGGACGGACGAGTTTCGCCAAGATGCGGTGCGCATAGCGCTGACAAGCGGGCTAACGCGTAAGCAGGTGGCTGATGATCTGGGCGTCGGGATGTCGACGCTGAACAAATGGATCACAGATCATCGGGATACTGATTTGGTGTCGAAGGAAGATTTGAGCCTCGCCCAAGAGAATGACCGGCTTCGACGTGAGAACCGCATTCTCAAGGAGGAGAGGGAAATCTTAAAAAAAGCAACGCAGTTCTTCGCGGGCCAAAAGCCATGAGGTTTAGGTTTATCGAAGAACATTCTGGGTCTTTCCAGACGGAACGCCTTTGCAGGATCATGGACGTCAGCCCACGCGGTTTGCGGGCCTTCCGCAGCCGTCCCGCCAGTCGCAGGCAGCGGTCCGATCTGGTGACACTTGCACATAGCAAAGAACAGTCCCGTCTCAGCCTTGGCAGCTACGGCAGGCCGCGGATGACAGAAGAGCTGAAAGAGATCGGCCTGGATGTTGGGCACCGACGCGTTGGCAGACTG
>JBARCK010000037.1:0-31581 GCA_049794015.1 Sulfitobacter sp. | reverse complement strand
ATTTAAGGCCAAAAAGAGATATGACACCTAAGACTGAAATGGAATTGGCTGAATTGATCGCGGGCGCTTCTGGCCCGTTGTCGGTGCGTGGGGGCGGAACGCGGGGGATTTGTGGTGCAGGTGAGCTGCTAAGTCTCGCTGGGTTATCTGGTATCACTCTTTATGAACCAGGGTCGCTGACTATGGTGGCACAGGCGGGCACTTCGATTTCTGAGATTGAAAAAGCCTTGGCGAAAGAGAACCAAAGGCTTGCGTTTGAACCGATGGATCATCGTGGATTGTTGGGCACAAAAGGCACACCCACAATCGGCGGTATGTTTGCGGCCAACGTCAGCGGGCCACGGCGGATTGCAGTAGGGGCGGCCCGAGATTTCTTGTTGGGCGTCCGTTTTGTGGATGGCCAAGGTCAGGTAATCAAAAATGGTGGCCGTGTCATGAAGAACGTCACCGGATATGATCTGGTAAAGCTGATGTCAGGGTCTTTTGGAACCTTGGGTGTTTTAAGTGAAGTGTCGTTGAAGGTGTTGCCGTGTCCAGAGACAGAGGCGACGCTGGTCTTGCGTGACTTGTCAGACAGTGATGCCATTCAAGTATTGTCGAAGGCGATGGGCAGCCCGTTTGAAGTTACAGGTGCTGCACATGACCCGATTGGCAGGCAAACGATGCTGCGGATTGAAGGTTTTGAGGCATCTGTGGCCTATCGGATTGACGCGCTGCGCGGCTTGGTCTGCCCAGATGGAACAACGCCAGATGGAACAACGACTGAGGTGTTGGATGCAAAACAATCCGCAACACAGTGGCGCGATGTGCGCGATGTGACGGCCTTTCATGGCGCAGAAGGTGACGTGTGGCGCGTGTCCTGCAAGCCATCACAAGGCCCGGCCCTGGTCGAAAAAGCAGAAGCACAAGCGCATTTTTATGACTGGGCAGGCGGGCTAATCTGGATGCGGATGGCGGTGGACAGCGATCTGCGCAGCCGATTGGGGGATTTTGATGGGCATGCAACGCTGGTGCGTGCATCCAATGACACGCGTGCCCGTTTGGGGGTGTTTCAGCCCGAGACCGCTGGGGTGGCACGCATCACAGCAGGGTTGCGCGCCCGGTTTGATCCAAAGGGTCTGTTCAACGCCGGATTGATGGATGCCGCGTCATGATGGTGACGGCGATTTTCTTGGTGTTTTTTGTGGGTGGGCCATTCATTTTCAGCATCATGACCAAAGTGCCGCCAACAACAAACGCGCTTCGATTCCTCGCTATTGTCACAGTTTTCAGTGCTGTTGCTGGTCTGATGCTGCGATACGCCGTCGGGGATACTGGTGGTATGGGCCTTTGGTCGACTGGGTTTAGTGTATTGCTGATCTGGATCGCTTGGATTGGTGTGCTGGCATTTGCAGTACAGACCCTGCGGCGCAATGACTCCAGCATTCGGATGCGTCGCTGGACCGCAATCATTGGTGCGCTTGGCACAACGGTGCCTTGGTTTGGGTTGGCCTCTGCCAATCTGATCAACGGATAGGCCCGCGATATGACACTTGGAACCATGTTCATTCTTGTTGGTCTTTGACCCCACAACCCCGGAGACCTAAATGCAAACCACCTTTACACCTGATCAACTCAAAGACCCGGCAATTGAGCGCAGCAACGAGATTTTGCGATCCTGCGTGCATTGCGGATTTTGCACGGCAACCTGTCCTACCTATCAGGTGCTGGGGGATGAATTGGATAGTCCGCGTGGGCGGATTTATCTGATCAAGGACATGTTGGAAAATGACCGCGACCCCGATGCAAAGACCGTCAAACACATCGACCGCTGCCTTTCGTGTCTGGCCTGTATGACCACCTGTCCGTCAGGTGTGCACTATATGCATTTGGTGGATCATGCGCGTGACTACATCGAACGGCGTTATAAACGACCCTTTAGTGATCGTGCTTTGCGTTGGGTGTTGGCGCGTATTCTGCCGTATCCGATGCGGTTTCGCGTGGCCTTGCTGGGGGCCAAGATTGGGCGGCCTTTCGCACGGTTCATGCCGGATGCACGGTTGCGCGCCATGTTGGAGATGGCACCAAAGGTTATTCCGCCGGTCAGTCGCAATGATGATCCGCAGACATTTGTTGCCACTGGTGCACGCAAGAAACGTATCGCTTTGATGACAGGCTGTGCACAAAAGGCGCTGAACACAGACATCAATGATGCCACGATCCGGTTGCTGACGCGGTTGGGCTGCGAGGTTGTGGTGGCTGAGGGCGCGGGGTGTTGCGGTGCGTTGACACATCACATGGGCAAGACAAGCGAAAGCCATGCCACAGCGGCCAAGAATATTCGCGCATGGTGCGCTGAGATGGATGGTAATGGTTTGGATGCCATTGTGATCAACACATCCGGCTGTGGCACGACAGTAAAAGATTACGGACATATGTTTCGCAATGATGCTTTGGCTGAGGATGCCGCACGCGTGTCCGCGATTGCGAAAGATGTGTCAGAGGTCTTGATGGATTTGGAGTCTCCGACCGACAATTCAGAACACAAAGGGATGGTTGTGGCGTATCATGCGGCGTGTTCCTTGCAGCATGGTCAGCAGATCAAAACCTATCCCAAAGATCTGTTGCGGCGCGCCGGGTTTACAGTGGTTGAACCAAGTGACCCACACCTGTGCTGCGGGTCTGCCGGAACCTACAACCTGATGCAGCCTGAGATTTCCAAGCAACTCAAAGAGCGTAAAGTAAAAACACTAGAGGCAAAGAACCCTGACGTTATCGCTGCGGGCAATATTGGGTGCATGATGCAGATCGGGTCGGCGGCATCCATGCCGATTGTGCATACTGTTGAACTGCTTGATTGGGCGTCTGGTGGGCCAAAGCCGCCCGCAATGACCGGTGGAAATTCGCCTAAATCGAACATCCCAATTCTGCGCTAGCCAATTTGCCCTAATTTTGCCGCAAGTCGTCTATAGTTGCCGCATGAACCAGTAAATTAGGGGTGATAGGTTGCGGCGTTGGATGGCTCTTTCCTTGATGGCTATTGTCATCACTTCGACGGCATTTGCGCAGGATGCGCGCCTCAAAAGGCTCGATTCTGGTGTGGATGCACGCGCATGGGAGGCCGTGGGTCGCCTTGACATCGGTGGTACGGGTTTTTGCACAGGTGCGTTGATTGCGCCGCGTCTGGTTCTGACAGCAGCCCATTGCCTTTTTGACAGCGAAACCAAGCAGCAGATAGATCATGGCGAGGTCCAGTTTTTAGCGGGGTGGCGCAATGGCCGCGCAGGTGCGTACCGTGATATTCGCAGGGCGGTGGTGCATCCGGATTATGTCTATGATGGCAAAGTGTCCGCAGAACGTGTGCGCAATGATCTCGCTTTGCTGGAACTGCAAAGACCTATCCAAAACACCACGATAATCCCATTTGGTACAGCAGCCCGTCCGCGCCCTGGTGATTCAGTAGGCGTTGTGAGCTATGCAAAGGACCGCTCAGAAGCGCCATCTTTGCAAGAAGTATGTTCGGTTCTCGCCAAGCAGGAAGGCATGTTGGTAACATCATGTTCCGTCAATTTTGGATCAAGCGGCGCGCCGATTTTTACGTTCCAAGATGGACAAGCCCACATCGTATCGGTGGTATCAGCCAAGGCCGTGGTTGAAGGACAAAATGTATCCCTTGGCACGGACCTTGGCGCACCTTTGGCACTGTTGCAGGCTGAACTGGTTGCTGGCAAAGGTGTGTTTCAAGATCAAGGCCCAAGCAGTAAACGCGTCATTGTTGGACAAAGCAGCCGTCAAACCGGAGCGAAATTCGTAAAGCCATAATCTGCGACAAGCGGGTCTTGAAACCCACCAAATGCATTCCCACATCAGTGAAGTCGAGGTGCCTAGAGAGGGCCTTGGCGCACGAAAACGGGCCTGTCCAATGGTGGAAGGTCCACATGTTTAATCGCTCACTGATGAGGATAACACCATGCGTACACTTGATTTTGCACCGCTTTACCGTTCCAGCGTTGGCTTTGACCAAATTGCCAACATGATGGACCGGGTTTTGACAAACGACGGTGCCACACCCAGCTACCCCCCTTATAATATTGAGAAACTTGAGGACGACGCATATCGGATTTCGATCGCTGTCGCGGGTTTTTCCGATGCGGACCTGTCCGTCGAGGTGCGTGAAAAGGCGCTGATCGTTTCTGCCAAGAAGGCAGATGAGGATGAGGGCCGCAAATATATGCACCGCGGCATCGCGACCCGTGCGTTTGAGCGTCGGTTCCATCTGGCAGACCACGTTCATGTGACAGGTGCGGCCCACGCCGACGGCATGCTGCACATCGAATTGCAGCGTCAGGTGCCAGAGGCATTGAAACCACGTCAAATCCAGATTGCATCTGAAAAGGCAGCGATTGAAAAAGATGTGGTCGACGCAAAGTCGGTTAACTAAGGTCTGATCCCCCCAGACTGAAAAGGCCCGGTGTATCATGCACCGGGCCTTATTTATGGTTCTGGAACGTTTAGTTTTGCGACAGGCTTGCCGCCAACCGCATCAGTTGGATGGCCTCAGAACGGTATCCAAACGGGTCGTCACCCTTGGTTTCATTCGCCAGCGTGATCGCGTCTTGATAGGTCCAGTCGCCCAGATACGTGTTGTTGCGCAAGAGTTGGCCAAAGCCTGCAATTGCGGCGGCAAAACCAGCGTTTGATGCACCTTCAGCAGCATTGATAGGTGCTTCTATCAATTGGCTGTTGTCGCTGCCCGGTGCCTTGTAGCGCAGGCGCAGAAACCCAAGTTCATCCGTCCCATCAGTCGATGCAACTGTGCCATAGCGCAATGGATCGCTAAGTTGCGCAGGTGATCCAACAGGGGTCACTTCGTACAGCGCTGTCACTTGATGGCCCGCACCAATGTCGCCCGCGTCCACTTTGTCATTGTTGAAATCCTCACGCCGCAGGGCGCGGGTTTCATAGCCGATCAAACGATATTCAGCGATCTGGGCTGGATTGAATTCAACCTGACTTTTGACGTCATTGGCGATTGGGAACAGCGCGCCCCCTAATTGATCCACCAGCACCTTTTGCGCTTCTGATAGCGTGTCGATATAGGCCGCCTGACCGTTTCCGTTCTGCGCCAGTGCCTGCATCGTCGCGTCGTCCAGATTGCCACGACCAAAGCCAAGGACGCTGAGGTACGTGCCGCTTTCACGTTTGTCCGCGATATAGTCTTTGAGCGCATCAGGGTTTGACAGGCCGACGTTGAAATCACCGTCCGTGGCTAGGATCACTCGGTTGATATCGCCATCTTCGGCCATTGCATCGGCAGTGGCATAGGCCTGTTGCAAGCCCGCTTGACCCGCTGTCGAACCGCCCGCACTCAGATTGTTGAGGGCGGCAAGGATGGTGCTGCGTTCGCTTGCTGGCGTTGGGGCCAACACCTGCCCGGCGCTGCCCGCATAGGTGACGATGGCCACATGATCCGTGGGACGCAATTGGCTGAGCATCAGGCGAAAGGATTGTTTGAGCAGGGGCAGTTTGTCAGCGCTGTTCATCGATCCAGAGGTGTCGATCAGGAAGACAAGATTTAATGGTGGTCGTTCATTCGTATCCGGCACAGTGCCTTGGATGCCAATTTGTACAAGCTGGGTCCCTGTATTCCACGGCGTCTGTGTGATGGAGACCGTGGGCCTAAATGCAGCGCCTGCGTCGGGTGTCGGGTAGTCATAGGTGAAATAATTGATCATTTCCTCGACACGTACCGCGTCTTTGGGTGGCATTTGAGCGTTGGTCAGAGAATTACGGATCACTGAATAAGACGCGGTATCTACGTCGATGGAAAAGGTCGAAACGGGTGTTTCGGTGGTGATGTTCAGTGGGTTGGTGTCGTTGTTGGCAAAGGCTTCGGTCTCCGTTGAGGCAATCGTCGGCACAGGTTCTGAAGCGATTTCACCTATATGCATCTGATCTGTACTTACTGCTCTTTTGGTTTGCGATACCGGGGCAGGCGCGCCTAGAGATATTGGTGGCGCGACGCTGTTTTTTGATTGCTGGCCCAAACTAAGCTCTGGGCGAGCCTCTTGGTCGGCATGGAAGCGAAACCGTTGTTCGACCGCCGCCAAATCGGCGCTTACTCTGCCAGATTCTTCTCTGTGCTGAAGCCCAAAGCGACCATAACCATCGAACGTGATGTCGCTTTTTTCCTCTTTTTTAACGGCGATAGGTGCAGGTAATACGTTCTGGTCCGCGATCTGGCGCTTGGATAACAACCCCTCGCCAATCGGCGTAAAGCCAACCAGCCCCACGGCAACCAATGCGGTGCAGGCCGTCAAACCCGCGCGGGATGTGAGTGAATTCAGCATGTTCGTAACTCCTGTCCAAAGGCCCTGAAGTGGGCGATTGGATGTAGGACGCGCAGCGTCACGCGATCCTTGGAGGTTTTCAAAACTTTTCTGTGCGAGTGCTAAATTCTCGGCCCGACGCACGACATCAGGACGCGGCGTGGCGGCATCCATTAGGTTTTTGAGATCATTGAGGTCGTCGCTCATTGCTCTTCCTCCTTGCGCAGTTGCGCGAGTTGTTTTTTTGCCTGAGATATACGCCAGCTGATCGTGCCCTCAGAAACCCCCAGTATTTCACCTGCTTGTGCGTGGGTCATATCATCAAGCACCAATGCAAGCGTGTCACGCAGATCATCAGGCAGGGCACGCATGGCCGTGGTGAGCCAATCGACGGCCTCTGCCGCTTCGTCATCAGCCGCGCGGCGGTTCACCTCCCAATCGCCCCATCCGCTTGCGGCCTTGGCATGGGTTGCTATGCGGCGTCTACGGTCATGTGCGGCGTTAACGCAGATGCGGTACAGCCATGTGGTGACAGCAGCATCGCCTCGATAGCTACGCAGTTTGGCGGGCAGAGCGGCGCAGATATCTTGGGTCAAGTCTTCGGCATCTGCCTGGGTTCCGCAAAGACGAAAACACAAGCGGAACAGGCGATCATATTGCCGTTCCAGCAAGCTGGAAAAGGCGGCAGCATCACCCCCCGCAGCGGCAAGCGCCAAGGTATCATCATCGGTTTTCATCAACATCACGTAAGTTGGACGCAGGGCGGGGGTCAATCCTTGGCAGTGGATGGGGAAAAACTTTGAAAAGGCAAAATTGAACGAATTATCAATGCTTTTGAGTGAGTTTGTGAGCGTTGGTAATGGCTAGGGGCCAAGATGTTTCGATTAACGGCATTTATTTTTGCACTTCTTTTGTCGTCGAGTCCGCTGTTGGCGGAAGCAGGATCGCTATTTTCAAAGAGCGTGATGTCGGCGGCGCGAGGAAGCGTGGTTCCGATCAAAGGAGTTGTGAATACCTCACCCCGATCGAGTTTATTTATCGGACGATCTGCGGCGGGACTGTTTGCCGATCCCCCTGCCCATGAACCGGTTTTTGCGGATGCGCCCTACCGGGGTGTTGGTGGTGCTGATGTCCTGCATATCCGGCATCTTATTGGGCAGGCAGAATCGCGAAAGCATGGATATGATGCTGTTCAACATGGTGCGCGGATCAAGCCCACAAAGCGCCCGACATCCATGACATTGGGTGAAATATACCAATGGATTGCGGATACGCCGGGGCAGCCACATGCAATTGGTAGATACCAGTTCATCCCCAAGACGCTATTGCGCGTTGCACGCAAGATTGGGGCAAGCCCGGAGCAAAAGTTTTCGCCGCGTCTGCAAGACAAGCTTGCCGATGTGTTGTTGGCTGAGGCGGGCTTGCATAAGTTTCGCGCGGGTCAATTAAGTCGCAAAGCCTTTATGAATAACCTTGCCAAGATATGGGCTGGCCTGCCGAATTCATCTGGAAAGTCGCATTATGATGGGTATGCGGGCAATAAGGCAGCAATGACATGGGCACATTTCGACGCCGAAATGGCGCGGATTAAACCGGGGTAGGGGTTCAATTACAAAGGGCAGCTGTTTAAAGCTGCCCTTTGATTTGGATGTTTTTGGAACAATGAGGCGCGGATTACACACTCATGCAGATGTATTTCATTTCGAGGTAATCTTCGATCCCGTGATGTGATCCTTCGCGGCCCAGACCGGATTGTTTGACGCCACCAAACGGTGCGACCTCGGTCGAGATGATGCCTGTGTTCACGCCAACGATGCCGTATTCCAATGCTTCGGCAACTTTGTACACGCGGCTCAGGTCCTTGGCGTAGAAGTAAGAGGCAAGGCCAAAGATCGTATCATTCGCCATGGCGATTACGTCATCTTCGGTGTCGAATTTGAACAGAGGTGCGAAGGGACCAAAGGTTTCATCCGTTGCAACCTGCATGTCCTGGGTCACGCCCGTAACGATTGTGGGGGGCAAGAAATTGCCGTCCATTTCGCCACTGTCGCCCAAGATGATGGTCGCCCCTTTGGCAACGGCATCCGCGATATGTTCTTTGACTTTTTCACCAGCAGCCGGGTTGATCAATGGGCCAAGGTCAACGCCTTCTTCAAAGCCATCACCGATTTTCATTGTCTCAACGCGGGCTTTTAGGCGCTGGGCGAAGTCGTCATAGACGCCAGCCTGCACATAAATGCGGTTCGCACAGACGCAGGTTTGACCGTTGTTGCGGAATTTGCACAGGATCGCGCCTTCGACGGCTGCATCTAGATCAGCATCATCAAAGACGATGAATGGTGCGTTGCCGCCCAGCTCCATTGAACATTTCATCACCTGATCCGCAGCTTGTTTCAGCAAAATGCGGCCAACTTCGGTTGAGCCGGTAAATGTGATCTTACGCACGGCAGGGTTTTCGCAGAACTCTTTGCCGACAGCAGAAGACGACGAAGACGGCACGACGTTGAATACGCCCGCAGGAATGCCAGCACGTTCGGCCAGCACACCCATGACAATCGCGGACAGGGGCGTTTCAGCAGCAGGGCGTGCCACGAAAGCGCAGCCAGCAGCCAGTGCAGGGGCAGCCTTGCGTGCGATCATCGCATTGGGAAAGTTCCAAGGCGTGATAGAGGCGGCAACACCAATCGGTTGTTTAATCACGGTAATGCGTTTGTCACGCTGGTGGCCGGGAATTGTCTCTCCGTAAATTCGTTTGGCTTCTTCGCCAAAGAACTCAATGAAAGACGCGCCATAGCCGATTTCACCTTTGGCTTCGGCAAGTGGTTTGCCCTGTTCAGCGGTCAGGATCACACCAAGATCGTGCTGGTTTTCCATCATCAGGTCGAACCATTTGCGCATCACGGCTGCACGTTCTTTGCCTGTCCATGTCGCCCATTCTTTTTGGGCGGCTTCGGCTTGGGCAATTGCGCCTGCAACTTGTGCACGGCTTAGATTTGCAACTTTTGCGATAACATCGCCACGTGCAGGGTTGGTGACATCAAAGGTTCCATCGTCGCCGTCGGTCCATTTTCCGCCAATATAGGCACGCGTTTCCAGCAGGCTGGGGTCGCTCAGCATGGATTTTAGATCAGTTGTTGCGTCAGTCATTTTTACAGTCTCCGCTTTTGGTTGTGGCACCCAAAGCAACAAAGGCTATGATTGTCCAGTTAGACTTTGCTATATACCCCTTTTAGGAGGCCGCTGAATGACGCTTGATGATGCTTATGCCAATGCTGCTTACATTGATGGAGCCGAGGATTTTCCACCGCTTTGGGAACGCGAATCGGCGGCGTTTCGTGATGCGCTGGGTGCGCGTGCGCAGACTGGCGTGCGCTATGGTCCCAGCGATCGTCAGGTGTTTGACTTTTTTCAGCCGACTGGCGTTTCGCGTGGCACCGTTGTGTTTGTCCATGGTGGATACTGGAAAGCGTTTGACGCGTCTTCGTTTTCGCATTTGGCAGCGGGTGCTTTGGCACGTGGATGGGCTGTTGCGATGCCATCTTATGATTTGTGTCCAGATGTGCGCGTTTCCGATATCAGCACGCAGATTGCCGCAGCATTGAGCGAAATTGCTAACCGCACCCAAGGGACCATCGCGTTGGTTGGCCATTCCGCAGGTGGGCAACTTGTGGCGCGGATGACAGATCCGTTGTTGTTGCCAAGTGATGTCCGTGACCGGATTGAACAGATTGTTGCAATCTCTCCTGTTGCTGACCTGTCACCGCTTTTACAAACCAACATGAACGATATTTTGCAGTTGGACGCCGCAGAGGCCGTTGCTGAAAGCCCTGTGAACATGAGCCCGCCGCATGGAGTAAATGTTACAATTTGGGTCGGGTCAGATGAACGTCCCGTTTTTCTGGAACAGGCGGAAAACTTTGCCCGCACATGGGGTGCAAAACAGGTCGTTTCTGAAGGTAAGCATCATTTCGATGTGATTGACGAAATGATTGATCCAGAAAGCGACTTGATCGCTGCGCTGCTGGGGCTGAAATAGACCCCAGAGTTTTATGTCTTAGGCCATTGAAACCGCGGGTTTGGCATTTTGCCGCAAGCGATTGACTAACCGTTTCTGCCGCGCGCCTTTCATAATGGTGCGTGCAGGTTCAATCGACGCGTCATTGCCAACCAAATCAGGGAATAGATGCGTCACCTCAGCTAAAGCTGTCAAAGACATGCTTTTGCAGGCTTGTTGACCCAAAAACAACGTTTCGGCTGGAGTACCATCCGCGATGACGATTTCATGTTGGTCACACAGAAAATGCCAATAGGTGACAAAGCCCAAGGTCGTCACAACATTAACACCGGGCATTTCGGACAATTTATGTGCTGGCACCAACACTTGTCGGGTGCCCGTCATGCGTTCCGCGATAACAGTGTCTAACATCAGCCGGTGTTGGCGCGACAGCATCATAGGACGTTTTGGGATGTTCGGGCCAAGGCTGTTTTTGTCAAACAGCACAGGCTCCATGCCCATGATAGCTGGCACAGTACGTCCGCCAATCCAGCGAATGGGTTGCGGGCCATTGTCCAAGGTTTGCACCAAATCACCGGCAACAAGCGTTTCAACCGCGCGTTCGCCTTGTGGTGTTTCGATCATGGTACCTTGTGTAAAACAGACGGCAAAATTGGTGGTCTGCCTGGATGCGGTAAGTCCTGAATAGCTGTTTCCGAAAAGTGAATTCAGGGTCAGCGAACGGATTGGTCCCGCCTCAAGCGCAGTCTGATCCGCGTTGGCAGAGAATTCAGGGGCCAGATAAGAGTTGCCAGCTGTATCTTGGAAAATTACCGCTGTGATCGTTGCCGTTGTCCCATCTGTATAGGTGATGGTCGCGTTATAGATGGACGTGCCATCGAATGTCTGGTTTGGGCCGCCATTGATGCGAAAATTCTCACTCGAAGCTGTATTGTTCATGTCATAGGCGGTCGCGTTACCGCCGCCGGACCCACCCGTGCCCGGGCTAAAGGTCTGGGTCTGCTCCCACAAAGGGTTCGAGATGTCGCCAAGCGTCAGCCCCACCAACGACGATGCATTCTCGGCAAGGGTATTGCCTTCGGTAGTATCAATATCGGCCAACACGCCGAGGCTGATCACGCTAAATGTCGTTGGCATGTTTAAACCCTAAATCATAAGCACAAAGATCAGCAGGTGCTGACCACGAACAAAACTACCGGGCGGATGCGGCTATTTTTCGCAAGAATTGTGTTAAATTTAGATTTAATTGTGTCTGAATTGCCCTGTTTGGTTCTGGATAGATAAATTGTGTGTCGCATGAACGGGGGCTATATACCTGCCCTTGCGTGATTGCTCCCGGTGTGATCTCCTAAAATTCGAAAGTGGTGCGTTTCAAAATGGCCAAGTCAATGCAAGCCTTTGGCATGTCGAAAAACATCGCGCTCTATCCGTGGTTTAAATTCTTCCAGAACCTCGTTTTTTGGCAGGCCATCTGGTTCTTGTTTTTCCAAACACAATTGTCTGCGGCAGAGGCACTGTTGCTGTATGCGATTTATGATGTCGGTACGACCGCGATGGAAGTGCCGTCAGGCTATATGTCTGATCGGTTGGGGAGACGACCGACCCTTATTGCGGCGACTGTTGCCGGATGCTTGGGGGCGGCGCTGATTGCGCTTGGTGACAGCTTTGCGGTGTTTGCCTTGGCTCAGGTGCTTTTGGGGGCAAGTGCTGCATTTGCATCCGGGACCGACAATGCGCTGTTGTATGAATCTCTGGCGATTGCGGATCGCGAAGACGAGGTTGAGCGACAAGAAACGCGTAGTTGGCAGTTCAGTTTAACCGCACTCGCTTTGTCGGCATTGATTGGTGGGGTGATCGCGCAATTCAGCTTTGGTTTCGCTTTTGCTGCCGGGGCCGCCGCGATGGCTGTTGGATGCGCCATCGCGTTCAGATTTACTGAAACCTCAGGCAGTGACCCAACGGGCGATCGCGTATCTGCACGCCAACATTGGCGGTTATTTACATCTGCGATGCGTCAACCGGTGTTGATGTGGTTATTTTCCCTTTCCGTGTTGATGTATGGATTCAGTCACATTCCCTTTGTCTTTGGCCAGCCGTTCATTTCCGAAGCGCTCGGCAATATCGGTTGGCGGGCTGAGGCACCTGTGATCAGCGGTTCGGTATCGGCCCTGATGATGATCGTTTCTGTCGTGGCATCTCTATATGCGATCCAGTTGCGTCAAAGAATGGGGTTGCCCGCCGTTTTGTTGTTGGCCTTCGGCATCCAGATTGGTTTGATCGCGGTACTGATGACGACAAACAGCATCTTTGCCATCGCTGTTCTGTTTTTACGTATGGTGCCGAATTCACTGTCTCGCCCTTTTATCATTGCGCGGATGCAACCGCTTTTGACGGATGCGGGGCGGGCAACCTTTTTGTCCGTTCAAAGCTTTGGCGGAAGGCTCTTGTTTGCAGCGACGTTGTTGGTGGCTTCCGTTCACCTACCTGATGGGGCGGAAATGGCATATGCAGATATTCGTCAAACGCTGGCATGGTATGTGGTGGCAGGATGTATATTTTTTGCGATGCTCTTTTTCACCGTTAGGCATGCAAAGATCGAACCAAGCAAATAGTCTTGCCCCTTTTCAAGGCGCGAAGCATTTGTCACACTCAGAAAAACTTGTGGGTAAGGTGATGTAAATCACCATAACATTCCCTATATGACAACTAACGTATTGAAAGATAGGAACGATTGATGGCCAATTTGGATGCACAGGTAAAGGAATCCCAGACGCAGGTTGCGGAGGCGCAAAGCAAAATTGCTGAGCTCACCAGCCGGATTGAGACGGCACGCGCCAAACTTAAGACGGGCGATGATGCGATGATCGACATCGAGAACGCCTCGCTGGAAGATGTGCACGCCCATACGGACGTGATGAACGCGAACATCGCAGAGCTGATTATGGGGCTTGATGATGTGACTGCCGGATTCAGCCGCGACTTTGACGAAATGCGTAACAAAACCGGTATGGAAAGCCTGATTGGTATTTTCTCTAGCGCCAAGGCTGACAGCATGCGTCAGGAACGTGTCCGCTCGGCCTCGATTGATGACAAGTTGCAAGACCTGATCTCAAAATCCGATGTGATTGTGCAACTGCTCGAAGGGCAGTTGGCGATGCTGGAAGAACAAAAAGTGAAGGTAGAAACCAACCTGACCGAGACCTTGGATGAACGCGAAATGACCGTGGGTGAATTGGAAAGCATCCGCAGTGATATTCAGGGTATGGACCCCAATATCATCAAGGTTGAGAATGCGATTGCCTCCGAAACTGATGCCGCCAAGCGGACCAAGTTGGAAACCGAACTGGCCGACCTAAACACCAAATACAACGCGCTGGTGCAGGAAGAGCAAGTCAAGCTCGCCAAGTCGCAGACACTGGAGCGCTATATTGAAAAGGGCAAAACCTGGATCGATTCATTGCAGAACCAAGCGGCGACACAGATGGTTTTGATCAACAAATTGCAGACTGACACCAAGCAGCGTGTGGTTCTGTATGATGCGCTGACAAAGTCCTTGAAAACCGCGCAGCAGCAGGACGTCGCGCACCGGATCAACGAGATTGGCGTGAAGACCGATCAAGAGGCACAATCAGCCATGGCTGGGATCGGTGCGGCGACGAATGCCCGCATGGCCGAGATGATGGAAAAGCACGAGGACCATATGGTGTTTGCCCGTGAGGTTTTGGAGGCCAAGGCCAAGGCGGATGAACGCTTTGCCCGCCGGTTCGCCAACATCATCGAGAAGCATGACAGCAATCAGTATGGGGCGTGATGCGAGTTAGGACGCGCTCATATCTCTCAATCGCAATTGGTGTGGGATTGGGTATATGGGCTACTTGGATCGATAGTTGCGCTTTTGGCAACGGGCCTTGCCTGTCGTCCGCTAGGTTCCTTTCGTCCTGTTCCTTTATATTGTTCTTTTTTCTCGGCATTGGGCCGCTGCTCACAAGAAGGTTTTGGGTAGCTTCAAAATCCAAGGAGAACGCTTACGCTATGGTGAAGTGGAAGCGTAGCTATGATGGCCCGTTTGGAGAGGTGATTGAGTGGTTTGTGGGTATCGACGAAGATGGAAATCTTAAACCATGACTGATAGCAGCCCGAACAAAGACCACGTCGGCCTAACCGACACCTTTGCCTCGCGGCGTTATTTCCGCAAATTCGAGAGCATCATGCAGCACATGTTGCATGTCGCGGGTGTGATGGAGGCCGAGCAAAAGCTGAACCGGGACGAGGTTGCTATCCTGACCCGGTATGCGGCCAAGCTGACCCATACGTTCAAGGCGCTGAGCCTGAAATATCTGTTGGTTGGGCGCGATACCGGGCGCTTCTTTGGTTCCCTCACCATGGACGAACGCGACAGTGGTTTTCCTGTGGCCGAAGAGATCATGACCATGGCCAATGACGCGTTGCAAGCCGCCGCGCATCTGGAGAACATGGCCTCTGAAACGACTCTGAAGAACGAGATGGTGCAGACCATTTTAGGCGACCGTAAGGTGCCGACCAAGCTTCAATTTGCTCTGTCTCAGCGGCTCTATTACGAAGAGTTGGCCAAAGGTGATTTGTTCTGGGTCCACAATGACCCGCAGGCGGATTGGACCGGCAATAAATCTGATCAGCGGCGTACTTTCCGGCTGCATTGGGCGACCTATGATAGCCAAGTGAACCTTCCGGTGATCTACCTGATGGAGCTTGAAGACACGGGCAACATTGCCCTGCCCAAAGACGAACGGCGTTGGCCCGAAGTACAGGCACATCTGAGTGCGCAGGCGCTGGGCGGGTTAAAACTGGTCACCATTGCGCGCGGGTTTGATCAGGACTTTGAGGATCTGCATCCCAAGCGCTTGCGCCGTTTCCATCTGGGGCCGATGTATTCCCATGCCTATACGCGCCAAGCGGGGCCTTTGCGTGAGGTGCTGGCAGAGGCCAAAGCACCTGCCGGACAGGATTGGGCGCTGGTTTGGACTGAGGAAGAATTGGTTTCCGACCGGGTGATCGAAGAAAAATCCGGCTGGTTCTCGACAGTAGAGCGTGAGGTGTTTGCGCTGGACCCGTTTGGTGTGCAGGGGCCGGACCTTGGCGCGACGCGCACGGAACGCAGCATCATCCTGCCGCAGCGGCCTTATCAGGTGCTGGAAGAAAAGAACCCACCGGGGTTTGGGTCGGTGCGTAAGTTTGTGGTCAGCCCACAGGGGCGGGTTTTGCAGTATTGAACGCGTGGGTTTCACCCACCTTACGTAGGGTGGGTGAAACCCACTCGCAAAGGAGAATTTAATGAGCCAGACATCAGACGCCATGGAACTCCGTGAGGAGGACATCAAGAAACATATTTCGGTGGCGGGTGCGCTGTTGGAAGGGTTTGACCATGCGCCGCGGATTGGGACGGCTAGTGCGGCAGATGCGCCTGCGGAGAAATCCAGCGGTATTGGTGTGCGGCGGCGGTTTCGGTCGACCACACCGGGGCTGGTGACGCAGCGCAATGTGGCAAAATCCGGTGTGCAGTTGATTAGCCGTATTGCGGGCGCGGATGAGGGGGACACCTTGGTGTCGCCGGTACAAGCCACGGTCATGCATGCCTTGCGCCGGGCGGTGGCGATTGCTCTGGCGGTGGCGGAGAATTATGCGGATCAATCTGGATTGGGCGATTTGAAGCGCGCCAATCTTGAGGGGGCTTTGCCTGCCGCGCGCAAGACTGAGTTTTCGGAATTGCTGGCCGCGGAGGCGTTGGTGACGCTGTATGTGTTCGGCAATGCAACCGCCTATTTGCTGTCGTCACATATGTCTGAAACCACCGTTGAGGTTGGCGAAGTGGAGGAGGTGTTGACCGACAATGGCCAAGTCGCCCTGCACGGCGCATTGTGGGAGTTGGATCAGGATATCGCCGCCCATGCGCAGGATGATGCACGGCTGGTGGCGACTGTTTGTGCCTTTGCCGAAATGCTGATGGAGAAGGTCGCGTTGCGTGCGCAGACCGCGCCGCGTTTGGAAGCGTTTAAGGGCGCGTCATGGCGCGTTGAGGCGGATGATTTCACCGTTGCGGGGTTCAGCCCGGCGTCCAAGGCGAAGTCCACCAAGCTAACCATGACCTTCAAGAAACCCAACGAAGTCGTCGGCAACCACATCGCGAAATATCAGGCGATGAAGCTGGCCAAGATGCTGATGGCCTACGACTTTGACCGCCGCCTGAACCCCTTTGCCGATCTGGGCGGGTTCATCTTTACCTTCATGGGCGACGGCGCGCCGGGAACCGGGAAAACCACGCTGATTCAGATGATGGCGGGGTTGATGAATGAATACTGCCAGAACGCGGGCTATCCGTTCCGCTATCAGAACCTGAGCACCGACAACATCGACAGCTACCAGGGCAAGTCGGGCCAGAACGCCAAGGCGTTTATCAACAACATCATTGACCCCAGCGTCATTGGCTTTGGTACGATTGACGACATTGACCAACTGGCGGGCAAGCGGGGGGATCGCCAGTCAAGCGCGGGCCAGTTGGAGATCACTGCGGTGCTGATGGAAAGCTTTGCCGGGGCCAACACCGTGGTGCGCGGGAATTGCACGTTTGGGATGTTCTCGAACTATCCTGAGAACGTCGATGATGCCCTGCGCCAACGGGCCGGGGCGCGGTTTCTGGTCGATGGGCCACAGACGCGGGATGATTACATCGACATCCTGAACCTGCTGATGGGCAAAAACCACGATATTCCGCTGGGCGATCATGAACCGTTCGCGGCGCAAGAGATTAAGAAGGCCGTTGCGGCGTCGTTTGAATCGCATGCCCGTCCCCATGAAGAGGGGCTGATGCGCGTCTTTGACCAAGTGTCAAAGGACATCGGCGGCTTTGATACGATTGCCAAGCTGGGGACGTATCTGAAGGGTATTCAGGAGGCGGACCCCCGCTTTACCGGACGCGCGATCAAGAACATCACGGACGCGGTCAAGGTGCGGGCGATGGACTTTGAATTGCCGGACGAATGGATGGAGCAGCCGGAACTGTTCCTGTTCAAAACCTATGATGAAAAGCGGGCGATGATCAAAGACATGCGCAAGCCGATCACGGTGGAAATGGTGATCCAAGAGATCAACCGCTATGCGGATTCCGAGTTCAGGTATGCGGATAAGTCGGATGAGATCGCGATTGAGAACGCCGTGCGGGATATGGGGCGGCAGGTTGAGGCGAAGAAGCGGTTTTTGAGTGGGGGTGCGGGGTGATGTCTAGGAATTTCGTAATCGACAATTCCAGCTTACCTGATCTTTCTGGAATGATGTTGGTTACTGTTCGAGCTTTAAAGGCGATTGGCGGTTCCGCAGCGATATCCGAACTTGATGAAAAGGTTTCAGAACTGGAAGGCGTGTCTGAGGCAGAGCAATCCTTTGTAATGTCGAACGGGACAGGTACAGCAAGACTAAACTACTACCTTGCTTGGGCACGAACGTATCTTAAACGCGGGGGCGCTCTTGAAAATTCTCGCCGTGGAGTTTGGGCCCTAAAGCCGGATGGTGCAGCTATTGAGACCTATGACGACGCAAGAAAAATCTATGAGCAGGTAATCGAAGAAGAAAAAGAAAGAGCGCGCCAGAAAAGATTGGCTAAATCTCAAGGTGGATCTGGAAGTGAAAGAAAGAAAACCGACCAAGATATCTCCGAACCGATAGTACAAGATGATAGTTCAGAAGATGACGTTGCTTGGGAAGATACATTATTGTCAGTACTGCGAAAAATGGACCCTTCAGCCTTCGAACGGCTTGCGCAGAGGCTTCTCCGCGAAGCTGGGTTCACAAAGGTAGAAGTCAGGGGGAAATCTGGCGACGGTGGAATCGATGGTGTAGGGGTCTTACGGGTTAATTTGGTTTCTTTTCAGGTCTACTTTCAATGTAAACGCTACACTGGCGGAGTGTCTGCCCACGAAATTCGAGACTTCCGAGGAGCAATGCAAGGGCGTGCGGACAAGGGCTTGTTTATTACAACCGGGCATTACACTGCGCAGGCAAATGAAGAAGCAACACGTGATGGAGCAACTGCGATTGATTTGATTGATGGCGGCCGTCTTTGTGAATTGTTGAAACTGAACGGTTTGGGCGTATCTACAGAAATGGTTGAGCGTGTTCAAATTGATGCCAAATGGTTTGAGGCTGTGTAAAAATGAAACGCCTCATCAAACACGGCCTCATGTTCGGCAACCTGTTCCACGTGGACTCCCCCGCGTTGGTGGATCGCTATAACCGCGCGTTGGAGCATCTGACGGGCAAGACCACCAAGCAGACCGATTTCCACGTCGATATTTCCGGCTATTCGCCTGAGATTGGCGATGAGTTGGACGACCACCTTTACCTCAACCACGCGGGCGTGAACCGGCAGTTTATCTTGCTGAGCATGGATCAACGCACGGCGCCGTTGCTCAATACCAAATTCTCGACCTCGCGCGGCATTCTGCAACAGTTCTACAAAGAGAATGAGGCGCAGTTGTTTGCCCTGACCGCGCGCGATGCGGTGGCGGGGGAGTTGGTGAATTCGGTTTATGATGTGTCCACGCCCAAGCGGTTGTTTGATATCCGCCGGATCAAGGTTGAGGCGGACACAACCGCAGGCACGGTGCGTGATGCGGAAAAGCTGGGGCAGATGGTGGATCGGTTCAAGTCCGAGCCGGATGGCTGGTTTGACGATGTGCTGATTGCCGACATGATCACGCTGGCGGGCAAGACTGGGGATGTGGTGCGCAATCCGGTCAAGCTGAAACAGATGAGCTTTGATCAGCGCAATTTCTGGACGGCGCATTTTGGTGGGTTGTACCTGTTCCAAGATGTGGATCACCCGGCGTTGATTGCGCCCAGCGGCAAGGACGATCTGGGCGAATTGCCGATCAAATACGTGTTTGATGCGGGCAACCGAAACCAAATTGCCAAGTTCTTTGAGTTCAATGATCTCTCTGAGACCATCATTGAAGCGCGGGGGATCAATGCCGCCGCGATCCTGCGGCAAAAGATGGATTTCATTCTGGTTGATGCGGTTGCGGATCAGGGCGTGGACCTGACGGGCATGACACGCGCGGATATGCGGCGGTTGGCGCGGGATCATAGCGAAAAGCTGCCCGAGGAATTTCATGCGCTGAACGCCTTGGTGAATTGGGCCGAGAATGGTGGCGCTTGGCCGCGTATTTCATCGGATCATCCGGCGTATTTTTATACACTCAGGGCAAGCGATACCAAAGATGCAGCGCTCGTGAATATGCTGCTGGCCGAACTCGCCCCCAAAGACGCGCGGCAGATGTTCATCTGTCATAAAGAGTTGTTCTACAAAACCTACGCGGGCTGGCCTGACAACAAACGCGCCTATGTTGCTGATTTCCTTGTGGCCGAGTATCAGGTGGACAAGGCGGGGGCGCGCAAGGCTTTGTTTGGCCATGATGCGCCGCTTGAGGAACCCGTTGCGAAAAAGCCCGACCCGGTGTCGGACATGATTGCGCGGGTTGGTCCATGGGGCGCGGTAAAAAGGAGATAAACGATGTTTGCACGTTTGATCGTGACTGGATTTGTCGTTTTGACGGTCGTTTACGTTTGCCTATCGTTGTATTCCCGCGCCGTGCGACGTGGCAAGTTGCGCAAGAAATGGTATGACGGGCCGCAAAAGGTGGATCGCGAAACATTTGTGCAGCGCGGATTGGAAAAATACGATGGATCCATCCGTCGTAAACTGATCTGGGGTGTTTATATTGTGCCGATCGTGTCATTTGGTGTGATCATTTACCTGACCAACCATAACTAGGACTTTGACATGTTTTCAGTGATTAAATGGGTTTTCTGGATCACCTTTTGGGTGATTGTCGTGGGCTTCTTTCATTATACCCTGCCGCAAAGAGATCTGGTGCGGATTGTGGACACCTATGAGGAACGTCAGGATCTGGATGATTGGACGCGCATTTTTTGGTCGGACCCTGATGATCAATCGGTTGCGCTGGTGAACAGGGATGTTCAGTTTATCCAAGCCGTGCGCCCCGATGGTGGCGTGGTTGTGTACCGCAACGAAGACACAGGCTGGGGATGGCCGCCCTATTTCAAATTGGATACCGCAAACCTTTATACCGAGGCGAGCGATGCCAAATCGACCAAAGCGGACCCAGAGTGGTATGTGATTAAACATTATGGTTGGCGCAACGTGTATTGGTCGATTTTTCCGAATGCGATTTCGATCAGGCAGGTCGATGGACCTGACGCATCAAAGGGTCTGCCGGTCCTAAATATTTTTATCCTGACGCTGTTCCTTGCCATCACCTATGCGATTTGGGTGCGCTGGCGGCGGTTCCGCATGGCGCGGATCGATCCGACGCTTGAGGCGATGGAAGATGATTTTGCAGAGAAGCGTGGGCGCATCTCACGGTGGCTCGGGACGTGGCGCAAGAAACCTTAAGAGGTTTGTTTGTCACTGCGGTAGCGGTGCAGGGCGAGGCCAAATTCTATGAATGCCAATACACTTGCCGTCACCAAAAGGATGGCAATTCCGAGTGTTGAGATGATCCAGCCTGCGACAAATGGAAAGCCAAAGACGCCGACGAAATAGGACAGACCAAAGACTTGCAAGGTTGCGCTCATCAGGTGCGGTTCTGCGTCGTTTGCGGCCATAGCTTTGACGATGGGGTAGGACACGCCGTACCCCACGCCAAACAGTATCGCGCCCAATATATAAAGTGCCACGTTTGTGCCGGGGTAGAGCAGCACCAAGATGCTGAGCGTCATAATGCCGAGTAGGCACGCCATGACGCCAAAGGGTGCCTTGCCGCCTAGGAATTCGGCAAAGGCCACACGGCAGACGATGACGGTGATCGTGTAGGTCAAGAAGTAGATAGAATAATCCAGACCACGTTCGGCCGCATAGACCGTTTGAAAGTTTGTGACAGCAGCAAAGACAGACGCGCCCAAACCCACCATGACAATTGTCCTGATTGCGCGCGAGGTGAGGACCTTGAGGACATCCGCCCCTGTTAATTTTGTCGCCATGGAACCAGATCCAGAAGATAAGGTTGCGATTGTGGGTTTGATGAGCAGGAACAATGCGCCGCTGATCACGCACAGAATTCCGAAAATCTGGAAAATACTGCCCGTGCCGTATCCAGCTTTTTCAAGCATCGCACCTGCGACCGGGGACAAGCCAAAACCCGCCATGATAAACACGGACAGAAGGGTAAAGATGCGAATGCGTTGATCTTTCTCTGTGATTTCAGTGAGGATGATTGGTGTCAAAACATAGAACGCACCCCATCCAATGCCCAGCAAGATGCCCGCGCCAAACATCAAAGGGCCCATCGCGTCTGTCATTGCAAAGATGAAAAGCGATGCAGAGATAAAGGCCGAGGATGTAACCACAGTGATCACACGGCCAAGGCGGTCGGTGATATGCCCTAGGAAAATAACCGTGAGTATTGTGGAGGCCGCCGTACAGGCGAGGACATTGCCGACGTCTTTTTCGACGGCTCCAAGTTCGTTAAAAAGGGGCGGCAGCATAAAGGTCAGTCCGTAACTGCCCGATTGCAGAAATGTGGCCGCGAAAAAGAATGCCAAAGTCTGTCGCAAATCCATGTTTGTTTGACCTGTTCATTTTTACAGCCAAGGCGTGTCACAGTTAAACAATGTTAAGCCACCTGTCAGGAATAGGGTAGGTCATTACAGACAACACAGTGAGCATTGTTGCCAATGCCTGTTCCCCAAAAAGATGCCATTCTTCAACAGGCATAGGGCTAAGCCGCTGACCAAAGAGAGAACACCCTTCGAGTTGACAGTCGGCAGATATCGACAGCTAATCAGAACAACCGATTTACAAGGATACTCTGATGATTTCTCTGTCGAACAAGGTCAAAGCTTTAGTCCATTCGCCAACGCTACAAGTTAACAATCAGGTTGCTGAGAGGCGGGCAAAGGGTGAGCCGGTTTTGCATATGGGATTTGGTGAATCGCCGTTTCCTGTTCCTGAGCGTCTGCAAGAATCCTTGGCGGCCGCGGCGCATCGCAAGGATTATACGGCTGCCGCTGGCGTGCCCGAAGTGCGCGAGACCGTAAGAGAATATTATCGCCCGTTGGTTGGCGATGTCGTTGATGACATGGACGTGTTGATCGCACCGGGCAGCAAACTCATTCTTTATGCGCTACAGGCCGTGATCGAGGGCGACCTTTTGTTGGCAATCCCAAGCTGGGTGTCATATGGGCCGCAGGCCAAGTTACTGGGCACCGAGGTTATTCGTGTGCCAACGACATCTGGCGCTGAGGATTATCAGATTGATCCCCAAACCTTGCGCCAATGCATCAAGGATGCGCGTGCGAAAGGTCTTAACCCTGCCAAAATCATCCTGAACTTTCCGAACAACCCGACAGGGTTGCGGATGGGGCGTGATAACCTGGCTGAGTTGATAAAGGTTTGTGACGAAGAGAGCATTTTTGTCATATCAGACGAGATTTATGGCCAAGTCGCATTCGACGAAGAGTATTTTTCCATGGCGTCCTTTGGGGTTGGCAGTGTGGCCATATCGACTGGGCTGTCCAAACATCTGTCACTGGGGGGCTGGCGGTTTGGGGTTGGGTTTATTCCCAAAAACGTTCCGGGATTGTTCGAGGCTTTGTGTAGCTTTATCAGTGAAACGTGGTCCTGTGTTTCGACGCCGATCCAGATCGCAGCGCAAGATGCCTATCGCAAATTCCCAGATATCGAAGCACATATTGGCGATTGCACGCGCATACATCGCCTGATGAATACTTATATCTGCGAGGGGCTTAGGGGGCTGGGTGTTCAGTGTCCGGAACCGACAGGCGCGTTTTACAACTATCCAGACTTTGAACCGTTCCGTGCTGATTTTGCACGTCATAATATCCTGACGTCGCAGGACCTGTGTGAGGTGTTGATGTCTGAATATAACTTAGCAAGCCTATCTGAGGCTGGTTTTGATGGGCTTGCAACACGTTTGACCCTGCGCCTTTCAGGTGTTGATTATGATGGCGCGGCGGCATTGGCGGCATACCAACGCGGCGAGCCATTGACCGAGGATTTTGTGCACACCTACGCCCCAAATCTGAAGTTACAGATTGAGACATTTGCGGCGCTGTTGAACAAAGTTAAAAGTTAGGTTTTTAACGTTTCACACCCAAAGACTGCTCAACGAGCATTGGTTAACTGTGGGCCAGAAACGTAAAAAGTCGCTTGTGATCAAACCAAAGAACCATGACAGTCATTCTTGCTTTGATGGTGTGGAAAATGCGGGATCGATGACATCGCCAATCCATGTGCTTCCTACCGCATTTGGTGGGATAAAAGGTCAGAGTGTTATGCAGTCTGTAATCGTTTAGCAGAGAAGTGAGTATCGGCCATGACGCTGTTTAGCTTGAACATCAACAAAATCGCACTTTTGCGAAACTCGCGCGGTGGCGCAATTCCTGATCTATGTGGGTTTGCTCAGACGGCGATTGATGCAGGGCTGAAAGGTCTTACGATCCACCCCCGCGCGGATGAGCGGCATATCACAATGGATGACGTGATTGCATTGTCTGAGCTAGATGCGATCAAAAGCGGTGAGGTTGAGTTTAACATCGAAGGTGATTTGCGGCCTGACTTGGTGAACTTGGTTGAAACCATCCGACCTTCGCAGTTCACCGTCGTCCCGGTACGCCCGGGCGAGGTGACATCAAACCGAGGGTGGCGTGCCTATGACGATCATCGTGCTTTGTCAGACGTGGTGAAACGTCTTGAGGGCATTCGCATTGCGGTGTTTTGTGACACGACACTCCAAAGCTGTGATTATGTGATTGATGCCGGTGCGCATGGGGTTGAACTCTATACCGGACCCTACGCAGAGGCATTTCATCGTGGGGATCATCAGGCGGAACTTGATGCAATTGTCGCCACGGGCCGCCATGTGAAATCTGCGGGCCTGCGGTTGAACGGGGGGCATGATCTAAGTCTGGATAACTTGCCTACACTAATGGAGAACGCACCGTTTGATGAGTTTTCTATTGGCCATCAGGTTGTGACAGACGCGTTGAGTGTTGGCTGGGAAAATGCAGTTCGCGCGTATATTCAACTTATCTCGCGGCATAACACCTAGGTATTTGGTGCTTAGCCTGACGTATCCCAAAAACTGTTAGTCAGCGAAAAGATAATCTGTCGAGGCGATTTCCTGCGCTTTTTCGACAGGGATATTCAAGAACCGAGACAACGCATCGCTGTTGGATTCTTCTGACCCAGATTCACGCAGGCGCTGGTGGTGTTCGAATCCAGCATCCCTAATTTGGTCGCTTTCATGCACCATATCGTTGCGGATTGTGGGCAATAGCCGTTCCAATGTGTCTAGCGACGTTTGTTCGCCCGCAAGGCCCACGCGCATGGCGTGGCCCGTCAGATAGTCATCCGAAAACTGGCATTCGATTTCCAAAATTCGCGTGACGGACCGGTCTGACGCAAAGTCATTCAACAGATCAAGGTTGCCGGGGTCCATACAGACGATCAGACGGTCGGTTTCGAAATAATCAAACAGCATCCGCATCAACGCGCGTCGATGCCGTGTGCGTTTTTCCAACGTGTTTTGGATGCCACCCAAATCGGGCAGTGGCGCGTCTTCTTCGTTGAACAGGTATTCGATGGCCGGCACGTTGGTGACTTGCCGAATACGATCCAGCACACGTTTGGCCACGTGCCATTTTTTGCAGACGACAATCAGCAGTTCCCGTTCCCGCCCCAGCGTACTTTCAGTCTCCCAAAACCGGGTCGAAAAACGCCGACCGATACGGCCCCGCCCAGACAGGAACTTGAACAGGCTGCGCCCTTCGTTGCTGATCTGGAACTGTACCCGTTCCGCAGCATAAAGCAGTCCCAAGCGCCGTTTGAGGTCCTTTGCATCTGGGCTGATCTTGCGGGCGAAAAGGTAATCTTGGGACAGCAGCAGGTCATAGTGATCGTTGTAGAACGTCACGGGCATACCGTAATCCGTGAACATCAAAAATGTCAGCGTGCGGGTGCGGATTTCTTCTTCGGGCACCAGATGGCGCACGAGCGTTTGAAAAAATGTCTCATCTGGGATCCAAGTCGTTCGGAAAAACCGGATCACGTCTTTGCGTTTTTTCACAAAATCCAGCAGCCATTCGATGGTACGTCGACGTAGGCACCACCATTGACTGCCGATCTGGATTTGCAGATCAGCAGGGATTTCGCGCGTCAGGCCCAGTCGTTTCTGGACCTCAAACATCGCGTAAAACAGTTTCTTGTGGGTGCGTTCGTTAAACCAGTGCCGATAGATCAGGCGCTCTTCTTTCCAGCCCGTCTTGATCCAGTCGCTTTCGTAGTAATCAAAGCTTTCGATGAAATCGGCATCGTTGTCGTCTAGAAACTGGTGAGTGTATTCCGCAGATTTGACCGCCATACAGTCACCCGACAGCATGTAAAAATGTGTTGCGCGTGGAAATGCCTCGGCCGCGGATTGCACGGCATACAGCGTTGCTTGGACCAACGACCATTCGCCCCAGCCACATTTGATGCGTTTATGAGCAAAAGTGACATTCGGATTGTCAGCAAGGGCCGTCTTGATTTGCTTGAAATGCGCAGGATTCGCGGATGCATCAAAGTGGATCGACATGTAGTCGCCGACCGCAGTCAGTCGCTCCGCTTGCCGGATAATGGCAATCGGATCCTTGTGGCAGAGCAAAATGTAGGCGATTTTTGCCATATTGGAAACGAACTGACCCTTTACCTCATATTGTTTACCTAGTTAATGATGAAGACCGATTGAATAAACAGCATTTATTTGCTTTTTTATGGCAGAGCCAAACTGTTGCTAAAAACAGTCAGGCCAGCAGGAGGCGAGTTTTATGGGTTTCCCCGGTACGTGGATGACGGAAAGCGAAAGTGTGGTGTACCGCGTGGTGCCCAAATGTGCCTGTTCGACCATCGGACAGATCATGTTTTATTCCGATCATGGTGAATTTTTCGATGGCGATATCCATGACGCCAAGTCAGGGATGCACAAATGGGCATTGGATGGCTCTCAGGCTCCGATCACGCAGAATGTGACCAACCATAAGTCCTATGCTTTTACCTGTGTGCGCAATCCCTACACGCGGGTTCTGTCGTCTTTCTTTGATAAAATTTGCGGCATTCAACGCAACGGCAAACGCTATCGCGGCAATCTGGTGCCGTTGTTGATCCAAAAATACGGGATCGAAGTGGGCGGTGATGATGGCAAACAAGAGTTTGACCAGATCGCGTCGTTCCGCCGGTTCCTCTTGTTCGCGCGTGACACCATCCGCTGGCGTCGCCCGATGGACCCCGATATTCACTGGTCCGCCCAATCAGGGCACGTCAGCACCTTCATCGTGAACGGCGGCACCTATGACAAGATCGTCTGGACCGAGAGCTTTAATGACGGGATGCAGGATGTCTTGAACGCGGTTGAGACACCCCATCAGGTGAAACTAAAGGACATCCCACGCTTTAACGAAAGCGAAGGGCATGGGCCCAAGCGTGCGCATCCGGTCGAGGATTACTTTGACGATCTGTCGATGCATCTGGTTCGCGAAATCTACAAACGTGACTTTGATCTGTTTAAATATGATTTCGAAAATCCCGGAAACAAGATGCCAATTGCCGAGATTGATCTAGACGAAGTGCACGCAAAACTGGGTGACTAAGACCGCTCAGGCTTAAGACGGGTTCGATTTGATCGCTGACATTACCAACTTGGCTGCTGCGGCGCTGCCTTTGGGGGATGGGTGCACCATATCAAACGCATGAAAGCTTGCGTCGCCGTGTGGCACCATGTCGGACAGCGAGACAAAGGTAACACCAGGATCCAAGGCTGCGAGTTTTTTGATCCGGGCCTCTAACGTGTCACCCGCTGGCTTGCAGCGTTCAATGGGTGACCCGCGACCGGGACTGCGCAGGTAGCCGACATAGATGACTTTTGCACCATCACGTCGGGCCCTTAGAATCGTGCTTGGAATCGCGCCTTTGCGTCCGTTGCTGGCGATAAGTTTATTCATCACACGGGTGCATTTCCCACATCCACACCCCATCCAAAGGTCGTTGCCGCCGCCGTTCATGACGACGTAGTCCCAATTGCCCGGACGATATTGTTTGGAAATGTTCATGCCCAACATCCCGGTGATTGGCAGGGCATACAGATGTCGCGCACCTGTGGTGGCTTTGCTTTTGACGTTGGTGTTCAGCAGATCAGACAGGGCATGTGGAAAGGATTGTTTGGCCGATGCATTGGTGGTCATAAAAGAATCCCCCATAACCAGCACCCGCATCGGGCGTTCAGCGGCCGCAGGGGCAGCAAGCATAGCAATAAGGGCAAGTGCAGCGCACAATCGGATCAGCAGCATTATAGTCTCCTTGTCACGCAGCAGCGCGTGATGCGCGGGCAGGCGCATGTGGCAGATTGGATTCGGCCAAAGTTAGATCAAATTAGTGGCGAAATTATGGCGTTTGGGGTTCAACAATCACCCGAACAAACCCGCGTTGTTTCACGCTCCAGTCTTGCACCGCACGCCGCTGCGGCCTAGATCAGCGGTATGAGCCAAGTAAAATCATCCTCCAAGTCTGATCCCAACTACAAGGTGATCGCCGAAAACCGCCGCGCGCGGTATGATTACGCTATTGATGATGACATCGAATGCGGGATTATCTTGGAAGGCTCCGAGGTCAAATCGCTCCGTATGGGTGGGTCGAATATCGCGGAAAGCTATGCTGCGGTTGAGGACGGCGAATTATGGTTGGTGAACAGCTATATCGCGCCTTACAAACAGGCCAAGACGTTTGGGCACGAAGAACGTCGTCGCCGCAAATTATTGGTGTCTCGCAAAGAATTGTCGCGCCTGTGGAACGAAACCCAGCGCAAGGGCATGACGTTGGTGCCGTTGGTGATGTATTTCAACCATCGCGGTAAGGCCAAAATCAAGATCGGCATCGCCAAAGGTAAAAAGAACCACGACAAGCGCGAAACCAGCGCCAAGCGTGATTGGTCACGGCAAAAGGCGCGCTTGCTAAAAGATCATGGATGATCCGCTAACCCTGATTGGTTTTCGCTATAGCGTGTATACGCGTGTTGTCCGAATGGCATTGATCGAAATGGGCTTGGATGCGGCATATGTTGAGGCGAACCCGTTTGCTGGCGAACGCGATCCAGTTTTGGTTCAGTACACGCCGTTTTATCGAGTGCCGGTCTTGCGCCACGGGGATTTCACCTTAACCGAAACAGCTGCGATTACCCGCTATCTTGATACTTTGCACAGGGCTTCGAACCTTATCCCTACAGATGCGATGGCGCAGGCGCGGATGATGCAGATCATCGGGATTATTGACGCCTATAGCTACCAACCTTTGGTACGGCAGGTGTTTTCGCATGGGTATTACCGTCCGCATTTTGATGAAACTGCTGACCCGTCACAGGTTACCGCAGGGCTTGAGGCCGCGCAGCCCGTTCTGTCCGCACTTGATGTGATTGCGGATGAAGGAAAGCAATTGTTTGGTGCGCAGATCAGCCTTGCCGATATCTACCTTGCGCCGATGATGGACTATTTTACCAAAGTGCCTGAAGGGGCAGCGTTGGTGCAGCAGTATCCGGCACTGTACCGTTGGTGGCGCGCAGTGTCAGAACGCCCTTCGCTGATCACCACGGACCCGTTTGCACAAACCTAAGTGCGGTTTGTCAGCTTAAATTCCCCTTTGTCACACTACCTCACCATCCTACGGCTAAAGGCACCGCAGGCAGGGGCCGCGTGCGGTGCAATGTAATAAATGCCCCAAAGGGAACGGAATATGGAACTTATTATTGGCCTTCTATCAGGCGCTATAGGTGGCAACGCAGCCGGTAAAGTCATCGGTAAACTTGATCAGGGCACCTTGATCAACTCGATCTCTGGCATCGTTGGTGGTGGCCTTGGGGCAACTATTCTGGGCAGCCTTGGCGCAGGCGCTGCGGGTGGCGGCATGGATATCGGCAGCATCATCAGCCAAGTTGTTGGCGGCGGCGTTGGTGGCGGCGTCGTGCTGGCGATTGTTGGTGCTGTCAAAAACATGATGGCCAAATAATAACCAGCCGGGTGGTGCAATGGTGCCGCCCGGACTTGCCAGCCTCAACCAGTGGCGGTAGGCAATAGAAAACCTGATAAATGAGGGCTTTCTATGACCGATGATCCCAAAACTCTGGTTTCAACTGAATGGTTGGCCAAACATCTCAAAGACCCTGATCTGCGGCTGCTGGACGCCTCTTGGTATTTGCCAGACGCGAACCGCGATGTAAAAGCCGAATATGATGCGGCGCATATCCCCGGTGCGCGGTTCTTTGACATTGATGAAATTTCAGATGCGCGTTCTGATCTGCCGCATATGGTTCCCCCGATTGAGAAATTTATGTCACGGATGCGCGCAATGGGCGTTGGTGATGGCCATCAAGTGGTGGTGTATGATGGTGCCGGATTGATGTCTGCGGCACGGGTTTGGTGGCTGTTCAAATTGATGGGCCAGAACACTGTCGCGGTGCTGGATGGCGGCCTGCCCAAGTGGATCGCAGAAGGCAATGCAACCGAAGATATGCCGCCCATTCCGCGTGACCGCCACATGACGGTACGATTCCAGAACCAACTGGTGCGCGATGTCACGCAAGTGGCACATGCGTCGAAACTGGGTGATCCACAGATCGTCGACGCCCGCGCAGCTGCACGTTTTCGTGGTGAGGCGCCTGAGCCGCGCGAAGGGCTGCGCGCGGGGCATATTCCGGGCGCGCGCAATGTACCGTTTGGTGACTTGCTGAACGAGGACAAGACAATGAAATCCCCAGAGGACACTCGCGCGATTTTTGAAGCAGCCGGTGTTGATCTTGGCAAACCGATCATCACCTCATGCGGGTCTGGCG
Source organism: Sulfitobacter sp. (assembly GCA_049794015.1). Taxonomy (GTDB): domain Bacteria; phylum Pseudomonadota; class Alphaproteobacteria; order Rhodobacterales; family Rhodobacteraceae; genus Sulfitobacter. The sequence continues at coordinate 1,336 of JBARCK010000037.1, read as the reverse complement.
TAACGGCTGCCATTCTGGCGCTGGCGTTGGAACGTTTGGGGCATACACAATGGTCACTTTATGACGGGTCTTGGTCGGAATGGGGCATGTTCCCCACCGTGCCCGTCGCAACCGGAGAAGCATAATGTTTGAGACTCTCAAGGCGCAGCCTGCTGATAAAATTCTGGCGCTGATGCAGATGTACAAAGACGACCCACGCACCAATAAGGTGGATTTGGGCGTTGGCGTGTACAAAGATGCGACTGGCCTGACACCTGTGATGCGCGCTGTCAAAGCGGCAGAACACAAGCTGTGGGAGACTCAGGATTCCAAGGTGTATACGGGCCTTGCTGGTGATCCTGCGTTCTCGGACGCGATGATCAAGCTTGTTTTGGATGATGCCGTGCCGCGCGACACGATTGCTGCTGCGGCGACGCCGGGTGGCACGGGCGCTGTGCGTCAAGCGTTTGAGATGATCAAAATGGCGCGTCCCGATGCGCGTGTATTTGTCTCTGATCCGACATGGCCCAACCACCTGTCGATCCTAAAGTATCTCGACATTGAAATGGTGCCTTATCGCTATTTCGACGATGAAACCCGTGGTGTTGATTTTGACGGCATGATTGCGGACCTCAGAACCGCGAAAAAGGGCGATGTGGTTCTGCTGCATGGCTGTTGTCACAATCCGACCGGGGCCAACCTGAACGTGGCTGAATGGGAAGCCGTGATTGAGATTCTGCTGAAAACTGGTGCGACCCCGATGATCGACATTGCCTATCAGGGCTTTGGTGATGGGTTGGAGGCTGACGCGGCCGCGACACGTAAGATCGTTGCCGCTGTACCAGAGTGTCTGATCGCAGCAAGCTGTTCCAAGAATTTTGGTATTTATCGCGAACGCACGGGGCTTTTGTTGGCTATTGCCGCGGATGTGGCGGCACATAAATTGAATCAAGCAACACTGGCGTTTCTAAACCGTCAGAACTTTAGCTTTCCGCCAGACCACGGGGCGCGGATTGTGACGATGATCTTGAATGACGATGCGTTGCGTGATGATTGGATGGCTGAATTAGAAGAGGTCCGCAACACGATGCTGGGTCTGCGCACCGCACTTGCGGGCGAGTTGCAGCGTCTATCTGGGTCCGATCGGTTTGGGTTTTTGGCGCAACATCGCGGTATGTTTTCGCGTCTTGGCACGACACCTGAAATGGTTGAGGCCCTGCGTGAGAAACATGGGATTTACATGGTGGGTGACAGCCGGATGAATATTGCTGGGTTGAACAATGACACAGTGCCGATCTTGGCCAAGGCCATCATCGACGTTGGTATCTAAAGTCGGGGGTGGGCGACGCGCCCACCT
>JBARCK010000036.1:0-5947 GCA_049794015.1 Sulfitobacter sp. | reverse complement strand
TCACGAAACCGCGTGCGCAGCTCTGACGATAGTGCTGATGACATGAAACATCCTCCCAATAGGGATGAATCACAAATCAAACCCGATGGGAATCCCGCGATTCAGGTTTCAAGCTCGCCGCTTTAGATGAAAATGAAGATTCAGAGGCTTCACTCATCCAGTTAGCAGATATGATTTTGCGCGAAGAGGCATCCAGTAAGGACACTATTGCAAACAGGCATGATCAGATTTCATCTGAGATAAGCAGAGTTTCTTTAAAGATCAGGAGTCTAAAGAAATTTTCTTCTGAGTACGAAAAGTATAAAAAATCTTTACAGGCGACTAGCGATAGCCTCAAACCAATCGACTTTTTGTCTGATAGCTACTCCGAACTTGTAAGAACTTCTATTTTCGAAGACTTGATGGAGGCGTTGGAGAGCGATCAAAGAACCATAAAACGAGAAATTGCGAATAAAACTCCGCTAGATAGCAATGTTTCAGAACTAATAAAGGACTTAGTGAGAGACAAAAATGATCTGAAAGCGGAGCTTGAAGGGCTACCACGTGACATAAAGACATTTGAGGATGAGAAAAAGAAATTCATCTTTCTTGGCGAAACCAAGGCAAAGCTTGATCTCTATCTGGACGACGGCGATGCGAAGCCTAACGATGCATCAGATAAAATTTCTGCACTTGAGGATGAAATTGCTTCTCAGGACGTGCAGTCGGTTGAAGAACGTCGCGAACTGTTTGTAACCGTGATGAATGAGACAACGCAAAACTATGTAGAAACAACAGCCGTGGCTTTGGGCGATTACTCTAAGTACCGAACATATTTCGATTATAAAGAAAAACGGCTATACCTCAAGAAACCTAAATCCCTATTTATTGAGAATGTTGGGAGTAGTTCCAACCACATGTTCCTCCATCTTTTTATGTTTTTGGGGCTTCACGAAATTATCATTTCTAACAAAATACCGCACGTTGCTCCCTTTTTGGTGATTGATCAGTTCAGCCGCCCATACTGGGGTGAAAAGGGGGCGGAAAAGGAAGAAATTGACAGCTCTGATGTAACCAAAGTTAAGTGCGCCCTTGATCTACTTAACGGTTTTGTCGGTAACATTGTTGAATCAGGTAACGAATTTCAAATGATCGTTTTTGAACATATTCCAGAGGATTACTGGAGTGGTATGGAACATGTGCATCTTGTCGAGAAATTTGAAGATGGCAACGCATTGATACCCGACGAAATGGCCTAAGCAAACTGATGCAAACTTCTTTAGTTGATAAGCATACGAATTTTGAAGGCTTTTAAGAGGTCATATTAAGAAACAGCTTTCGGATATTCATAGGCTGTTTTGTTGGGCCTCAGGGCAAGGGCAAGCAGCCTCCGGAAAACTCTCGTTTTCCGGACGTTCACTCTTCTGTCTCTGATCCTCGCGAGAAAATCCAACTCGCGGGAAAATGATGCTCTTGCTTGCAATGGTTGCACTTTAACATTTCCGTAACGAAAAAACGGCCAGCATTGAATTTACGCAGTTTGATCTGCTCATCACACACTGGGCACTTCAAGAGGTCACTAAACTCAGTGTTGAAGAACTGAGACATCCTAGACCGTCCAGTGCCAAAAATGGCTTCGTATGCTCCAACCGAAGTTGTCATCAAATGCTTACGATAGGCAGCTTTCCCAAACCCCATGCGCCCCATAAGCTCGATCTGGAATAAATGAATGCAAAGTAAGACGTATGCGATCTGACGATAACTATGCTCGTAGATGTCGTTGTCGCGAGGGTCTTTGAAGATGAAATTGATGTTGTAGTCTTCGGTTGCGTTGCCAGATCGCCGTGTGAAAAGATGGGTTGCCTTGTCGAACAAACCTGCCAAACCAGCTTCGCTATCGTAGTCGAACAATATTGAATGCAAAGCACCTGCATCGGCAAAGTCCATCCCTTCGCAGTTTGCGATTGCATGGGCGATGGCTTCCCGCTTGGCTTCAGAGTTGAACTTGCGTCCATCGAAGTGTCCACGCGGATCAGATTTAAGTTTATCAAAATACTGATCCTCATCGCCGCACATCAACGCGAGCAAAGGTAGACCCTCTTGAAATGGCTTTCTGAACAGAGACAAAGCAACAGTAAATTGCCGCTTCTCCAAAGCGCGCATTGCCGAAAATATGAAGTGCAGCATGTCGGGGAAAAGCGCCCGACATGTATGGTTCACAATCGCACGCTTCTCTTCTTGAGTTCGACCTGTAGCACCAAGCCAATCAATCGGATTATCTGCCTCCAAAAGTGAGCGACGATCATCATCATCACGAAAGGATACTGTAATTGTCCCTGCACCAATGGCTTCGGCCACCTTGGTCAAGTGAAGTATCAAGTCATGAATATAAAAGCAAAACTCGTGATCCTCCCAGTATCTTTTGGGGACCAACTTCAGGCGTTCGTCTTCAATGTAGCCTAGTCCCATATTGCACCTCAAGCTGATGAATCGTCAAATTAGAGCGATGCGCAATTTTAGCAGACATTACGGTTTTTGCTCATACTCCTCGAAAGGATACCCCATGACGAGCTGGTTCGCGTCAACTCATTTGGGTGACTTAAGCACAGCATTGCATCAACGCATGATCTATCAGAAGGTGGGGGATATTTAAGTGCATTGTGTGGTATGCACTCACATCCAAAACCGGATACCTCAGGATTGAAAATCCATGGAACCACCACAAACAGGTTAAACTTGCGTCAAAAATGGTGGATTTTGAGCACCTTGCCTGCCTAACCCGATATCAACGGGTTTAAACCAATGAGTGGATACTAAAGCAGAACTGCCCCTGCCTCATACATATACCGCCTTATAGACGAGCCAACACTCCCCACGCCTGCCGCGCATAGTCACGCAACTCACTTCCCACCAACGCGCCGTAATGATCATTAGCTGCTTGTGTGCGATGCCCCAGCAACGCGCGGCGCACATAATCCGGTGTTCCATGCAGCTTGCCCCGATCATTGTAGCTGTGTCGGAACGTCTTAGAATTTGCGAGGCTTTCGGGAATGCCAGCAGCTTTCAGCACTTCCTTGATGCGCCGCCCGCCCGTCCATCGACTGAAGGGCCACATGCGCCCATCTGCGCCCACCTCTAGCGCTGCCAAACGCAAGACAAAGGACTGCGGCACAGGCACGGCGCGTAATATTTGACGGTCGCGTTGTTTGAGTGTGCGAAACACCACAAGCGCCTCGTCTGTATCGAGATAATCGCGACGCAGCTCTAGCGCCTCTGATATCCTGCACCCCGTCACATATAACAACTCGCACAAGAGCCGTATGTCTTCGGGAAACCCCTGAGCCGCCTTTAGCACGGCCTCTTCCTGCGCCCGCGTAAAACTCTTGCGGTGTGCGTAGAGTTGGGCGCGGATTTCAGGAGCGAGCGGGTTCTCCAAGGGCGGTCTCCGGTTTGCACCCGAATAGGGAAAACGGGTGCAAGCCCATAAAATACAGCATCTTAGGGTTATTTTGTGCATGGCGTGATCTTGCTTGTTGTTCATAAAACAAGCAGAGATATCAGGCCCCTACCCCTCAACGCACCCGTTTTCCCTATTTGGTAGCAAGATCACATGGCTTTCTTCAGAAAGGATGTGCTTCGAATGCAACAACGATTCCTCACAAAACTTACCCTCGTCACCGCGCTATGCGCAATCACAGCTACGTCAACATGGGCTGCTGATTTCACCCCACAACAGACGGCAACCACCCCTGCCGTTATGACGGCAAGCGAGCTGCGCCAAAAGCTGATCTGGTTGGCGGGTGGCAATAAATGGGCAGATTACAATCAGTGTTACAATGATTGCATGTATTATGCAGGCGGGCGCGGCCAGTACGCCACCACCTTTAGCGATCAGTTCCGGTGTCGGGCAAACTGCAAGCATCTGCGGCCTAAGAACTGATTTCCCCGTTACTACCTCGTGATATTTTTGAAAGGATACCCCCATGCGTAATGGCTCCCTCCTCTGTACGATCGGGCTTGCTCTCGCAAGTTACGCCACAAATCTCACTGCCGCCGACAGTTTATCATCCGAACGTTGGGGGGTCACATCACCAGCAAACACACCGTCTGCAAGCATAAAAGAAATGGGGATCAATGGCATTAAAAACGCCATTTTTTCCATCGAATGCAGTCCAAAAAAATCGATCTTAATCGCACTTTCTTATGATGCGATTGATCCCTTTATCACCGAGAACGGAAAGATAACATTCGCCCGAATGTCTCCCCTTTTTGACAAAGGTGGGACTCCCGTTCCAAATGATGAGATCGGCATTAGCAACCTAATGTTTGCAACGAAGCTTGCTGATGGCAGATATTGGTTAGCATTGGACGGTGACAAAGAACGCGCCTTTATCAACGCATTGAAGCGTTACAAAGCAGTAAATTTTTACGTGTTCGACAAAAGAACCGATCCCGCAAAACCCGCAAGGACGAGCGATTTACTGACGTTCATTTTGGCTGGTTCCTCTACTGCTATCTCGACTGTAGAGCATGATTGCAAAGAATAGCCCTCCCCGACGCTTGAGGGGATTGCACCAGCGGCAATGGAGCGACCACGGCATGTTGATGCCTTGGGTTTGATATTCACGGGCTGCGAAGAAACGCCCGACAGAATATTAAATCTAAGGTTGAGGCAGACCGTTAGCCCGCGTGGCATTTGAACGCGTCTCCACCGGGGCATTTCGGGGGACGGAAGGGGGTGCGGTGCGCGTACTTTGCGAAGCAATGTGTATACGCGCACTTTAACTCAACTTTAACGATACCCACATATACTCTCAGAATGGGTGAAATTCGTAACCTCAACTGCAAAACACGTCCCGTAAAGCGAGCGGCAGGCCAATCGGCCGTTGTCGGCGCAGCATACCGGGCCGGGGAACGCTTGTTTGACGAACGCCAAGAGCGCACGGCTGACTACAGCCGCCCCGCACCTGATGTGAGGGAAACGCTTATTCTAACACCAGACAATGCCCCCGCTTGGGCAAGTGATAGGCAACAACTTTGGAACATGGCAGAGGCCGCCGAACGTCGCAAAGACGGTCGCCCTGCGCGTGATGTTCAAGTGGGTCTGGCGTGGGAATTGACGCCCGACGAACAACGGGCGGCAGTGATCAAATTCGCTAACTCCGAATTTGTCTCAAAGGGGCATGTGGCAGATATCGCGTTCCACCGCTACGGGCAGCGCGTGAATGATATGAGCGATGCTGGTCGCGACACCATCCGGCGATGGGCGGAGCAAGATGTACCGTTCTTGGAAAGCGATGAATGCGGCGAACTCAATGAGCCACATGTGAAGATCGAGCGTGGTACTGACGGGCAAGCCAGCGGCTATAAAATCTATCAGCCTCATGCGCATATCTACCTCACGCCCCGTGCGCTTGATGGCGACACCTTCGCCGCCAAACGGAACCGTGATTTGGATCGGTCAGAAATGGCGATGCACTGGCGCTATGAGTGGCCGCGCATTCAAAATGAGTATCTCGAAAAGGCAGGTCACGATGCCCGCGTGACCGCGACCAAGCGCAAAGATGATCACGCGCCACAGCAGCTTGATGACACCGTGCAAGGTGTCGCACACGCCATGGAACTGCGCGGGGAACAAACCCGCGCCCGCGAGGTGGCCGAGTTTAACAGCGTTCATAATGAGGTGATCGCCTTGGCGACACCGCAGGGGCAAGAATCGCCTTCACAAGACGAAGCCAATGCTTCGCAGGTCAATGCGCACCTAGAAGCGCCTGACGGCTTCATAGAAGCCCATAATGCTGCAATCACACAGGCAATGGCAGATCAATCTGTCACAACGTCTTGAGCAGCCCCACTTGAGTGGTCCAAATTGAAAGTTAGTGCATGATTGGCCTTTGGTCCATCGGTACGATGGCCTCTGGCGCAGGTGGGCGATAGCCCAATGCACTATGGGGTCGTTTGGTGTTAT
>JBARCK010000035.1:0-70728 GCA_049794015.1 Sulfitobacter sp. | reverse complement strand
CCCATCAGAACTTCAACCTGCCGCAACTTCACGACAATCTCTTCGGGCTTGGGTCTCTTAATCGCCATTCTTGGTCCTCCGCTTTCCTAACTATAGGGGCGGACCACTGCAAAGGGGGAGGCTCAGTCACGCTGCGCGAACAAAAGCGCAGTGAATACAAGTCCGAGCGCACAGGCAAAGCCCATGCTAAACGCAATCCCGAACAGTCCCGCTAGCCTTGCTATCGCCGTCACCAATACGAATTGGTGACGGCGATTTGTACCTGTGGATAGCTTGAACACCCTTTAAAATATGATTGACGGATCACAAAATTTGCATCATGTTCACTTTTTGTTCTTTCATTAATCAAGAGAGGGAGAGAGACAACAAACACGAAAGGAACCGCAAGACGTGCCAGACAAGACACCAAAAAGCACAGCGAGTCTTACCCGCCGCGCCCTCACACTCGATGTTGAGAAATACCAAAGCATGTTGGATGCGCCAGATATGGATGAAGCCCAAAAAACAGAACTGCTCAACGCCATGTGGCTGCTGGTTGTCAGTTTTGTTGATCTCGGCTTTGACGTGCGCCCAGCCAATTCCTGTGGACAAGAGCCGTCATTTGACCTCACGGCTCCCCCTAACGGCAGCGACGTGATAAACTCAAACCATTCCCCAAATTCCGCAGACTTTGCATCCGCTGCAAATGCACCTGCGACAAAGCAGGAGGCATCATGAATCCATTCTCAGAACCAAAGATCACGCTAACCAAGGCCGTGACCTATTGCCGTGTGTCCTCAACAAAGCAAGTCAATGATGGTGACGGCCTATCTTCGCAACGCCATCGCTGCGAAGATTTTGCCAAACGCAAATCCTACGCCATCGTAAACGCCTTTGAAGATCAAGGTGTTTCGGGCGGTGTCATTGAACGCCCCGGCATGCAAAATATGCTGCGATGGCTGCTGCAACAGGACGAGCCGCATGCGGTTATCATCGACGATATCAGCCGTTTCTCGCGTGATGTAACCGTGCATTGGCAGCTTCGCGCCTTGCTGGAAAAAGCGGGTGGGCATCTGGAAAGCCCGTCAATGAAGTTTGGCAATTCCAGCGATGATACCTTGATTGAAAACCTGCTTGCCAGTGTATCGCAGCACCAGCGCGAAAAGATCGGTGAAACCTCTGCCAATCGCATGAAGTCACGCATCGCAAACGGCTATTGGGTGTTTCGTAAAATCGCGGGCTATAAATACGTCCAGACACGCGGCGAAGGCAAAGTTATCGTGCGTGATGAACCCGTCGCCGCTATCGTCACGGAAGCCCTAGAAGGGTTTGCTTCTGGTCGCTTTGCCACACAATCCGAAGTGCAGCGTTTTCTTGAAGCGCAGCCTGAATTCCCCAAGCAGAAAAGCTATGGTGGTATCCGTCTACAAAAGGTGACGGATATGCTCACGCACCCGCTCTATGCAGGTTACGTGCAGGCGACGAAGTGGAACATCCCGCTGCGTAAAGGGCGGCATGAAGGGCTGATTACGCTAGATACATTCCAAAAAATCCAATCGCGCCTGACCGAAAACGCATACGCGCCACGTCGCAAGAACATCGCTGAAAAGTTTGCGCTCAGCGGGTTTGTTGCCTGCGCCGATTGCGACAAGCCCCTGCGAAGCTGTGAATCGCGTTCTGGCACGGGAAAGCTCCATGCTTACTACCTTTGCCACACCAAAGGCTGCGATGCCTATGGCAAGTCGATCCGACGCGATGTGATCGAAGGTGAGTTTGACGAGCTTCTCAAAGGCATGCGTCCAACCGAGGGTTTGGTCACCACGCTCAAGTCGATGTTCAAAGATGCATGGGCGCAACGGGCGGCGCAAATCGGCACAACCAAAACAGCATTGGTGCGCCAAGTTAAAGCGCTGGATCGCCAGATTGACACGTTCCTCGACAAGCTCGGCGATACGACAAGCGCCGCCGCGACCCGCGCCTATGAGCGCAAGATTGAAAAACTGGAAACCGAGAAGATGATTACAGAGGAAAAACTGGCTGAATCCGCCCAACCACGCAGCCCCGCGAGCGAAAAAATAGAACTCGCGCTTGGCTTTCTCGCAAACCCTTGGAAACTATGGAATTCTCCCAACCCAGATCACCGCCGTTTGGTATTGAAACTGGGGTTTTCTGAGCGTTTGCCGTACAAGCGAAACGAAGGATATAGAACTCCGCAAACCTCTGTAATCTTTAGGTTTTTAGGAAATTTTACGGAAAATTGTAAAATGGTGCCCGGGGGCGGAATCGAACCACCGACACGAGGATTTTCAATGCGCGTCATAGTGGGTTAAGTCATTGGAATTGTTGAGCAGAGATCAAGCTGTGCTAGGCCTGTGCTAGATTTTTCCATGGACACGCGGATCATACGATCTATGAAATTACAGTTAGTTAGCGGCATAGACACGTGGACATGGCCGTTCTCGATAATAGAAATGTGTTTTCTAGGATCATTTTAGGTTGCACGAAACTCCTCCACCGGCTGTACTCAATACAGCGGGGGCGAAATAAATATGACGAACAAAAATCCGGCAAATTCAGAGAGGCAGAGAGTCAGCACTTTCGATAGTCAAATGGCGGAACTGCACCGCTGGCCTTATGTATCTGACGCAGTCAATAATACACTAGATTTACGCCTGATCGAAGGAAGGGGTCGTCAGTTTCTGTATCAAGCGCTCAGCAACAATAAGCTGATGGCCTTTGTTGGGTCTGGCATTTCGTCAGGATACGGTCGGTTGTCTTGGAGTAAGTGGCTTGAACTTCAATTTGAGCAAATAAGCGAACACGCAGATTTTTTTTTAGAAACATCGACAATCGCAAAATCTTGGCTGAGTGATTTTTCGCGATTGCTCTTAAGCCTGAATAATTCTGACGTAGGATTAACAGATAAAGCTCAAAAACACCTGCGCAGGCTAAATGCTGACATTGAAGCTCGGTTTCATGTAATCAGCTTACAACAACAGCGCGTCTCACAACTATACGACACATTTAAAGCGATAAAAAGTGAAGGTGGCAAAGGTCTCGGTGGTGAACAACCTCCAATTCGGTTTCAAGTCGCAGAGCAACTCCATGACTTGTTGAGAGCAAGCCGTTCCTCATTAGACTTTGCGAAGGCGCGAGAACCATTTTTACAACGATTGATGTCGGTCAATCCATATATAAAGCCACCGCCCCCGCTGAGCAAAATGATTTTGGAGACCTCTCCAAACGAACGAGATTCTGGGATAATGAAGCAACTAAAGTCCGAAGTAGGGTTTCCTGCACGGAAAATTCGCAGAGATTCCCGTCGATTGCGAATTTTATTATCCGAGTACGCAGTTCTCGCAGCGTCGAGCGCGAATAATAATACTTTCCAAGATAATGCCAAGCGACTTCTCATTGATGAAGTCGCAGCTGCGAATCAATACTTGTTGGATGGCTTTCGCCTACCCGCGGAAGATTTGTTCATCGAAGAGGACAAAGACCTCCCCCCTCACACTACTTTGCGACGCGATTTTCTACTTCTGCGAGACGAGGACGGAGCAAAAAGATACAACGTGTTGAGGTACTTTCGCTCTTCATTGGTCAAAAAATTGGCTGATGATGTCGCCGCCGAAAGCTATAGCGGTCAAACTTGGAAGAACATCGCCACAATCGTATCTGAGGAATGTGACGCCAACATTTCAAGAAAGCGTGAGTTCATCTCGCCTACACATAGATTTATGGTCGCTGCACTGGCTTCATTGATGCCCGAGAGTGTGGCGAAAGAGTGGGTCGACAAACTTCAAAAAGGCGACGATGACGAAAGCCTGCTTCGAGCGCTGGATGTGTCTGACTACAACAGCCGGCATGCGACAATCGATGAGTCGCTCGATCCATTGAAAAAAATGATCGACGACTTGGGAATAAAACAACTCTTGACCACAAATTACGATTTCGAAATTGAGCGCCTTTTCACTGACCGAGGATACCTTCGCTTTGAGCATCCGCAAAATTTGGCTGACCCCGATAACCTACGTATTGACGGAAGTGGCGGACGTTTTGCCGATTTGAGCTATCGACGCGAGCGCGCAGCAGATTTGACAACTTTTGCTCTTGGTCAAAATGGATCCGACGCCGGGGTATTTCATTTACACGGTCGCGCGACCGAAAGTTCCAAGCTTGTTATCACTGAACGTGATTACATGAATCTCTACGTACGCGACGATGAATTTCGTGAAACCTCTGACGAAGCAATCCAGCTAGCGTTTTCCGCCTCTCCTATCCTATTCGTCGGCTTGGGCATGAGCGAAGCAGATGTATTGCGTCCTCTGCGACAATTCATGTCTGATCGTCGACGCGACAATCAGCGTTGGGCGTTCACTCTCCTGCCCGCTGAAGGTGAGCGTGCCGAGCGAGAAAGCGCAGCGGCAACTTTGTATATCCGCTATGGTGCCCATGCAATTTTTTACGGATCATGCTTTACCTGTTTGCCTGATGAAACGGCCGGGGACCCACAAAACCCCGCTGAATTTGATTGGATGCACCACGTTTTCAACCTTTTGACTTATCTCAAGTCCGCTGCGAAAGCACGCAAAGAAATCGTGAGGCTGCTCTCGAAGGAGGGAGGCTTAACCGCTGGCGAGCGTGCAAAATTACAAGAGCTTGCCGACAATCCAAAATTGCCGGAATTGAACCCATTTTACTATGACCTCGAAACGGCGGACGCTGCACAGAAACGATCCGGTGCTCTTACACGAGCTCTGGGCAGCTTTACGATTGCAGAAAGGGGCATAAAGTCCGCCCCCTTCTGCGTGACGCAAAAGCTGACGACTGGAAAATGCGTTTCTTGGGGAAGCGGCATGATGGAGCCAATCTCCAAAGCGCTCTGGCGCGGTGATTTAGTCAGCGATGTGGCGGTCCTATCTCGCGGACGAAAGCCTTCATTCAACCTTGAAGTCAAAGATGATGCTGAATTGGGTTTTGAGCGCCAGCTCATCGCAGAATTGATAAAGTTGGAGATCAGTGTTGGCGGTGGCACAGATCGGGGCACGCTAATTTCGCACTGCAATGGTCGCCTTGCCGGTGTTCCCTTTGAAGACGGTGTTGCGCAGTCGCTAAAGGCCCTTGAACAGGATTACTCAGCGCGTTTGCATGCGCTCGACGGTGTGCGGGGTGCCATTTATACTGGAGCATTCGCCGCAACCATGGACCTGATAAAACAGGACAAGGATGAGTGGCGCGCCCAATGGCGTGCAAGCCCACCACACCGACAAGCACGCATTGGGTTAAAATGGGAAACGACGCTAAACTCTGAAACGACCAAGCCCTGCCCAAATTTGCCCCTTACTTATATTCGTCATGAATTTGATGCTGTTTTGACGGACCTCAATCGCGCCGAATCAAGGCAGATTGAAAATAAGCATTTGCCATTGGGACAATTGCCCGATGATGAAACGCCTTTCCAGCGGACTGAGCCAACAGGCGTCCGCACTTTTGATGATTTCATTTCCGCTGTCCAAGTGAGCCCGATCGGCGGGAAGATGTCGATCGATCCTCTGCCTAACCCTGACCCTAGGGGCACCCGTCGGCTATTCGTAGTAGCGGCACAACGTGGAATTGGAAAAGGCACCTTTCTTTCAGCGTTCACAACAACTGCAGGTCTGGCGCAGTATGTCATATCTAGCTGGCCTGAATCGGTTTGTTGGCAACATGGAATAGGCGGTCCCCCAAGATATTTGAGCGCAGTTTTTCTAAACCTCAGTTTTTCGACTGAAATCGCTTCGACGTTTGACGCGCTGGTTGATGCGGTGATTGACGCGTTGGCTATGCTCGAATTGAAAGAGAAATACCCAAATCTAGAATGGGATGAATGCCAGTCTGCTGCAGAGAATTTCCTCATGAGCCAGCCACTAGAAGGTGGTATGTCGTCCGACTCATTGGCTATGATGGCGTTCGGCGAGCAAAAATGCAAAATGATCGCAAAGTTTGCGGACCTTCCTAGATCGGCAAAACTGCACGTTATGCTGAAAACTTTTGCCGGGAAAACCGCAGGCCTAGGTCTTCGCCTGCTTTTGGTTGTCAGTGCAGCAGAGCTTTATTTCGCGCCAACACGGCGCACTAAAAACGGCGAAATCCGCGCATGGCTAGAGCTGTTGTTTGGACCGGAAATCGAACAAGTGCCGATCGATATTATTATGATCGGTAACGACAAATATTTAGGTCCTCCAGTCTTGAATCGCGCGAAGCGAAACAAGAAAAATCTGCGTTTGAAGGAGACCCTGACAGATAACGTTGAACAGCCAGAAAAACCCTATTTACCGTTGGTACGTGCCGATATTGGTATGAATGGGTTGGTCGCGCAGGCCGCTGCGGAAAAAAAGCTGGGTGTCAATTTTGCAGATTTTGCGACCCGGCCTGAAACCTATAAATACGACGCCGCGGAGGCCAAGAGATTAGCTCCCGGTACACCATTCCCTTGCGCCGTTTTCATTCCCCGGCCTATGTCGGCTCACACTTTCCTCATCGATAACTTCGAAGTTTTGGCCGGTTTCATGTACCTCAAACACATGACGAACAAGGATGAAGAAGATGGTCCTGTCAAAGAATTGCTGAACGACATCAACACGCAATTGAAGTCAGGAAATCCCAAAATAGTTCGATTGGACCAGTTGTCGCCCAAGGAATGCTACAGTTGCCGAGGTCTTACTGAAAAAAATGTGGTCGAGGCTCTACGCCGGGCAGTGTTCGCAGTGCACAACGCGACCGCAAAGGAAGAGGCCGAAAAAGTTGACATCGATACACGGATCAATGGCGATCACGAGGCATTGCGTGTCGAACTTAGAAAAATACTCCTGAGGCGATACAAAGTGGACAAACCAGCATTTCGGGAATGGCGACAGATTCGCGAAATATTGCGTGGCAGTCGTTTTTGCCTGACCGTCATATTGGCCTGCGCTGAGCGCATAACGCTTCTTGAAGAGAGTATCGTTGAAGGCGCGGAAGCAGCAGAGACCTTTATTCGCGCAACAATCGACAGTGTTTCAACGGTTAGCGCATCCGGAAGGGAGCAAGCCGCAATCGGAATGGTCATCGACACATATGGTAGTGTTCATGATCGGTCAATTCCGCAGCGTAACGTCGAATTGCTTCAACTTATCCTGCGCCATCTTGCCGTTATTGGCTCGCCTACTTCCCTTGATGTGCTGGTTCGGGCACCAGAAATTCGGCGTTACTTTGACACCAACCGAAGCGATTCCCATCGACCACGAACAGCCGAACTCTTTGAGGCGATGACCGCTTTGGTACTTCGAGGGTTGGTATTTCGAATTAATCCACATCCCCGCCTAAAGCGACTCGATGGTCAGATCAACACCACTAACGAAGCGTTGCACACTGAAATTTTCGGTGACCGTGTGCCTGAACTAGAAGCGCGCTATTCTTTGCACAGGCTGACCCAAACTCATATTCTACGCAAGATGGGGGCGGAATCCATCGAATTCGGTGAAAATAATACGTTCGCGCCATCGCTATATGCCTCGATGTCTTCGCAATTGCCGCGCCTGAGCTTCGAAAGTTTTTCGTTCCTTCAACGACTGGTTTCCAGTTTCAGCCAATACCCTGACGCGGTTCAAAAGCGTTATCCTGAAACCGGCGTGTCAGGCATAAGCGATGTTGAGGCACTTGCCCAGCAAGGATGGGTTTTTCATCAGGCACCCGAAGTAACCCGGGTTCAAGCGCTACGCGCAGCGTTATCGATTGTTCGCGCGACTTTCTCTGTTGCGGTCGTTTCTCGTTTTGATGACTACAGCAAGGAACCTTCAGGATACACCGGAGAACGGTCATCGGGATTTTTTGAGACGTACAGGGTGCAAATTCGTTGGATTATCCGAAAGGCTTGGGAACTTCTGCGGGAAAAGGAGAACGAAGACTTTGATATTCAAACTTATCAACCGGACCGGGATGATGGGTTCTCACAACTCAATACGTGCTACCGCGATGAAATTGTCTGGCTCTACAATGAATGTGGTGTGGTTTCCCTCGTTCAAGGGCACGTTCTGAATGCCGTGTCGCTTTTGCGGCAGGCACTGCGCTTAAACGCGCACGCTGACAGCGATCAACCAGGAACACCAAATTACAATCGAATTGCGCTAAACCTCGCGATTGCTCAAATCGACAGGGGTAGGCTTGATGCGGCCCACGCTCAACTTGCAAGTATCCGCACAAGCGAGGACGAAAACAATGCAGGCCGCAAAGAAGTGTGGCTACTTGCAACCGGCTACCTTGGGCTGGTGGAATTTCTTAAGGGCCGAGATAAAATAGCTGTCCAGCATTTCCGAAAAGCGACAAAAGGACTGGGTATTTTATCGGAGTTACGAGCAAGCGCAATCTTCGCACGCCATTGGGGTGATCTTCTTAGCGCACAAGGTAGGCCTGTGGAAGCACTTGCCAAGATGTCGGAATCGCTGGGCTATTCCGAAACCGGCGGGCACGAGGATATTCATCGAAAGACACTCCTTGCGATTATCAAGGTTGAACGCCGGGCTCGGCTAGACAAAGGCCAAGGGACAATCAGTTTGGGCGACGAGTTGGCGCGGATCAAAAAAGTGCAAGCATACGCAGATGCGATGGAAATGCCGACGTTGTCCTGCGAAGCTAAAATAGTCCGCGCACGCCTCTTGCTGGATCAAGGTGAAACAGTGATGTCTGGAAAACTGTTGATCTCAGCAATGTCAGAGGCAAGTAACAACGATCTTCAACTTCGGCTAAACCAAGCCCTAACCGATTACGCAGAATTGTTGATACTTCGAAATGATCCTCGGCAAGCCGAACGCGTGATGCACTTTTCACTTGCACTGGCGAAGCAGCACGGAAACCGAGTTGCCATTGGGAGAATAGAGCAATTGTTCTATCGTCTGTAAATGGCTTTAATCTGAGAAACCAAGTGGCAGTTCTCTCAATTGATAGAAGACATTGAGGAATGATGTATTCGTGCTCTTTGCTGGAGAAGTCTCGGAAGGTCAGCTCAAAATAATGAACATGGACGGTTTTTGGAGTGGGCTGCCTGGGTTTGGTGCTGGGTTTGAACGATCGTCTGCACGCTAAGACTTGATACTTGCCCTTTCGAAAACATGTCAGGCAGAAACCAAATTGCACATCAAAGCGCGCTCCAGAATACAACATAACAAAATACAAATTTTCCGCGCCTGTACCCTGCCCGCTTGAAATCCTTGGCAATCAGAAAACGGTCGCTATCCTCATCAGGTGACAACATAACAAAAGTAGCTCTCCGGTAGGAAAGCGTTATGTTTCAGTTATTTGGCGGAGAACAGATGAAACAGGCCACTTCGTTATGTTGCAACCCAAGTCCCCAATAAAAAATGGTTGCTCTAAAGATCCTGAGTCCTTGTGCGCCTTAGCCAGCTAATACCGACTTCACTCGCGCTTGGAATTCTTGACCAGCCCGTTTGAAGCCCAAGAGACGTGAAATACTCCGTACAAGCTCATCAATTTCCATCTCTCCACTTTCCTTGCGAATGAGTTCAGCGGCACTCGCTATCTCCATGCTCGAAAGGTATTCAGGCTTGTTGGTCGGCGTCGTTTCGGCGGATCGATCTCGAACAGGTACGTCGTTCGCCTGCAGTTCTGTGAACCAGAACCCTTCCGACCGTTTTAGCTTCCCGGAACGATGCGCGTGAGCAAGAGCTTTGGCTACCGCCTCTTGGATCCTCGAACCGGTCCGAGCCTTGCCAAACCCATTGGCTATGCGGCGCGAAACTTCATCTGTGTGTACGGGGCCCTCAATCTCAACAATGGAAATCGCGAATTCGCAAAGCTGTTCTATACGAACTTCATGCGGTTCGATGTGTGAGCGAACGCTAAAGCTGGCCTTTTGATAGGCGGGTACGCTTATGTCTGGCACTTCCAATTCATAGACGGTTCCTAGGTCAACAGATGGCCCGATAGCTTCGGCCTCCGGTGGCTTGGGATTGGACTGGTTTGCACCCTTAACCTTGCTGTTTGCCTCTGCGTTCACGACCGCCTTTTCCAAAGCTGAGCGCAACCGTTCGACTTCGACGCTGCGATTGTGAAACCAGTCAGTGCTCCATATTCTGTGAAATCGCCACCCAAATCCTTCAAGTACGTCTTGGCGCAGTCGGTCTCTTTCCCTGGCCCAAATGGCGCTGTGGTAAGTCGCCCCGTCGCATTCAACCGCCAGAATATATTGACCGTCACGATCAGGGTGACGAACTCCAATATCGATCCTGAAACCAGCTGATCCAACCTGGAGATCTGCTTTATAGCCCATCGACGAGATAACCCTTGCGACATCCTCCTCAAAGGGGCTATCGGCAGCTTCACCTGTTGGAATGCGCTGATCGAGTTCCCCAGACTTGGCATATTCTAAGAAACGTTTGAGCACCCGAGGACCATCCTTGGTTGTGCGACTGAGGTCGATATCTCCAGGATCAAAGGAGGAAAAGACCTCACAGCGGACACGTGCTCTCGTGAATAGCACGTTGAGCCGTCGTTCTCCCCCGTCTCCATTGATGGGACCAAAGTTCATCGTAGCTAGTCGGCCATTTGGCTCATGCGGGCCATATCCAACGCTGATCAATATGACGTCTCTTTCGTCACCCTGAACGTTTTCAATGTTCTTCACGAAGACATTTTCAGATTGTTCGTCACGTAAGAAATCATCCAAGATTGAATCTGATCGCCGGGCGATCTCGAGGACCTCCCGCATCATGTCGGCTTGTGTCTTGGAGAACGTTACGATCCCAACAGAAAATTCAGGACTGTTTTTTGCGTGGTTCGCAAGCCCCCTAATAACAGCCTCTGCTTCAGCCTTGTTTGTGCCCGCACGACCGCCACCACGGCTCTTGCTACTATACACGCCGGGAACACGCGTGAACTTCAAACCAAACTTATCGTCCATCTGTAGCGGCGTTGGAGGTAAAATCAGTCGGTCCTCATAAAACTCCTTATTCGAAACTGTGATGAGGGATGGATCACGAGACCTATAGTGCCATTCTAGCATGCTTGGCTTTAGGCCTCTTGCCTCGCAAAGCGTGAGAATGCTTTCCATTTCCTCGGCCCGAGCTGATGGTACAGGTGCGGTTTCATTTCCTTCTTCATCATCTTCTGAACTTGAATCATCGGTGAGCCGATCGAAGAAAGATGTAGGAGGTAGCTGCTTTTGGTCACCGACTACCACGATCTGCTTTGCTCGTGCGATTGCACCAAGAGACTCTTCGGGTCGCACTTGGCTCGCCTCGTCGATGACGAGCAAGTCAAATTCAACGCGACCTGGCGGTAAGAATTGAGCAACAGAAATTGGACTCATCATCAGGATGGGCTTGATCCTTTGAACCATCGGACCTGCAGCAGTCATGACTTTCCGTATGGGCCGGTGCCGACGCTTCTTGGCAATTTCCCCCCTAAGAAAGCCCATCTCGCCGGACGCACCTTGCGGCAGCTGCGCCAAATGCTTTGACCGGATGAGTTTTTGAACTTCTACAATGCGGGACTTATCTAGCTTTCTAAATACATCGACAAGTTGATGCCTATCCAAACTCGTCACTCTATCTAAGTCTGCAAGCTCACTGCGAGCGTGGGCCCACCGCGCCTCAGAAGTTGAATAAAGAAACTCGTCAACGGCCAAATCAGTATCGACCGCCTTTGTTTCCATCAGATCAACTAGATCGGACAGATTATCGGTTATTAGCCGACTTCGGCATTCTGCTAGGTGCGCCCACTCGCGGTATCTATGCATTTGGGCTCGAATGCTCTCCAACTGGGTTTGCAGAGAACCGACCGAAAGCCCCCCAATCCCTTCTTGAGAAGTTGGGGACGAAATTTTCAAACGCTCGATTGGCACCGAAGCAGTGTTTTGACCTTCTGCCAATGATTTCGACATTGCTTCTGCAGACCCTGGTTCTTTCGAAACCAGTTTCAACAAACCTTGGATTCCGTCTTCGGTAAGCTTTGGGGCATGGCCCAAGATCTGGGCCAACCAAGTTTCTACTGAGGTGAGTGCCGCAAATTCTGTTTTTTCACCCCGCCATGATTCACCTAAGCGAGACTTAAGGTACTCCTCTTCATCAGAAAAATCTGAACGTTTTCTTTGAGCCTCTATTAACTGATCAATAAGTGTCAAACGATCTCGCGGCAGCTTGGAAAGAGGGTGTTTGAGCAAAGTCGAAAATTCCGAACTTGCCTTGCGGTACCGACCAAACAGCCTCGAAAAGAAGGAACCCACACCCTGCGCGACATCTGCCCTTAGCCCACCAACTCCGTAGTCCCAAGCTACGTCCAAGAAATCGCTCGAGAGCCGGTTCTTGGTTTCCTGCCAAGCAACACCAGTAGCGATAGCCTCTCCCAAACGGCGGTCGTTCCTATTTTGGTATAAGAGAGTAAGGAATTCTGAGAGAAGCTCAGGAGCTTTTTCACCCAACTCCAAAAGCGATACCAGTGACTGGGCATTCTCAATCGTCGCTAACCCATCATATTTGATGAAGGCTGAAGCGCTCTCAAACCTAGATCGTAGATCACGTATAGCATCAATTGCCCGATCAATTTCTCCCTCCAAACGCTGTAGGTCAGTGGGTTGGAGATCGAAATTCTCCACTCCAAAAAACGGATGATCGGGTTTATTGCCGACTACGGATAAAGCTGCAGCAAATTCTTCGACATCGACAGCAATTCGTTTGACGTCTTCGCTACTGAGGTTGGAAAGCTCTCTTTTCTCGAAACGGGGCGCTGGGATGCCACGGCCAATGAAACCAACTATGCTTGCTATAACCTCAAATGGGCTGAAATCTCTTCCCGGAAGCTCAGTGTGAAGAAGATCAGCAATTCGGTTGAGCTCATCTCGGGTTGCCTTCAATTGATCGGGTGGTGAAGGCTGATCCGGCACCGAGCGCCCGTTGGAAAGGGTGCGAGCCAGTTCATGAAGAAGGGCCTTCTTGTTGGCACTGCGTGAATGAAGTTCCAGACAAATGTCAGCGAGTCCAGCTTCTACCATCCTCTTATGGACGACCTGAAGCGCCGCCATCTTTTCTGCGATAAACAGAACTGTTTTTCCATCATAGGCTGCCGCAGCCAAGATATTTGTAATTGTCTGAGACTTGCCTGTGCCCGGAGGACCTTGGACAACCAAGTTTCGACCGGATCTTACCTCCTCAATAACCTTGGCCTGAGATGCATCGGTGTCAACGATGTGGAGAACATCGGCAGGGTCCAACAACTCGTCCAGCTTTGCTTTATCGTCAAACAGATCAGGCTCTCTATCAAACCCATCCTCTAAGAGCTTCTGCACAAGGTCCGAGTGCGTCAGAGCGTCTTCGGGCCAATTTTCAGGATCGAGATCGCGCAGCATCAATAGCTTTGAGAACGAGAAAAAGCCAAGTTGCATACCGTCTTCGTCGATCGACCACTTGGGATGCCCAGACACAGAATCCCGAACTTCATGGAAATACTGCGAAGGAGTCCAATCCGAAGTTTCGTCAATCTCTGGCAATTCAATACCAAAATCAGCGCGTAGCCTCTCTTGGAGCGGGAGATTGGTTACGACATCTTCGTCACGACATCGAATATCGTATGTGGAAGTGCGTTCATTTCTAACCAACTCCACTGGAAACAAGAGGAGTGGTGCTTCGCGCTGAACTGCCGAATTTTTGTCTTCGAACCATCTCAAGAACCCGATAGCGAGAAAGAGAATATTAACTCCCTGTTCTTCTTCGGCGGTTCGAGCATCCAGAGTTAGCCGCAGGAGGCGTTTTTGTAGACCATCAGATGTGAGCGGCGTTTCAAGAAATTGGTCTTTGAAGCGGCTTTCATCAAATTCTTCGTCAGCGTAGTTAGGCAGGAGCAAGAGCAGTTCGTCCTGTTCGTCCTCATCTTCTTCACTTGCCGTCGCGGCGAATTTCATTTTTCGCCCGTTGGTTCTCAAAATAGAGAATACGTCCTCCGCTCTCTCATTAATAATCGTGAGAGAATTTGAGCGCTTAGCTGTTCGATTAACATGAATAAGCCTATTGCGCGTACCCGTCTCGACAAGCCGACGGCGGGCACTCTCCAACAGAAGCGCAGTTTGTTTCGAAGAACTCAGGTTTTCAGTGTGCATGAATACTTACAATATATCTTGGATCATGGTTCAGAACAATTTTCAGTCCGGAAATTTGTTCGGTTGGGTCGATCAATTGGGCTTACAAAAAAATGCTATGCCAAGGGCTGGCTGACCTCAAGGACCTGAAATGCTTATGCGGCACTCTAGGGCCGGAAAACATAAGAAAAGTTGAATTTTGTGTTGATCAAGGGCAGCAACTTGGTTTCCTTGGTAATCAGAAAACGGTCGCTCTCCCCATCAGGTGGCAACATAACAAAAACAGCTCTCCGATAGGAAAGCGTTATGTTTCAGTCATTTGGCGGAGAACGGATGAAACAGGCAAAAGTGTTATCTTCTGAGGAACTCAAACGCGTGATGGCGATCTGCGCCAGCATGCAGAACGGCAAGCGCAACAGATTGATGCTCATGCTCTCACACTATGCTGGGATGCGTGTGGGCGAAATCGCCTCGCTCAAGTGGGCTGATGTGCTGGATCGCGACCTTAGGCCGAAAACGATGTTCTACCTCAAGGCTGAGAACACCAAAGCCAAGGAAGCTCGGCAGGTGCACTTGAACGCCAAGCTGCAGAAGGAGCTGGCCACCTACTGGGCGCAGCTGGATCGATGGAAGAAGCTTGAGCGCCCAGTGATCCAATCCCAGAAAGGTGGGCACTTCACAGCAAACAGCATGGTCCAAGCTTTTGCTCGTGTGTTTGATGCAGCTGGTATCGAGGATGCTTCCTCCCATAGTGGTCGTCGTTGGTTCATCACGAAGATGGCCCATTCCGGGATATCGCCCAAGGTGATCATGGAACTGGCGGGTCACAAGCAGCTGACCACCACGCAACGCTACATCGACGTCTCCGACGAGCAGAAGCGCAGCGCGGTGGAGGTTCTATAATTTTAACTGGTACCACCATATTTGAGGCGGACAGCGACGAAACCCCGTTTTAGAGCCTCGTGAATTTGCGATTTCGAATGCCTGTGAAAGCAGAACTCAATGTTGTCGAGCTTTGGCCTACCCGCCATATTCCAGTCCGCATGCAGGTTGCCAATGTATCGGGTTCTCCGGGGCACTGGACCCACGCTCTTTTCAAACCAAAGCATGTGCCATCGCCTAACCCAGTGATTTGGCCGTCGAATGTCAGCGGGCGGCTCTCCACAATACTCAAAGTAAAGATTGCCGCCAAACTTGAAGCCCGTTCTGTTGGATGACTGTTCAGCCAGCCAAGCGAAGACCATATCACGATGAACACCGACCCAGTTTTTGAACCGATCTAGTCGGTAAGTTGTGAAATATTGGCTTCCTCCGAAACCCGTTAAATCTACTTCTCTCATAAAAACACTCCTTGTTTACTTCCCTGAATCTGACATCGTTGGGCGATGCAGTCATTATTCATGTGGTTGTTTTTTGGGAAAAAATTTCGGAGACGTTGCCGGTCTGAAAACTTCACTAAATCAAGTTTTTTGGTTCAGGAAGATCGGCTTTCCAGATGTGCAATCTTCGCAGGCAGATCACTTCTGGAATGCAAGAAATCCACGATGATCACTTCGTCATCATTTTCCAGAAACACGATGAAGTGCTGACCAGCGCGGGTGAAACGCAGGTCCTCTTTGATACCATCAACCAAAATCTTGCAGCTTTGGTGAGGCGCGGTGCCATTGGCGATCTGCTCGCACCGAAGGATCAGGTCGTCTTCATAGGCATCGGATTGACGTGGCCCAAATGTCTCGAATGTCCAAATCGCGATATCTGTGAGGTGGTCTTCGGCTTGCCGGGTTAGGCGAAATGGTTTCAACGGGCTTTTGCTTTTGCAAAGGCTCTGCGGATCGCATCCGTACCATTGCCTTCGGCCAGGTCGCGGTTCACAGCTTGCTCAACCCCACGGGCAAGGCGCACTGACAATTCACTGACTTCTGCTTCTTCGCGCTCCAGCAGGCGCAATCCCGCTCGCATGGCTTCGCTGGCATTCTGATACCGGCCCGAGGCAACCAACCCGGCAACAAGCTCTTCCTGGTGATCCGTGAGAACAACGTTCTTGGTGGCCATGGTAGGTTCCTTTTGCTGTTGGCAATATATGCCATAGGCTTGCTTGTGTCTACGTTTCGGGCCACAAAACTGCATGATCCAACTGAACCCCATTGCTGATGATGATCCGCTGTTAGACAGTTCCAAGCTGTTTCACGCGTTTGAGCAGACCATCCGCTATGCCGAGGAAAACGGTGGGATCGGCTTGACCCAAACCAAACTGTTCAATCGCAAGTTCGCCCATTGGGGCGCACGGAATTTCAACTGGCCGGATTATTCAGAGCAAAAGCTGCTTCGGGTTCAAAAGGTGCTGAACGAATGGGATGTGCCGCCGGTAATGGTGATCCATGATGTAATGAGTATCGCCAAATGGGGGCGTCATATGAAAGGCAGGTTCCAGCTGTCCAAGTCGGCGAAGGCTTTATCTACGCAGCGTGGACTACTGTTTGAGGCTTTGGTTCAGCAGTATCTGTTTGCATACAATCATGGCCGTCTAAGTAGGATCGATTTCACCGCGCCTGGCAACTGGGACATTTGGTTGAACATCATCAACGTGGAAGCCCAACAGGGTCTGACCGAGGCGCATTTGGTGAAGACCCTCTATGGGCTAAAACCACCTGGTGATCCGCTTGATCGCGAATATCGCAACCACCAATGGTTCCTTGTGTCCGAGGTTCTGCGACCACTCGTTTGGATTGGTTTTCTTGAGGAAACTCGCGAAACCGAAGACAGACTATCAGACCGCATTTATTGGAAAACCCCGCTTTGGTCGAAGTGCCTCACGTTGGACACGGATCACTATCTGAGCGAACCAACCAAACACTGATTTTCCTCCCAAAAACAAACACATGAATAATGATATTCCTGCCTGAAGGCTTCAGACTCAAGGTAACTAATTTGAGTAGGAAAAAAATGGAAAATTTGGAAAGAGCAACCACATGGAGCCCCGAGCACAGCAGATATTGTTTTTCAAGGATGGTACCAATGACCAAGGGGCAAGCCACTGGTATGAGGTTGGTAGGCTGCATAGAAAATGTCAAAGACTACAATTACACCTTAGACGAATATCAAGTTGGCGAGGAGAAGGTCGACTGGCATATCTTCTCAATACCTAAAATTTTGCAGAGTAAAAACAATTCTGAGACCGCCAACTTGAGTGAAGACGAGATCATGATCACCACATATTGCGCTGGAACCGATATCTATATCTCGATGGTCCTGTCAGATAATCGTAACGCGTCGATGGAAACTGTGAAGAAATTCCTTTCTGCGATGGTGCAACCCGCGACACTGCATTGATTTTTCAAAAGACATTCATGCGTAGTATGTGCTCCGTTGTGAGTAAATCTAGCTGGCCCAAATGTGGACTTATCCCGAAGCAACCATTGAGCTTGCTGATCGCAAAGGGCGAGTTGCCAACTGCGGCAAGGACGTGCGTGATCGATACATGGCTTCCTCCATCGAGGTCCATTTTCTACGCGCATACGCTTAATGGATAAAACCGCCATTTCGGGAAGCGATAATGCGGGCCAATTGAAGTGGGTTTGACGACCCATCATTTGTAAAAACATCTTCTCGCTGCCCGGCGCAGCGGGGACCAAACTGGCTCTATGAAACATATATCCAAACACATCTTCTTCGTCGTCTCAGTCCAACATTTCATCCCAACTGGGGGCATTGGATCGTTCTTCAGGGGTTTCCTGAGGATGGCCGATCACTTTGGTTGGAAGGTCACAGTTGTACTAGACAAAAAGCCATTCGGACAATCACGGGAGATGATGGAGGCCTTAGGTAGTGCCGATTTCATTTGGCCATCAGAGACCCTTTCCTACGCCAAACACACCAAAGAAACAGACTTTACCGGTGAAACCATAAACGTGGCCAAAGTCGCCAACTTCACGCGTTCGCTGGAACTAGCCCTAAAGCAAGCCAAACCAGATCATATCCTGATCAACACCCCAGATGCAGTCCAAAGCATCGCTGTCCTTGGACTTCAAAACACATTTCCAACTACATTTTATACGCACCACGAAAATCTGGTCGTACCGCCAGAAAAGGCATCCACAGTTTTCGCGCCTAGCTACAATGACTTCCTCTATTTCGTTCCGAGCGTCAAAGGCATCACCACGGCTACGCAATGCGATTACAACTTGACCCGAATGGGCCATCTTAGATTTTCGACACCGCCGGTCGTGCTGCCCATGCCAATTCCTGATCCACAGCTGATGCAGCCCTATGCAGGGCAACGTGAAGGCGTGTTGTTTATTGGCCGCCATGAACCCCGCAAAGACCCAAAGCTGTTTGTGAAAACTATCGCCAAAGCGGGGCTGCCAGCCAAGGTGCTAACGAACAAGCGCGGGGCCACGAAGTTCAAGAAGCTGTTTCAAGATGCGGGCGTTACAAATTCTGAGATCAAAGCTCAGATTACTGGCGACGACAAAGCGGATTTCATTAAATCCGCAAAGATAGCTTTCCATCCAGCGGTGTCAGAATCCTACGGGTTCTCGGCTATGGAAACATTAGCGGCTGGTCTGCCAACGTTGCTGATAAAAGAACGCGGTTGGTGGCAGGCGTTCAAAGATGACGGCGTCCATCTCACATCAACCGAAGATGTCGTGTCAGATTTGTTGCACCTATATGATCAGGGCCTGCCACCAAACCAAACCATTTGGAGACAGCGAGAACAGGACACATTTGCAGCTTGGCAGCACTATCTTAGATAGTGCTGCTGTTCGTTGCTCAACGCGCTGACGCCGTGATCTCCACTGGGTTTCCCTTGTTTGAAAGCATCAGCGGTAACACCACGGAAGCCTCAATTGGAAAATCGATAGGATGCACCCGAAGGGCCGATGTTCCTTGATGCCCCTCCATCAAATCAAATTCGAAACCGATGCCATAATCCAAAGCGAGTTCGATCAGCTTCTCACAGATTTTGAAATCAAAGAAGCGCGTTTCGTTGAGTGCTGGCAAAGGCCCCGTTTTTGATACGCCCAAAGTTTTTTGATGATCCTCATCCAATGGATGAATTAGCTTCAGATCACCTGCAACGATGTCCAGCTTCATAACTGACTGGAATGCTTTCCTGCCAATCCTTGGGATATCCGCATACTCTGCCCGCCATCGCTCCAAATCGTGCAATTGACTGCGATCCAGCTTGTACCGTGCAACCGGCGTTAATTGGGGATCGGTTGTTCTCCATAACGCCAATCCCTGCAAATCTTGGAACTTGGTTGAAGCGGTCTTTCCTTCCGCGTCCACCAATGTACCCATCTTACCTTTGCGAGCAAACCGCCAATCTTTGAACTTTGGAAACTCTCCGACGAACCTTTTAGCTTCGATGCCCAATATACCAAGGCGCGGAGGCAGCATGGTACGCGCTTTTCCATCGGGCTGCGAAACAGTAATACATGGCGTGTTTGGATGTGTTGTTAGAGTTCTGGCAATCCAATGACCATCGTGACGAACGAATTCCAGGGCATCAAGGGATGCGAACTTCTTCATGAGAGCATCTGGAGTTTTTTCGGCATCTATTGCCTCAAGTATGCGCTCCTTTTGCTTCGTTTGCTCCTCACCGATTTCAATGCGTCGCTGAATGGACCGGTTTATTTCATCATCTGTGGAATTTGCGTCAATGATTGGAATGTCCGCTTCCTTTGACGCCTTCGCCCACGCTCTCCTATCGGCGATGTTTGGTAGAAAGCGGCGGTACAAGTCGCATGTGACGTAGAGCCAGTATAGATTTTTGTCCGACAGTTTCTTTCGTCGGCGTTTGGCTTCGGCTGGTACCAATGCGGACACTTTCGCCCTCACGGATTCTTCGTCACCATCTTCCGTGAACCCGACGAGTTGCATCGATCCGTTCCGAACCCGCACCAAAGCGGTGGCAAACCCACCGACTGACTTCGGTTTTGTGAAGTCCTCGCTATAGGCGATCTTTGGCAAATTCATTGTGCGATACAAATGTCGGACCGAACGCAAGAAGCGATCATCATCGTCTTCAACATATCGGTCCAATGGATCATATCGAAAATGGGATACGGCCTCACTGTAGTAGTTGTTCAGTGTCATTGCCTTCAGCTTTGCAACTAGCTCCTCTCCGGTCAGTTTGCCTTCAAATGCATATCGCAAAACGGCTCGATACCGTGACAGTGTTGGGGCCGAATTCAGAGGCTCATCCGTTTTGGAATCTATTTGGCCAAAGGCCACGCCGACCAGGCCGTGAAAGAAGCTTATTTCACATTTGGTGGACCAACGTTCTCCATGAGCTTCAAGGAAGTCTTTGAGGAATTCTCGATTGTCATCGCCATCTGCTTTGCGCTTCTCCTCAAACAGATATCCAAGATCGAGAGTGCGGCCCAGAGCTTCAAATACCGATCTGTTATGGCGATCTAGGTGTTTTTGCGCCTCAAGTACGTGGATTGTGATTTCGTCCAGGTAAGGGCTGAAATCATTGAATTTTTTGTCAACATTGTCGTCTTTTCCGATAGGGGCTTGAGTGTTCATTTTCCGAATACTCCTTCATATGCCAGCGCATCCAGTTGGGCTGCACATTCATCGATATGTCGCAGAGACCGCTTGGGCATGGACTTGAGATCGCGAACCACTTTCCTTGGTGGCTCAGGGCGCTTTTCTAGTTCGGCGATCAAACCCATAGGCGCTTCGGTCTGGAAAACCAGCCGAATGAACTCGTCCAACCAGCGAACCGATTGCGGGCGTTCCAAAGCATATTTGCGGTCTAGGTACCCATAAGCTCGGCGAAACCCCTCAATCAGCGCCTGCGTGTTGTGATGAACAAGAAGAACCTGTTGCAGGGCCGACGGGGTGGCTTTGCCTGTTTTTGGGTTCTCTGTTCCAACCAAATCTTTGAGCTTCAAGAGATGGGCCAGGGTAGATTGCGCGGGAAACCTTAGCTCACCGCGATTGATCCAGGATCCGGCCATTTTGTATAGGTATTCGTCCGATTTCCTGTTTGCGGGGACATTTGATTTTTCGGTCCGTATACTCCAACGATCTGATGAAAAATCGTATCCGGTGATCGCTTGGTATCCATTGACCATCGCATCAACCGGACTTTTGGAATCGAAGGTCAACTGGACATTCGTGGCGTTGGTATGGTCGCGCAATGCACGTTGGATGAATGTCAGGGCAACTCCGACTTTAAGTGTCGAAACACCCAGAAAATGGATAAGCTGATCTTGCTTCAACAATCCATCGTCACGCATCTGGATCAAGCGCCTGAGCGTCATAGACAGTTGAACCGAA
This sequence comes from Sulfitobacter sp., assembly GCA_049794015.1. Classification (GTDB taxonomy): domain Bacteria; phylum Pseudomonadota; class Alphaproteobacteria; order Rhodobacterales; family Rhodobacteraceae; genus Sulfitobacter. The sequence continues at coordinate 49,355 of JBARCK010000035.1, read as the reverse complement.
TGTTTGCCTGCAAAGGCCCATCCTTCAAATGGATGCTCTTTGGCCTTGCTATAGTGTTTAACCCGGCTGTACCAAAAGGCGCTTTCAGCCTCGTTGCGCCCTTGAATGACATTCAGGAGTTTGGTTGCACCTAGTACACGATGATCGCGAAAATAGTCATTGTTCTGTTCGGTCCGAAGCAGGCAGGCCATGTAGCCTTCGGAAAATCCATGCCTCTTGGCTTGGGCTGTTATATTTACCCGTTCCATTTTTAGCTGCTCCACATGTGGCACCATGGCCCCGGTGGCGATACCACCGGTTGGGAAGTCTAGGATCATGGATTGATCGGCAACTTTTTCCAGCCAACGTAACATCCGTTCTGGCGTCGTTTTGGGGTCATAGGGAATGGTTTGTTGCTGGATTTGAAACCCGCCACTATCCCCGATGACGACAACCCGGGCATCACGGTTATCGCGTTTGGTGACCCAGTTTACATCTTTTGCGGCGGCCTCATTTTTCGCGCCTTGCCCGCCGCTGAACAGCACCCAAGGGTAAAAGCAAAGACGTGAATTTGGGTTGATGAACTTCAAATCATCAGCGCCAAACCCAAACTGGGCGAAGGGGTTGTCTGTGGACTTTTCCTTTTCCTCTAGCCGTTCGACGGTTTTGATGTATCCATCGCTAAGTGCAGGTGTGTAAATCGCAACATTTTCGAACTGTTTAGAATCCGCATAGTTCGGAGCCTTCTTGGGCGAGGTTTGATTCTTGAGCCGCTTTTCGAGGGCGGATCGAAGCTCTTCTTCTGTCATGTCCTCGAAGTCTTTTTCTGCCTTGTCACTCATTGCTTACACCTGCGCTTCTGCCTGGTCGCGGCGGCGTAAGACTGTCCAAAAAACAAGGGCACCGATCATTTTGGCCGCAGTCACCAATGCAAATGCGGTCCAGTCAAAAAAACCGACCAACTGCAGGAAAACGAATGTATCCACGGGCACTGAAACGGCCGAAGAATAAAGAACCCGCTGCGCCAGCGGTTTGCGCGTGAAGGTATAAACCGCCCAATCAATAGCTTCTGAAATCAAGAACGCTGTGACACTGGCCAAGGCGACAACCGGTGCAGCCATGAAGTAGCTGAAACCACCTGCGACCAACATGGCGATGATTACCCAGTGACCAATCTCGCGTTGGGCGAAATCTCGAAACACAAAAACAAAGCCAACAATGAGCATCACAGGTGGGAACATTGTTCCCAGTACCGGCACCATTGGCACGACGACGAAGAGCCAGTTAATCGCAATAACCGCGCCGATGTAGGCGATTGTCCAAAATCCTTTAGGCATGAGTTCCTCCTTGAAAATTTCTCATGGAGGCAGGCTGGCACGGAAAGTTCCGGTTGCGGTGTGCGGATATCCCCTAGATGCTTGTCGGAAATCCCCTAGATGCAGGTGCAGCAAGTCGGTTTTGCGGCGAAGTTTTCCGAAAAACTTTCGTCACGAAACTTTTTCGATTTTCTTCTGCGGCGAAAGTTTCTCCAACTTGGTTAGGAAGTGTTCAAACCGGCAGCTTCAGGACCGCAAGATTCGGTTCCAGCTGGAACTCGGCATGAAGTAGATCGGCAATCTGGCGCACAATTTCCAAACCAAATCCGGCTTGTCCGTTGTTGGTGGCATTGCCTGCAACCTGATCCGTAATGGAAATCACTATCTGCCCTTCGATTTGAACCGCCGCGACAACTACGGTTTGACCCTTCGCGCTGAGTCGAATGGCATTCTGAACCAAGTTGGACAAGGCTTCCCAAAGTAGATGTGCATCCGAGTTCAAGCGTAGTTCAGTTGGTTGGATTTCCAGTTGGATGGCCAGCGCTTCAGCGTTCGGTTGGAACGTCTGGGCAATTTGGTCAAACACGCGTTGAATTGGGAAATCTTCTGCCAGCACTTCAACCTTACCAGCGTCCCGTTTCGCATAATCCAGTACGCGGGTGATGAAACCGCCAGCGGTTTTGCTGACATCGCGGGCCTGTTCTAATCGTTGGACCGAAGATGTGTCTTCGTGTTCACGCACCAATCCAGCCAGCATCATATCAATGGATTGCACGGGTTGGCGCAAATCATGGCCAATTGAGCGGATCAAGTGCTGCTGAAACTCATAAGCTTCCAAGAGCTCCGCCGTCCGTTCCTTAACCTGTTGCTCAAGGTGTTCTTCGCTATCCTTTACTGCATTGAATGCCCGTTCACGGTCCGTGATAGCAGCACCAATCATTAAACTGATCCCAGCGGAAACCAGCAGCAGGAATTGCAGGTCAATCCGTTCTCCTTCAAAGCCAAGCAGATATGCCGTGGGTGGTGTTAACAGCGTAGTTAATGCGGTTGCCGTGGCAGCAGCTGGAAAACCGCCACGCACGGCGAACCCGACCGGCGGCAATAAAATTACATACCATAGAGAGCTTAGGTTTGCGCTTTGTTGTGGTCCCCAGAACGCAATGAACATGGCGAATAGGACCGTGATCAGTTGGAAAGAGACCCCTGGCCAGTCCGGGAAATCCAATTTGGTTGATCGCTTGCTGAATGCCAGCAGTAGAAATGGAACCAAAAGTGGCGGCACGATAAGGACGCCAATGGCATCGCCAACAGCCCAAGGCAGAAGGATGTCCCAGGCGACCGACCATGGAAAGTTGCCGACAATCGCATGGAGAGACACGCCTGATAGGGCCCCAACAAGAGCCGCTGATATCGTAACAACCAGCAGTACCAGCTCATCTCTCAGATTTTCAATGGGTTGGGCCACCAAAAATACATGGCGAAGTAAAAGGCCAGCACCCGCATAGACAAGGAAGAGCCGGAAACTATGCAGGATTGGGTCTCGATAGCCGGTGAATTCGATACCCAACAGCGAACACACGAACGGTATCGCAAGCAGGAGGTTTGCCAGCAAAGGCGCGATGATAAACCGATGGGGTGCCGCCAGTGCAATCGAAAGAGTCACACCCGCAGGCAGAAACCACAAGCTGGAATAGGTTTCAAAGAAGTTGAATACATCAGCAGATTTATAGGCGGCCAACCACAAGATGATCAGCCCAACAAATGGCCCGAAATCGCGGGCGGAGAAAACTATAAACTTTCGCATTGGATGTAGTTGCGCCAAGCTGAACATGAAAATCAACAAAAGATACTTGAGCCATGAAATCCTTATTAATCGCAGATGACCATTTAATGTTCGGAAATGCACTGGCTTACATGCTGAGCCAGATGGACCCAGATGTGCGCGTTGTTGCTGTTGGATCGGTTGCTGAAATTATGGATTGCCTGGCAGATGGGCAATCGTTCGATCTGATCCTGTTGGATTATGAAATGCCTCGGATAAACGGTCTTCAGGGGCTGAAGCTAATCCAAGAGGCTCATCCGACACAGATCATTGGGATGCTGTCGGGCCGTACTGATCCGCAATTGGTGAAATCTGCAATCGATGGCGGTGCCATTGGATGGTTGCCGAAATCTATGTCAGAAGAACCGCTGCTTCATGCGTTGCGGATGATGGCCGCTGGTGGTCAATTCGTGCCAACGGAAGTTCTGGCAGAACTCGCGGAATATGAAAACCGATGGGGTGATTTGACCCCAACAGAATCCCAAGTTGCCTACTTGGTTGCTGATGGGCTCACCGATAAAGAGATCGCCAGTCAGTTGGGAGTGGCCCCGAAGACCGTTGAGAACCATGTGCGGGCGCTGTTGAAGAAAGCCGATGTTGAGAACAGGACCAAGTTTGCGGTGAAGTTTCAAAAGGATGCGAATTGATCCGCGAAGGTCACGACAGCTTAACTTGCGCATCCATTGGTATCAGTGTTTGGCGCCGCGCAATTGTAGAAGCTGCATCCCAATTGCCATTGCTGGCCCGATACCCAAAGCAAAGAAAATCGTGCCTAAGCCAAGGGTTCCGCCCATCATCCAACCGATTGCGACGACCGCCACCTCAATAAACGTGCGCACGACCGCGATGGGAAACTGCGTAACAGACTGAAGCCCAGTCATGAGGCCATCTCTTGGACCAGGCCCTAAATTCGCGATCAGGTATATCGCGCCTCCGAACCCAGTTACCAAAACCCCAATCAACGCCAGAACGACGTTCGCGACAAAGCTGTCAAATGTAGGCAACAAGGGAAGTATGTATTCCAACACCAAGGCGATAATGATCGCATTCAGGATCGTCCCAATACCTGGTGCCTGCTTGAGTGGAATCCACAGCAATAGGACCATTGCGCTGATGACAAAAGTCGCAATTCCGAGGCTCCATCCAGTTAAGTTGGTCACTCCTTCCGCGAACACGGTCCAAGGGCTCACACCGACACCTGCGGTGATAAGTAGTGCTTCGCCTAGACCAAAAACAACCAATCCAATGATGAGGAATACGGCCGACACCAAAGGCGGCTTCATCGTGAACGCCTTTGGCGAACTCCATCCCAATTTTGGTACTGTTGTAGTCGAAAAAAGGCTCAAAGTCAGATCCAGATAGATGCATCAATTGAAATCAATCTCTGTCAGTTCAAACGGTGTTCAACAAGACCAACGTGGGCAATGCATGCCACTTTCTAGGCACGAAGACTTCCATACATTCTACTGCGATGACGCTTCGATTCACGATGTGTTTGACCGGAATGGCCCATGGCGGGAATTTAACAAGTGTTCCTTCGCCACGGAGCAGCTTGCCCCATAGGGGAAGAGTTTCGGCAGGCAGGGTGTCGGATTTCTCCTCGGCGTCTACACCCAAAGTTCCTCCAAATTTACATCGCTACTATCGGGCTCTTTGTCTTTTGGTAACTTGTCTATTTGCATGAGCATTGGAATATCGAAGGTGGTTCCAGTTACAACACACGCACCTTGTGGAAGATTTGGAATCTGACTGCGGGATACGCTATCAAGCGTCGCAATGGTATTCTCTAGAAGAATTAGGTCTCGATCGTTCACAAGTCGATGAATAAAATAGTTGTGCAATTGTGAAACAACTGTGGGTGAAATATCTGCTGGTCGTTGGCTAGCCAATGTTATGAAGACACCGAACTTTCGCCCCTCCTTGATAATCTCTTCAAATAGCTCCAGACGATAGTCTTTCCAGCTTTCAGCCTCACGGTTTGATTGCTGGGATAAGATATTATGCGCTTCGTCTATGATAAGGTGTAGAGTTCTGTCAGGAGGTGATGAAACCCTAGATTTGTGCTGCTCATAGTAGTGTTTTGCTATTAGTATTGGCAGAATTTTTTTGACCTCTTGATTGCATTCCCGGAGCGAAATTACGGTCACAACCGCGGTCTCGTCGTCTTCTTGAATAACCGATAATACTTTGTTGAAGTCTCCCATCAATGACTCAATCCGACGCATCAGCGGTTGGATGTGTTCATATTGGACAGAGCCATAAAGAAGGTCTGAGATCAGCTTTAATTCTGCGCGAATTTGAAGTTCATGAAAGCCATTTGGGCTTTCAAATTCGATCGCAGCGACTACCGGAGAAAAATATTCGTCATAAGTCGGGGCTCCAGTGTCAAAATATTTGCGCGAACCGTTGATATCGATATAAAATGAAGTCGAATTGCGGCCAACACTATGAACGAGATCAACTAAGTTTTCATCCAAGGACAGATGCCGCGATAGAGATTTGAGAAGCTCCAAGGCCTCTCCACTCGGATTTTCAGAAGTGAGGACCCGTAGGAAGATAGATTTCACATAGAAAATTAAACTGTTTTCGTTGCCCTCATACCTTTGTCGCTCGGAGATAATTCGTCTAAGGAAGGGCTTCTGTGTGTTGGCCGTGGCTTGAAACAAAATTCCTATGGTCTCAGCGTCCCAAAATTGTTCCTCTTTCAGCTGGAATTTGTCTCCACCGCTCGACTTGGTCTTCAGGCGAACCACTGTTTTTCTGTCCGCATCAACAAGTTGCGTACCAGTATATTCGCCGTTGAAATCGAGGAAGATAAACTTGCTGGTATCGCCAATTTCTTCAAGCTTGTTTTCGAAGAGAACTGTATAGAGCTTTGTAAGTGTATTGGATTTGCCGCTTCCGGTGTTTCCGAAAATTCCGAGATGGCTGTTGAATATGCGCTGCCATGGCAATGATATTGCGATGTCTTCCTTCATTAGGGTGCCAATGATATATTTTTCGTTCGAAGCTCGTTCGAATATTCTTTCGATTTGACTTTCAGGTAGCAGCTTTGCGGAGTCACCAATTTTGGGAAGAAATTTAATACCATCAAAAAACTGGCCATCTTCGAAGTACCCAATCGGGCGCGCCTTAAGCCTTCGGACATATTGAAGGTTTGGACCGTCTCCTTCGGTAAGTCTTTCATCTAAAAACTCGCCCTCAACCCTACAAATCACCTCTCTAAAACCATGGTCGATGGCAATAAATTCGCGGATGGATATCCCCCTAAATGATTGCCCCTGAAAGAAATGGGTTTCTAAGCTTGAGCTTTCATTCGCCTTTATTGTTATCTCAACGCCAACTACCGCCGTCACTTGGCCTATTTCAATCATTCTCCCACCTCGAGAGTTGGGGGAGGGCTAGTTGAAAATACTTCACTATTGAAAGTGGAAAAGTCTAAGTTCCCTTCCGTCCGAATGAGTTCCACATTGTCAAAAATCTTGAACTTTTCTTCAAGGGAAGCTTTTATGGCATCCGAATAACAACAGATAAAAATTTTCAATGTGGGGTTGGACAGAGACCGCTTAACAAGGCTTAGAATGTGTTCATCTGCGAAAGAGAACCCGAACACAATGAAGACCGAGTTTGGCTTCTCAAGCTCATAGCTTAAGGCTCTGAGTGATTGATAATAATGTTCTTCAAACAGTGTTTCGTGAAATTTCCATTTTGTCGGATTGACGATAGGCAAGGTTTTGTATTCTTCCCAAAAAGCGTCACGAACATTCTCATCGATGACAAATTCATTTGGATCTATATCGCTGTCATCTTTTGTTTTGTCAGATATTAGCCCCTCAAACTTTGTTTCCATCCAAGTTGGTACGCTATCGACTCGGTCCGACGATCTATTTAGATCGTAAGAAACCTCTATGTTTTCCCCATCTTTATACCAGTAAACTGACCCATGTGGTTGTATGAGATTGATCTGAGGCACATTGACTTCATGCCTATCAAAAGCCCCTTGATCTTTGACAAACCTGTTGAAGCTTCTTGTTTGAAGTGTTCGCTTCACGAAGCCAGTGCTTCCGTCATTCAGGACAAAGTCGTACTTTCCAGTCTGGATCATATGTTCAGCACAGTGTGCAATTAGTCCATCGTAGTTGGTCGTAAAAATATTCGCTCGTTGGGAGCCACCTTTCTTGTTTATTAGAGTTAGGATGGACTTCAATAACTTGATGTAGTTCCGGAGAACATCTCGTTGTTTAGGGGTAGATGTTGAAACGTCAAATTTGGCAGCAGGAGCAATGACGTTTTCTACATAATATGAGAAAATGAGACACATTAGGTCTGCATCGTCTTCGAATTTTGTCGCAAGCGTCTCAAACGTATGCGATTCACCACTTCCGCTTTGTTTGATCTTCAGCTCAAGCGTTGGCAACAATCCAGCTGATGCTCCAGAACCAATAAGAAAGTTCAAATTCTTGTCGTAAATGTCGTTTCTGTTAATCACTGCTGCTACACCTCTTGGTCGTTCACACAACCTAAGAGCTTGGCGGCACAGTTACTAGCGTCCTTGGATAAAACATTATGGTCCGGGGGAAACGAATGTGAAAGTTGACATTTGCAGCGCAATTAATCTTTCTAGCCAAGCCTGCGGGCACCTTCACCTCCGCCGATAATCCATCATCCGCTGTTTGGTCCAATCCGGGATCAACTGAGCGATCTCATCAGTAGGCCGGATCTTGCTATAGTAGGCATCGATCATCTTGCTAGAGGTCCCTACGTTCCGACCAAGCAGGTGATGCCCAACGCCTTCGCGGATTTGCTGAGTGATGTAGAAATGGCGGAAACTGAAACTGTCGCGGAGTTTGCCATTTCGGGCCACACGTAGATCCGCCGCGATCAACAGTTTTGCCAATCCGCTTTTGAAACTGCGAATACGTTTGCCTTCATGGTTGAAGAACACGGGATCATCATCCCCTGGCATCTCATCGTTGGCCACGTAGAACAGGGAGCGCAGCAGGTTAAAGAACGTCAACGTTTCCGGCATCGCAGCAAGTTCCCGTTCTTTGCCCTTGCCACGCGCTTGGATCACAGTGACATCGCAGAATTCGCCGTTATCGACTTGGATTTTTCTCGCTTCGATGTCACCCCAGCTGAGATTAAACAGTTCGGTGGGCCGCATGCCTGTGAACCCTGCGATCATGCAGAAGCAGTGGAGCCGTAGCCGGTCCTGATACACTTTTTGGTTTTTCCCACTTGGGTCAGCATCGGTGAACTCATATTCCCGCACCCGTTGTTCGGATACGGATTTCAGATGCAGAAACTCTTCCATCGTGAAGCCTGGCCTGCTGCTATCTTTGCGCCGAGTGTCCCTCGGAACATTGATCTCAGGGATTTCCACTGTGTGCCCGCGACGTTGGGCAAATTCGAACAGCTGACGTAGCAGCAGGCTTTCCTTATGCAAGGTACTTTTTGATGGGTAGCCTTCCTTCACTGGTCGAAAGATCGTTGTCTCAATACCCTTGATGGTCCTTACGTATTTGATCTGTGGGTTCGCCGATCCTGGGCCCGTGATCCAAAATTCCTTGCGCCAGTCCCAATACTTGTCGATGTCATCGGGTTTGATCGCGCTCATCAACTTGGCCCCAAAATATGCGACAAAGTACCGGCGTATGATCGTTGGATATTGCTTGGCATGGTACGGAGCCTTTTCCCCACGTAGGACCGCTAGTTCGATGCCTTGGATGAACTCCTCAGCAATCCTCTCAAACTGCTTTTTGCTCACGGAGAGACCAACTTCCGCCAACGCACAGGCTTTGATCCACTTGGATTGGGCACGACGTTCCGCCTCAACCGGGTCATTTGTGCCCAACGACGCCCGCTGCTGCCCTTGGCCCTTGATCGAGTACCGCATGTAGTAGCGTCCGTTGGGTGGGCGTTTGTAGAGGGTAAATCCTTCTGATGCTGTTTCCATCTGTGCCGCCTGTGGTTGGTATTGCTGTTTGCATAATGCCAGCGCACCAAAGGCACGAGTTCAAGAAGTCATTCTTGTGGGGTTTCAATCGTTTGAGCGATAACCAAGCAAACCCGGCGCAAGAACATTTTCTTTTTTCCTACTTGGTTCCGGCCCATCCCAAAGGAGTTCATCACATTGGAGGATCAAATGGACCAGTCAAAAATCAGCCGTTCCGTAGAGGTAAGTTTTCAGCGGGATATCGTTCATGGGGATATCACTGACAAAACACCCATGGCCCAAATGCACCGGCACCGCGTGACATTTTCCATCCGTGTGAACGTGCATCATGCAGATCGTGAGATCGAATATTTTGAACTGCGGCGGTTTTGTATGAGCATCTTACCCGGCGACACACATGCTGTTGGTGACACCAGTTTGGAGAGCCTTGCAGAAACCCTGTTGGGAAAGCTGGTTCAAGAATACCCAAACCGGTCTTGGGAAATCCGCGTTTTGGAAGATGCTGAGAATGGAGCGGTGATCCAATACGCAGATGCCGCCTAAGAGTTCACAAGAAAGCCGCTGGCGCGAACCAACGGCTTTCACTTTGCATTATGTGTGATCAGCTTTTTGGCTTGCCAGCGGGCGTCTTTGGCTTCGGTTTGATCATCCCTTCCAACGCGGGATCGATCTCGCCTGCAAGAACCGCTGAACGAATGGTCTCCAGCGTCTCAACCAAGTTGGTGATTTCTCCTACCTCGATGGAGGTTTTATCCTCGGCCAATGGAAGTTCCTTTGCACCATCCCGTAGCGTGAGCATCCAAGCACCCGTGTGATGTTGCCACCACCATTTGCGGACAGCGCGTTGTTCGGTGACTTGGGTGCGTTCGCCATCCTCGCCGCGTACCCATTTACGAATGTCTTCAAGAAATTCTTCATCACGTAGTTCAGCTTGGGCGGCTTCGATTTGAGTTTCCAGCTTGCGCAGGAGGTTCAAACGTTTCCGTGCAACCGGCGAAACCGGCTCTTTTGGGGATGTTGCGGTGAGAGCGAGCTTGGATAGATGGGACATAGCATGGGCCTTTCAAAATGGAACATGCCGGGATCAGTTAATGCCATGTGGTTCAAAGAGCGACTGGTTTGTGAGTTTGAGTTGGGCCTGAGGCCCCGAGGAAATTCAGATTTGTTGTAAACCTGGTATTGGACCTTCGACCCGATAGATCTCTAACCGACCATCAAGGCTTATATCACCAGGGTTTGAACCTGGTTCGCCTTCGGGAACCGTCATCCCAAAGTATGCATAATAGTCCACCCAAGCCTGATGGACTTGGCCGGTTTCGATGTCCCTGAAACTCATTGGGTCTTCTGCGAAAAATGGTGTGCCTCCATTGGCATGGTTAAACATGTCAACGATTAGCTCGCTACAATAGAGCGCCGTTTCACCGGTCAAATACAAGCGATCGTATGGAATGTTTCGTTGACCTATCCCATATTCAATTGCGGATGGGATAAGTTGACGGTGCTCCGCGTCAAGTCGCCCAAACATCAGTCTTGGGAGGCCAGCATTCCCAATCGATCTTCTTGAAAATACATCTATGTTTGTCAGCCGAACTTCGGGAGGGAAGGCTTCAAGTACGAAATCACCCCTTGGTGTCTTTAGGGCTATCCCCATGTGGTTCACCCTGGCCCCCCGGTAGCCTTGTGTTACCTCAGAAATAGCATTGTCGTCGCGCCCAACGACGCTGAATACAAAATCACCGGTTTCAAACATAATCTTTCCTAAACTGCTTATGCCACGAAGTTTGCCTAGGAGCTGTGGATTGGTCAATTCATTTGCAAAAGCTGGGATCAGAGAGCGAATGGTTTTTGGTCGCGCTCAATCATGCCGTGGCATCCACTTCAGCTTCGAGTTGATCCATCACCTCCACAAACGACATTTCCACGTTTACGCGTTCAACCAACTGTTGGAGCTCGTCGTAAGCTTGGTTTAAGCTTTTCGCATATGGTTGGCCAAAATGAGGGTTCCCAAGGAATGTCCCCATAATGGTTTTTGTTACCATCCGTAGGGTTTCCAACACGCGCCGACTTGGTTGGCGGCCTCGCGTTACCATGCAGGAATAATAGGATGGTTTCATGCCCAAGATGCTGCGGGAGAACGCCTGTTGGGATCGTGTTAGGTTGTTGCGTCGAAATAGATGAAACGCGTCCTGTAGGATGTTGCCGCCTACATATTCTGTGTATCTCATTGATATTTTTCCTTTGCTGCTCGACTATTTATCCAAGCAGCAAGGCATTCTTAATTAATGATTTTTCTGCAGCAAGATTGTATAAATAAAGCAGTTGCAGGAAACTGCATGGACATATGAGGGACCTGGATATTCGACGGGGCTGGGACAAAGACTAGCACTATGAGATACCCTCAATCGACTGGAACGTAGCTGCGTTGGGCCCTGAAAACCGAATGGGACACCCCAACAATTGGACTGCCAGGCATCTTTGATGCGAAATGGTCACCTCCATGGATTTCTGTAGGTTATTGATGGGGAGAAATTAGTTCACAGAAGGCGTTGGAAATTACGCAACTGTGAGGCTTGTTGTTGTCGCTCTATAGCTTCAACAAGCTGCTGGATTGAAATATCCAAACCGCACCTATTGGTGGCGGGAATGAGGACGAAGACCGAGGTGCCGTCGTCCACGTGGAAACACACATTCCTTATAGAGATGGTGAAAAACTCGACTGAAGATCAAACACAATCAATGCCCCTCCTACAAACGTTGTTTTTCGCGACGTTCGCTGGGGGGGGAGAAAAAGCTCTAATCTGACTGAATATCGTTGTTCAGCTTTCAGCTTCACCCAAACCGCCAATTAAAATATTCCGCCACAAATAACCCTTCTTGGATCTGCCGAAATCATTAAGTTCGAAAATTTCAAATCGATGGAAAGCGCCAACGAACGAAAGTGAGTTAGGTGAATTTCCAGAAGATTTGGAAGGCATGAACGAAGTTCGTGCCAACGCAACAAAGAAGGAATTTCGACTTGTTTGAGTTCTATGGAATGCCAGCCGTAGGCAAAGACATAGGAAAGCAGACCTGTAAGAAATTCATCGTGACTGCCACGAAATGACCGCAGATGTTCACACCATGATCAACCAGTTGGAGCACGGCGATGGGCGAATATGTATATGTGGATTACTCAAACCTCTTTATCGAAGGCCAGCGTGTGAGTGCCGTTCTTAACCGCCAAGTTGGTTCGATAACGGACGCCATGGCGACCAGAACCATCGACTACAACTATCGGATCGACATTGATCAGCTGTATCATTTTCTTGCTGGGGTTCGTCCTAAGGATATTCAACGAGCAGTCTTGTTTGGCTCGGAAACGCCAGACAATCAGTGGTTATGGGCCTTAGCTCAAAAAGCAGAGTTTGAAACCATTACCCACTTCAGGAATGCCGCGAACAAAGAAAAACGCGTTGATGCCAGCCTGATCACCGAACTTCTCCGGGATGCTTACAAACGCGGAACAACCAAGGACGTATTTCGGTTGGTTGCAGGTGATGGCGACTACATCCCTGCGGTTCAGCGGTTGGTTGACGACGGATACAATGTGGAGGTGCTGTTTTGGGACCACGCATCACATGGGCTGGTCAAAGCCTGCACGAATTTTACGTCTCTCACAAATCGGCTTGATTGGCTGGCCGCATGAAACCGATTTCTTGATTAAATCAAGTTTTTCACCGATTTATTCATGAGATATCAATGAGTTAAGCCCACCGAAACCATCGCCAGCACTCAAGACACTTGGCCATCACACCCAACCAAAAAAACTTCCTCGGCCTGCACCGCCCCTCAAAGCTTTGCAGGCTTCCATTCCATCGGGTTCACATAAACGATGTTGTCACCTACGGAGACCATGACCGCGCCTTCTTGAATATTCACCTGCATCTGCATGGAACGATCCGCGAGTTCAGCCAATTGTTTGGTTTCATCCTGGGCGAGGTTCACCACGGATAGGTTGTCAAAACGCGTCGTGCTGTTTTGGATCTTTGACCACCACATATCCGCTGGGTTTCCACCATTGCTGTAAATGATCACAGATTTGGCTTTGCCACAGGACTGGCGGACGATCTTCTCGCTTGGCAGACCCAATGTGATCCACCTGTTTAGCTCACCACTGAGGCTTTTTTCCCAGATATCGGGTTCATCATCCGTGGATAGGCCCTTAGTCATTTCCAGTTGCTCATTGGCATTCAACGCAAATGCCAAGATCCGCAGCATCATCCGTTCATCGGTTTCCGAAGGATGTTTGGCAATCGTCAACTTATGCGTTTCATAGTAATGGCGATCCATGTCCGAGATGGAGAGCTCAACTTTGTAAATGGTGGCTTTTTGCGCCATGATGTTCCCCAAACCTGCTCAGTCGTGCATGCCTAGTTGGTCTGATCACCTTGGGAAAGGAGATAAGATGGTGTCCGTTGGCTATGAACCAAGTAGGGGAATTCAAAATCCATCTTGTTTTTAATCAGCGAACTCGACATTCGTGAGTTCAGCTTCCCAACGGAGGGAATTTTTCTGCATCGTGGGAACATCTGCCAATCCATCGATATCCCAACAGGATGCCCAGCTTTGCCCCGCTGGTATGATCCGGTCGCTTTGAAAAGACCCATACAAGATGTGATCCGAATGGTTCGGTTTGAACCCACGCAGGGAAAATCGGAACCCGATGATCACTTCGGATCGCCCATTGCCAACTACAGTTTGCACTTGGTTCAACGTGCAATCAGTGGACCGACCGGCGATCAAGCCAATGTCTTGGATATCCTGTTCGTGTTGTTGCGCTCCATATTTGTACAGCGCGAGGATCAAACAGAAACCCACGAACAACCAACGTGGGTTACGCAGGCCAATCCCTAGAAGGTGAAATCCCAACAGGAGAAACAGCCCAACAACTAAACCAACAACGATTGCCATGCTTATTGCCCCAGCTGTTCACGGCTTCTCGCCCGTTCAACATTGGCAAAATAGAGCGTGCCTGATTGAACCAAATGAACCCCGCCGGTGCAGCAGAGATAGGAGCCGAAATCGAAATGGTTCATCCGACTTGGTTTGCCGTTGACCCGCCGGATATTCGTATCCAACGTTGGTCCTTTGTAATGGCCGCGTTGTCTGCCATCGATGAACACTCGGATTTCGCCGTCACGGCCTGTGGACCATTTCGCGTAAACCTCCATGTGCCGCCATTTGCCCTTGAACCCCGGCATGCTCATGAGTTCGATTTCATCAACTGCGGCGCAATCATTCTCACCAGTGGTTTTCATCATCCGAAGGATCAGAACATTCCCACCATTGCGGCGTGAATTGTGAGCGATACTTGCATGAGGACAGTCCATGCCTTTCCACTGAACGAAGATGTAGCCGCCGCCGGTTTGGCTCCTATGGGTGGGATAATCCTTTGGGATCATCATATCCCAAGAGTACCAAGCTGTTTTTGGCTGCGAAAATGCCCAAGGACCGCTGCGGCGATGTTCACGCTGCATGGATCGCACAGACCCATAGTTGCAATCCCCTTTGCTGGAATCTGGATAGGACCCACTGACGCAATCTCCGCCATAGATGGAAAACGCGTGAACCCGTTTGGCATCAACCCCGTCGAATGTGTCGTTGAGCCGTTTGTAGGAGTTTGGCAGGTTCGATTTATCCGGTTTGAACAGGGCAAAATCAAAGCGATCCGCACTGGCAATCGACGCGGTGGACAGAAACGAAATCATGGCAATCAACAAAATGCGCAGCATGTGGATCCTTTCAAAATTTTCGAAAAAACTACTTGGTTGACCAAGTTAGCGAACTTCACCCGCATAGTTGTTGAGAACCGAACCCGCACCGTATTGGGCCTCAAGTTGGCGAACAGCTGCCGTGGAATTTGATGCTGTGGTTTGCACTTTGGTGGTCTGGCCGTTGGACAAGCGGACGGTTGCTTCAAAAGTTTTCATGTGAGCTCCTTGGGTTTGAACTTCGAGTATCAATGCAAAATCGGCTCTAAGAGCCGCGTCATGCAGCAATAAGCGAAACACCATTGCATGGGCAAGAACTTTACACGGATTTATAAACCGGTTTATGAGTAAGCAGTTGAAACGAAACATCGGGTTGCGTGTGAAAGCAGCGAGAACCCAAAAAGGCCTCACACAGGCTCAGCTGGCGGAAGCCATTGATAAGGCGTTCGAGACGATTTCCAACATCGAGCGAGGTAAAACTGCGCCGAATTTCTCCACGCTTGCGGATATTGCGAACGTGCTGGGCCTGCCCATGCGGGAGTTTTTTGATGTGGATCATGAGGATGTATCAGATGCACGGCAACGGTTGCTCATGCAGGTAAACTCGATGATCTCTGATATGGATGATCGGCAGCTGAACCTACTGTTGAAGCTTGGTCAAGTGCTGCAGGAAGATGGTAAGAATTGACGTTCACTGAGCCCGACCCGACATCTACTAACAAAACAGGACTCAGTTTTGGTCACCAATTCGGAAGACTCTAATGGCTGAATGTTGGAAACTCTTCGTAGGTCTAAATGAGCATTTTATTACAATGGACTTCTGCTAAACTCTGCTCAAGATACCCGAACAGATTTTCACTCCCATTATCCAATCATACATTTTCTACCAAGGAGTTCCCATGCCGCTAGATGGAATACTGTCTTTGATAGGAGCCAATCCAATACCTCTCCTGATTTTGGCGCTACTATGGAAAGGAGATGATTTTTTTTCGCCTCAGCTTAGGAACGAGCTAAGCGATAGACTCCTATCTTCGCAGGAACAATCGAACCTGCGCAACTGGGGAGTGCCTGTTGATAGTTTCCTAAGTCGTATTTTTGGCGAGAAAATTCTACAAAAGCGGGCGTTCCTAGCCTCATACTTGATTTCATTGGCTACCTCACTAGTGTTCGTTGTCGCCATAATGTCAACTAAAGGTTACGTGGTTTCAGATTTCGAGATCAGTGATCTTCCGGTGTTTTTTAACTTTTTCATTGGGTTCGTTTTGATATCCAACCCTTTGGTGGATTTTCTTTCAATCAGCCTACTTAGACGTTCAATACGAAAGCTGTCACAAAGTCCGTCAATTCTATCAGCGCTCGCAAGCCTAGTTCTTTCGATTCTATCTGCCGGTTTGGTATTTTTGGTTGGTGTATGGTTGTCCTTTACTGTATCGGACATTTTTCTGGGCTCGCCACTACTGTTGGGGTTTGGCACCGGAGCGCTGTTTGCAGTAATGTCTACAAACTACGCAGGAACTGATCTTCTGTTTGATGTTACTTTTCTAACAACCTTTTGTACTACATTTCTGTTTCAGATCGGCCTGCTACTCATTGTGATATCTGCATTTTTGTTTGCGCTTTTGTCCAAACGTACGTTTCTTAGAGCGTCGATTATTCGCATATTTCCTGTTGAGGCGAAACCTGTTCGTACAATCGGCATCTTCTGCGCTCTGACATATGGAGTCTTCTTGTTGGTTTACTTTGGAATTCAGACCACTCTAAGTATCTTGCAATGAAGTGGAACTAATCGTTTCGCTTGCAGATCAATTTGCAGATACCAAGGCTGCAACTTGATCATTTGGAAACTGAAATCGCCTCAAAGGAAGCCACGTATTTCGTTCATAATTTCAGCGATATGCGTGTATGTCACAGCATGCCCGGCTCCCTCAACCACGCGACTGACTTCTTGCTGATTCCAATTGTCAAAGCGCAATTTTGCATACGGATGAGGAATAGTTTTGTCCTGATCGGCAAAAATCGCCATCATCTTGACATTTGACTGAGCAATCAACTGATGTTGTTCCCTTTTTGGAGAAGCCAAAGCCCCCTTCAATGATGACAAGAGGGCCTCAACATAGTCTTTGCTTTGAAGTTCTGCCAACTGACTCGCTAGAACCTGTTGAACGCCAACGTCATGTGGATAGTCTTTCGCAGCATTTTTGAACTGGTGTTCGAGTGCTTTGGGTAAGCTTGCCCGTATGATTGGATCAAAAGCAAACGGAACACTTCGCGCGATTAACCTTAACACGGGGAACCTGACAACCATTCCGGCGGGAGCGATCAGTAACAACCGTTTAACACTATCTACTCTGCTGGCGACAAAGCTAGTTCCTATTGCCCCCCCCATGGAATAGCCAACGACATTAAAGGGCTGACTACCTAAGTTCAAAGCGTCCAGTAGCTGGCTTAACTGATCGACAAACAGTTCAGTGGTATGCTTGATTTCCGGGCTCGACGACTTCCCGCGCCCATATAAATCAAAGCTCAGAACCCGGTATCCTTTTTCGCGCAGTTTAGGCCGCAAGCCCTTCCAGACGTAGCTCGCCGTTGACCATCCATGAATACATACAATCAACGGTTTGTCTTCTTCGGGGTCCAGCTCGCAGAACGTTCGACCATGTCCAAGGTCGATATAAAACTCCTGTGGGCCATCCATAGGTTCACCTCAAATTTCCTGCCAAACAGCATGCGATCATATCACAAGCGTCCAGCGATCATCTCCCAAGGGACGAAGCAAGCCCGTGTCCGCGTGAAAAGCTCTTAGTCCATCCAGTCGGCGATCAGCCCAGCTGTTTTGGGATTTGCCAAATAACCATAGAATTTATGTGGGTTTGCCTCGCCGTTAAACGCCCAACAATTGTAAATCCGGTGATCCTTTATCTCGTCAACAAAGTTGAACTTTAACATCGCTCGGAAATCGTCCTTCAAAGACGGATCGTGGCTGATGAAGTCATCGTAAGCAGCGATGTTGTGCCAGTTTTTGATTATGCCCTTAGGGAACTTATCGGTTCCACCACTATGGTTGCGCTCATCGGCATCATACAGATTCGCTTTGACGCCAGCTTCCCCAAGCGGCGAGCCCAATGTCAAAAAGAGTGAAACGGGGTTCTTTGCATCCTGGACATCCCCATACTCACTCATTCTGGAGAACTTCCAAAGAACATCATACGAAACCATCGTACCCATTGAATGGGAAACCAGGCAAACATCCTCACCATTTAGAAGGGCGTCCTTGAGTGGGGTATGTAGCCGTTCGCGAACGCGCGAGCCAATAGTCCTCTGCATCAAATAGGCAGCCAAATCTGCTGTAGCAAACTTGATGACTTTTTCGTTCAACAGCGTTGCCGTTGTCAGTGCGCTCACAGTTGACGCCAGCCTAGCCAAGTTGTCGCGCCAAGTCTTACTATCGTTTTCCTTTACGACGGCTTTATAGGCTCGCTTGTTGAAGTCTCTGAAACGTTCCAGGCCATCAATTGCGCCCGCATAACCGTCACTGGGAAGACAGGGCGCATTCGGTGAAATCTCGGAATCCGGATCTGTAGCAGTTAGTTCGTCGCGGACCTTCTTGGACTTCTCAGCTAAAATACTGTTGTTAACGTCGCCGTAGTAAACGTAGTCGACTGGCACCGTGCCATCAGCAACTTTCGCGGCTTTTTCTGGGTCAACTCTTTTCAATCCTTGCAACAAAGCGCGTTCAAGTAGCTTGGCGTGTTCTTTTTTGGCTGGTTTGGTACTGCGGCCATGAATTAAGATAATGCGTTGAGGCAAATCGGTCTCCCGGTTTCATGTAAACTTTTTTGTTGAAATATTAGGGTATCCTCGGGCTTAGCTCGTAAAAAATCAAGTGACATCATGCAGAATATCGCGCACTCAACCCCTAAATCGGGCAAACTCGCCGCATCGGTCATTGAGCTGAAACCTAAGCAGAAGATGCACTGATTGATCAGATCGGGCTCAAGTCTTTCCGTGGAAGTTTCTATAAGAACTTTCCTCACGAAAGTTTTCCTACGTTTTTTCCAGCAGCGATTGCCCGCACAAACTTGATTAAATCAAGAAATCCACCCGCTTGGATTGCACATCGCAGGTCTCGCAGCGGTACGCATCATAACAGCTGTGGAGCACCCATTGCTGGGTATCAACGTCCCAACAAGCGTAAGCATCACGAAGGATATCAACCGACCCACAAGATACGCATCGTGGGCGTTCCATCTGCTCCGGCTCCACCACTAGTATTCCTCCGCCAGCATGATCGTCAGCACCCGGCGCGTTTTGGAGAGATCCGTGGGATCGTCGGAACCCATGGAATAGTCCTGGTTGTATGCATCGATTTTCCAGAAGCATTTATACCCATTGAACTCAAACGCGCCGAAGTCATGCTCACCATGCGGGTCATTATTTTCGGTGAAATCGTCAAACTCAGTGACTGCTTGGGCCAGGTCCTCCGGTGGAATGTCCAGCTGTTTCAGCAGCTCGTTGATACCCATGGTTACAAATCGTTGCCCCGGTATCCTTGGATCGCCCCGTCGGAACCGGTCATTCTGTTGGGCAATCTGTTGAACCGTTGGTGACACCATGTGGACCTCTTTGAGTGGGGTCCAGCTGCGTTATGGCGATTTCGTTGGGAGAGCGACCGAAGAGTGATCGAGGCAATTCGTGGTGGATGCCAAAATTGGGAATATCGATGACTACAGTTGTAAAATTTCGCGGACTCCTTAACCTGCAGGGACATCGTTCTGAATAAATTCATTGAAGGCCTCGTAATGGTACTCCAAAAAAGATTTCTCTACACACTTACGCTTTTATTGGTGTCGTGCGCGACGACCGCCCTCTCGGAACGGTATTTTGAACGACGGGAAGGAAATCCAAACCTAATCGTATTTGTTCATGGGATAGTCGGCTCTGCTGACGGTACTTGGCACAACTCCAAAACCGGGAAGAACTGGCCATCCATCGTGTCTGAGGATCCGCTTTTTTCAGGCACTGACATCCTCGTATATAATTATCCTTCATCACTAGTTGAGCAAAAGTTTTCAATGGAGGGGTTGACGCAACGGATGGGAATAGAGTTTCGGAGCAACGAAATCAGTATTTCGGACTATGAAAAAATCACATTCATCGCTCATAGCATGGGCGGAATAATTGTAAGAAACTACATCCTAGAAAATCCAGAAATAGTTCCAAAAATTGATGCGCTGTATCTTTTTTCAACTCCGATGAATGGGAGTTCCTTGGCAAATATTTTGAGTTTGGCACGACGAACCCCTCTAGTTAAGAATCTTTCAATACCGAAAGATGGAGAAGGATTTCTTTCCGACCTCCGGCGAAGTTGGCGCGAGAAAAGGCTTTCTAAGGAGTTTGATACATTCTGTGCATTCGAATCCGCACCTGTCCTGCGAACTGTAAGGGTCGTTGCTGAGCTGAGCGCAGAACTACTTTGCGATTCTGGTTTTGTGGAGATCCCAGAAGATCACTTTTCCATGGTAAAGCCTGTTTCTAAACAATCCTACTCCCATTTTGTTTTAAGCGACTGGTATTCAAAGAGCTTTCCAAGCGCCAGGGAAGCCCTCAAGCAAGCCGAGTCCGAGCGGGAAATCTTAATTGCTCGTTGCAAAGCAGATAGGTTAGGCCCGATAGTCAACCAAACGATTGAAGAAGAACTTCAGGTCTTAGGGTTTAACTACTCATGGACCAGAACTCTGCCCGAAGATTGGAAGGACACCTACAAGAGGCTATTGTGGTCAGACACAGAACCCAAAGTTCTTTTGATTCATTTGAGCTGTTTTCAAGAAGGTCCCAATTCGATTCCGTCTTACGTCGAGAGGACGCAAGACTTCAGATTGTTCTTGTCTTCACTTGCAGACACCAAAGCGACAGTAATTGTCTATTCTAGAGCGTTTGCCGCACGGAACGATCCCAAATTTTTCGAACACCATCTACCGCAGTCACTTCGAGATCGGTACTCTGAAAATGGGCGACTGATTGCTTTTCCAATTGAATCCGTCTCGCGATTTAGCGAGAATAAAAATTCTCGTATGGCACTAAGACAGCTCATACAATCTGCAATGAACGAGTGATTTGTTATCGCCGCGTCAATGCAGGAGTCTTTACACCGACTGAGCCATTTTCATCGACCTAGCAACAAACCGTGAAAATCACATTCTCCATCAACAATCCCAAGCGCTTATCAACCATACATAACGATTGGAACACCATGAAGCAGGGCAACCAACGTTTACAACCGAGCCTCCAATCCTTTGAATTGTCGGTGACACCTTGGGGCCTCCTACAGTGGGTCCAGCTGCGCTATGGCGATATGGTTGAAAGAGCGACTGAAGAGTGATCGGCGAAGGAAACCACCTATCGATGTAAGACAACGTCTTTCACCGATAGGGTCACGCCAGCATACACTGTTTGTTTTGGGATCATAACAGGGAAAGTTCTCATCCCGAAACCGGTGTATCTAAATCAATAGCGCCACCATGATGATAGCGAATAGAAATACTACACCAAATCCAGTTGCTTTCATCTTACCTATAATGATGGTCGAACTCTTCCACGTATCCCAGAAACGGTTCATACAATTTCCCTCCTTTGTTTGATTTAAAAAGTGGCATCCACACCGACAATCTGCTTGAGACATGGTCCCTCGGTCCATGACTTTTAGTCCGCGTAAAAACCGAGCGATTTCGATCTTTCGGCCATACGGACTAGTTTGGATGGAACTTGAAGAAATTAGTGATCAAAACGATACCAAGAACCGTTTTTCTTGATGGTTCTTGGAAAATGACGACTAGAGTCGACTGCATCAATTAGGATGTCGTTCAGTCTTCCAGTTCAAAGCTCTGAATATCAACATTTATCGATTATGTTCTCGATTCGTCTCAATGACGAAAAATCTGAATTTCTGACGGCTTTCATATTGGGATCCTTTTGAACATCAACACTCAAATCGGTTCCAAAGAGCCTGCTGGCCTACATATGGAGCGCTTTAAGCCAAATCTTACCACAAATTGTGTAGATTTCTATAGAACTAGGAACTGTTACAAACGTCCGGTTTAGTGGTGAAATCTAACGATTTTTCGTATAAATTGGTGATGCAGCTAACCTTTCCTCCGCGAAGTTGAGGTGAAGCAAGAACCTTAGAGTTCCGCAAAGAGGTTACTCGAGCTCCAACCAATATTTGGGGTCGACCTTCAATGTTAGATGAGGGGAAAAAATCTGGAGGACTGCCACCTGCTCGTGTAGCGGCAGGTGCCCAGATTGCTCGTCTTATCGATGAAAAATTCGCCACCCGCATGGAGTTTGCTGACGCAATCGGTATCCCTGACAAAAAGGTAAGCGATCTCGTTAATGGACGTAAAAAGATGGATGCGAAGCTGGCAAACAGCTTAGCGGATTGCTTTGAGCTGCAGCCATCATTTTTTTGGGATTTGGAGAAAGATTTTGAAGAAGAGTTCGCAAAAGATGCCCCCGCTAACGGTCAAAATGATAGAGATCTAGTGGACGGTGTTTCACAGAAAATCACAAAACAACATTTGGCATCACAACCATTAGAGCGCTTTATAGTTGGTGATAGGGTTATGGAACTGACTGCAGGAACTCCGCCAGAGCGTGTGAAAGCACTTGCAGACATTTTCTTCCGGTAGATCAACTTTCTGGTGTCAATACATCTGATGCTTGTCGGTTTAGAACTGGATCCTTCCACAGCTGCGTCAGATGGATTTCCATCCATCGACGACGATCTATGAAAACAACAAACTTCCACCAACAATTTCAACACTCTACTCAAGCATAATAACTCTAAGAGCACCATAAGCACGTCAAGAAGCGTTGCTACCGTGCTGTGCTAGAACTGTGCTAGGTGCACGGCGCTATGCTCGTACTGCGTTGTTATTAAAGAGCTCAAATCCGGCTGTGCTAGCACTGCGCTAGCTGTTTTCGGCCTAGCACAGCGTTTTCGCTGCGATGCAGAAAAACGCTAACTAACTGTTCTTGCTATTTAAAAGTGGTGCCCGGGGGCGGAATCGAACCACCGACACGAGGATTTTCAATCCACTGCTCTACCCCTGAGCTACCCGGGCACGGGATGCCTTTTCAGGCTTGGGTGAGGCGGGTTCTAGGGTGTTCGTGCTGGGGTGTCCAGCATCTTTTTCCTATTCAACACACCGATTTAACTTAACATCCTTAATGGGGCTTTTGCGGTGCGTTTTGAGCTGCCTCAGCAGCATCAAGGGCGGCTTCGATGTCTTCGGGATCATGCGATGCGACCGCATAAGATCCGTTTAGCCATTTGGCCAAGTCAACATCAGCGCAGCGCCCTGAACAAAATGGGCGATGCTTGGCAACTGTCAAAGCTGAACAAACAGGACACTTCATTTCAGCGTGTCCGCCAGCGCCACGCGGGCGCGTTTGCGTTGCAGTTCATAATGACCCAATGGCGTCCAGCCGACCAAAGTGGTTTCAACATCATCGCCACGAAAGGCTTGACGCAAGGCGGTTTCAAACGCGCGGCGATCCTTCTTTGGCATTGGCGCAAGATCAAGCGTGATCTGTCCCCCCAACCCGCGCACGCGTAAAGCCCGCGGCAGGGCGCGCGCGCAGGCCATGTTTGCTTTGACGCCTGCCGCCAATGACGCATCATTGCCCGTATTCACATCCACCGCGACCAACGCGCGGGTCGGTTCTACAAACATCGCAGCAGCACCGCCAAGCCCGACTTGAGCCCCTTTGGCAGCGTCCAACGCATCCAATACACCGTGATTCTCGAAACCGTCGTCGTCGGTGACAACCTCCGCAGGAGCGGTCCAATCCCGCCATGCCAGCAAATGCGGGCCATCGCCTTCGACCAGAACATCCATCTCTGTCGCCGTGTCGTCCATCACCGTGTCCGCAAGCGTCAACATAGCGACGATATCTTCGGCAATCGCTTCTGCGTCAGCGCCAGCACAAGAGGAACGCAGGATCAGACCATGTGGTGCCTCAGGCGCCGCATCATGGGCAATTTCCAACAAACGATCACGTTCTTCTTCGATCTTGATACTACGTGAAATATTCATGCCCGGCGCGTTTGGCGTCACAATCGCATAGCGGCTTTTGAAAAGAACTTTCGCGGACACTGGGATTGCCTTGCCCGGTTCGGCAAAGCCAGACACCTGAACCAAGATCGCTTGGCCGGGTGCCAAACCTTTGATTTGGCGTAGAAATGCAGAACCGTCGGGGGTTTTGAGGAACATGCCCCCCTGCCCTTTCACGGGACGATCGGCAATGGCACGATAAATTGTGCCGGGATTAGGTGCATCGCTGTCGACCAACAGATCATCCAGCTTGCCATCCACCATCAGGGCTGCGGCCTCAACATCGCCAAAATGCCCTAAAATAATCGTACGACCCTTCATGATGTCTTCCCATTTATTGGATATCCGGCCGCACGCAGCAGGTTTGCAGTTTCAGCCAGCGGCAGACCAACAATGCCTGTAAATGACCCTGAGATCCACGGGATCAACGCACCAGCAGGTCCTTGAATGCCATAGCCGCCTGCCTTGCCCTGCCAATCATTGGTGGCCAGATAGGCGTGCAATTCGGCATCCGAAAGCGATTTCATTTTAACAGTGCTTTGCACGTCGCGCTGCCAGATCTTGTCACCACATTTGACGGCAACGGCAGTGATCACCTTATGGCGACGCCCGGACATCAAGCGCAGAAACGCCTCAGCTTCTTCGATATTTTCGGGTTTGCCAAAAATACGTCGCCCCACCGCAACCGTGGTATCTGCGCAAAGCACAATATCATCCGCCTCAGCGGGCACCGCCGCGACCTTTTCACGCGCCATACGCGCGCAATAGGGGCGCGGTAATTCTGCCTTTAAAGGGGTCTCATCAATATCAGGCGCACGGATATCATCTGGCACAACACCAATTTGCGCCAGCAATTCCTTGCGGCGCGGTGAACCTGATCCGAGGATAAACAAGGTATTATTTGAAGCGGTAGTTAATCCGACCCTTGGTCAGATCGTAAGGTGTCATTTCCACCTGAACTTTATCGCCTGCCAGAACACGAATACGATTCTTACGCATTTTTCCTGCCGTATGCGCGATGATCTCATGGCCGTTTTCCAGCTCGACCCGAAACGTCGCGTTAGGCAAGAGTTCCTTCACGATACCTGGGAATTCGAGCGTGTCTTCCTTAGCCATGTTGTCTCCTTGCTAAATGTTTCCCTACGGAAAACGAGTAAAACCTTCAAAATGAAGGCGCAGGCTTAAATGGGCGCATTTGTTTCCTTTTTCAAGGGGGATTCAGCGCAACCGCACGTTTATCGCCACACTGTCGCGCCCGTGCTGCGCTGACCAGTGTTTGCGGTTCAATACCACACCGTCAGCGCGCACATGTGCGACCTGTGCCAGATCAACATCGCCGTAGGTCCAACCAGGCGCGTTTAAGACGCCCACCGCGACAACACCTGTTGATGGAAACCCGGTATCCGGTGGGCAATATATACCCCCAGCCCCAAAGGATGTCCCCAAGGCGTCGGACCAATCTGCCTGCCCGACCACAGAAGACATTGCCGTAATGCATTGATTTTCCAATGCCCGCGCCATCGACCCGATGCGCACCCGCCAGTACCCAGCCAGTGTTTCAGTCACGGACGGCACGGCGATGATATCGCATTCGCTTAACGCGCGGCCCAGCAGGGGGAATTCGCTGTCATAACAAATCAAGATGCCAATTTTGCCCAGCGTCGTATCAAACACTTGCAGATCATTGCCACCGATCACGTCCCAGACTTCGCCCTCAAATCGCGTCATGATCTGTTTGTCCTGAACACCAATTTGTCCTGTGGGTGTGATGAGGCGTGAGCGATTAACCGGGCGCGTATCTGTATTAGCAGGACCAGAGGCCGCAATGATATGCACACCATGCTCTGCGGCCAAACGCACATGTACTTTGTCCGCATCTTCCAGTCGTTCGGATACTGCATGCAAGGACGCTTCAAGATCACCAGCAACATCAAGACCCGCCAGTGTCGCCAATTCCATTGCACCGTATTCTGGAAACACCAGCAACTCAGCGCCATTGCCCGCAGCCTCAGCAACCCAACGCGCGAGTTTGTCCTCATAGGCCGCCCAGGAACTCAACACATCCAGGGGGTAGGCAGCAGTGGCGATTTTCATACATCTCTCCGGTATTTATCCATACCATTTTGCGCCTGTTTGACTGGACCTGCAACCGTCCACCGCGCAAGCATGGCATGAACCTGCGCCCCATGATAGGTCACATGGCAATACACAAAATGAAGGGCAAACCATGACCACCGACACCCGTAAGATCGTGATTCTGACAGGGGCAGGTATTTCTGCTGAAAGCGGGCTCGAGACCTTTCGCGCCGAAGATGGTCTTTGGGCCCAGCACCGGGTTGAAGACGTCGCCACACCAGAAGGCTTTGCGCGCGATCCCAAGCTGGTGGTTGATTTTTACAATGCCCGCCGCGCGCAGGCCGCTGACGTGGAACCAAACGCCGCACATGAGGCATTGGCCCGGCTAGAGGCCGAGCATGCGGGCGAAGTCATTGTCATCACTCAAAACGTCGATGATCTGCACGAACGCGGCGGATCAAAAACCGTGATGCACATGCATGGGCATCTCAAAGGCGCGCTATGTGCGTCATGTGATCACCGCTGGGCGGCACCTATGGTCATGGCACCGGGCGATACCTGCCCGTCGTGTAACGCACCCAGAGCCCGCCCTGACATCGTGTGGTTTGGCGAAATGCCCTATGACATGGACATGTTGTTTGACCATCTGGCAAGCGCAGACATCTTTGCCGCGATCGGCACTTCCGGCAATGTCTATCCTGCTGCTGGCTTTGTGGCCGAGGCGCGGCGCGCTGGCGCACATACGCTTGAGTTTAATCTAGAACGCTCCTCTGTTGGCAATCAATTTGCAGAGCATCGTACCGGGCCGGCCTCACAAACGGTAACGGCTTGGGTCAAAGAAATACTCAAAGGTTAAAGGTGGGCCATGCGCCCACCTTACCCCACCGATTGCCGCAAGGTGGGCGCGTGGCCCACCCCACATTTTAGTGGCTCATTGCGCCGTGATCTGGCTTGCGCTCATGATCTACCGGAATCTTCACTTCGATATCCCCTGCCTTTTCAAAGGTCAGCGTCACGGTGATCTCTGATCCCTGTACCAGCGGTCCGTTCAGCCCCATGAACATGACATGATCCCCACCACGTTTCATGGCGTGCATTTCGCCCGCAGCAATCGGAATACCATCTTCAATTTCAGTCATCTTCATCACACCGTTTGCGTCTTCTTTATGGGTGTGAAGTTCGACGCGTCCAGACACGTCAGATGCGGCAGCAATCAGGCGATCATCACTGTCGGTTTGGTTCATCAACATCATAAAGGCAGCACCCGATTTCGAGTTCGCCGTTGATGAACGCGCATAGGGATCTTTGATCATGATGTCGCCAGCAAAGGCGGTGGTTGCAAGCAAGGCAGCCGCGATGGCTGCGCTAAAGGTACGTGTAAGTGTCATCTGTCTGTTCCTGTATGTTGTCTTGAAAAAGTCTTATCAAACAACAATCGGGGGGCCGCGTGAGGGCGGTGCCAGACGCGGCGATACAGGGGCAAGCCAAGCAACAAGAGGCGTCGCACGTTGAAACTGCACCAAACGTTTTGGGGCTAGAAAAATCTGCGCGGGTCCTGCGACAGTCACATTCAATGCAGAATCAGGACAGATGTGCGGGGCGCTGGTCGGTTGACCCGTAGCATCAGTGTATACAGCAACCGGACCCGCACCAGTACACAGCACCATTTGACCCGTGGCCGCAGATGCGCCACGCGCCACCGCCATGCTTTGGCTGGTCAGCGCCAACATCATGGCAAGCATCAGGGATATTAGGCTGCGAAATCTCATAACACGTTTTTATCGTCACAGCGCACCAGAAGCGAGGCGTAAAAACGACGCAACCCCAGCCATTGCTGGCCGGGGTCGCTAAATTTTCAAAAGCAGAAAGAGCTCGGTTTAGCTCAACGCCTCGGCAGTCGCGCTTGATTTTGCAATCGCTTTTTTGATCTTCAACGCATTTGGAGAAAGATTAACATCTTTTTCCTTTGCCAAGAATTTGTCCAAACCACCGCGGTGATCAACGCTGCGCAAAGCAGCTGCTGAAATGCGCAATTTGAAACCGCGACCCAATGCTTCGGACTGAAGCGTTGTATCGTTCAAGTTAGGCAAAAAGCGGCGACGCGTCTTGTTGTTCGCGTGGCTTACGTTGTTGCCCGACATCGGGCCTTTTCCGGTCAATTCGCAAACGCGCGACATGGGTTCATCCTTTTGTTTTCGTGGCCTGCCAGCGATCCGGCATAACACATGAGGGGGGCCGCACATGGGCAACCCTGAAATTGGTTTGCAGCACTTAGTTGGAATCGGTTGGGGCGTCAACCCGCGCAGCACTCTTACTGCACTTTTCATACGTTACACCGTACATGCATGTCTATCTTTGGTTTTGAAGCACCCCATCCGAAATCTCATAATAATCGCCTTTCTCAGCCACAAAAATGTGCAAAGCCAGTTTTGTCTGCGTCGGTCCGTCAAAAGCGCCCATACTCACGCCAATCCAGTCGTGAAAATTCGGATTGAAGAAAAGCGATGACCCACATGTTTTGCAAAACCCACGTTTGACTTTTTGTGATGAGGCAAACCACGTGAGGTGGTCTTGGCCCTCAATGGTCAGGTCTGTTTTTGCCACGTCGCAAGATGCTTCAAAATGACCCGAGGTTTTTCGACACTTCACGCAATGACATGCGGTGGGTGCAGGCAATGCACCTATAACCGTAAACGATACAAGTCCGCACAGGCAGGATCCTTTGTGCATCATCGCGTTACCGCCACTTTGCCATCAAAGGCATCCGCACCGCGATGCCGCCGCTTTTTGATGCGCGCGATTAACTCTTGCGCCTCAGCAGGTGGGCGGTTTTCGAGTCGTTGATAATCAGATCCATCAAGGTTGCGGCGCACCAGTGCCATGCCCACCAAACTGCGCCGCAACAGCGCCGCATCGCCATAAAGATGGGCGGCGTTCAGGATCGCGTTGACCTCTTTCTCATGCAGATGTTCAACCGCAGGAAGGTTTGACCACATCACCCAAAGGCACAATTCCTGCACCGGACGGCGTGAGGGCCAGCGCAACAAGTTCCCCTCAGCATCAAACTGATGCAAAGCGCGTTCCACCAAACGGTAGTCGATGTTACCCTTTGAAGGCAGTTCTGCCAGTCGCTGTTGCGCGGTGTCGGATGCCCTAAGATGCTGATAATTCCGAAACCC
The DNA here is from genome assembly GCA_049794015.1 of Sulfitobacter sp. Classification (GTDB taxonomy): domain Bacteria; phylum Pseudomonadota; class Alphaproteobacteria; order Rhodobacterales; family Rhodobacteraceae; genus Sulfitobacter. The sequence continues at coordinate 20,164 of JBARCK010000035.1, read as the reverse complement.
AGCAGCGCGCGCCAGCATGTTCAGCAAAGTTAGATGCGAGGGCACCGTGTCTTGGTTTCTGGTGTGGTTTTTTAATTCAGGGGCAAGCCGGCGCGCAAAGGCGGAAATATCCGCAACGGTCAAACCAATCGGGTCTTTCGACATATCATATCCTCAATGTGCCGCCATGTAGGTGTCGATGGTCGCTGACTTTCGACGCGGCACGGGATTGAAATTGTCAAATCCTATGGGTCCAAGTGGCAGGTTTAGCATGCCCTCGCGGGACAGCGACGCCTTGGGAACTGCCGACCACTTTCAAGAATACCCTATGTGGCCCAAAGGAACAATGACGATCAAATTCTCAATTTCAGCATCCCAAATCTGGGATTTCTTTTTGCATCCCCCGCCCAGATTTGACAAAGCTACGAAATGACAATTCAAATGCGTGCCCTACTCGTCCATCTGTTTACCGCCTCTGGTGCCGTTTTCGCCATGTTGGCAATGCTCGCCGCCGTAGAGCTTGAGTGGGACATGATGTTCCTCTGGTTGGTCGTGGCCTTCTTTGTGGATGGCATCGACGGACCTTTGGCACGCAAATTTGACGTCAAAACCAACGCACCCGAATTTGACGGTGTACTGCTTGACCTGATCATCGACTACCTGACTTATGTCTTTATCCCCGCCTTTGCCCTGTTCAAAAGCGGCTTGATGGATGGGTGGAGCGGTTGGGCGATGATCATCATCGTGACCTTTGCATCGGCCATGTACTTTGCCGATACACGCATGAAAACAAAAGATAATTCGTTTTCAGGATTTCCCGGGTGCTGGAACATGCTGGTTCTGGTGCTGTTCGCACTTAAACCGGAATGGTGGATGAGCCTCATTATCGTGACCATTCTGGCAATCACGATGTTCATCCCAATTAAATTCGTGCATCCCGTCAGAACCGAACGCTGGCGCATGGTCACACTACCGATGGCGCTCGCTTGGACCTTCTTTGCAGGTTGGGCAGCTTGGGTCGATTTTCATCCCGAAAGCTGGGCACATTGGGGCCTGATCGTGACATCTATCTACCTGATCTGCGCAGGTGCTGTGCAACAGATGCTGCCAACGGGTGACGAATAGGTTTAGCGCGCCTTCAAAATACCTCTTGACCTCAACCAAGGTTGAGGCCCCATCAAAGGGCCAGTGAACAAGAGGCAGCAATGACCGATCCCGCAACAAACCCCGATACACAGCAAGACCCATACGTGTCTTGGCGCGAATTCCTGGCCAGCGGCTATACAGCGTCGCTGGCGCTGGTCTGCCTTGGGGTTTGGTTGCATGCAGCGGATAGTTTGATTGTGGCCACGATGTTGCCCGCCATCATTAAGGATATCGGGGGCGCGGCCTATGTCAGCTGGACAGTCTCAATTTATGAAATTGGTTCGATCGTGGCGGGCGCTGCCAGCGCGCTGTTGTCGATGCGTTATGGGATGCGTGCGCCGATGGTGCTTGCCGCCCTGATATTTGCGGCGGGCTGCACCCTCAGTGCGGTCAGCCCATGGATGGCCCTGCTGCTGGTTGGGCGCGCCTTGCAAGGCCTAGGCGGAGGCGGCCTCGTTGCGATGTGTTTTGTGGCACTTGGCGTGTTGTTTCCACGTCGCTATGCCGCGCGCGCCTTGGCTGTAGTGTCTGCCTTTTGGGGCATGTCCGCGTTTCTGGGGCCGTTGATTGGCGGGTTGTTTGTTGAATATGCAAACTGGCGTTTGGGCTTTGGGTTTTTTGCTGCATTGGCCTTTGTACTGGCGGTCTGGATTGCCCTGCGCCACGAAACAGCCATCCTTGAGCGCAGCGCGAGCACGACACGTTTCCCGATCTCGCGGCTTGCATTGTTATGTCTGGCAGTTGTCTTGGTGTCATACGGTGGTGTCAAAGTCGAAGCCCTGCGCACCACCTTGTTTGTCAGCGCAGGCATCCTCTGTCTGATCTGGTTCTTCTGGCGCGATCACCACGCGGGCGCGGACCGCCTGTTTCCCCATGCCCCGCTTGATCCACGTCATGCCACCGGTGCCACACTGCTGATGCTTTTGATGTTACCCATGGCAACCGTGGCAATCACGGCTTACGGCCCCTTGTTGATGACAGCGGTGCACAAAACATCCGCACTCACAGCGGGGTATATCGTCGCCTGTTCCTCCATCGGCTGGACGCTGGCCGCCGTCGCGGTCAGTGGATCACCTGAACGCTATGATCGTGTGTGGATTGCTGCGGGCATGTGCGTGACCTCCCTGAGCATCCTGGGCTTTGTCTATGCAGTACCAAACGGGCCGCTTTGGCTGATCGCGGCCTGTGCGCTGGCCGAAGGGGCAGGTTTTGGCCTCGCTTACACGTTTATCCTGCGCCGCATCACAGCACTGGCCCCTGCCGATGAAATGCAGCGGATCACCGGGGCAATCCCAACAGTCCAACGCATAGGCTATGCACTCGGGGCCGCCTATATCGGGATTATCGCCAATGCATCTGGTTTTTTGAGCATGCAAACACCGCTGGATGCAAGCAGTGTATCACGCGTTCTGTTCTTATCATGCTTACCTTTGGCAGGCATTGGATTGGTGGCGATGATCGGTTTGGTGCGCCGTCATCCCCATGACGACACGCTTGAGGTCCGTAGCGTGGACGCCGCGTCCACCTTACCGCTCAAATAAGCAGTCCCGCCGCCCCCTCATGACGCAACAACGCAACCTTGGTTTCGACCCCACCAGCACCCGAAAAACCGGTTAAGCCCTTGGCCCCCATCACCCGATGACATGGAATGATCACCGGGATCGGATTGCCCCCGCAGGCTTGCCCCACTGCCTGCGCTGGCACGCCCAATTGCTTTGCGATATCTCCATAGGTCAACGTATATCCAAACGGGATTGCAGACATCGCAGCACAGACATCGCGTTGAAAATCACTGCCCGCAACGCGCAAAGGCAGATCAAACCCCTCGCGCTTGCCTGCCGCATAAGCTGCCAATTGTTCGGCGGCTTCATCCAGAAGGTCAGATTGGTCTTGGCTGGAGACCCGCGTCCAGTTGACCGCCGTGATGGCCCCGTCAACTTCCGTCAGGGTCAGATCACCAAATTGGGTTAGAATTGTGCGTTGTTTCATATCGGTATCTTGCACGTGACTGCGCGCGCACTCAATCCGAAAGCTGCGTAAGGTGGGGTAAACCCCACCTTACTTTTCAATCAGCTGACCGCCACATCACAGCGGCCACAGATACCGGGATGGCTGTGGGTGCCTACATCGGGCAACACCTTCCAACACCGTTCACATTTACCGCCCTCAGCCTTGGCAAACACAACCGCCACGCCATCGGTTTCAGGCATACGGAACGCATCAGCAGGGGCCGTGTCGCCTGTTACTGTGATGTCAGAGGTGATGCTGATATCTTCAAACGATACGCTTTCCAGCGCTGCACGTTGATCCGCATCCGCCACATACACCACAGGTGCCGCCTCAAGTGACGCACCAATAACCTTGGCAGTGCGCTCCACTTCCAATGTAGCTGTCACGACCCGGCGCGCAGAACGCACCTTGGCCCATTTCGCCGCCAATTCTGTATCCAACCATGCCTCTGGCGTTTCCGGCATATCGGTCAGGTGGATCGAACTGTCCTCGCCCGGATATCGTTCAAGCCAGACCTCTTCCATGGTGAACACCAAAACAGGCGCCAACCACGCTGTCAGGCGGTGGAACAAGATATCCAAGACCGAGCGCGCCGCCCGACGGCGTAACGTATCACCATCACAATACAGCGCATCCTTGCGGATATCGAAATAGAATGCCGACAGATCAACCGTGGCAAAAGTGAACACAGCCTGAAACACGCCTTGGAAGTCAAAGCGCGCATAGCCGTCACGCACGACCTTATCCAACTCCGCCACGCGATGTAGCACCCAGCGCTCCAACTCAGGCATATCCGCAGGCTCAACCCGGTCGGTTTCGCTAAAGTCATTCAGCGCACCCAGCATATAGCGCATGGTATTGCGCAACCGGCGATAGCTGTCCGCCACACCTTTCAGGATTTCATCCCCGATACGTTGGTCCGTCGTGTAATCCGTCTGCGCCACCCACAGTCGCAAAATATCCGCACCATATTGCTGCACGATCTTTTCCGGCACGATGGTGTTGCCGATGGATTTAGACATCTTCATGCCCTTGGCATCCAGCGTAAACCCATGTGTCACGACGTTGCGATAAGGCGCGCGGCCCGTGGTGCCAACCGACTGCAAGAGCGAGGAATGGAACCACCCGCGATGCTGGTCAGTGCCTTCCATATAGACATCCGCAATCCCATCCTCGGACCCATCCGCACGGTCACGCAGGGTAAAGGCGTGGGTTGAACCGGAGTCGAACCACACGTCCAGAATGTCAGTGACCTGATCATAGTCGTCCGGGTTAACGATACCGCCCAAGAACCGCTCTTTCGCGCCCTCAGCATACCAAACATCCGCACCATCCGCCTCGAACGCCTCAACAATCCGTGCGTTGACTTCAGCGTTTCGCAGCAGGAAGCCTTCATCCGTCGGCAACACGCCTTTACGGGTGAAGCACGTCAGCGGCACACCCCAAGCACGTTGACGCGAGAGCACCCAATCGGGCCGCGCCTCCATCATCGAATGCAGACGGTTGCGTCCAGATTTTGGCGTCCAGTTCACATTGTCAATCTCGGTCAGCGCCCGTTCACGGATGGTTTTGCCATGCATGTCCAGCCCATCGCCCACAACCTTATCAATCGCAGCAAACCACTGCGGCGTGTTGCGGTAGATTACCGGAGCCTTAGAGCGCCACGAATGCGGATAGCTGTGCTTGATCTTGCCGCGCGCGAGCAGCCCGCCAACCTCAACCAGCTTGTCGATGATCGCCGTATTGGCGTTGCCCTCTTTGCCATTAGGTTTCAGGATTGCCTTACCGCCGAAAAACGGCAATGCATCGCGGAACCGCCCATCGGGGTTCACGTTATAGGTGATCACTTGTTCGAGCATACCAAGGTCACGGTAGAGTTCATATTCTTCCAACCCGTGGGAGGGGGCGCAATGCACAAAGCCTGTACCCTCAGTCGAGGTCACAAAATCCGCCGAGCGGAAATCACGAATGTCGTCCCATTCGCCCTCGCCGCCCTCAACACCCGCCAAAGGATGCTGCAATTTGATCTTGCGCAGGTCATCCGGAGTCACATCACACAAACGGCGATACATCGTCTCATCCAAACGCGCCCGGCCCAGAACGTCCGCCGCCAGATCATCCGCAATCAGATAGCGATCTCCGATGTTGACCCAGCATTCTTCGGGTCGGCCCGTGATCTCATACAGGCCATAGGAAATATCTTCGCCCCAAACGACAGCCTTGTTGGATGGCATGGTCCACGGCGTCGTTGTCCAAATAACGACATAGGCATTGCGAAGATGTAACTGCATTTGTTCGCCAAAGAACTCGTCTTCTTCTTTTGCATAGGACGTTTCTGGCCAGCCATCTGTGTTGACCTTAAACTTCACCCAGATCGTGTGGCTTTCCTTATCGTGATACTCGACCTCCGCCTCGGCCAATGCCGTCTGCTCAACAGGCGACCACATCACGGGCTTTGACCCTTGATACAACGTTCCATTCATCAGGAATTTCATGAACTCTTCAGCAATCACCCGCTCCGCATGAAAATCCATGGTCAGATACGGATCAGCCCAATTGCCGGTGATCCCCAAACGCTTGAACTCCTCACGCTGCACATCAACCCAGCCCTTAGCGAACTCACGACATTCCCCACGGAATTCATTGATCGGCACTTGATCCTTATCACGCCCCTTTTTGCGGTACTGCTCTTCGATCTTCCACTCAATCGGTAACCCATGACAATCCCACCCGGGGATATAACGCGCGTCAAAACCCATCATCTGATGGCTGCGCACGATCATATCCTTGATCGTCTTGTTCAGCGCATGCCCGATGTGCAAATGCCCATTCGCATAGGGCGGTCCGTCATGCAGCGTAAACGGCTGACGACCCGTTTTTTCGCGCAGCCGATCATAGACGCCAATCTTGTCCCACTTTGCCAGCCATTCCGGCTCACGTTTGGGCAGTCCCGCGCGCATCGGAAAATCAGTCTTAGGCAGGTTCAGCGTTGATTTATAGTCGTGTGTCTCTGGCGTATCGGCGCACATGGCGGGCGTCCTTTGGCAAATCTTGTATCAGGGATTGATGATCTAGGTGCGAGCGGCTCAAACACCTTAGCCCGGCGTCTCAATCTATCAGAGCGCCGGGGATATAATTCGAATAATGATCGCGATAAAACGTGTCATGTGGCGCTTATAAGCAGTGCCAAACTTGCCGACAAGCCCCTACCCCCTTCGCTTCACCCTTTCTTAAATACCGGGGGGAGCTTGAGGGGGCAAAGCCCCTTCATCAGCCAGAATAAAATCGCGCGTGGCGTAGCCACACAATAGGATCAATTGTACTTGGCCTGACCAAACAACCCACCAAGGCTGCGCTTGATAATACTGCGCACCTTGGGCCGCTTACCTTCTGAAAACGGCAATGGTCTACAGACTTCAATCGCGGCAACCCCAACCCGCGCAGTCAGCGCGCCATTCACCAAGCCTTCGCCGAAACGACGGCTCAGCTTACCCAACAAAGACCCGCCCAAGATCGGTTCCAGCATATCATCACCCACGGCCACGGCCCCCGTCGCCACCAAATGCGACAATACGGCACGGGTCAAACGCCATGATCCAAAGAAACCAGATCGCCCGCCATAGACCTCGGCAATCCGCCGGATCATCCGCAGATTACTCGTCAAGGCCGCTGCGACATCGGCCAGTGCCAAAGGCACCAATGCGGTCACCGTCGCAACCTGACGGGCTGCCGCTTCGACTTCGCGGCTCGCAGCTTGATCCAACGGTCCCAACACTTCTGCCTCTGCCAATGCCAACAAACCTTGCGCATCCAATTGGTCACCACGCAATTCGGCAAGCCGATCACGACCCCAACGGGTGTCTTCGCGCCCCTTGTAAAGGCCAACTAAACGATCCGTGACCGCCCGCGCCGATTTCAGGTCGTTCTGCGCAAGCGCCTCTCCGGCGTCATGGCGTAACCCATCAAGGCGCGCCAAACGGCTGAACGCGGCCATTTCACGCAAGGAAATTAACGCCAGCACCAATAAGAACACACAGATCAGCACGGTCATGGCCCAGCCGATCAAAGGATAGCGCGCAATCAGATCCGTCACAAAGTTCCATGCGGCAATCGACACCAAAGCCCCAATCAGCGTCGCGCCCAATGTCCAGAAAAGCCGCATCAACAGCGACGGTTTGCGCGCCGCAAGTCGCGCTGCGACCTGCATGGCTTGACCTTGCGGTGCAGGCACCATCAGATCCGGCACTGGTGGGGCCTCGGCCACGGCGGGGCGTGGTTTGCTGTCTTGTTCAAGATCAAAAAGAACCGGACCCTTGGCCATCACGCAACCTCCCTTTTCCATTCAAATTGAACATCTGGCAGTTTTTCATCGGTGCTTGCCCCGTCTGTACGGGTCAGTTCCACAAATCCGTGCCGCACGTAAAACGCGATGGCACGTACGTTTGCCTGAAATGTCCAAAGTGTCAGCCCTGCTGCTTTTGAACAGACCTCAACCAACAACGCTGTCCCAACGCCCTGCCCGCGCTGTCGTCGCGCCACATAAAGCGCGTCGATCTCTGCCCCATCACAAGCGACAAAGCCAATTATTGTATCATCGCGCAACGCAACCGTGACCCAGCCCCGCTCAATCAACTGCCCCGCGTGCGCGATATCTTCGGCCCCCGTGTGCAGCCGTGGCATCCAAGCTGTCGTTTCGCCAAATTCTGTTAGGATGGCACCGACCTTGCCTGCATCGGTTGAGCGTGCAGGGCGCAGACGGGTCACAGCCGATCCCCAATCAAAAATTCAGCCGCGCGGTCAAGACGAATGTGCGGCGGCCCATCACCGGGGCGCAGGTTCAAGGGTGCTGGCGCAAACCGCATGACTTGATAGTCCTGATCCAACCATTTCTCCGCACCTCTGCGCGCCGGGTTCAACAGATGTGCAGGGTCTTGCGGCAGATCACCGGGATAAAACGCAGCCTCTTTGCCAGTATCCAACAAGGTTCCCCGCACCACCTCTAGCTTTTCGCCGTCATGATCCATGATGTCCTCGGTGGTGGCGCGCAGCGATGCAATTGCCATCGCCGCTGTTCCAGCGCCCGCATATTGCGCGCGGTCGCGCGCCTCGCGGGTCAGTGCCTCCATGATCGCGGTCAATCGGGGGTGTTGTACATGATGTAGGTGGTCAGATTTTGTCGCTGCAAACAGGATTTTCTCCACCCGCTTGCCCCCCAACAAACCGCTTAGAAAACCATTGCGCCCCGGTCGAAAGGCTCCCAAAATCTCGCCCATAGCAGCACGCAAATCCTCAACCGCGCGTGGCCCTTGATTAATCGCACCCAGCGCATCAACCAGCACGACCTGTCGATCAATACGGGCAAAGTGATCGCGAAAAAACGGCTGCACGACTTGACGTTTATACGCCTCAAACCGACGTGCCATTTCGCGGATCAGCGACTTGCGCGGCCCGGTGTCTGCGCCCGGTAACGGCGCAAAGGTCAAAACAGGTGACCCCGCCAAATCACCCGGCAATAAAAACCGTCCCGGCGTGCAATCAGAATACCCATTGGCCCGCGCAGTTTGCAGATAATCGGCAAAAGTGGCGGCAAGTTCCTTGGCCGTGGGTTCTTCCAGCTTTGCCTCGCTTTCGGTCTTGGCCACCAAAGCGCGATAGGCCATCGCTTCTTCTCGGTTCTCAATCCGCGCCAACACTTGTGCTGACCAATCCGTATAGCTGATGTCCAATAGCGCCAGATCAAGCAGCCATTCGCCCGGATAATCGACGATATCTAGATGGATGGTACGCGGCCCTTGAAAACCCGCCAGCAGCCCATTGGGCCGCACCTTGAGTGACAGGCGCAATTCTGAAATCGCCCGCGTACTATCCGGCCAATGCGGAGTCTTGCCTGTCAGCGCGCCCAAATGCGCTTCATAATCAAACCGTGGAATCGTATCATCAGGTTGTGGTTGCAAAAAAGCAGCTTCAATTCGACCTTCAGAGGCGGCCAGTAATCCGGGCATCCGACCCCGATCCAACAGATTTGCCACCAGTGAAGTGATGAAAACCGTCTTGCCAGACCGCGCCAAACCCGTCACACCCAAGCGGATCACAGGTTCAAAAAATGTCTCTGAAACCGTGTCTTGCACCGTTTCAACCTGCCGCCAGATGCCGTCAGCTATATCGGAAATGAACAAAACTACACCCGCCTCGTATTGTGGTTGGGTCAACATAGGTGTGCCACGCAGGGATTGCCAGAAGCAGACGGCCACGATAGATGCACGCCATGCCCCGTTATGCCCTGAAAATTGAATACAACGGTGCCCCTTTTGTCGGGTGGCAACGCCAGATTTCGCTACCCTCTGTGCAGGGCGCGATTGAAGCAGCCTTGGCCAAGCTCGAACCCGGAGAACATAAGATCGCAGCCGCAGGGCGCACAGACAAAGGGGTTCATGGCCTGGCGCAGGTCGCCCATTGCGACATGAAACGCGACTGGACGCCGTTTCGCCTGTCCGAGGCACTTAATTATCACCTCAAACCGCACCCCGTCGCGATTCTGGATTGTGCGGCGGTGACCGATGAATTTCATGCACGTTTTTCCGCACAAGAGCGCCATTACCTGTTTCGCATTCTGTGCCGCCGTGCACCTGTCACCCATTTGTCCGGCTTGGTCTGGCACATCAAACCCGATTTAGACGTAGAGTTGATGCAAGAGGCTGCGAACCTGTTGTTGGGGCAGCATGATTTTACAACGTTTCGCTCAACCATTTGTCAGTCACTCAGCCCGGTCAAAACACTGGATCGCCTAAATATCACCAAAGTAGAAACCATTGCCGGAACCGAAGTGCATTTTGATGTTCGTGCCCGGTCCTTTCTGCACAATCAGGTGCGTAGCTTTGTTGGCACGTTACAACATGTCGGTGCTGGATCATGGACACCTGCGGATGTTCAAAACGCACTTGATGCCCGCAGCCGCGATGCCTGTGGAACGGTCAGCCCCCCACATGGGTTATATCTGGCGGGGGTTGGATATGCCCAAGATCCGTTTCTCCAGTCGAAACAAAGTGTTTCCACATAAGCGTCAATTTTTAGTCACTTTACGTCTATAGGTTGTGCAAGCCGGCCAATTGACACGCACAGTTTTTGAATGAGGTTCACTATGTTTGGTATGGCATTGGTTGTTGGTCTGTTTGGCGTTTGCCTGACCGCCCTTTTGGTTGAAAATGATGATGAACCCGAAACCACAGAACCCGAAGTCTCGCCCCAGCCGGGCGAAACTGGCGAAGACTTGATTTACACAGGTGAGGATACGATCACGGGCACCGACGGCAACGATACATTGCGTGCAGACAACGAAGACCATACCGCTGACAGCGCATCCGTGATAGATTTGTTGGGCGGCGATGATATCGCAGAAGTGACGACACCATTTAACACAACGGTCAATGGCGGGGACGGCAACGATACATTGACCAGTACAGCAGTCGGCAACACACTAAACGGCGAGGACGGTGATGATGTGATCAATGCAGGACCGGCCACTCAAGTGTTTGGCGGCCTGGGCAATGACACGATTACCTATGACCTGACCGGTGAATTGAATGACACCTTTGCCACACTTGACGCAGGTGAGGGCGATGACGACATCACCGTCACCACCAGCATCAGCGAAACCATACCTGATACGGCTTCAGTAGGCATCACGGGTGGTGAAGGGGCCGACAACATACGTGCGGTTCTCAATTTGGGCGCGGACACCTTTAGCGAAGGCGACCCAGACGCAATCGAAACCCAGTCCGGGATTGTCATCACTGATTTCACGCCCGGCGAGGACACTTTGACCATTGAAATTGACCGCGAAGCCGGAAGTGAGGCACGCGATATGTTGTCCGTTGAATTGGTCACAACAGGCAGTGGTGAAACCTTGAGCACCGAGTTGGTGATGATCTTTGCGGGCAACGAAACAGAGCCCCAAGTCACAACCAGCATACGTTTGGGCGCGGCAACAGATATCACACTTGATGATATTGTCTTTGTGCAGAATTAACAGACCCGGTTTTAGGCCAGGTCATTCCAGTCGCCATGAAACTTGCCGCTTTCTTCGACCCGGTCAAACCCATGGTGCCCAAAGAAATCCCGCTGCGCCTGGATAAGGTTTGCGGTGCCCCTGCCCCGGCGCATCGTGTCAAACCATGCAAGGGACGCGGATAGCGCGGGCACGCCCACACCCAATGAAACACCGGCAGCAACAACCCGGCGCAATGCACCAATGCTATCGCCTAATCGTACCCGCATTGCGGGCGCAAGTATCAGGTGACCCGCTGGCAGATCATCGCGAAACGCCTCAGCGAATTCATCCAATAAGGTTGAGCGAATAATGCATCCTGCGCGCCAGATTTCCGATATCTGGGCCATATCCAGCGACCAGTCAAATTCTGCCGATGCCGCTGCGAGAATACGAAAACCTTGTGCATGGGCCAAAATACGGCCCGCCAATAACGCCATTTCCAGATCATCGTCACAGGGCATGCCGACATCTTGAACACAAGCCGCCAACAGCGGTTCGGCCATGACACGAGCGTCTTTTTCAGACGACCAGCCGCGCGCGCCCACCGCTGCTTCAATTGCGCTGGCGGATTGACCCATCTTGAGGGCCTCAATCAGTGTCCAGCGCCCTGTGCCTTTTTGACCCGCCTGATCGCGGATCACATCAACCATTGGCTGCCCGGTTTTACTGTCGATTGATTGCAGCGCAGCCGCAGAGACTTCGATCAAATACGACGACAGCGGCCCATCCTGCCAGCGCTCCATCAACGCCCCGATCTGCGGTGCGCCCTGCCCGCCTGCATCACGCAACATGCCGTAAACTTCGGCAATCATTTGCATGTCTGCGTATTCAATACCGTTGTGCACGGTTTTCACGAAATGCCCTGCACCATCCGGCCCCAGATGCGCCACGCAGGGAATACCCTCAAACTGAGCCGCAATCGCCTCGACCATCGGGCGCATGTGCTGCCATGAATGATCAGATCCGCCAACCATCATAGACGGACCATGACGCGCGCCTTCTTCGCCCCCCGACACGCCCATGCCGACATAATGTAACCCGGTGCCGTCCATCGCCGCAGACCGACGGCGCGTCGCGTTGAAATCAGCATTGCCGCCATCGATGATCGTGTCCCCTTTTTCCAGCAAGGGCGTAATCGCTTCGATCATCGCATCCATCGGCGCACCAGAGGGGATCATGAACAAAATGCTGCGTGGGCGCGCGATGGCGTCCACAAAGGCCGTCAATGTCTCGGTAGCGACCAGTTTATCCGCCAGTGGCCCGGCCTCTTGCACAAACGCAGAGATCCAGTTCACCTCACGGTTGCACACCGCCACATCAAACCCATGATCCGCCAAATTAAGCGCAAGGGCAGAACCCATCGTGCCCAAACCATACACCCCGATGTCAGCGCCGTTACCCGATTTGGTCATAGTGTTCTGTGTCCTCATGATGATGCGCCAAGAGTGATACGCCCGCCCGGTCAACGCAAGACCCACGCAACAATTTGATTTCAGGTAAGAAATAAGTTATACACAGCTGTTAAGAATAATAAACACACCTCGAGGCAATTCGGAAACCCAATATGATGCACGTTTTCAAACGCGCGTGGGCAGATATGTTCATGCCAATTTTGCGCCGCCCCAAACGGGTGCAGGTCGCTGCCCTTTGTTATCGGGAAACGGATGATGGCAAACGCGTGCTCTTGATCACCAGCCGCGATACCGGGCGGTGGATTGTACCAAAAGGCTGGCCCATTGATGGGTTGGACGGCCCCGGCGCTGCCCTGCAAGAAGCCTGGGAAGAAGCTGGCGTTACAAAGGCCGATATCGAAGAAGAACCCATTGGTCTATATGAATACGCCAAGGGTTTGGGCGAAGGCATGACTGTCCCTGTTGAGGCACGCGTGTATCTGACCCGCGTGCGCGACCTGAGCGAGGAATACCCAGAGGCCAGCCTGCGCAAGCGTGCATGGTTTGCACCCAAAGACGCCGCAAATCTGGTGGATGAACCTGACCTAAAGGCCATTTTGTCAGCCCTTTAAACCGTCCCTCACAACGAAACCGATTTGTAACAGTTTTGTAATGACGCGCTTGCGCGATTGGCGCAGGTATGTCACGGCGTTCGCAACAAAAGTTTCCGGGGGGATACAGCGCCATGGCCAACAAACCACAAGGCAGCCAGTGGAAGACACTGGATACCGATCTGAACCGCATCAGTCAGGTTGAGTTAGCAACAGCATATGTTGGACGTCCAATGGTTGGCATGGGCATCGCGCTTGCCTTTATTGTCGTCGCCGGGATTGTCGCAGCGGTGTTCTTTGGCCAAACACCTGTCAGTTTTGTTGTCGTTGTTGCCGCAATTTTTGGCGCCTATATGGCCGTCAACATCGGTGCCAACGACGTTGCCAACAACATGGGCCCTGCGGTGGGTGCAAACGCCCTGACCATGGGCGGTGCAATTGTTATTGCGGCTTTGTGCGAAAGTGCGGGGGCTTTGCTGGCAGGTGGCGACGTGGTGTCGACCATCTCAAAGGGCATCATTGATCCAGCATCAATCGCAGATACCAAAGTATTCATCTGGGCGATGATGGCGGCCCTAATTTCATCCGCGCTTTGGGTCAATCTGGCCACTTGGGTCGGCGCGCCTGTATCCACCACCCATTCGGTTGTGGGCGGTGTGATGGGGGCCGGAATTGCCGCCGCAGGTTTGAGCGCGGTCAATTGGTCCTCAATGAGCCTGATCGCTGCAAGCTGGGTCATTTCACCCGTTTTGGGCGGCGCAGTGGCCGCGATGTTCTTGGCCTTCATCAAGGCACGCATCATCTATCAAGAAGACAAAATTGCCGCCGCACGCACATGGGTGCCTGTTTTGGTTGGCATCATGGCAGGGGTTTTTGCGACCTATTTGGCGCTCAAGGGCCTCAAAAAGATCATCAAGATCGACATGCCGACGGCGTTGATCATTGGCGTGGTGATTGGGGCCATCGTTTATGCAATTTCGGCCCCACTGATCCGGCGCAAATCTGAGGGCATGGAAAACCGCAACAAATCCGTCAAAATCCTATTTGGCCTGCCTTTGGTGTTTTCGGCCGCTTTGCTTAGCTTTGCACATGGCGCCAATGATGTGGCCAACGCGGTTGGCCCATTGGCTGCAATTGTGCATGCCACTGAGTTCGGCGTTTCAGAAGCCAAAGTGGTTATTCCGCTTTGGGTTATGGTGATCGGGGCCTTTGGCATCTCGTTTGGCCTGTTTCTGTTTGGCCCAAAACTGATCCGCATGGTCGGCAGCCAGATCACAAAATTGAACCCGATGCGCGCCTATTGTGTGGCCTTGTCTGCGGCCATTACCGTGATTGTGGCGTCGTGGTTGGGCCTGCCTGTCAGTTCTACGCATATCGCTGTGGGCGGTGTGTTTGGCGTTGGTTTTTACCGGGAATGGCATATGGAACGCCGCCTGCGTCAACCCAACGTCGAGGTCGGCACCATCAAACGTATCGCACCCGAAGAACGTCGACGCCGCAAGCTGGTGCGACGCTCGCACTTTATGACAATTGTCGCGGCTTGGGTGATCACCGTACCCGCAGCTGCAACAATGTCAGCGATCGTGTTCTGGGTGTTGAACGCGGCCGTCAATTAAGCCGAAATCTCGCGGCGCAGGGCGATCACAGGCAGGTTGGGCAAGCCCTCTCCTGCGGTTTGGGCAAGCTGTGTTATCTCAACGACCATCGCGCTGATGGGTGTCGCAACTCCGACCTGCGCACCCATGCGCATCACCTGCCCTTGTTCATTGTCAACTTCGGTTCTGCGACCCGCGATCATGTCCTGTGAGACAGGCGAACGGGCCTGCGCATCAACACACAGCATTAAAGCCGCGATACGCGTAAATAGCGCCGTCGGCAGGCGAAGCACAAACGGGGTCAAACCAATCGGCAAAGACGTTGTGGACAGAGGCTGAATGTTATTGGCATTCAACACTTTGAGCGCTTCGGCCCATTGATCCGCCAATAGTTTGCGCCACGCCCGGTCGCGCAGTTGATCGTGCAATGTAAGTCCGCTTAGCGCGTTCAACCCGTTGTTGAGGTTGAACAGGAATCTGCCCCATTGCAGCTGGGTAATATCGTCGCGTTCCGCGACCACCAGCCCCGGCACAGAGAGATGATCACTTAACACCTCTTGGCCCGATCCAATGATGATATCCCCCGCGCTTGAGCGGTGAAACCCTCCCTGACCCATAGGGACCACATGAAACGGCACCATACCGGCGCGCACATCATGATGAGAAAGCAGCTTTTGCAAAGCTTCGACATTTTCGGCACCATTTTGCAGGCTAATAACCCTGGCTGTGGCGGGCGCATGCGCTGCGATCAAGCGCCCAACAACCTCGGTATCACGTGATTTAACCGTGACCAAAATGATGTCGGCTTCAGCAAAGCAGTCAGGCTTTTCTGACAGGGTCAGCGCATCGGCATCAACCTTTTGCGCCATGCCGCTAAAATCGGTCAGGGTCAGCCCATGGGCACGGATTTCCTGCCCGATGCGGGGCCGTGCCAATAATGTAACATCATGCCCTCCCGACGCCAAAAGACCACCAACAAAACAGCCGATGGTCCCCGCGCCAGCAACGACAATTTTCAGATCATTTGCCAAGGCAGTAGCGCATAATCGCTTTTTGCGCATGCATGCGGTTTTCAGCCTCATCCCAGATCACAGATTGCGGTCCGTCCATCACGGAACTGGTCACCTCATCATCGCGGTGTGCCGGCAGACAATGCATGAACAAGGCGTCTGGCTTGGCTTGTTCCATCAAAGCATCGTTGACCTGATATCCGCGCAATTGGTTGTGGCGGCGTTCACGTGCAGATTGCGGATCATGCATGGACACCCAGGTATCCGTGACAACCAAATCAGCGCCTTGCACCGCAATATTTGGATCGCGTACGATACTGAACAGTCCCGCCAAAGCAGGTTCCGGATCAAGCGGTGGCGGGCCGGTAAAGACCAGTTCAAAATCAAATTGCTTGGCTGCATGGGCAAAGCTAGCAAAGACATTGTTGCCATCGCCGGACCAAACAACTTTTTTACCTTTGATCGGGCCGTTGTGTTCCTCAAACGTCATGATGTCTGCCATGATCTGGCAAGGATGGGTGCGATCGGTCAGCCCGTTGATCACCGGCACTGATGCATATTCGGCCATTTCCAGCAGCGTTTGTTCCTCAAACGTGCGGATCATGATCAAGTCAACATAGCGCGATAACACCCGCGCCGTGTCGGCAATGGTTTCGCCGTGTCCCAGCTGCATGTCTTTGCCAGACAGCACCATGGTTTGCCCGCCCAATTGACGCACGCCCACATCAAAGGAAACGCGCGTCCGGGTGGAGGGCTTTTCAAAAATCAACGCAACCATATGGTCTTTAAGCGGTTGATCATCATCAAGCGCGCCGCGCGGGCGATCCGCACGGGCGGTTTTCATGGCAGCAGCGCTGTCAATAATGCCGCGCAGATCGGCAGGGGATGTTTCGTGGATGTCTAGGAAATGCGTCATGGATTGTCTCTGCTTGGAGAGACCCGAGGGCTGTCTGCCCTCGGACTCCCGAGGAATATTTAAGGCCAAAAAGAAGTTAAGAGGCGCTTAGGCTGCTGGCGGCGGCGTCTAGTCGTGTGACGGCCTCAGCGATTTCATCGTCCGTGATGGTCAAAGGGGGCAGCAGTCGGATCACATTGTCTGCGGCTGGCACGGTGATCACCTCTTTGGCGTATCCCGCGTTGACGATATCTATATTGGTCGCTTTGCATTTGAGGCCCAGCATCAGGCCCGCGCCGCGCACGCTTTCGAATACATCTGGATGCGCCGCGATCAGCCCCTCAAGTTTCTGACGCATCAGACCCGCCTTGCGGTTTACCTCGGCCAGAAACGCAGGATCAGCGATAATATCCATGACAGCGCACCCAACGGCACAGCCCAAAGGGTTGCCGCCATAGGTGGACCCATGGGTGCCAGCAGTCATACCGCTGGCTGCGTTCTCCGTGGCCAGAACCGCACCCAAAGGGAAACCGCCGCCGATGCCTTTTGCGACCATCATAATGTCAGGCGTAACCCCGGCCCATTCGTGGGCAAAGAGTTTACCCGTACGACCAACACCGCATTGCACTTCGTCCAAAATCATCAGGATACCGTGTTCATCACACAGATCACGCAGCCCTTTGAGGCACGCGTCAGGGAGTGGGCGAATACCCCCCTCGCCCTGCACGGGTTCAACCATGATCGCACATGTGGTGTCAGTGATCGCCGCTGTCAGGGCATCATGATCGCCAAAGTCCAGATGCACAAAGCCCGGCAAAAGTGGGCCAAAGCCCTTGGTCATTTTCTCAGACCCAGCCGCCGCGATGCCCGCAGAGGACCGGCCATGAAAAGAGCCCGAGAAGGTGATGATATCCGTGCGATCCGGCTGACCTTTGTCATAGAAATACTTGCGCGCCATCTTTACCGCCAATTCGCAAGCTTCCGTGCCTGAATTGGTGAAAAACACCGTGTCCGCAAAGGTGTGTTCAACCAAACGATCCGCCAACCCCTGCTGCTGCGGAATTTGGTAAAGGTTCGATGTATGCCACAGCGCTTGTGCCTGTGTGGTCAGCGCCTCAACCAGTTTTGGATGCGCATGGCCAAGCGCATTCACCGCAATCCCGGCACCCAAATCAAGAAAGCGTCGGCCATCCGCTTCAATCATCCAAGACCCTTCACCTTTTACAAAGCTCATAGGGGCGCGGGAATAGGTCGGCAGAACGGAAGGGATCATCGGATAAATCCTGTAATTGGGCTGTATCAAACCGCAAAATGGTCATGAGGACAGCAAAGGGTCAATGGTGTTTGGGTAAGAGTGCCAAAAGCGTGGCACATAAATCAATCCAGAATGAGGGCAAACCCCAGATGGAACGCACAAGGCGCCATTACTGCGTGCGTCGTCGCAAGGAATATGTGGCGTGTTTGATCATGATCCATGCATAGGCGGCAAAGGTGGCCCGCGTAAAGAACATATTTTGCGATTGCGAGCACGCACGCTGATCGACATAGGGTGTGACATGTTTATCGCCAAAACCCAGAACAACACGCTTGCCGCCGCACTGATCGTTCTTGCGGCGGCATTCATTGCGGCGACCACGCTGATGGCAAAAATGTTAGGGACCGGAACGTTCGGCGACCCCCTGCATGCGCTGCAAATCACCCATGGGCGGTTTTTGTTTGCCTTTATAGGGTTAAGTTGTGCTGCGATGCTGTTGCGCCCCAAGATCACCCAGCCCCATTGGCGATTGCATTTCTCGCGTACGGTTTGCGGTTGGGGCGGCGTGACCTGCATGTTTGCGGCCGTCGCCTATATTCCGCTGGCGGACGCCACAGCGATATCTTTTTTGAACCCTGTATTTGCAATGATGCTGGCGATCCCACTGCTGGGCGAAAGGGTTGGCCCCATCCGTTGGTTTGCTGCCATTATGGCGCTTATCGGCGCATGTATCTTGCTGCGCCCCACCCCGGACAGCTTTCAACCCGCTGCATTGCTGGCTCTCGCGGCGGCAATGGTGATGGGATTGGAATTGATCTTCATGAAAAAATTGACAGGTCGCGAAGGCCCGTTTCAGATATTGTTGCTCAACAACACCTTGGGTCTGATCCTGTCTTCTGTCGCGGTGATGGCCGTCTGGCAGATGCCCAGCCCGGGGCAATGGATGATACTGGCCGCACTTGGCCTGTGTATGGCAATTGCCCAGACCTGTTTTATCAACGCAATGGCGCGTGCGGATGCGAGTTTTGTGGCACCATTCAGTTACGCAACTCTAATCTTTGCTGCCCTTTACGATATGTTATTTTTCAATGTGATACCGGATGTTGTGACATGGGTTGGTGCAGCGGTCATTATTGCGGGTGCCGTGTTGCTGGCCCTACGAGAAGCACGCCTGAAACCGCAAAACCCGACGTCGCGCACCAGCATGTGACGGATCACGCCTTGCGCCCACCGCCTGAGAAGGTAAAATGGTGCCTGATAAATGACAAAGCGGTCCGCCTTATGGGGCCGCTTTTTAACTGGGGAACCCCATATGTCTTGGACCGATGACCGCGTAGAGACCCTGAAAAAAATGTGGGGCGAAGGCCAGTCTGCCAGCCAGATTGCCAAGGAATTGGGCGGCGTGACCCGCAATGCTGTGATTGGCAAAGTGCATCGTTTGGGCCTGTCCAATCGCGCCACAACAGGGACGGCCGCCAAAACTGAGGCAAAGGCCAAGCCTGCCCCAAAGGCCGAGCCAAAAGCCAAGCCAGCGACAGCAGCAGCCGTTGTGCCTGCCAAACCTGATGGCCCGATCATGCAAACGCAATCGGCAACCCCCCCCAAGCAAAGCTCAACGGGACGTCGCCAGATTATTCCCGCAGGCCAGCCACTGCCACCACAGCCGTCTGCGAACGAGATCAGCCCCGAAGCTTTGGCCAAGGTCAATGAAGTTGAGAAAAAGGCCAAGAAGATTGGTTTGATGGAATTGACTGAGCGCACCTGCAAATGGCCCGTTGGTGACCCTGCAACCGAAGATTTCTGGTTCTGCGGATTGCCTGTCAAACAGGGCAAACCCTATTGCGAAGCCCATGTTGGCGTGGCTTTCCAGCCGATGTCAGCGCGCCGTGATCGCCGCCGGTAGTACTGTTCTGATCTGCGTCGGAAGACCACTATTTTTAGGATAAAGATACAGATTACAACTTATGCTCCAGTAGCAGCTTAACTCATGTCGAAACGACATTGCTGCATATCAGATGCCTTTACGCAGAAATTTACGAGAGTCTACCCATTGGAGTGGCCATTTAACTCAGCCTTGTTTCCGTTAGCATATGGGAAGCATTAAAGCTTCGCGCCTTTAACCTGATCCATAGCCAGCCTCGCAAAAGTAGTTCCAGCATTCTTGCGGTGAGAACAGGTCGCACACTTCGGCCAGTGCATCGAACATCTGATCGAAGGTCCTAGCA
>JBARCK010000034.1:0-1522 GCA_049794015.1 Sulfitobacter sp. | reverse complement strand
CCGAACAGGCGCCAGCGCATGACATTGGCGCGCGATACGTCCTTTGAGACAACGTTCGACATCTCATCTGCACTAGGCGCGTCTGCGGTCAATTCTGTCTGGACAGGCCAGGCAATCCGGCCAAGTTCGGCATTGTCGGGCGCGAAAGGTTCCGGCGAGGATATCGCCGCCTTGCCCGCTGACCCATGCGCGTTGGAAAGGCCAATGCCCCCGCCAACGGTCAAAATCACCAAGCCGACTGTTATGCCTACAAAACGTATCATGCGGGCTTTATAGCCTATATTGTGTGGTTTTTCAGCATTTTTATAGTTAACCGTCAAATTTGTGGTATATCGCACACGCAGCCCCGTTGAAGGTGTTGAATCCATTGCCTTCTCGGGATCACTTGTGAGCACGGTATTTACGGGAATCTTGTGTCAGGACGTGCAATGCGCCGCAATGTGATGCGCCTTTTGGTTGGCAGTATTGGGCTGGTCCCGTGTTTGCCGACACGGGCCGAGGCGCAGTTCGCCGTGTGCAACCAGACATTCGATGTGATCAATTTGGCACTTGGGGCCTATGAGCGGTCGGCATTCAATACCTCGGGGTGGTGGACGATCGGCCCGAACCAATGCGCCAATGTGATTGATGAGACATTGACCGCCCGCTATTTCTACGTGTTCGCCAAGGACGTCTTTGGCCGCGAAGTGCTGACAGGGGCCACCCCGATGTGCGTGGCACCTGACCGGTTTGAAATTAGAGGCGAGGCGGATTGCCTTGTCCGCGGTTTGATAGAGGCGCGGTTTCACGAAGTAGACACCCGCAAAAGCGAACGCTGGACGCTGTTTATCTACCCGCCTGCGAATTGATCAATTTTCCCGTGGCGGTCCAATCGCGACTCGCCCTTGGCGGGATTTTCGATGTAGGATAATTTTGAAGACAGGAGATTGGGCAGAATGATCCCTTCTGGACAAGGTCAGCGGTTGCGCAAATGGGCGGCATCATTGGGATGCGCGGCCTCGGTTTTGCTGTCGGCCCCTGCCATGGCTCAGGATTGGCAGGGCGTCGTGATTGGTCAATCCGGTCCAGCCGTGCCAAACGCGTTCTCTGATGCATTCCATGCCGCTGGCGCGTTGCGCAGTGGCGGGTTGAATGTGGTGCAAATGTTGCGCGACCAACCGCGTGACGCAGCGGTGGCGGCCCTTGATGTGCTGAAGGGCAGCGAGAGCGCCGTGATCTATCTGACCGGTCCGCTTACACAGGACGGTGCCGGCATCGTGCTTGACGGCGGTCCGCTGCGGTTTGACGATGTTGTCAGCCGGCTTGTCACGGCCGGCCTGAGCAAAGTTGCACTGTTGGTAGAGGCCTGTCCGGCGCAGAACGTTGATGTGGTCTTGCCCTTGCCCCAACCGGGAATGGAGATGCTCAGCGCGGTTTCTGCCACTGCGGGGGCGGATTGCCCTGCGGCGGGCGCGCGTTTGACCGATTTGTTGAAAACCAAACCACAGGTCGATACGGAACTTGGCAGCTTGTTGTCCGGTGT
>JBARCK010000033.1:0-24766 GCA_049794015.1 Sulfitobacter sp. | reverse complement strand
GCTTCCGAACCATCCTACCGCGTCTCCGCCGCCATCCAGTCCGTCTTGCGACCCTCAGAGCGTCGCTGCTCGTCCGGTAAGGGGGGTTCTAGTGTTATCACCAAACACCCGCAACCTCTTTTTTCATCAAATATGCATTTTTTATGACAAACCCTGTTTTTATCGTAAAAACAGCCACTTACTTGTCGATAATTTCGCGATAGACCGGTTTTGTTTCGCTTTATTGCTCTTACCATGGGTCACCCACACGGGCACTATTTCTAGATGTTGTGTTATCCACAGACTTACCCCCAACCGCAGCTGATTTACCCAGCCATTTGCATAGATTTATCGGTCGATTGAAACGATTCACCTTCAAAGGTCTGGCGAGTCGCCCCTTATCTACGTCCATCGCAGTGAATCCCCCCTGTTGGCACAGATGTGGGTGTTGCACGGTGACCATCAGATGATTCACACTAAAGGCTATATTGGTCCTCGCTCAGAAAGCCCTCGCATATGCTTCGCCTATTGATCCGCCTCTTTGCGGCACTGATCCTAATTGTGGTTGTCGTTCTGATCAGCTTTCGCTTTGCGGCATCCATCCGAGAATCCCAGTCTGTGCAGGAATTGGCACCAGCCTCGGGTAGCTTCGTTCAGATCCAAACTGGTTCACTCTATATACAAAGCGCGGGTCCAGCGGATGGGCAGGCCGTTCTATTGGCGCATGGCACTGCGGCGTGGTCCGGATTTTGGCAAAATGAAATCGCCATGCTGGGGGCCAATGGTTTTCGCGCCACCGCCTTTGACATGCCACCCTTTGGTTTCTCTGATCGTGCGACGGATGGGGATTATTCCAGACCTCAACAGGCAGAGCGTATTCTCGACCTTGTCAAAGCGATGGGCACGCGTCCCATCATGGTGGCCCATTCCTTTGGTGCGGCTGCCGCTGCCGAAGCGGTACTGCAAAACCCGTCCGCATTTTCCGGCTTTATTATAATAGACGGCGCATTGGGCATTGAGGATCGGCCAGAGGATAAAAAGCTGCCCCCCCTATTACGACCCATGGCCCTACGTGAAACTGCAATCGCAGCATCCGCAACCAACCCACTGTTGACCAAGGTTCTGTTGCGCAGCTTGCTCTATAATAAGGACGCGGCC
The DNA here is from genome assembly GCA_049794015.1 of Sulfitobacter sp. Classification (GTDB taxonomy): domain Bacteria; phylum Pseudomonadota; class Alphaproteobacteria; order Rhodobacterales; family Rhodobacteraceae; genus Sulfitobacter. Next base: position 23,629 of record JBARCK010000033.1, on the reverse strand, counting down.
AGCCAAGACCTTGTTGATACGCTGCGCCTTCCGCAGCGACGTAGCGGTACCACTGCGGCCTTTGCAGAATGGCTGCCATCCTTAATGACCCCTTCAACAAATACACTCAGCAGAACAGCGCGCAACTATACCAACCTGTCCTTACCCGTACGGATCATTTGGGGCGATAAAGATAGTGTCACCCCCCCTGAACAGGCCGAGGCATTGGCCCGGGCCTTGGATCAAGAGCCTGTGCTGTATCTAAAAGATGTCGGGCATATCCCTCATATCGAAGCACCCGCCGCCTTTAAGGCCGCATTGCTGGATGCGCTGAATGACATCATGAGTGCTAACTAGGCGCTGCGCGCTTGCGGCTGCTTTCTTTTCGGCAGCCGCAGCGCAAGCAGACCCAGAATAACCGCCATATATAGAAGTGGCTCCAGTTGGATGCCCTTCACCAACCATATGTAATGTATACCACCAAGGATCACCGCAAGATATGTCAGTTTGTGTAGCTTGCGCCACTTTGGTCCCAGCTTGCGCACCGCCCAATTGTTAGAGGTCGCAACCAGCGGGATCAGACACAAGAAACCCGCCATGCCGACAGTAACATATAGGCGCTTAATAATGTCAGCCCAAATGCGGTCAATCGTCTGCACATCCAGAACCGCCCAGACCAGAAAATGCGCCAGCACGTAAAAGAACGCCATCACACCAATGGCGCGGCGGAACTTGATCAGGTTCACACCGACATATCTGCGCAAGGGCGTGATCGCCAATCCGACGATCAACAGCTTCAGCGCCAATTCACCATATTCATGTTCCAACGCTTTGATTGGCTCACGGCCCAACCCACCTGTTAGCCCAAGGTAAAACAGATAGGGGATAGGCATAGCCAACAACAGATAGATCACCCAGGTTGGCACCTTACGTGCGCCGCTGTTTATCCGGTCCACGAGACTCACACTCACTCCACGTTTTCTTTCAAAGAAAACGGCCCGGAATTTTTGAAAAATTCCGTTCCTGCATCAAAAGTTGGCCTTAAGATCCATACCATCATACAGGCTTGCCACTTCGGCCTCATATCCATTGAACATCAATGTTGGAACCCGACTGGCAAAAAGCCCGCCACCTACAGGTCGCTCATCCGCTTGCGACCAGCGCGGATGGCTGACCTCTGGGTTCACATTACTATAGAATCCATATTCGCGCGCGTTGGCTTTGTTCCAGCTGGTCGGCGGCTCTTTGTCTGTCAGGGTGATCTTCACAATCGACTTGATTGACTTGAACCCATATTTCCACGGCACCACCAAACGCAGCGGCGCACCGTTCTGGTTTGGAATATCTTTGCCGTAAATACCGGTCGCCATAATTGTCAGCGGATGCATCGCCTCGTCCAGACGCAACCCTTCGACATAGGGCCAATCCAACACCGGAAAACGTACGCCCGGCATTTCATCAGGGCGCAACGCCGTTTCAAAAGCGACGTATTTCGCGCTCGACTGAACACCCGCCATGTTCAGCAGGTCAGCCAGTTCAAAACCATTCCAAGGGATCACCATCGACCACGCTTCGACACAGCGGAAACGATAAATCCGTTCCTCGATGGTCATCGCCTTCATGATGTCCTCAAATGCATAGGCACCGGGTTTGTCGACCAAACCGTCGATCTCAACCGTCCAAGGGGCCGTCACCAAGGTATGCGCGTTGGCTGCCGGGTCTGTCTTGCCGGTGCCAAACTCGTAAAAGTTGTTGTACTGCGTTATGTCTTCATAAGAATTTGGCTCTAACGCTTCTTTCGCCTGCAAACTGCCGCCGATACTTGCCAACCCTGCCGCCGCAGCGCCCGCCATCACTTGCCGTCTGTTCAGAAGCGTCGCCTCCGGGGTGACGTCTTTGTCTGTGAGCGTGTTGATCCAACGGTTGGCCATGGGGCACTCCTTAACTCTAACTGTCTCAATTCTACCTAATGCCGCTTTCGCACGGGACCAATGCTTTTTACGGCACATTTCAGGTATCACACTCAAATGTCAGAAACCTAACATCACCAAAAAACAGCATGACGGCGACATCAAAGGCATCCAAAATACACCGGATCATGGCAGTTCAATAACAAATTTGTGAGTGGAAAACCTATTTCCGCTTGGCTTAGTGCGGTCTGAATTTTCGTCAAACAGGATCAGCAGAAAACCCCGGTGATCCAGGCGTGAACTAGGGCCGTAACTCTTTCAATGCCAACGCGGGCATTACCAAAAAACAAGTTTAGGGAGTTAATTATGCTACGTTCAACAACACTCGCACTGACCTTTGCATCACTCATGGGGACAACTGCACTTGCAGATGGACACGCAAAGGACATCGTCGACACCGCCGCAGAAGCAGGATCATTCACCACGCTTCTGGCCGCAGCAGAAGCCGCCGGGTTGGTAGACACATTGAAAAGCGAAGGACCGTTTACAGTGTTCGCCCCGACAGATGATGCTTTTGCCGCTTTGCCTGAGGGTACTGTGGAAACACTGCTGTTGCCGGAAAACAAAGACCAGCTTGCCGCAATCCTGACCTATCATGTTGTGGCTGGTAAAGTGATGTCCACTGATTTGACCGACGACATGGAAGCCACGACAGTTCAGGGGACGACAGTGATGATTGACCTTGATAACGGCGTGATGGTCGACAACGCCAATGTGACAACAGCCGATATCGAAGCATCAAACGGTGTCATTCACGTCATCGACGCAGTGATCTTACCGGATTGATCCAACGCTTTAGCTGAACTTTGACACACATACCAAAACGGCCCGCCACAGATTTTGGCGGGCCGTTTTCTTTTGCATATATAGTGTCGATCAATGCACGGTGGCATCGTCCGGCTTTGGTCTGTTGCTGGCGGCAATTCGATCGCCAATGACCAATCCATCCGACCCGGCAGAGACCTTGATCAGATCGCCATCATGCACATCCCCCGCCAGCAGCATTTCTGCCAATGGGTTTTGTAGCGCACGTTGAATCACCCGCTTGAGCGGACGCGCCCCGAACACAGGGTCATATCCCTCGTCCGCCAGCCATTTCTTTGCGCCCTCATCCAGTTCCAACGCAATCTTGCGCCCTGCCAAACGTTTCAGCAAACGCGCCAGTTGGATGTCAACGATACCCGCCATGTCATCGCGCGCTAAACGGTCAAAGATGATAGTTTCGTCCAGACGGTTCAGGAACTCAGGCCGGAAATGTGCACGCACCGCGTCCATCACATCACGTTTCGCCTGCGCCATGTCACCACCATCAGGCAGTTGGCTAAGCGCCTGCGCACCAAGGTTTGACGTCAGGATAATCAACGTCTGTTTGAAATCGACCGTGCGGCCCTGACCATCGGTCAGCACACCATCATCCAAGACCTGCAACAACACGTTAAACACATCCGGATGCGCCTTTTCGACTTCGTCAAACAGCACAACCTGATAGGGCCTGCGCCGCACAGCTTCGGTCAAAACACCGCCCTCATCATATCCAACATAACCGGGAGGCGCCCCAATCAGACGCGCAACCGCGTGTTTCTCCATGAACTCAGACATATCAATCCGCACCATGGCGTTGTCATCGTCAAACAGAAACTCAGCCACAGCCTTGGTCAATTCGGTTTTACCCACACCTGTTGGCCCAAGGAACAAGAAAGACCCTAGGGGGCGATTTTCATCGTTCAGCCCTGCCCGCGCGCGACGTACCGCATTCGCCACAGCCGTGACCGCAGACTCCTGACCAATCACACGACCGTGCAACTGATCTTCCATGCGCAGCAACTTGTCGCGCTCGCCTTCCAGCATTTTACCCGCTGGAATACCTGTCCACCGCTCAACCACTGATGCGATTTGATCGGGACGCACAGCTTCTTCGACCATCATCCCGTCTTCACGCTGCTCAGCGGCTTCCAGATCGCGCTCAAGCTGCGGGATCACGCCATAAGACAACTCACCCGCCTTACCGAGGTTGCCTTCACGTTTGGCGATCTCCAGTTCAGCCCGTGCATGATCCAGCTTTTCCTTGATGTCACGTGCGCCTGCCAGTTTGTCACGTTCGGCCTGCCACTGCGCGGTCATCTCGGCGCTGCGTTCTTGCAAATCACCCAGGTCTTTTTGCAATGTCTCAAGACGATCCTTAGACGCTGCATCATCCTCGGCCTTCAACGCCTGTTCTTCGATCTGCAATTGCAGGATCTGACGGTCAAGCGCGTCCAACTCTTCTGGCTTACTGTCGACTTCCATGCGCAAACGGCTTGCGGCCTCGTCCATCAAATCGATGGCCTTGTCCGGCAAAAACCGATCCGTGATATAGCGATGGCTCAACGTTGCCGCTGCGACCAACGCGCTGTCAGAAATCCGTACGCCATGGTGTAATTCATACTTCTCTTTAATACCGCGCAGAATAGACACTGTATCTTCAACCGTCGGTTCCAACACCATCACGGGCTGGAAACGCCGCGCCAAAGCTGCGTCTTTCTCAACATATTTGCGATATTCATTTAGCGTCGTGGCACCCACGCAATGCAATTCGCCCCGCGCAAGCGCCGGTTTCAACAGGTTCGATGCATCCATCGACCCTTCGCTGGCACCTGCACCAACAAGCGTGTGCATTTCATCAATGAACAAGATCACTTCGCCCGCAGCCTCGGTGACTTCGCTCAGAACCGCCTTCAGACGTTCCTCAAATTCACCGCGATACTTCGCCCCCGCAATCAACGCGCCCATGTCCAAAGACAACAGACGTTTATTGCGCAGCGATTCAGGCACATCACCATCAATGATCCGCAACGCCAATCCTTCGGCAATCGCGGTCTTACCCACGCCGGGTTCACCAATCAGCACTGGATTATTTTTGGTCCGACGGCTCAACACCTGCATGGCACGGCGAATTTCCTCATCACGGCCAATGATCGGGTCAATTTTCCCCTCACGTGCACGTTCCGTCAGGTCGAGGCTGTATTTCTTCAACGCCTCATAACCATCTTCGGCGTTTGCTGTGTCAGCTGTACGGCCTTTGCGGACGTCATTGATCGCAGAGTTCAAACCCTGCGCGGTAACCTTGCCCGCCTCCAGCGCCGTCTTGGCCCCAGATTTGACCATGCACAACGCCATCAAGATACGCTCAACCGGGACAAAGCTATCGCCCGCTTTTTTCGCCAGCGCCTCTGCCTCGGACAGTACTTTGGTCGTCGCACCGTCCAAATAGACCTGTGCTGCGTCACCCGTGACTTTGGACATTTTGCCCATCGCCAGTTCCAACGCATCGACAACACGCGCGGCGTCACCCCCGGCGGCGGCAATCAGATTGCTCGCTAAGCCTTGGTCGTCATCCAGCAGTGCTTTCAGGACGTGTTCAGGGGACAACCTTTGGTGGTTTTCCCGCGTTGCAATTGTCTGCGCCGCCTGAACAAAGCCGCGCGATCTTTCCGTGAACTTGCTCAAGTCCATGGTTCTCTCCTTTTCAAAAAGCGCCCGTGTGTTGATGCGCCCGCTCAGCGGCACACACCCTATTGGGCCTCACACATAAAGTGGGGACAGATCAGTCATATTCAAGGGGTGAGTTGCTTCACAATGCGCAAAGTTCATTGACATCATCTTTGCCACATTTTCGCCATATTCCTGCCTAATTCTTGCCAGCTTCTCGACAGGGATTTTCCATGAATGGTGGATTTTTTCCACAATTGGAAGTCGCTGACTTTGTTAATTTTTTTGGTGTTATCGTGAAATTTATATAGCTCAAGAAAAAAATTTACCCCCTCTACTTGACTGTTTTTAAACGTGAAATTATATTTATCCACAGAGGAGGCAAAAAAGATGTAGCCTTTTCGCAACACGATTTCTTACGATCTAGAGCACAGTTTAGATGCTCAGATACAAAAACGAACCATGAGGTGGAAACGATGCAGACGAGCCCAATTCAGTTGACTGACGTCATCTACAATGCGGCCACTCAAAGCTTTGAAGCTTTGGTGACAGTCCACGATAATGACGTTTCTCGTAAATATGCCTGCGCTATCAACGCCCCGATCACCATGTCATTTCAAGACGCTGCCAAAGGGCTGACCACGCAAGCGTTGCGTCGCCACAACGCGCGCGGTGGTGTGTATTCTGAAATGCAATTTTCAGCGCCCGTTCAACGTGCAGGTCGCCGCCGCTTTGACCCGATACGCTGGCTTGAAAATCTGGTGCAATTGCCCGGCGGAAAAAACCGCCACGCGGCTTAAACCTTTCAGCCTGACACCTGCCTGTCAGGCGGATTATGCGGAACCTGCTGCTGGGCGCGCAACTGTCCCTCGCCCAGCTCTCCGCAAAGCAGAGAAATATGCCTGCCTGCACATTCTCTGATACTTACCCGGATATCGCATCTTGCGGTGTCCGGGTTTTTTCTGTGATGGACTTGGTATGCACAACCGCGTAGGGCAAGATCGTTTGTAAATCCAAAGCAGGAGCCAGCCCCCGTGTCTGACATGAATCATACCAAAGCCCGTCTTTTTGATGACCGTCTAATCGTTGCCCTTGATGTTCCCAACGCAATTGCCGGTCTTGACCTTGCGGGCAAGCTTGGTGACAGCGTTGGTTTTTACAAGATCGGCCTTGGGATGCTGACCGGGGGCGGCCTTGCTTTGGCCAATGAGTTGAAGCAGGAACACGGCAAACGCATATTTCTGGACATGAAGCTGTTTGACATCGGAGCCACGGTTGAGGCGGCAGTGCGCGGATTGGCGCAATTCGATCTGGATTTTCTAACGGTGCACGGCGACCCTCATGTGGTGAATGCAGCGAAACAAGGTGCTGCCGGGTCAGATATGAAGATCCTCGCTGTAACGATCCTGACCTCGCTAGATCGTGCTGATCTGGATGCCTCATTGATCCAAGCCGGTGATGTGGGTGATTTGGTACTGACACGCGCAGCACGTGCCTTTGACGCTGGGGCCGACGGCGTTATCGCATCCCCCCAAGAAGCCGCAGGCATTCGGGCATTGTCAGAGGCATCAGGAAAATTGATTGTGACCCCGGGCGTCCGCCCTGCCGGGGCCGACCTTGGTGATCAAAAACGGGTTGCGACTCCTGCCAAAGCCATTGCCGCTGGCGCAGATCATGTGGTGGTTGGCAGGCCAATCTGGCAGGCCGCTGATCCAAAAGCAGCTGCACAGGCAATCATTGCCGAATTCTAAAACCGCGTGCGAAACGTCTGATTGTCTAGGAGGGCGGGAAGTTTTTGCACAACTTTCTATTCAGGGTCGATGTTTGTCGGTTTACACGCTTAGCCTTAGTGGACTTCAACCACAGACTGTATCAAATTCGACACATAGTATTTTTGACCGTCGAGTCAGGTATTCCTGACTATGTAAAATGACATAGCGGTGCTAGCGTATAGATAGGTGATACTCCCCGACGAACTGGAACTTCCTGATGTTCGTCACCTCCCCCCGCTTTATGCAGCGGGGGGCTTTCTTGTCAAAGCTATGCACCGACATTCTCTGCCAGATAGATCGCCAATCGATCCTGAAATGCCGGAACCGCCTTTGGATGTCCCAGAAATGTCGCGGGTTTCATCAGCGTCCATCGCTGACCTTCATTGCCAAAAACCACCTTTTGCACGGCTTGGGCTGGCAACCTCGCTACAAAAAACCATTTGATAAACGCGCCCTCATCAAAGGGGCGTTCCCAGATGACGGCGCTTTTGGGCACATGTAAACCCAGTTCTTCGTGACATTCCCGCAGGGCGCATTGCAAAGGGGTTTCTTGGCCTTCTCGTCCACCGCCGGGCAAATCCCAATGGCCTGCAAACGGCAGGCCCGGGATGTCGTCACGCAGGATCACCGCCAGTTGGTCGCCTAAGTATAGCGCCATCTTGGCACCTTCAAAGCTTGGTGCGACACCCATGTTCAATCCCTCATGCTTTCGTTAAACTCATTGCCAATCCAATTTAATCTGGTGTCTTAGATGGCCGCCCTGTGTCGCGATTGCCTTGCCGAAATCCCTGCTGTGCGCCGTTGCCCGGCGTGCGGAAGTCCCCGTATTTTGTCACATCCCGAACTCTTTGACTTGTCCATCGCCCATATGGATTGCGATGCCTTTTATGCCTCAGTCGAAAAGCGTGACGATCCAGCGCTGAATGGCAAGCCTGTGATCATCGGCGGTGGCCGACGCGGCGTCGTTTCGACGGCCTGTTATGTTGCGCGCATTCGTGGTGTCCGATCTGCAATGCCGATGTTTCAAGCTCTTAAGCTGTGCCCCGAGGCCGTGATTATCAAGCCCCGCATGAGCGCATATGTTGAAGCGTCCCGGGCGATCCGAACAATGATGGAAGATTTAACACCCGCCATTGAACCGCTCTCATTAGACGAGGCATTTCTGGATATGAGCGGAACAGCCCGACTGCATGGTGCACCACCTGCGGTGATGTTGGCACGCTTGGTGCGTCGCATGAAAGATGAACTGGGCCTGACGGGTTCCATTGGCCTAAGCCACAATAAATTCCTGGCCAAAGTCGCATCGGATCTGGACAAACCAAATGGGTTTTCTGTGATTGGCGCGGCGGAAACGGGTGATTTTCTGCGTGATAAGCCCGTGCGGATGATTTGGGGCGTGGGGGCCGCGACACAGACGTCTTTGGACAAAGCGGGAATTCGTACTTTTTCCGATTTGCTACGTTGGGAAAAGACCGATTTGGTCGCACGATTTGGTGGCATGGGGGAACGGTTGTGGCATCTGGCTCGTGGGCAAGACAAACGGCGCATTTCTGCACATGAGCCGGTAAAATCCATCAGCAAGGAAACCACGTTCAACGATGATACCTCTGATCCAGACATTCTAGATGGGCATATATGGCGGTTGGCAGAACAAGTAGCCGACCGCGCCAAGGCCAAAGACATGGCAGGACGTATTGTCACGCTAAAGCTAAAGCGGTCTGACTTCACTCAATTGACGCGCCGGGTTTCCCTGCACGATCCCACCCAACTGGCCGACCGGATTTATCGCAATGCACGTGCGCTGTTTGACCAATTGAATGATCCCGGCCCCTACCGCCTTATCGGATGCGGTATTTCTGACCTAAGCACATCTGAAGGTGCGGACCTTGCAGGCGACTTGTTGGACCCAGACGCACAAAAGCGCAGCAAAGCGGAACGTGCCACCGATGCGATCCGTACACGCTATGGCAGCAAAGCCATCGTCAAAGGGCGTTCCTTGCGGTGAAGCCTTAACCTTGCTTTGCGCACAAAGCCGTAAACTGCGCCATCGCCGTGCTGGCCTGCATTTCAATCGCACGAACAGAAGGCGCTGCCATCGTGCCAATCACCCTGCGAATTTGCTGATCACCCACCAGTAAGTGCATAAACAGCGCCGCGATATCACCGTGTCTTGGCGGCACCAGCGACCCGTCATTAATCGAATCCGTCATCAGCTTTTCAAGCAAAGGCAGCACCGTGTCGCGCCCGCCCTTTGCAATCGCTTTGCCCAAAGTGCCGGATGGATCAGACGCTGCCGCCGTATTGAGGGCAATCGCGCGATCACCTAGCAACATCGTCAGCAAAACTGGCGCGATACGGCGTAGTGTTTCCAATGGCGGCGATGCCGTCGCAACCATTGCGGCCAGACTTGTTTGCACCTCAGCGGCATTGGCCTGCACCATGCTTTCAAACAACCCGACCTTATCACCATACCAGCGATACATTGTTTCGTTCGACGCCTTGGCGACCTTGGCCACGGCAAGCATCGAAGTGCCGTCATATCCATGCTGCGCCATCACAGCGTAGGCCGCCGTTTCAATCTCTCGCATCCGGGCATCGCGTTTTTCAGATCGCATTGGTGCTCTCACAATGTTCTTGACAATTAACCGTACACTTCAATACGGATAAGTAAAGACGTACATATGTGTACGATACTGAAAGGAACCCACATGACCCTCTTTGTTCGCCCCCTTTGCCTGATCAGTCTGTTGCTGACAGGCGCGCTTTTTGGCTTTTTCTATGCTTGGGTTTGCTCGACCATGTGGGGCCTTGATGGCGCTGATCCACGTGTTGCGGTCGCGGCAATGCAGGCGATGAACGCCTCTGTGCGCAACGCAGTTTTTGCGCCTGCGTTCTTTGGCACCCCTGTAATATTACTCATCACAACGATCACGTTGTTCGCCACCTCAAACCGCGCAACGGCAATGTGGTTTGGGGCGGCAACACTGGTCGTCGCGCTGTTGGGCGTTGCACTGACTATGGCTGTAAATGTCCCCATGAACGAAGCTTTGGCAGCGCTGCCTGTCCCAGAAGATATCGATGCCGCCCGCGTGATCTGGCAGGATTATTCGCCAGCTTGGCAGTTTTGGAATCAGATGCGCACCATCGCAACCGGGGTTGGCCTGCTGTGTGTTGGCGTCGGGATGCTGCAAATCACGCCGCGATAGCAAACCTTATTCAGCGGCCAATGGAATGCGGCCCTGACCGATCAAGGCTACTTCGGCCACAACTTGGCGCAATGCGGTCTGAACCGCCTCAAAATTACCATTGGGGCGGATCAGCGCCTCATTCATATACAGAGAACGGTCAATCTCGACCTGAATGGCATGTTGGCCGCGCGAGGGACGTCCATAGGCCTGCGTGATATAAGCCCCGGCAAAAGGTGTATTGCGCGTCACGATAAACCCTGCGGTCGCAAACGCCGCCTCGACCCGGTCCACAACCTCGCCTGCTGCTGCTGCGCCAAAACGATCCCCCAACACCACATCGGGCCTGCGCACGCCAGATTTCGCGACACCATCCATCGCCTCATGTGGCATTGAATGGCAATCAATCAGCACTGCTTGACCATGATGTTGATGGGCCGCGTCCAGAAGTTCCTGCAACTTTTTATGGTAGGGCTGCCAAAATGTCTCAATCCGGTGGTCTGCCTCACTGCGGGTGATTTTGCCACGATAGATCGCACGCCCGTTGGCAACCACCCGCGGGATCACCCCCAGGCCGGATGCCACCCGCGGGTTGTGACCCTGACGGCGGACCCCTTCGATCAACGCGGGGTCTAATTCATCGGGGGACCTGTTGAGATCAACATAGGCACGCGGCGCACCCGCACAGATAAAAGAAGCGCCAAATTGTGGTGCACAATCAAACAATTGATCAACAAAAGCGTCCTCGGATGAGCGGATCGCATGTTCGTCCAAGACTGTTTTGCGCAGGAATGACCACGGATAATCCCGCCCGGAATGGGGCGATGCAAACACAACACAAGACCGATTGCGGTCTGGGGTCAGTACGTCATAAGCAGTCTTTGGCATGCGCGGCCCTTTCGCCACCACCTTAACGCATATTATCCAATTGCCAAAAGCCCTTGATCATATCTGCGACTCCTTTTATAGCACCGGAACCGGCGCGGGATTTCGCGCCCCATTTTTTGTGGGGTAAGAGGTTTTGTGCTAAAGTGGGTGATTAGCTCAGCGGTAGAGCACTTCGTTGACATCGAAGGGGTCACTGGTTCGATCCCAGTATCGCCCACCACCTAATTCGTTGGCCCTTGTTTTGGGGCCGCCCGTAACCCGGCGCTGGTTCGCGCCATGAAAAGAGGAGAAGAACATGAAAGTTCGCAATTCGCTCCGCTCGCTCAAGAACCGGCACCGTGATTGCCGTGTTGTGCGTCGCAAGGGCCGCGTTTACGTGATCAACAAAACACAGCGTCGCTTCAAAGCCCGTCAGGGTTAAGTTCTGCGCATTAGATTGTTAATAAAGGCTGTCCCTCGCGGGGCAGCCTTTTGTTTTGTATGGCGGTTCTCTTACAGAATGAAATCATCCGCAGTGATGCCCAGCGTGTTCACCAAATAGAACCGCATGTCGGACGTGCCATCGGCGTTTACATCGACAAATACACGCGTGTCACCATTCGGGTCTTCAAAAATCCGAATTTCAGCGATGTTGCCGTTGGCAGCATAGGCGCTCGTACCGATGAAGCGGGCGTTAAAGGCCGATAAATCAATCAAATCCTGACCAATAGTGAAATCCATGATCCGGTCCCACGCGCTACCTGCATTGGTACTTTCAGAGGCTGTGTTGAATACGAACGTATCTGAACCTGCGTTACCAAACATCGTGTCCTGACCCAGCCCGCCGATAAGGGTATCATCCCCGGCACCACCGCGCATAAATTCATTGCCCGCGCCACCGTCCAGAATATCATCGCCTTGGCCGGTACGAATGGTGTCATCGCCACTACCACCGCTGATCACATCATCACCTGCGCGCCCGCGGATCAAATCAGCCTCGGTGCCGCCATCGATAATGTCGCTTTGCGCGCCGCCAATGATCGTGTCCTCGCCCGCGCCACCGCTGATGGTGCCACTGACCGTTCCACCGCCATTGCCGTAGTAGAAATCATCTCCGGTACCCAAATCAATGTCACCGCTGATCTGCCCTGTGTTCCGAATAGAATCGTCGTTGCCACCAAGGTTCACGTTGCCATTGATCACGCCGCCATTGATGATGTTCTCAACCGCTGACGTTGCCTGAATGGCCGCAACACCCCCGGAAATTACCCCATAATTTGTAATGTCATAGACAGCAGAGGAAGACGTTTCCAACACTTCGATGCCATAGCCGAATGCGGAAATCTCGCCAAAGTTGTCGATAGACGCAATTGGGGTACCGACAATATTCTCAAAGGCAATTCCGACTCCGTCCTGAGCAGTGGATGAAATGATGCCACCTTCTAGGTTCAGGATGGTTGCATTGGTTCCGCGCACATAGACACCCGTTTCGTGATAAGGCTGGACAGTCGCCTCTCTAGATACGCCGCCCATAATGGAACCACTGTTCACAATCGACGAGTCGTCACCGTAAATTACCACACCGCTATTGCCGTTGATGGTGCCTGTATTGTTCAGCGACGCATCAGGATCACCAAAAAAGACCCCAAGCATATCAGGGCCCGAAATCAGGCCATGGTTGGTGACGGCAACATTTGTACCTTCAAAGTTTAGGGCACCAAAACCAGCGCTGTTCGATGCGCCAAAGACCGATCCCGTTTCGGATACTGTGACGTTGATGTTATCACCCCGAATGTCGGCGGCCGAGGCGCCTCCAATCACTGTACCCGCAATAGTGAGGTCAATATCATCCTCAAGGGACCCCCCGTAGATCGCATCAGTTGGTCCCGTTGTTACAAGGGTCACGCCTTCAAGAACAAAAAGCTGGTCATTGTTTGCAAGGGTAAAGGCGGTTATTACGCCTGTGATATCCGTCGATTGTACAATAAGTGGCATTATATAGGTCCTTGTTCAAAGTTCGGTGATAAAAACAGGCCCGAAAATGGCGGCCTGTTTGCGTGTTAAAGTCTATAAGGGTCTATGCCCCAACCCATCCTGATCCTTGTGCAATTGGTTGCAAGAGGCGTTTTCAACTTGTCGTCAATCGGCGCTTAAAACCAAATTAGCGTTGTCATTCGCTCCTAGGGGATTTCGGTAGAATAAGGTTTAAATTATTATAAACTTTTTGGGCCCGATCAAGGCGAACCTTCCAACACGCCTCCCGTATAGCGGGCATCAACACTTTTCCTTGATTGCTCTGGCCCTTGCGTATCGGACCATTCATCTTAGGTCAGAATTGAAACCTAACAAAGCGAGCCAATTATGACCGACATCTACACCCCCCCTAAAGTCTGGACATGGGAGGCCAAAAATGGCGGCGAATTTGCCAGCATCAACCGCCCCATTGCGGGGGCAACCCACGACAAAGAAGCGCCCATCGGCAAGCACCCTTTGCAGCTCTATTCGCTCGCAACGCCCAATGGCGTCAAAGTTACTGTCATGCTTGAGGAGTTACTGGCCGCGGGTCACACAGGTGCGGAATATGATGCGTGGTTAATCAAGATTGGCGATGGCGATCAGTTTGGATCAGGCTTTGTTGATGTGAACCCAAATTCTAAAATCCCTGCCCTGATGGATCATTCGGGTGACACACCGCAACGTGTCTTCGAATCTGGTGCAATACTGCTGTATCTGGCCGAGAAATTTGGTGCGTTCCTTCCCACTGATCCCGCACAGCGCACCGAGGCGATGTCCTGGCTGTTCTGGCAGATGGGCAGCGCACCGTATCTGGGCGGCGGTTTTGGCCATTTCTATGCTTATGCGCCTGAGAAATATGAATACCCGATCAATCGGTTCTCAATGGAAACCAAACGCCAACTAGACGTGATGGACCGTCATTTGGCTGATAACGACTTTTTCGCAGGTGAGTATTCTATTGCTGATATCGCAATTTGGTCTTGGTATGGGCAACTTGTCTTGGGCCGTTTGTATTCTGCTGCCGAGTTTTTGGATGTGGCTTCTTATAAAAATGTCATGCGTTGGGCTAAAGCCATTGATGCGCGTCCTGCTGTGACACGGGGCCGGATGGTCAATCGGATATTTGGCGATGATCTGTCGATGCAGCTACATGAACGCCATGATGCCAGCGATTTTGAGACCAAGACGCAAGATAAAGTCGCGTCAAAGGCATAGGGCTTTGACCTTGTCGCTCCGGCAGCAAGGTCAATCCTAAGTAAAATAATCAGGATTAACTTGCATCCTGAATGAGAATCTGTTTCTTACTGTTTCAGTCAGTTACTCTGGAACAGTAGGAAACCCTCCCATGACCTTGTTTAAATCATCCACAGCCGCGATTGCCTTGATGGCGGTCGCCTTGCCCGCCTTTGCCGAAGGCGAGGTAAACCTATATTCATCACGCCATTATGACACGGACGAACGGCTCTATTCTGATTTCACTGAACAGACCGGCATCACCGTTAACCGAATCGAAGGCAAAGCCGATGAATTGGCTGCGCGCATGCAGGCTGAGGGTGCAAATTCACCTGCTGACGTGCTGATCACTGTCGACACCAGCCGCCTGAAACGCGCCAAGGACATGGGGCTGTTGCAAGCAATCGACAGCCCAGTTCTTGAGGCAAGCATCCCAGCAAACCTTCAGGACGACGACAACCAATGGTTTGGTTTCTCACAGCGCTCGCGCATCATCTTTTTCAACAACGAAACCGTCACCAATCCGCCTCAAACCTATAAGGACCTTGCTGATCCTGCTCACAAAGGTCAGGTCTGTATCCGGTCTTCGACCAACACCTATAACCAGACCCTACTCGCCGCCATCGTGACCCACGAAGGCGAAGAGGCGGCCACAAAATGGGCCCAAGGCGTTGTTGATAACATGGCACGCGCGCCCCAAGGTGGCGACACGGATCAGTTGCGCGGTATTGTGTCTGGCGAATGTGATATCGCGGTTTCCAACACCTATTACTTTGCCCGTGCCCTGCGCACCGAAGTGGACGGTGTCAGCGCCAGCATCGGCAAAATTGGCTATGTGTTCCCGGATCAAGACGGCAATGGTGCGCATATGAATCTGTCCGGTGCGGGCGTCGCAGCCCATGCGCCAAACAAGGATAATGCGGTGAAGTTCCTTGAGTATCTCGCATCTGAGTCCGCACAGCAGTATTTCTCAGCTGGGAATGATGAGTATCCAGCAGTTGAAGGTGTCGAACTGGCCGCATCCGTCAAACAATTGGGTGAATTCAAGGCTGACGATGTAAACTTGACAAGCGTGGCTGAGAACCTGCCAACAGCGCAGAAAATCTTTGACGCGGTCGGCTGGGAATAGCCCACGCCGCATAAAGTGACCAAAAGGGCATATCGACGTTGCGTTGATATGCCCTATTCTTTTGATGAGGAACCACATCAGGAGAAACGCCATGACTGCCCCCCGCAAGACTGCACGCGACTTTGACCCTCATCTGCTTGAGATTTACGATGGCTATGTCCACGGCAAAGTTTCAAAGCGCGAGTTCATCACGCAAGCTGGTAAATACGCCGCCGTTGGTATGACAGGCGCGATGTTGCTAGAACAGCTCCAACCAAATTATGCGCTGGCCCAGCAAGTCGCACCTGATGATCCTGACATTGAAACCGAAGTCATCACCTATCAAAGCCCTGATGGGCACGGCGAGATCAAAGGCCTGATGGCCAAACCCGCCGGAGCCACGGGGCCATTGCCTGCCGTGTTAGTTGTGCATGAAAATCGTGGTCTGAACCCCTATATCGAAGACGTTGTGCGCCGTTGTGCCAAAGCAGGCTACCTGGCGCTGGGTCCTGATGGACTCACGCCATTGGGTGGATATCCCGGCACCGACGAAGAAGGGCGCGAGATGCAACGCACCTTGGATGGCGGCAAGCTGATGGCAGATTTCTTTGCTGCGTTTGAATATTTACGCGACAGCGATGCATCGACGGGCAAAGTAGGCGCGGTTGGGTTTTGCTATGGCGGCGGCGTATGTAACGCGCTGGCAGTGGCATACCCTGATCTTGCCGCGTCTGTCCCGTTTTATGGACGTCAGCCAGACGCCGCTGATGTACCGTCAATTGAGGCCCCTTTGATGATCCAATATGCGGGTCTGGATGAACGCATCAACGCAGGCTGGGACGCTTATTCAGATGCTCTGAAAGCCAACCAAAAGGACTTTACCGTCAACTTTTATCCTGATGTGAACCACGGTTTTCACAACGATACCACACCACGGTACGACGAGGCCGCGGCAACACTCGCGTGGGACCGCACATTGGCCCATTTTGCCGCGAACCTGAGTTAAGGTTATCGATTAGGTGAGGCTCTGAATATGCGCCTCACCTGTTCTGATCAGCAATAAAACTGGTGCAGATTGCGGGCCGCGGCATCACGAAACGCCTCTTGTTGGGCGGCAGGGTCCAAACCGCGTCGCGCCAACCCTCGCCACTTCTTGGCCTCTGCCTGTGCAGATTTTACGGACAAGGCGGGATAGGTCCCAATCTGTAAATTATGTTGTTCACCACGCAGATTTAGGCACATCTCCCAGACCGTGTCGCCTTGGTCAGGTCGACACAGCCACAACCCATAGCCAGCCGAGTGCCGCCCAGCGGGGGCTTTTTTGGCTTTTGCATCGGTTAATTTGTGAAACCACGGCAACATAGGGTGATCATAGCACGAAACACGACAAGCAGCGAATGAACCTACTTTTGTCGACCAACCTGACGACAGATCAGAATCACAGGCAGCAACCCCATCGCCACAATCACCAATGAAGGCACTGCCGCGCCGTCCAACCGTTCATCGCTGGCCAAACGATAGGCCTGCACCGCCAGCGTGTCATAGTTAAACGGTCGCATGATCAAGGTTGCTGGCAATTCCTTCATCACATCGACGAATACAATCAACAGCGCCGTCAGCAAGCTGGGCGCGAGGATCGGAAGATGGACACGCCGCAATGTGCCCATCGGCGTCTGCCCCAATGATCGTGCAGCAGCGTCCATGTTTGCATGAACCATGGCTTGCCCCCCTTCATATGCCCCCAACGCAGCGGCCAAGAACCGCACGAGGTAGGCCGCAATCAACAGCCATATCGATCCGGTGATCAACAACCCGGTTGAAATATCAAAGGTACTGCGCATCCACGCATCAAGACGATTATCAAACGCGGCAAACGGGACCAACAAGCCAACGGCAATCACACCACCGGGCACCGCATACCCCAACCGCGCCACATACGCCGCGCCATTGGACAAACGCCCGGGCCGCAGCCGTTGAAAGAAGCCCACACAGATCGCTGCAAGAACCGTGAGGGCCGCTGCGATTCCCGCCAGCGTCAGTGAATTACGAATGAAGCCCAGATAGCGTGGGCTTAGCAAATCCTGTTCTGATCCTATGCCCATGCTCAGCAAAATAACGATCGGCAGCAGCGCCCCAAACAGCACCGGGACACCGCAAAGCACTGTGGCGGCGATGGCATGCCACCCCCTTAGCTGTACGGGGGGCATTGCTTGGGTGCGGCGCGCAGGGTCATGATATTTTGCACGGCCCCGTTGGATGCGTTCCAGCATCGCCAGCAGCAAGGCAAAGCTAAGCAAACACAACGCCAGTTGCGCAGCGCCCGCCCGGTCAAACAGAGAAAACCATGAGGTATAGATGCCCGTGGCAAAGGTTTGCACGCCGAAATAGGCAACCGTGCCAAAGTCCGCGATTGTCTCCATCACCGCCAGCAAAACGCCCCCCGCAATCGCCGGACGGGCAAGCGGTAGGCTCACCTTAAAGAACGCGGCCCACGCACTTGACCCCAAAGCACGGGCCGCCAGAAAGGTTGTACCGCTTTGCTGTAGAAACGCGGCGCGCGCGAGAAGGTAAACATAAGGATAAAGCACGAGGATCAGCATTGCCGCAGCGCCGCCCAAGGATCTAATCTCAGGGAACCAATAGTCGCGCGGCCCCCATCCTGTCACATCGCGCAAAGTTGCCTGCACAATGCCCGGGTGATCCAGCACATGGGTATAGGCATAGGCCAAAACATAGGCCGGAAACGCCAGCGGCAGCACCAGCGCAATCTCAAGCACCTTAGCACCGGGGAACCGCGTCATTGTCACCAGCCACGCCGCGCCAACCCCAATTGCGAACGTCCCGATGGACACCATCACCACCAGAAACAGCGTTGTTGTGACATAGCGCCCCAACACGGTTTCGATTAAATGCTGAACTGTCTCTGTCCCGCCACTTAGGGCGGCAACGACCACGGCAAGCATTGGCAAAGAGCAGATGCAGGCCACAAGAACGGCGGCCCCAGCAAGCCCAAAGGCCCCATCGCGGGGCTTGTTTTTGCGTAAAGGGGGTGTCGCGCTTGGGGTCATGCCCCTATTTCGACGATTTCTGTCGGGATTTCCAGTGCGCTGTTGTCACGGGGCCTGTCACACGGTTCAATCGTAGCTGCGTTGGTCTTCGATCACTAGTCCATCACGCGGCAAACTACCGGGGTCGGCCATAACAATCTTGCCCTTAAGCTTTAGCAATTGCACGACAGATTGGGCATAAGCGTCCGCATCTCCGCCATCGCTTTCGATTTGAACCGTCATCACATCCTGTTCGCCAACCCGGCTGGCAATCACGCGCGCCTTGATGATCTCAGCATGCTGCGCGACCAATGCGGCAACCTGTTCGGGACGCACAAACATGCCTTTAATCTTGGTGGTCTGATCCGCGCGGCCCATCCACCCTTTGATCCGGGTATTGGTGCGTCCACAAGGGCTTTGCCCGGTCATAACAGCACTTAAATCTCCGGTAGCAAAACGGATCAGCGGATAGTCTGGGTTAAGTGATGTCACGACAACTTCGCCGACGTCGCCCTCAACCACGGGAATACCAGTGCCGGGCGTGACGATTTCTACGATCACACCTTCGTCGATGATCATGCCTTCCATCGCTTCCGATTCATAAGCGACATTGCCCAGATCAGCCGTGGCATAACATTGTAGGCAAGCGATACCGCGATCAATGTAATATTGGCGCAGTGACGGGAACAAAGCGCCACCGCCCACCGCAGCCTTGGTGAGACCAAGGGAAACGCCCATTTCATCCGCTTTTTCAAGAATGATCTTGAGGTAATCAGGCGTGCCCGCATAGGCCGTTGTGCCAATATCCCGCGCCGCCGCGACCTGTAATTCAGTTTGTCCTGTGCCAGCGGGCAGCACCTTGGCCCCCACTGCCCGCGCGCCGCTTTCAAACATGTGGCCCGCAGGCGTCAGGTGATAGCCAAAGCAGTTTTGCACGATGTCTGACGCCCCAATCCCCGCTGCATGAAGGAAGCGGCCCATGCGAAACCAATCGTTTTCCAAGGCACCGGGTTCATAGATTGGACCGGGGGATTGGAAAACATGGCTGATGTTACCAACGCTCAACCCGCCAAAGGGTGGTTGCGATTTCTGGCGCTCTGAAAGGTCAGCTTTGCGCAGCACCGGCAGATTTGTCAGATCAGCGATGGTCTGCACATCCACGCCTAAAGCCCCAAGTTGCGCGATCTGCGATGCCTCGCGTTGATCAGCGCTGCGGGTTTCCAGATCATCAAAAAAGGGCAGAGTCATACAGCAGGCTTTCTAAAACAACAGATCGTAAAGGGGGTCGTAACCTTAGCTCAACCAACGCTTGCGGCGGCGATAACTCCGTACATCACGGAACGATTTGCGCCCCTCATCCGACATGCCAAGGTAAAACTCTTTCACATCCTGATTTTCGCGCAGATCTTTGGCCGGCCCATCCATCACGACGCGACCAGATTCCAAAATGTACCCGTAGTGCGCAAACCGCAGCGCGACGTTGGTGTTCTGTTCGGCCAAAAGGAAAGTCACGCCTTCCTTTTCGTTGATCGTTTTCACAATCTCGAAAATCTGTTCAACCAATTGCGGGGCCAGTCCCATAGACGGCTCATCCAACAAAATCGTTTCGGGTCGTGACATCAGCGCGCGCCCAACGGCACACATCTGTTGTTCCCCGCCCGACGTATAGCCAGCCTGTGATTTGCGCCGCTCACGCAACCGCGGGAAATATTCATAGACCATCTCAAGATCCGCAGCGATCGCACCTTTGCCTTCGGTGCGCGTGTATGCCCCGGTCAGCAGATTTTCCTCAACTGTGAGGTGTTCAAAACAATGACGCCCCTCCATCACTTGCACGACACCGCTCTTTACGGTTTCGGCAGGGTCCGTGTGCTGAATATCTTTGCCGCGATACTTGATTGACCCTTTGGTGACTTCACCGCGCTCTGACGCCAGCAACCCCGATATCGCCTTAAGCGTCGTCGTTTTGCCCGCACCATTGCCGCCCAATAACGCGGTGATCCCACCCTTGGGCACATTCAAACTCACGCCTTTCAGCACAAGGATCACGTGGTTATAAATCACCTCAATGTTGTTCACCTCTAATAGGTTCTCAACTTGTGTCTCAGCGGTTGTGGCGGAATCCAGCATGGGGTTCACCCTTTTACAAATACCTTAGAACTCCGGCGGCAACAGGTGCTGCCGCCGGAAAAGATGCGTTTAGCCGCAGCTTGGATCGATGTTGTTTTCCGCAGCATAGGCGTTGGAATCTTCATCGATCAGCGGTCCAATCACGTCCGCGTCCGTAGGAGCGAAGTCAGAGATCAGCTTCCACTCTTTCGCGGATGCATCCCACTGGGTCATCCCAACTAGGCCGGGACCACCGTGGTTTTCGCAAGACACATCAAAGCTTGGCCCAAAGTTTGGCATGCCGAGTTCGGTCATCCGTGCTTCGGTGATCTTCAGTGCTTCCATACCGTCACGCATCATGGCAGGCGTGATATCCGCGACCCCATGAATTTCCTGCGCGGTCTTCGCCGCTTCTGCCGCCAACATCGCCGCATAGAAACCACGGTTATAGAGGACGGTACCGATTTGATCACCCGCACCTGCTGCATTGCCCGCGTCAACAACGTGGGTTTTCACATCGTCAAACACTGGGAAATCGTCACCAACCGCGTGGAACGTCAGTGCCTTATAGCCATTGGCCGCATCGCCTGCTGCCAGCACGTCGTTCTCAGAGCCAGACCACCAAATGCCGATGAAGTTTTCCATGTTGAACCGGATGTTTGCCGCTTCTTGAACCGCAACCTGGTTCATGACGCCCCAACCGTACATGACCACATAATCCGGCTTGTCACGGCGGATTTGTAGCCACTGTGATTTCTGCTCCTGACCGGGGTGATCCACGGGTACTTCGACGAATTCAAAGCCATGCTTGGCGGAAAGTTCCTGCAACGTGCGGATTGGTTCCTTGCCGTAGGCAGAGTTGTGATAGACCAGCGCAATTTTCTTGCCGTTCAGATCACCACCGTTTTGCTCCAGCAGATAGTTCACCGCACCAGACGCACCATTCCAATAGTTCGCAGGATAGTTGAACGTGTGGCTGAACACCTTGCCGTTTGCAGCAGAGGTACGGCCATAGCCCATGGTGTGCATCGGGATGTTGTCCGCAGTGGTTTTTGGGATCAACTGATAGGTGATACCTGTGGACAACGGTTGATAGACCAACGCGCCTTCGCCCTTGGTGGACTCGTAACATTCCACACCTTTTTCGGTGTTATAGCCGGTCTCGCATTCGATCACTTTGGTCATCACGCCACCAATGCCGCCATCACGGGCGTTGATCATGGTGAAGTAATCCGCATAGCCATCCGCAAACGGGATACCGCCCGCTGCATAGGGGCCTGTGCGATAGCTCAGTGATGGGAATACCAGATCGGCCATGACCGGGCTTGCCGCCATCATCGCGGCCACTGCCATTGTTCCTAGTTTATATTTCATCGGTGTTTCCTCCCTTGGATTTTATCCGATTTGGTTTCATGGCAGGGTTTGCCCCACCTCTTTTTTCGCGACCGCCCCTAGTGCGGGAATGGCCACAATCTTAGTTTCTCTTTCGCAACGCGCCACAGCTGCGCGATGCCATGTGGTTCTGCGATCAGAAAGATAATGATCAAGGCCCCCACAATAACAAGCTGCAAATGCGCCACGATATCTGTGGGCCAGCCGAGCCAATCCACGCCCACAACCTTGAGAGCGACGGGCAACAGGACCAAGAATGCGGCCCCGGCAAAGCTGCCAAAGATACTGCCCAAGCCACCAATGATGATCATGAACAACACGAGGAACGACTTGGTGATGCCAAAGGCCTCGCCCACCTCAACCGCGCCCAGATAGATCGCAAAGAACAATGCCCCCGACACGCCGATAAAGAACGACGATACAGCAAAGGCCGTCAGTTTGGCCCGCAGCGGGTTCACCCCGATGATCTCGGCCGCGATATCCATATCGCGAATGGCCATCCATTTGCGCCCCACCGACCCACGCGTCAGGTTACGGGCGATGTACGCACTGGCGATGGTGAAGATCAGACAGAACATATAGGTCGCCCAAGCTTCGGTATTTGGCCCGGTAATATTGACGCCAAAGAACGTGCGCTCAGGTGCAGAAATCTGACCCGAGGCAGAGTAATTGTAGAACCATGGCACCCGGTTAAACAGCCAAACAAGAAAGAACTGCGCAGCGAGCGTTGCAACAGCAAGGTAGAAGCCTTTGATCCGTAAGGAAGGCAGTCCGAACAAAACGCCCACCGCCGCCGTGATCAGCCCGGCGAGGATCACATGGATCAACATGCTGACATCGGGGAACGAGGTCATCAGCTTGTAACAGGCATAGGCCCCCACAGCCATAAAACCGCCCGTTCCTAGGCTAACCTGCCCACAATAGCCAACCAGAATGTTCAACCCAATCGCCGCAATCGCATAGATCAGGAAGGGCATCAGCAGTGAGTTGACCCAGTAGTCATTTACGACAAAAGGAATAACCACGATGGCGATGAACAGCACCACGTAATAGCGATACCGATCAAACTTGATCGGAAAGGTTTGCTGGTCCTCGGCGTATGTAGAGCTAAAATCGCCTGCTTCACGGTAGAACATTATTGGCTTTCCCTTTTCTCAAGCAGATCACGTGCAGTCCACTTCGTCTTCCTGACCACGTGTGCATCGTGATCAAACTCAAAAACGTCATCAGCACATTGGCCATCCTCGAACAGAAACAACAGCGCGTCGCCTCCACCACTTCCAGCAATTTCCAGACCGTTCCCAGGAAACCCGCCGTATTCCGCACGGTTACGGGTCTCAAGCAAAACGTGATTGCATGTCCGCTTGATCCGCTTTTTGTCCGTCATGTCGAAAATCGGATGTAGCCACCACTGTTCCCGACCAAGGTTAATCCGCCCGCCGTTTTCCAGTGCCATCATCTCGCAATAGTCTTTCGGCAAAGA